>NZ_LT607410.1:5424711-6049422 GCF_900091515.1 Micromonospora purpureochromogenes | reverse complement strand
GGTGCCGGCCCGCAGTGCCGCGCGGCACCCACGACCCGGTGCGATAACCGCTCGCCGCTGACCTCGCCCCGGCACTACCGTCGGCGACCGTGACCCGCACCGTGACCCTCGTCCTGGTCGACCCCGCCGGCCGGCTGCTCGGGGCACTGCCTCCGTACGAGGTGCCGACTCCCTGGTGGCAGGAGGTCGACGCGGTCGTCTGCGGTGCGCCCGTCGAGGTCGCGGTGCTGCGGCTGCTGTCCGGCGTCAGCGACCGGCCGGGGATCGGCGGCGCGGTGACGTACCTGGCCGAGGTGGCCGCCCCACCCGCCGTGCCGCTGCGACCGGTGGACCTGGAACTCCCGCCGCACCCGCTGCGCGCGCCCTACGCCGAGCCGGGCGGACCGGCCGCCACCGTCGGGTGGGCCACCGCCGCCCTCGACCGCCTCGGCCGGCCGGCGAAGGAGGTGGCGCAGCGGCGCACCTGGAACCTGTCGGCGATCTGGCGGCTCGACGGTCCGCACGGCCCGGCCTGGCTCAAGCAGGTACCCGGCTTCTTCCGGCACGAGGCGGCGGTGCTGCGCCGGCTCGGCGCGGTCACGCCCGGCCTGGTGCCGCCGCTGCTCGCCGCGGGCGACGACGGGCGGATGCTGCTCGACCACGTGCCGGGGGAGGACCGCTACGGGGCGGACCCGGCCGAACGCGACGCCATCGCCGCCGACCAGCACGCCCTCCAGATGCGCGCGCTGCCCCTCACCGACGACCTGGTGGCGGCCGGGGTGCCCGACCTGCGCGGCGCCGCCCTGGCCCGCTGGATCCGCGCCGCGCTCGCCCCGCACCACGCCGACACCGTGCTGGACGGGCTGGAGGAGCGGCTGGCGCAGGCCCGGCGGTGTGGCATGCCGGACACCCTGGTGCACGGCGACCTGCACCCCGGCAACGTCCGCAGCGACGGTGACCGGCGGGTCATCATCGACTGGGGCGACTCGTTCGTCGGGCACCCGGCCTTCGACATCCTGGTACTGACCATCGGGCTTCCTGCCGACGCCTCGGACGCGCTGGTGGCCGCCTGGTGCGCCCGGTGGCGGGCCGACGCGCCCGGCTGCGAGCCGGAACGGGCCGTGGAGCTGCTGCGGCCGGTCGCGGCGCTGCGGTCGGCGGCCGTGTACGCGGCCTTCCTCGCCGGGATCGAGCCGAGCGAGCGGGTGTACCACGACGCCGACGTGCCGCACTGGCTGTCGCAGGCCGTCACCCTGCTCGGGCGGGGCTGAGCCGTGGAGATCCGATCGGACGACGGTGCGTGGCTGCGCCTCCGACCGACCGGCTACCAGGGGCCGCCGCCGGAGACTCCCGACGATGACGACTGGCTGTTCGTCGCCGCCGAGGTGCGTACCGCAGGCGGCCGCGCCTGGTCCTGGCGGCAGCCGTGTATGACCACGGAGGAGGCAGTGGACCTCGCGGGGTGGCTGCGGCGGCAGGGTGTGGCGGATTTCGGTGACCGCGCCGCCTGGCACGCGGTGGAGCCGAACTTGAGCTTCCAGTCGCTGGTCACCGGCGTGGGACGGGTCGAGCTGACCGCCGTCTTCTCCTACGAGTCGCTGCCGCCGTGGATCGAACGGCCGCCGCTGGCCCAGGTGTATCCCGTGCCGTTGCGGGTCTCCGCCGCGCAGGTGCTGACCGCCGCCGACCAGTGGGAGCGCGCGGTGCGCGCGTACCCGAGGCGGGATCCCGGCTAGGCCGCCGGCCTCGTCACTCCGGGGCGTGGCAGACGGCCTCGACGTTGTTGCCGTCCGGGTCGCGGACGAACGCGCCGAAGTAGGTCGGGTGGTACTCCGGCCAGAGCCGGGGCGCGTGCAGCACCTCGGCGCCGGCGGCGACCGCGGCGTCGTGGAACGCCTGCACGGCGGCGCGATCCGGCGCCGTGAAGGCGATGTGCGCCTCGTGAGCCGCACCCGGGGACGTCATGGGGCTGAGCCAGAAGTCCGGCCGGTCGACGCCGTAGCCGAGCACGTCGCCGAACTCCATCAGCCGGCGCGCGCTCAACGCGGCGAGGACGGCGTCGTAGAACGCGGCGCTGGCGGACACGTCACGGCACTGGATGCCCAGGTGGTCGAGCATGGGAACGGCCTCCTTCGACTGTGGTCAGCGAAAGGCTAGGGCTCGGCTGTGACACTTCGGCGAGCGCCGATCAGCCCAGCCGGCCACGCTACGGCTGGCCCGCCGCACGAGCGGGCAGTGTCGCGATAGGAACGATCGGCGGCGGCGCGGGTGCAGGGGTACAGTCCGGACATGTTGCGGCTCGCTGTCGCCCTCGTGGCATTGACGACGAATGTCGTGCTTCCTGGCGGTCCCGTGCAAGCGGCGGCCACGGGAACACTGGTCAGCTCGGGAGAGAGCATCCAGGCCGCCCTCGACGCGGCTCCGGCTGGCGGCACGGTCCTGGTCGAACCAGGGACGTACCTGGAGAATCTGACGTTCCGCGGCAAGGACGTGACGCTGAAGTCGACCGGCGGCCCGAGCGTGACCCTGCTCGACGGCGGAGGCGTCGCCCCGGCGGTGCGGTTCACCGGCGGGGAGACCCGCGCGGCGCGGGTCGAAGGGTTCACCATCCGGCACGGCGGCAGGGGGCCGGCGGAGTGGCCCTACCCGGAAGGGGCGGTGTGGTCCTGGTACGCCGACCCGTCAATCGTCGGCAACGTGGTGGAACAGACGCGGCTCTGCGGCGGCGGCGCGATCTACGCGGAGTTCAGTGCGCCGCTGATCGAGAACAACATCATCCGCGACAACGCCGTGGATGGCTGCTACTACCCGTACGGCGGCGGCATCAGCATCCAGGGGGACGACAACCCGGGCATCCCGCTGATTCGCGGCAACACCATCGAGCGCAACAAGCAGCACAACGGCGGCGGCATCGGGCTCTACGCCGCAGGCCGGGTGCGGATCGAGCACAACATCATCCGTGACAACGAGGCCATCGGGGGCGAGGGCGGCGGGATCGCCCTGGTGAACGCGAACGCCGTCGAGTTGGTCGGCAACCTCATCGAAGGCAACAACAAGGCCGCCATCGGTGGTTCGCTGCCGTCCTCCCTGCCCGGTGAAGGGCTCGGCCTCAACGTCGTCAACAACACCATCGTCAGCGGCGGCGGGCCCGCCATCGACCTGTGGTACGCAGCGCCGGTGCAGATCGCCGGCAGCGCGCTGGTCGCCGGAGCGGGCTCGCCGGTGCTGCGGTGTCGCGGCCCGCTGCCGGACCCGTGGGGCATGACGGACAGCCTGGTCTGGAACGGCAGGTCCGCGCCACTCTACGAGGGCGAGTCCGGACCGTGCGGCGTCGCCCCGGGCGCCGGCGGCGTCGTGGACGCCGACCCGGCCTTCGTGGCCGCCGGCTCCGATTTCCGGGTACGCCCCGAGTCCGCTGCCGTCGACGCCGGCTACCCGGTGGGCGACTACTGGCTCACCGCGACCGACCTGGCCGGCGCCCCGCGCGTCACCGACGGCAACGGCGACGGCGTCGCCCGCATCGACATGGGCGCCTACGAGACGGGCCCGGGCGGCACCAGCCCACCCGGTGCGCCCGAGGCCCTGCAGCTGCGCAAGTCGGGCTCGTCGATCACCGCCCGCTGGTCACCGCCCGCCTACAACGGCGGCGCTGCCGTGACCGGCTACGAGGTCACCCTCGAACCGGGCGGCCGGTTCCTCACGCTGCCCGCCGGCACCACGACTGCCACCTTCTCCGGCCTGTCCCGCAAGACCACCTACACCGTCACGGTGCGGGCCGTCAACAGTGCCGGGGCCGGCGCGGCGGCCACCGCCTCCATCCGGTTGTAGCGGCGCGGCGGTGGGGAGGAACGATCACGGCAGGGAGCACTGCGCGGTGACCTACCGGTAACATCCGTGCTGACCGGGCCCTAGCTGAGTCATCGGGAACGCATTGGACGTCAGGCAGGTCTCCTACTTCCTCGCGGTAGCCGAGCACGGTGGCTTCAGTCGGGCGGCCTCGGCCCTCGACGTCGCCCAGCCGACGCTGTCGCAGTCGATGCGCGCGCTCGAACGCGAACTCGGCGCCGAGCTGTTCCACCGGGTCCCGCACGGGTTGGTGCTCTCCTACGCGGGCAGGGCCTTCGTCGGCCCGGCCCGGCAGATGCTGCGTGGCATCACCGCCGCCCGCGAGGCGGTGGGGTCGCGCGCCCGAGCCACGCCCGCCCTCGACCTGGTCGCCGTGCCCGTGCTGGCGGCCTACCCGGGAGCCTCCCTGGTCGGCTCCTTCCGGCGCGAGAAACCGCACATCGTCGTCCACATCGACGAGCCGGAGACCGACGACGGCCTGCACATCCTCGTCCGGGACGGGCACAGCGAGCTGGGCCTGACCCACCTGCCCCTGCCGCACCTCGGGCTCCACGTGGTCGAACTCGGCGTGCAGGAGCTGTGGTTGGCGTTCCCGCCCGGCACCGACGTCGGCCCGGGTGACGCCGTGCCGCTGGCCCGGCTGCACGGCGCCGACGTCCTCGGGGTGCCGCGTGGGAACTGGCAACGGGACGACGTCGAGCGGGCGCTGCGCGATCAGGGCGTCCGCACCCGGCTGGTGGTCGAGGTGGCGCATCCGGAGGCGCTCGCGCCGCTCGTCCTCGGCGGCGCCGGCGCCGCCTTCCTGGTGCGGGAGACCGCGCACGCGGCCGCCTCGCTCGGCGCCGTCGTGCGCCCGGTCGACCCGCCGCTGCGGCAGGCGTACGGGCTGGTGCACCGGCCCGGTCCACTGTCGCCGGCCGCCCGCGCGTTCGTGGCGCACGCCCGCACCAGGTGCCGGGCGGGGCGATGACGGTCGACCTGCGCCAGCTGGAGTACTTCCTCGCCGTCGTCGACCACGGCGGCGTCACCCGCGCGGCCGCGGCCATCCGCATCGCCCAGCCCTCCCTGTCCCAGGCGATCCGGGGGCTGGAACGCGAACTCGGCATCGAGCTGTTCCACCGCACCGGGCGCGGCCTGGTCCTCACCGTCGGCGGCGAGGCGCTGGTCGCCCCGGCCCGGCAGGTCCTTCAGGACGCCACCGCCGCCCGGGCCGCCGTCGCCGACGTGGTGAACCTGCGCACCGGGCGGCTCGACATCGCCGCGCACGCCGCACTGACCGTCGACCCCCTCACCCCGGCGATCGCCACCCTGCGGCGACGCTTCCCCGGCCTCGCGGTGCGCGTGCTGGAGCCCCGCGACGACGAGGACCTGGCCCGGCTCGTCCGCGACGGAAGCTGCGAGCTGGCTCTGACGTACCTGCCCATCCCCGACCTTCGGCTGCCCGTGCGGGAGTTGGGCGCGCAGCAGGTGTGGGCGGTGCTGCCGCCCGGCACGCCCGCTCCGGACGGGCCGCTGCCGCTGGGGGCGCTCCAGGACACCCCGGTGATCGACATCCAGGGGCACAGCGCGCTGCGCGCGACGGTCCTGGCCGCGCTCGCCACGGCCGGTGTGCGGATGCGGCGCGCGGCGGTGACCCGGCACCGCGAGGCCGTCGTACCCATGGTGCTGGCCCAGGCCGGCGCCGCGTTCCTGACCCGGTGGTACGCCGACGAGGCGGCCCGCGGCGGGGCCGTCGTGCGGGCGCTGGACCCACCGGTGGTCTGCCGGTTCGCGCTGGTCCACCGGTCCGGGCGGTTGTCGCCGGCCGCCCAGGCGCTGCTGGAACTGCTGCCCGGGCCGGAGTAGACCGGCGACGCGGTGCCGCCGTGGGTGCGCGCCGCCCCCATAGCCGCCGCCTATGGGGCGGGTGACGGCTCGTCTTTGATTTCGCCGGCCCGCCGGTCTTCGATCAGTGGACCCCCACCCCGCGTCCGGTCCGCGACGCCGCCCCTCCCCTTCGACAGCGAGGAACCATGGCCCAACTGTCGCTGGCTACCGTCCTGGCCGAGTCCGCCCGCCGCCGACCCGCGCACCCCGCGATCGTCTGCGGCGACGAACGGGTCACGTACGCGGAGCTGTGGGCGCAGACCCGGGGCTACGCCGCGGCGCTGGCCGAGCGGGGGGTACGCCCCGGTGACCATGTCGCGCTGATGGCCGCGAACGTGCCGGACTTCCCGCGCGCCTACTACGCGATCCTCTCGCTCGGCGCGGTCGTGGTGCCGATCCACCTGCTGTTGACCGCTGAGGAGGTGGCGTTCGTCCTGCGCGACAGCCACGCCCGTGCCCTGGTGCACGGCGGCGGTGATCCGGCGACGGCCGTGAAGGCGGCGGAGCTGGCCGGGGTGCCGGCGGTCCCGCTGGATCCGGCCGATCCGGACTCGCTGGCCGCGGCGGCCGCTCGGCTGGCGCCGCGGGCGGGGCTGGTGCCGACCGCGCCGGACGACCCCGCCGTGGTGCTCTACACCAGCGGCACCACGGGTCGGCCGAAGGGGGCGGTGCTGACCCATTTCAACCTGACGATGAACGCCACCGTCAACGCCTTCGACGACCTCGGGGTACGCCGCGACGACGTGCTCCTCGGCTGCCTGCCGCTGTTCCACAGCTTCGGGCAGACCGCCGCGATGAACACCGCGTTCCGCGCCGCCGCCACGCTCGTGCTCCAGCCGCGCTTCGATCCGGTCCAGGCGTTGGAGCTGATGGTCGCGCACGGCGTGACGGCGTTCCTCGGCGTGCCCACCATGTACATCGCGCTGCTCGACGCGGCCCGCCGGGGCGCACCGCGCCCGTCGCTGCGGCTGTGTGTCTCCGGCGGCGCGTCGCTGCCGCTCAGCGTGCTGGACGAGGTCGCGGCGACGTTCACGACGACCGTCTACGAGGGCTACGGCCTGTCCGAGACCTCCCCGGTGGCCACCACCAACCAGCCGACCTTCGGCGCGCGGCCGGGCACCGTCGGCTGTCCCATCTGGGGCGTCGACGTCGAGGTGGCCCGGGCCGACCGGGAGGACCACGTCGAACTGCTCCCGCCGGGCGAGGTCGGCGAGATCGTCATCCGTGGGCACAACGTCTTCGCCGGCTACCTCGGCCAGCCACGGGCGACCGCGGAGGTCCTCCGGGACGGCTGGTTCCGCACGGGCGACCTCGGCACGAGGGACGAGGCCGGCTTCGTCACGATCGTCGACCGGAAGAAGGACCTCATCATCCGGGGCGGATTCAACGTCTACCCGCGGGAGGTCGAGGAGGCGCTGCTGCGCCACCCGGCGATCGGGCAGGTGGCGGTGGTCGGCGTACCCCATCCGACGCACGGCGAAGAGGTCTGCGCGGTGATCATCCCGGCGGCGGAGGTGACCGCCGACGAGATCATCGAATGGGCGCGCGAGCACGTGGGCCGCCACAAGTACCCGCGGCGGGTGGAGTTCGTCGACGAGTTCCCGTTGGGTCCGAGCATGAAGGTCCTCAAGCGGGAGCTACGGTGGCGCTTCGCGCAGGACCGGACCCCCTGACCCGTGCTGAAGACCCCGCAGGTGACCGTCGTCGAACAGTGATGCAAGGAGTTGCAGTGGCCCGATCCCCCCTCGACCCCGCCATCGCCCGCGCCGCGTGGCGCCGAGCCGAACCGATCCACGCCATGATCTATTTCGCCCCCGAGGCGCGGCAACGGTACGACGCGCTGGGTCTGGACGGCCTGACGGGCTACTTCGCGTCCCGGTCGGCCGCGTTCGGTGCGGTGCCGGCCGAGCCGGTCATCGCGACGTTCTTCAACTTCAAGCCCGCACTGGTACGCGTGGCGCTGCCCGCCGCGTGGGAGCGCGCCGACCCGGCGAGCGTGCTGCGCGCCCGCCTGGACGCCGCGGCCGCGGCCCTGAGCCGGGCCTTCTCGGCTCTGGAGGGCGCAGCCGATGCCGTCGCCGAGGCGGCCGAGCTGGCCCGCCGGGCCGCCGAGTCGGCGTGCGAGCAGCTGCCCGGACGTCCGCTCTTCGCCGCCCACGCGGCGCTGCCGTGGCCGGACGAGCCGCACCTGGTGCTGTGGCACGCGCAGACGCTGCTGCGCGAGTTCCGCGGCGACGGGCACGTGAACGCCCTCGTCGTCGCGGGCGTCACCGGCCTCGACGCGCTCGTGCTGCACGCCGCGACCGGTGACGTACCGGTGCGGTTCCTGCTCCGCAGTCGCGGCTGGACCAGCGACGAGTGGGCCGCGGCGGTGGACGGGCTGCGGTCCCGCGGCCTGCTGGCCGCCGGTGACGCCGACGACCTGGCCCTCACCGACGCGGGCCGGGAGCTGCGACAGTCGGTCGAGGACCGGACCGACGCTCTCGCCGAACCGGCCTACCGGGTGCTAGGCGAGGACGGGTGTGCGCGGCTCGCGGAAGCGGCGCGGCCGCTCAGCCGCGCCGTCGTCGACGCCGGGCTGCTGAACCTGAAGGCCACACCCACCGCGGGATGACCGCGGCCGCCGGTGCGGTGGAGCGGGTACGACCGCGGTGGCTACTTCGCCGCGCCTGAGGTGTTCAACTCCACGCAGCAGGCACCGGGGCGGGGGGCCAGGCGGGCGTCGACATCGGCGGCGCCGAGCCCTTCGAGCAGGCCGGTGAGGAAGGCGTGGTTCAGCCCGCAGACCAGTGCGGTGTGCCGGGTGGCCAGGGCGTGGAACGGGCAGTTGCGCAGTAGCACCCGCCGCTGCGCGTCGGGCCGCGGCTCGAATCCGAGGCCGCCCAGCGCCGACAGGACGTCGCACCCGTCCTCGGCCAGTCCGGCGCCCAGGCTGCGGCCGCGCTGCCCGGCGAGCCGACGCGCGGCGTCGTCGGCGTGGGCCGGGTCGTCGACGACCGCGTCGGCGAGGATCTCGGCGATCAGTTCGTAGCGGCGTTCCGGGATCGTGACGGCGAGACCGTCCCCTGCCGGCTCGTACACCTTGGGGCTGCGGCCCCGGCCTCTCGGCTGGTCGGGTGGGGCCTGATAGCGGGCCCGCAGCAGGCCGGCGTCGACGAGCTTGTCCAGGTGGAAGGCGGCCAGCCCGCGGGTGATCCCGGTGGCGTCGGCGGCCTCCTCGCGAGTGACGGGGTGGTCCTGATGGCGCACGTGGTCGTACAGCGCGCGCCGGGACGGATCGGCGAGCGCGGCTACGGCTGTCCATCGGTCCGGCATCCCACCGAGATTATCACCAGCGCCGGCTATTGAAATTCTGCCGCGCCGGGTACAGCATGAATAACAACAACGTTGGTTGGCGAAAACGGGTGGGTGGTCCACATGGGACTGATGGGCCGAGCGTCCACCACCCACCGTCCGTCGATGGGAGTCGAAGTGGCCCTCAGTCCGCTACAGGTCGACCGGCGGCCAGCCACCAGGGACCTGGTCGCCGCCGAACAGGCCGCGGCCGCCTTCCTGGCGGCACTCGGCGTGAACCTCGACGCCGACGGGCTGGCCGAAACGCCGGGCCGGATGGCCCGCGCCTACGCCGAACTGCTCACCCCGCGCGAGTTCCGGCTCACCACCTTCGCCAACGACGAGGGCTACGACGAGCTCGTCGTCGCCCGGTCCATCCCGATCCGCTCGGTGTGCGAGCACCACCTGCTGCCGTTCATCGGCGTCGCCCACGTCGGGTACCTGCCCGGCGAGCGGATCCTCGGGCTGTCCAAACTCGCCCGGGTGGCGGAACTCTTCGCCCACGGCCCGCAGGTCCAGGAACGGCTGACCAAGCAGATCGCCGACTGGCTCACCGCCCACCTGCGCCCGAGAGGCGTCGGGGTGGTCGTCGAGGCGCAACACCTGTGCATGACCCTGCGTGGGGTGCAGGCGGTCGGCGCCACCACCATCACCTCCACGCTGCTCGGCGCGCTGCGCGACGACTCGCGCTCCCGCGCCGAGTTCTTCACCCTCACCGGAGTCGGCGCCCGCGCCTGACACGTCCCGCTAGGAGAATCCGTGACCCAGCAGCGTCCGTTCGTGATCGTCGGGGCCGGGCTGGCCGGAGCCAGAGCCGCGCAGACCCTCCGCGAGGAGGGATTCGACGGCAGGATCGTCCTGTTCGGCGAGGAGACCGAGCGCCCGTACGAACGGCCGGCACTGTCCAAGGGCCTGCTGCTGCGCACCAGCGAGCGCGACAGCGTCTACGTGCACGACGCCGGCTGGTACGTCGACCACGACGTCGACCTGCGTACCGGCACCCGGGTCACCGCCCTCGACCGCCGGTCCCGGCAGGTCACGGTGGCCGACGGGCAGCGCTTCCACTACGACAGGCTGCTGCTGGCCACCGGGTCACGGGCCCGGACCCTGCCGGTTCCCGGCGCGCACCTCGACGGCGTGCTGCGGCTGCGTACCCTCGCCGACAGCGACCGCATCTCCGAAGCCCTCGTCGACGGGGCGAACGTCGTCATCGTCGGCGCCGGCTGGATCGGCCTGGAAGTGGCGGCCGCCGCGCGCACCCGCGGCGCCACCGTCACCGTCGTCGAGACCGCCGACCTGCCCCTGCAGAACGTCCTCGGCGACCAGCTCGCCACCGTCTTCGCCGACCTGCACCGCGCCCACGGGGTCACCTTCCACTTCGGCACCCAGGTCCACGAGTTCCAGGGGTCGAACCGGGTCAGCGCGGTGCTGCTCGCCGACGGCACGGTCCTGCCCGCCGACCTCGTCGTCGTCGGCGTCGGCGTCCAGCCCAACACCGAACTCGCCGAACAGGCCGGCCTCGCTGTCGACAACGGGGTCCTCGTCGACGACACCCTGCGTACCAGCGATCCGGACATCTGGGCCGCCGGCGACCTGGCCAACGCCCAGCACCCGATGCTGGGCACCCGGGTGCGGGTCGAGCACTGGGCGAACGCCCTGCACTCCGGTCCCGCCGCCGCCCGCGGCATGCTCGGTCAGGCCGTCAGCTACGACCGGCTGCCCTACTTCTACACCGACCAGTACGAGCTGGGCATGGAGTACACCGGCCACGCCCCGCCCGGCTCCTACGACCGCATCGTCGTCCGCGGCGAGCTCACCAGCGGCGAGTTCATCGCGTTCTGGACGGCGCAGGGGCGGGTGCTGGCGGGCATGAACGTCAACGTCTGGGAGGTGACCGGCCCGATCGGGGAGCTGATCCGCTCCCGGCAGCCCGTCGACCTCGACCGCCTGGCCGATCCCACCGTCGCCCTCGACAGTCTGATCCGTCGGGGGTGAGCGGACCCGGGCGAGGTGGCCGGCGACGACGTGTTCATCGCCGGTAGGTGTACCAGCGACCCGAAGGGGTACCCGCGCCGGACATATCCCCTCAGATAGGGTGGTCGCGGTGGAAAGTCGAGCCAAGGCGATGGGCCACGGGATCCATCCCATGATGATCGTGTTCCCGCTGGGGCTGTTCGCCACAGCGGTGATCTTCGACGTCCTGTATCTGATCACGGACCGCGCTGGATTCCAGATCTCCGCCGGGTACATCATCGGCGCCGGCGTCATCGGCGGTCTCGTCGCCGCGGTCTTCGGGTTCACCGACTGGCGGGCCATCCCGTCCGGTACCCGCGCCAAGCGCGTCGGCGCGATCCACGGCAGCGGCAACGTCGTCGTCGTGCTGCTGTTCGCGGTGAGCTGGTTGGCACGGGCGTCCGCGGAGAACTGGGAGCCGAACGCCCTGGCCCTGATCTGCAGCTTCGCGGGCATCATCCTGTCCGGGATGACGGCCTGGCTCGGCGGCGAACTGGTCGAGCGGCTGGGCATCAGTGTCAGCGACGGCGCCGGCGTCAACGCGCCGAGTTCCCTGTCCCACCGTCCCGCGCGCGGCGCCCGCTCCTGACCCGACGGCACGGCATCCCGGGATGCCACCGGCCCGTCGACCGTGCCTCGTGCCGATGGAGGAACCGTGACCGGGTTGCGTACCGACCTGTACGAGCTGCGGATGGCGGCCAGCTACCTGCGCCGGGACATGGCCGAGCGCGCCACGTTCAGCCTGTTCGTCCGCCGCCTACCGCCGCAGCGCGGCTTCCTGGTGGCCGCCGGGCTGGCCGAGGCGCTGGCGTTCCTGGAGAGCTTCGCGTTCGACGAGGGCGAACTCGGCTACCTGCGCGACACCGTCGGGCTCGACGAAGCGACGCTGGCGGCGCTCGCGGGGCTGCGGTTCACCGGTGACGTGTGGGCCGTACCGGAGGGCCGCGTGGTGTTCGCCGACGAACCGCTGCTGGAGGTCACCGCGCCGATCGCCGAGGCGCAGCTGGTGGAGACCGGCGTGCTGAACCTGATCACCTTTCACACCACGGTGGCCAGCAAGGCCGCCCGATGCCGCCTCGCCGCCGGCGACGCGCAGCTGGTCGACTTCGCGTTCCGCCGCACGCACGGGATCGAGGCCGGCGCGGCCGTGGCGCGGGCGTCCGCGATCGCCGGCTTCGCCGCGACCAGCGACGTCGAGGCCGCTCGACGCTACGGGCTGCTGCCGTCCGGGACGATGGCCCACTCGTACGTCGAGGCGTTCCCCGACGAGCGCGCCGCATTCCGCGCGTTCGCGACCGACTTCCCGACGAACCCGGTGTTTCTCGTCGACACCTACGACACGCCCGCCGGAGTGCGCGCCGCCGTCGAGGTCATCGCGCAGCTGGGACTGACCGGCCCGATGGGCGTGCGGCTCGACTCCGGAGATCTCGCCGCGCTGGCCGTGCAGACCCGCGCGATCCTCGACGAGGCCGGGCTGACCCAGGCCCAGATCGTGGCCAGCGGCAGCCTCGACGAGGACGTCATCGCGGCGCTTGTCGCCGCGGGCGCACCGATCGACGCGTACGGCGTCGGCACCCGGATGGGCGTCTCCTTCGACGCGCCGTCCCTGGACAGCGCCTACAAGCTGGTGGCCGTCGGCGACCGGCCGGTGCTCAAGCTGTCGCCCGGCAAGGCCACCCTGCCCGGTCCCAAGCAGGTCTTCCGCGATCCCACCAGCGCCAACGGCGACGTCGTGGGGCTGCGCGACGAGCCCCCACCGGGCGACCGCGAGCCGCTGCTCGTGCCGGTCATGCGCGGCGGCCGTCGCCTGGCCGCCGCCGACCCGGCCGGTGAGGTACGCGCCGCGCGCGGTCGGTTCGACGCGGACCTCGCCTGGCTACCGGAGCCGGCGCGCCGGCTGGCGGACCCGGTGCCGCTCACCGCCACCGTCAGCCCGGCCCTCGCCGCGCTGCACGAGCGGGTGGCCGCGCAGGTGGCGCGGGGCGGGACCTACTGACAGCCGGGCCGCTCACGCTGTGGCGCGCTGCGCCAGTGGCAACTCCGGGCTGGCGCGTCGACGCCAGCCCGGAGCAACGATCGCCTTACTGCAGGGCCAGGACGGCCAGGTAGCCGAGGTGGTCCGATGCCCACCGTCCGTCGGGGGTCTGCCGCTCGTTGCCGAAGATGAGGGCCGAGACGGGTACGAGCGCACCCCGGAACAGGACCATGTCGATGCGGTGTTCGACGGCGTCGGCGGGTTGGTTCAGGTCGTCGCCCAGACCCGCGGTGTAGCCGGGTAGATCAGGGTGCAGGATCTCCCACGTGTCCTGCATCCCGCCCGCCATCAGCGCCGCGTAGGCGAGCCGGTTCTCGGCGACGGGCAGGTCGGGGCCGGTGTTGAGGTCACCGGCGAGGATGACGTCTCCCGGCGCGGTGGCCAGCGGCCCGGCCAGCAGTTCGCGCGCCTGCAGCACCCGGACACCGGGGTGGAAGGCCTCCAGGTGGGTGTTCACGAACCGGAACGGCCGTTGCCCGTGCACCACGTCCACCGCGGTCCAACCGCGGGTGCTGGTCACGGTCCCGCCCGTTGCGGCGAGCGTGAAGGTGAGGTTGTTGGCGAAGGTGCCGGACGAGGAGTCGGTTACCTTCACCCGGCCGCCGTGGCGCACCAGGATCACGTCGCGCATCGTGAGCCGTACGTCGAGGAAGTGCGGCCCGCCCGCGGGCGCCTCCAGATCCGCCTCGGCCTGTACGACCGCGACGTCGTAGGGGTGACCGGAGCGGCTCAGCTCGCCCATGAGCAGCGCCAGGTAGTCGTACCGAACCTCGGTGGCGGGTGCGGGGTCAGCGAACGTGCCGGTGCGCCACAGGGCGACCTCCTGCAGGCCGACCAGGTCCGGCTTGTTCTCGGTGATCTCCTGGGCGAGCAGCTTCGCCCGGGCGGGAAAGTTCACCAGGCCGACGTGGCTGAACAGCGCGGAGTTCGCGGCCAGGAACGCGCCCGTGGTCGGCGCGCCGATGGACGGCGTCAGGTCGCCACCCAGGTAGAGGTTGCGGGTCATCACGGTGACTTTGGACTGTCCCTGGGCATGAACGGGCGCGCCGAAAATGCCGAGGCTGACCAGTGCGATGGCGGCGGCAAGGGTGATTCTCGCCGCTCGCCAGCGGGAGGTGGTGGGTGTCGGGAGCATCCTCTTCGATCCTCTCTCCCGGCGACTACGCCGGCGTCGGACGTGAGATCGATCCGGTGGTGCGGATGGGGACGCGTAAGGCGGCGTCGCGACCTGTCGGCGGGGCGCGGCCTGAGGCGGTGCGTGCACCGTATCGCCGCGCGGCGGGCGGGGACAGCCGTGGATATCGGCGGTTCGGTCCCACCCGCCAACCGGTACGGGTACTCGACGCTGACGTCGGCGTCCGCGTCGAGCAGGCGCGGTGGAGGTGTGGGGCGGCCGCACCGCGTGATCCGACGCCACCTCCACGAATCGGCCCCCACGGAACCAGCCGAACCGGTCGGCGGCTACGGCGTGTCCTGCGCCGCCGCGCGCGGTTGTACCGGGTGGACGCGGAACCCCTTCGCGATGAGAGGCGACCCGGTGGCGACGGACGGGACGGCTGTGGGCTGGCGGGCCCGTTGGGTAACCCGAGAGAACGAGCGGCGGCGCACGGCGTACGAGGGTGCCGCCGAGGCGTGGCGTCGACGCGACAACGAGCTACGGCAGTTCTGCGCCCGGGCCGAGGAACCCGAGCAGCCGGCGGAGACGCCGGTGGGGCTGCCCGTGGACCTGGACGACGACGAGGTCGTGGCCACTGTGCACCCCGGGGTGGAACTCCTCGAGGTGACGGCCCGGCACGCCGCCGGCCTGCCCGCGCCGGAGCTGACCGTCGTTCCCGTGGCGCACCCGGTCCGGTCACCCGGACTGACGAAGGGCATCGCGGTGGTCGACGCCGGCATGGCGGTGGTGACCGACCGGCGGCTGATCCTCATCGGGCGCCAGGGTGTCCGGGAGTGGCCGTACCCGCAGCTCACCGGGGTGGCACACCATCCGGAGGAGCCGTTCACCCTGCTGCACGAGCACGGCGCGGGCCGGATTCGGGGAGTACGGGTGCCGCCGACGGCCGCGTCCGCCTTCCGGCTGCGACTCACCGTCGCGTACGCCGACGCCGTCGGGGAGCGGAGTGCGCTGCTGGACCGGCTCGACGAGGCGGTGGTGGCGCACTGGCGTACCCAACCGGCGGCACCGACGCCGGCCACGCCCGCCGAAGCTCCGGCCGCCGCCCGCCTCGCCCTTCCGGCGCTGGTCGCCGCCGTCGCGGTGCTGATGGCCCTGGCGGGGGTCGTGGGCGCGGTCCGGTGGTCCGGGGCGGACCGGCCGGTGGTCGGGATGGACATCGGCGGCCGCCCCGGCGCGGCCTCGACCGACCCGGACGAACCCTCACCGTCCACCGCCATCGGTGCGCCGCCAAGCTCCACCGCTCCCACCGCCGGTCCGCAGCCGGACGCCACCACCGCGCCCGGCACGTCCGGCCCCGGTACGGCACTGGTGCCCGGATCCGGGCCGGTCACCTCGCCGGGCCCGACCGATGGCGCCTCGCCCACCAGGCCCTCCGGGCGGCCGTCGGCCAGCAGCACCGGCGGCGGCCCGAGCCCGTCCACCGGCTCGCCGAGTCCGACCTCGGTGGACCGCTGCGGCGCACCGGAGAACCCGT
The DNA here is from genome assembly GCF_900091515.1 of Micromonospora purpureochromogenes. NCBI lineage: Bacteria > Bacillati > Actinomycetota > Actinomycetes > Micromonosporales > Micromonosporaceae > Micromonospora > Micromonospora purpureochromogenes. The sequence continues at coordinate 6,033,699 of NZ_LT607410.1, read as the reverse complement.
ACGGCTACAACTACTGTGGCGGCTCCTACATCGACGACCCGGCCGCGGACGTCTGCGACTGGTTCGACTGCGTGGACACGTTCTGGAACGGCAAGGGCTACCTGGTGCAGTGCGAGGACGGCCTGGTCAGCATGACCGGCGTACCGGGCGGGCCGTGCGCCGACCACGGTGGCACCCGACGCCCGGGCTACGTCTGACCGCGGCGGTGGCGCTGGTTGACGGCGCGGGCTGTCGGAGCTGGGCCGTGCTCGTTGAGGCCAGAACGTGACCAACAGCACCACCACCCGGTCCGTTGACCCTCGTTGGGCTCCGCAGCGATGGCACGCAGAGCGGCTGGCCATGGGCGAGGGGGATCGAGTGATGGATGATCGGGCGGAGTGGGACGACCTGCGCGAGCGCCGGGTGGCGGAGCCGGGGGCCGTCGAGGCGTACGAGGCGGCCCGAATCGCGTTCGAGCTGGGCCGGACGGCGCGGCAGCTGCGGGATCGCGCCGGCCGGATGGGGCTCCGTCGAAGGGCGGCCCGCCCCTGAACACCTCTCGATGCCGGGAGACGTGCTGGGGAACCGCAACGGGCCGGCGGACGTCGAAGGGGCGCGGAGGTGAGCGGGGATGGCCGGACGGCGCTGGCTGGTATGCGTGATCGCGGTGGCCGTCCTCGGTGGCTGCGCGACCGGCAGCGGACCCGGCGGGGATGACCTGGACCGGTTGCGCCGGCAGGCGCGCGACGCCCTGACCCGGTATGACCAGGCGGTCCTCGCCGCCGGTGGGGCGCAGGCCTTCGTGCCGGTCGGAGAGCTGACCGGCCAGCTCGGCGACTGGGAACAGGCGAACGGCGACAACAACAAGCAGGCGTTGCTGACCGGCCGGATCGTCCCCGCCACGGCGCTGCCCGCCCTCGGGCAACCGACGGGGAAGGTGGTCTGGGAGAACGGCAGGACGCAACCCGTTCCTCTGGCGTCGGCCGAGGAGGCACTCGCCCAGGTGAGAGCGGCGGGCGTCGGGGACTGCTCCGGGTGCGTACCCCTGGAGGTCACCGCCGCGCGCCTGACCACGGTGCGGATTCCCACCACGCGCGGCCCGGCGGCGGTCCCGGCCTGGGAGTACACCCTCAAGGGCACGGCGGTGCGGCTGACCCGGATCGCGGTCGCCCGCGCGGGTGCCGTCGTGGTGACGCCACCGGCCTGGGGTCCCGAGTACCCGCGCGGTGGGCTGGCGATCGAGTCGGCGACCGGGAGCACAACGAGCGGGCGGTTGGTCGTCGCCTTCACCGGCTCCCCGGGCCCGGGAAGCCAGCCGTGCGGCGTCGACTACAGCGCGGAGGCCGCCGAGTCGGCCAACGCCGTCGTCGTGATCGTCATCGAGCACCGCCACGGCGACGGCGAGTCGTGCGGGGATGTCGGAGCACGCCGGACCGCCACCGCGGAGCTGGCGCGACCGCTGGGGGAGCGGGCGGTGCTCGAGGTGCAGCAGGGCCTGCCGGTCGCCGTCACGATCACCAGCTGATCCGCTCCGCGCCCGCCAGCCCACCCACCATGGTGGACGCGAAGGCGTGGGCGGCCGCTACGGCTCCTGCCCCGACCGAGCGGGCAGAAAGCAGCCGGTCTACGGGACGGCGCTCCACGGTGGCCCCGCCGGGCCGGCGGCTTACCCGAGCGCGACCTGAACGGCGACGTCGCGCTTCGGGTAGTGCGCCTCCACCTGATCCGCGCCGTACTTGTCGCGGAACATCTCCACGACGTGGTTGACCCGGTCGGCGTCGGTGATCGGAGTGGCGCTGGTGCTCAAGGCCGTGCCGTTCGAGGCCACCTGGATGAACGGTGTCTGACGTACGTTCTTGTACCAGTCGCTGTCCGAGCCGGTGATCGGGACCAGGAACAGGCTCTCCTCCTCCTGCACGAACCACACCGGGTGCGAAATCTGCCGCCCGGTCTTCCGGCCGGTCACGGTGAGGTCGATCTCGCTGACGCCCTCCAGGGCGTCCCTGATGGCTTTGGTCACGGTGTCCTCCGTCGATCCTGCCGGAAGTGGTCCCGCCTCCCAGGCTATGAGCCTTGGCGGGCGCTCGCTGCGGATCCGGGACACCGGCGGTACCACCTGTCACGGGCGCCTCACGGTGGATGGTCACGCGTGGGGTGTCCGGACGCGCAGGGCTTCGATGAACCAGTCGAGCGCCGGTGCCAGGCTCTCCGGGGCAGGCCAGCCGTTGATCACCGAGAGTAGCTGGAGGTACCGCTCCCTGCGCGGGTCGTTCGCGGTCTGCAGCTGGATCAACAGCCGGTGCCGAAGGTCGACGTCGTCGGGGCGACCACAGACCTGCGCGTATTGAGCCGTGGCTGCCGCGACGACCGGATCAGCCTGGGGCGAGGCCGGGTCGACGCCGGCTGCCAGGGCCGGGTCGACCTGGTCACGGACCACCGCGGCCGCGTCGCGGCGCACGCCACGGCTGTCGCTCTCGGCGCGCTCGGCCGCATACTGCTCGGCCATGCGCCGCATGCTGGCGCGGAAATCCGGGTCCCGGGACAGTTCGGCCAACTCCATCCACGCCTCGACCTGCTCGGCCTCGGGATTGTCGGGCAGCTCGGGCGTCATCGAACGCATGATCCCCACGAATGCGGGATCGGCGTTCACACCGCCGAAGACGGTGTCGAGGAACTCCCCGATCAGGCGCCGCCGTTCAGTCTCGGAGAGCTTGGCCAGCCGGTGCATGAGATCCATCTCCTCAGGGGTTGACCCGCGCCTGGCCACCGCCGTCAGCACCGCGCGCCGCAGGCGCAGCATCCGGATCTGCACCGCCAGCGCGTCGGCGTGCGCGGCGGCGACCTCGGGAAGCGGAACCTCCCGGTCCACGACCTTCCGGATCGTGGCAAGGTCCAGTCCCAGCTCGCGCAGCGTCCGCACCAGGTCCAGCCGGGCGACGGCGTCGATCCCGTAGCGGCGGTAGCCGGTCGGGCTGCGGTCGGTCGGCGGCACGATCCCGCGGTCGGAGTAGAACCGGATGGCCTTGACCGTCAGCCCGGTCCGCCGAGCCAGATCACCGATCGAGTAGAGCGTCTCGCCGTCCATGCCCTCAGCCTCGCGCCTCCCCCTACGGGAGACTCAAGCCCCTCGCCTTTTCGTGCGCCCGAGGGGTCGATTCTTACCGACGCGTTCTTCCTGACCATCGAAGGTCGGGCGCATACTCAGGGACATGGTTGGCGTACTCGACTGGGCGTGGCGACTCGATGTCGGCCAGGTGGTCGGGTTCGCGCTGCTCGAGAACCTGGTTCTCTTCCTGATCGCCGTCGGCGTCGGCAACGCCATGCTGCGGCTGCCGACGGTCGTACGGCTGTTGCCCGATCCCGGCCGGATCAGCCGCCTGCAGGTCTGGCTCGCCGGCGGCGCGATCCTGATGAACTCCCTGGTCACCGTCGGCGGCTGGGCACTGTGGAAGACCGGAATCATCCACCTGAACGCGGACTGGAATCTCCGCGCCCTGGCCGACTTCGTCCTGCTGCTCCTGCTGATGGACCTGCTGATGTACGCCGGTCACGCGGTGGCGCACCGGCCCCGGATCTTCCCGCTCGCCCACGCGCTGCACCACCGCTTCGTCGACGCCCGGCCCGCGACGCTGTACGCGCTGCATCCGCTGGAGATCCTCGGATTCGGTGGGCTCTGGCTGGCGGCGCTCGCCACCCACGCGTTCTCGGTCTGGGCGATCGTCGCGTACACCGCGGTGAACCTCATCTTCGGGATCTTCGGGCACCTGGGCGTGGAGGTTCTCCCGCCGGCAGCCCGGCGCAGCCGGGTGTTCCGCTGGGTCGCCACCCCGACCCTGCACGCCGGGCACCACGTCGAGCCGGCGGTCAACCTCGGCTTCTACACGTCGATCTGGGACCGGCTCTTCGGCACGCTCGCCCCGGACTACGACCAGCGCCGCCTGTCGCCCGAGCCCGAGCCGTACGCCCTGGTGGCCTGATCTGGACGCTCCGGGTCGGCCACCCCGAGCGTGATCAGACCGATGCGCTGCTCCACCACGGCAGACGTCCCGCCGTCACCGCGCCCACCGGCCCCGTCCTGCCCGCCGGTCGCTCGCGCGAGTGGCAGGCCGCTTCCGTGGGTACGCGAACAGTGACCGATTCGGTCCGATGAGGAGGTGAGGGCGTGTCCTGTCCGGGCCTGAGGGGTTATACCCCACGCCATGCCGAATCATCTTCGCGGGAGGCGGCCTCGGTGACGCAGGCGGACAGGAGCGGTTCGGGATGGCGTGCCCGCTGGGCCACCCGCGAGAACAAGCGGCGGCGGCACGCCCACGAGGACGCCGTCGAGGCCTGGTGCCTGCGGGGAATCAAACTGCTCCGCCTGCGAGCGGCGGCCGAGGAGGTGCCGGCCGAATCGGCGGCTGTTCTGCCGGTGGAGCTGCCCGACCACGAGGTGGTCCTCGCCGTGCAGCCGGACGCCGAACTCGTCGACGTCGAGGACGGCCACACCGACCTGCCTACACCCGAGCTCGCCGTCATCCCCGTCCAGCGAACGAAGCGGACCCGACGGTTGCCCAGGGGCGTGCGAGTGACCGACGCCGGAACGGCCGTGGTCACCGACCGCCGCGTGATCCTCTTCGGCCGCGAGGGCGACCGGGAGTGGACGTATGCGGAGCTGAGCGGCCTCGCGCACCACCCGGCGGCGCCGATCAGCCTGCTGCACAGCGTCAGCGGTCGGCCCGTCGCCGGCCTCCGGGTGCCGCTGGCCGCCACGGCCCGCTTCCGGCTGCGGCTGACCATGGCGTACGCCGATTTCATCGGGCAGCGGCGCGTCGTCCTCGCCCGGCTCGACGAGGCGCTGGCCGCCAACCGGCGGTCGCGACCGCCGGCTCCGGCGGTCGTCACGGCGGAACACGCGCCGGCACGAGCCCGCCTCGCCCACCCCGCGATCCTCGCGGCCGCCGTCGCGCTCATCGCCCTACCCGCGTACGCCATGACGGCCGACTCGGCCGGTCCGTCCGGTCCGCGCGGTGCGTTCCAGGGCGGCGTACCTGCTACTCCGGGTGCCCTGCCGGGGAGCGGGGCGGCGCCCAGCGCCGCTCCTGCGGCGCCCGGCACGGCTGCGTCCCGCACAGCGGATCCCGAGGTCACGACCGGCACGCCGACTTCCGGTCCGGCCGACCCGGGCGCGCCCCGCCCGTCCCGACCCCGGGGCTCGCCGACCCGGCACCGGCTCCCACCGCCTCTTCGGCTGTGCCGTCGTCGGTACCTGCGGACCGATGCGGGGCACCGGAGAATCCCTACGGCTACACCTACTGCGGCGGGGTCCTCGTCCGCGAGCCGGCTCCCGACGTGTGCAGCTGGTTCACGTGCGTGGAGGGATTCTCAGCGGGCCGGGGGCACCTGACGGTGTGTGCGGACGGCCGGGTCGGCATGGTGGGCGGCAAGGCCGGCAGGTGTCCCGAGCGCGCCGGCAGGAAAGAGCCGGTGTACGTGTATCGACCAGTCACTGGCTAACACGCCCTGCGCCCCGACGCGTCCGAAAAGGATTGCCCGCCGTAGGTAGGATGCACACGGGGTAGCGAAGGCTGCCCGGCAGAGTGACGGGCGGGCGCCCAGCGGCGCCCCACGCCTCAGATGTCGGTTGTGCCGAACAAACGGGGGAAACCATGTTCGAGCGGCTGGGCAGATTCGTCGTACGCAGGGCCTGGTGGGTGATTGCCGGCTGGGTGCTCGCGGCAGTCGCCATCGTCGTCACCACGCCGTCGTTGAGCGACATCACCTCCGCCGATCAGGGCAGCTTCCTGCCCCGCTCCTACGAGTCCGTGCAGGCCATCGAACTCGCCAAAAAGGCGTTTCCGCAACAGGCCACGGCGACAGCGACCATCGTCATCAAGCGCGCCGACGGGCAGCCGCTCACACCGGCCGACGAGGCGAAGGTGGGCCAGCTCGCCCAGTCGCTGAAGGCGAAGAACATCTCGCACACGTCCGGCTACCTGACCGGCCCGCAGGCCGTGGCGCCGGACAAGTCGGTGCAGGTGGTGAACGTCGGGCTCGACGCCGTCACCCCGGACGACCCGGCGCTGCTCGACGCCGTACGCGACCTGCGGGCGGCCATCGGTCCGGAGCTTGCGGGCAGCGGACTGACCGCCGGCGTGGCCGGCGACGTGGCGAGCTTCGTCGACAACGAGGACACCTTCAACAAGGCCTTTGCCGTGGTCGGCGTCGCGACGATCATCCTGATCATCGGACTGATCCTGATCATCTTCCGCAGCCCCATCGCCGCGCTGCTGCCCGTGGTGGTCATCGGCGTTGTCATGGCCGTCACGAGCGGGCTTGTCGCCGCGGCGGGTAAGGCGTTCGACCTCAACGTGAGCCAGGATCTGCAGACGGTGCTGCTGATCGTGCTGTTCGGCATCGGCACCGACTACATCCTGTTCCTGCTCTTCCGCTATCGGGAGCGGCTGCGTGCCGGGGACGACAAGCGCACCGCGATGATGGTCTCCGTCGAGCGGGTCGGCGAGGTCATCACGTCGGCCGCGGGAGCGGTCATCGTCGCGTTCCTCGTGCTGCTTCTCGCTTCCCTGGGCTTCTTCGGCTCGCTCGGCCCGGCGCTCGCGATCGCCGTCGGCGTCATGCTGGTCACCTCGCTCACGCTCATCCCGGCGGTCGTCTCGTTGCTCGGCCGGTACGTCTTCTGGCCGTCCAAGGCGTGGCAGCGTGCCCCCAAGGCCACCATGGCGCGTCGCCTCGGGACCGCCATCGGTCGCCGTCCGGCGCTCGTCGCGGCGGCATCCGGCGCCCTGCTGGTCGCGCTCGCCGCGGGATCCCTGGCCTACAAGGCCGACTACGACTTCAGCTCCGGCTTCCCCCAGGACACCGAGTCGGCGAAAGCCGCCGCAGACCTGCAGCGCGGGTTCGCCGCCGGCGCCCTCGCCCCGACCGAGGTCTACCTGACCACCGACAACGGGTCGCCGCTGACCGAGCAGCAGGTCACCGACTTCGCGGCGGCCGCGGCCGGCGCCCCGGGAGTGGGCCGGGCGCAGCCCCCGGAGCGCAGCAACGACCCGAGTGTCGCGCGGGTCAACCTGTTGCTCGACGAGAACCCGGTCTCCAACGAGGCGATCACGCTCGTCCGCGACGACCTGCGCGACGACCTGCACGCGGCGGCCCCGCCCGGCACCCGGGCGCTGGTAGGCGGACCTACCGCGATCTTCGCGGACATCAACTCGGCGAACAACCGCGACCTGTCGGTGATCCTGCCGGCGGCGGCCGGCCTGATCGCGCTCATCCTCGCGCTGCTGCTGCGCAGCCTGGTCGCGCCGATCTACCTCGTGATAGCGGTGCTGCTCAACTTCGCCGCCACGCTGGGCGCCACGGTCTACCTCTTCCAAGGCCTGCAGGACAAGCCCGGGATCACCTTCCAGCTGCCGATCATCCTCTACCTATTCGTGGTGGCGATCGGGACCGACTACAACATCCTGATGATCGCCCGGCTCCGGGAGGAGGCGCGGGAGGGGAACGAGCCGCACCAGGCGGCTGCCATCGGGGTGGAACACGCCGGCCCCACGGTCGCGGCGGCGGGGTTGATCCTTGCCGGGACGTTCGGGGTGCTGATGCTCGCGCCGATCTCGTTCCTGCAGCAGATGGGCTTCGCGGTGGCGATCGGGATCGTGCTGTCGGCGTTCGTCATGTCGATGTTCTTCGTTCCGGCGCTGACCGCGCTGATCGGGCACAAGGCGTGGTGGCCGGGGCATGGCGACGAGCGGCCGGTCAGGGGGCGGCACGCGTCGCCGGAGCCGGCGAGCGTGACGAAGGTGTAGCGCGAGTTGTCATCGCGGAGGACCTCGCCCTCCTCCGGGACGGGCTGACGCGCCTCCTCGACGCGTACGGCTTCCAGGTGGTCGAGGCGGTCCTCGACGGGCCGTCCGTGCTGCCGGCGCTCACCCGGCACCCAGCGGGACCCGTCAGCGGGTGAGCCGCCGGGGCCGGCCGGGCGGGCCGCCCGGCTTCGGCCGGTAGGCGGGTAGCCCGATGGCGATGGCGAGCATGCAGGCCGCACGGGTGTCGAACGCATCCGAGACGTCCTGGTCGCAGAACGTCAGGCCGGTGCCGCCGTGACCGAGGGTGAAGGCGGCCAGTTGCAGGCGGCCGGCGGCCACCCCCGCCTCGAACTGGGCGACCCGGTACCCGCGCTCGCCGTACCCGTCGAGCACCAGGTCGAGATCGGCGCAGGCGAAGTCGGTGTACGCGGAGTCGCCGCCGAGCGGCTGGTCGACGCAGAGCCCCTGGCTCAACGTTCGTACCTCGGGCTCCGGCGCCGGCCGGCGCAGCTGGGGCGGGCCGTCGACCTGCTGGTACAGGCCCGGCTCCGTGCCGTGCACCGCGTGGACCGCGACCTCGTGGGAGAGCAGGGTGGTCCCGGTCGGGATCGCGTCGGCGGGGACCGCTCGGGTCGCCGCAGCCATCGCCCAGTGCAGCAGCTCGGCGGGGGCGACCTGGCGGCGCATCCGCCGGGTGGAGCCGCGGCGCAGGATGACCGACTCGATCGGCTCGCTGCCGGCCGCAACCGGTGCATCGACGGTGTCGGTGGCGCGGGGCAGGCCCGCGACGGCGGCCGCCCGCCAGCCGGTCACGTCGTCGTCCGTGGTGAGCTCACCGGCCTGCTGGACCCGGATGACCAGCGGGAAGTCGACCGGCGCGGGGGAGAGCGGCGTCGGCGGGAACTGCGGCGGAGGTAGCTCGACCGGTTCGGCGGCGGCGGTCGCGGTGGGCCGGCCGCAGGTGACCACCGCCACCGGGAACTCCGTCACGCCGTCGACGCCGAGCAGGCGAGACACGGCGGCGTCGACGAAGCCCAGCCGTACCCGCACGGGTAGCCCGTGGCCTTCGGCGACGGCGAGCAGATTCGCCAGCATCGTCCCGGCGTCCCAGTAGACGTGCCGCCAGCCCCGTTCGGCGTACTTCCACGCGGTGCGCCACGGGAGGCCGGTGACGACGAGGGCGAGCGGGCTGGCCGCGACGTCCGGGTCGGCCGTGGCGTCGGCCAGCGCCCGGCGGTGGTCCCCGGCCACGAGTGCCTCCAGGCCGAACACCTCCGGCGCGAAGTGGTACAGCCCGGCGTCGAGCCCGGCCACCTCGCCGGCCACCGCGTACACCTCAAGGGGGTGGAGATTGCCGGCGGAGGCGGCGGCCCGGAACCAGAGGTCGTCTCCGGCGGTTCGGGTGACGCCGGCCGAGTAGAACAGCAGCCGGGCGAGGAGTACCGCGTCGATGGTCGGGTCGCTCGGCGGTACCCGTCCGGACAGGGTCACCGCGGCCGGCGCCCCGGTCGGTGGCAGGTCGCGGGGGAGGGGGTGCACCGGCGCCCCAAGGTGGCGTTTGAAGGGCTGGGGACGGTTGCTCGGGTCCATCGGGACGAACCCCGGGACACCCGGCGGCCGGCCGCCACGACACTGGTTCGTCTGGTGGTGGTAGAGCCGGGTCACCTCGCCGGTGCGCATCCGCTGCGCGTACCCGCCAGCGCCCGGCGTACGCCCGAACGAGCGCGGTGCCGGGCGCGGCAGCCGTCCGCAGCCCGTCTCAATTCGGTGCGGCCGACTAGCGCTGCGGCAGGTACACCTCCCAGCCGGAGGTGGTGAGGTTCGGCACCGGAATCCGGTGCCAGTCCCTGGCCCAGGCGGGCGGAGCGGACTTCTTGACCAGCAGGGCGAAGCGTCCGGTCGCCGCAGCCTGCCGCAGCTGCGCGGTGCTCGCGTTGCGGTTGTATCCCCGGTCTTCCAGCGCCCGGCACCGCGCGTAGTAGGCGATCGGGATGGCCTCGTGGCCGGAGATCACGCACGGCGCTCGCACCCCCTGCGACCGCAGGGTCTGGACGAGGCGGGTCCAGTCGCCGCGGCTGCGGACCTGCTCCGCCACGACGTGGTGCAGGATGCCGGCCTGGATGGCGAGGTGACCGGCGAAGCCCAACGCCACCACGGCGGCGACGACCCGCCGCCGCTGACCGACGGCCGTCGAGAACAATGCGGCGAGCCCCGGGATGGTGCAGACCAGAGCAAGGGCGTAGGTCGGCAGCAGAAACCGGGGTGCGGAGTATCCGATCAGGAACAGGTAGGGGAAGGCCATGGCGGCGGCGATCACGAATGGCAGCCATGCCGTCCGTGCCACACCCGCCCGGTGGGCCGCCCGGACAGCCAGTGGCACCAGCACCGCCAGCGCCAGCCACCACAGCACCGCCGGCCACCGCACCGGGCTGCCGCACGGGCGGCACAGGATCGGCCCGTCCAGAGTGCTGATCACGTGCCCGAGGGAGAACTGCAGCTTCGTACCGCCCTGCACGTGACCGGCCTGACGGATGCGCTCCAGGAGCCCGCCGTAGCGCAGCTCGGCCTCGACCGCCCACGGTGCGCCGCCGAGCACGAGGCCTGCGACCACTGCCGCGGTCAGCCGCCACCGCCGGAACGCGGGCACCGCGACGGTGGCGGCGAGCAGCGGGAGCCCGAGCCAGAAGGCATCGGCCGGACGCATCAGGGCGGCCACGGCGAGGGCGGCCACGAGCCCGAGGTACGCCCCGGGCCGGGCCGGCTCGGCCACGGCCAGCAGGAAACACCCGACCGCTGCCACCGCCGCCATCGCCGTGTAGTGGTTGGGCATTGCGGCGTTCGCGTAGAACAGGGCGGTCCAGAGGCTCGCGTACAGCCCGGCGGCGATCGCGGTGGTGCCGGGCCGCCGGGACACCCGGGACACACCCAGAACGCCAGCCCGAGCGACGCCGCCGCGGTGACGGTGAGGAACAGCCGGAGGACGACGGTGGAATCGAGCCAGGACGCCACCGGCCACACCAGCAGGGTCACGCCCCGGGCGCGCGGTGCGCTCATGAACGCCGGCGGCGCATGGCTGCCGTGCTGGCTCACATAGACGACCTCGTCCCAGCCGAGGTCGAGACTGGCCGGCACCGCGACCAGCGACGCGGCGGCGAAGATCACGCACACGGCGACCAGGGGTCGCGCGCCGGACCTGGATGTCACGGATGCGCACCTCGCTCGACGAGTCACGCCAGGCCGCGCCCAGCGAGGCGGGTGGGGATTGTCCGAGCAGTCCTCACCTTAGTGGGAAACATGACCTACTGGGTCTTCTCCACGAATCTTTGGGTCTTCTCCGCGAATCGACCATCGGTCAGACCTTGATCAGTCCGTAACCTCGGTGATCTGCTCGGGGAAGCCGATGCCGAGCGGGCGCTTCGGGCAGTCGATCGTTCCTGCTCAAGCCGTCGTCCCGCTTGAAGTTCTGACGGTTGGGGGATCCCGTCGGCAGGACCGGTGCGGGTAGTGTGCGGGGACCGCCAGTGGGGAGGTGGGGCGTGATGCGCGTCGGGTGGGGATGCACGAAACGGCCGGGCAGGGCCACGCAATGCCGGCGCCGCGACTGAGGCGAGGCATGCGCCGCCAGGCGTTCCGGCGTTACCGCCGGATGGCCCCACGTTGATTTCTCCTGGCCCGCCTGGACGGTCGACAGATCAGGCCCGCCGACCATCGGATTCCACCTGCTCCAACCATCGAAGGTGATTCATGCTGTCCCGCTCCACGTCCTCGGTCGAGTCGCCGTCGCTGATCCTCGACCGGGCCACCTCGCTGGTCGACTACCTGATGGCCGTGCGGGCGCAGATGGAGAAGCCCGCCCGCACGGTCCCCACCGTCGGCGCATTCTGGCAGCATGCGTTCCCCGATCACCCGGCCTGCGAGGTCGGTGTCTCCGCCGACGGCGCCAGCTGGCTGCGGGTGGGACTGCCGGCGCCGGCCCGTCCGCTGCGGGCGCCCGCGCAGTTCGCGCCGTACCTGAACGGCCCTCTCGGGTACGCCACGGAACCCCGACTGATCGGCGCGGAGGAGGAGATCGAGCCGCTGCGGGCGCGACTCGAGGCGTGGCGGGAGCAGGAGTGGCGGCCGTGGGCCGAGCAGGCCCGACGTACCGAGGAGGTACGCCAGCTGCATCGGAGCCTGTTCGACCTGAAGCACCGGGTCGACATGAACGCCGCCAGCGACGAGCTGGTCTGGGGCCACGGCGTCATCCGGACGGAGGTCGCCGGCCACCGCGTGCACTATCCGTTGGTGGTCACCCCGGTGGCGATCGAGTTCGACGCGGACCGGTCCCTGGTCACGGTGGTGCCGCAGGGCGCGGCCCGGTTGCAGACCGACCCGCTGAGCGGGCTCGACGAGCGCTACCTCGCCCAGTTGCTGGCCCTCGCCGGCTCCGGCGGCCAGCTCGACCTCGACGTGTGGGACGAGTTCACCCGCCGCGAGTTTCTCGAACGTGCGCTGCGCCGCCTCGGCGAGGACCCGGTCATCCGGGACGCCGACCAGACCGCTCCCGTCGGGCCGCACGTGCACGACACCGGCGTGCTGTTCACCCGGCCCCGACAGCGGATGCTGCGCCGCTTCCTGGAACAGCTGCGCGCCCGGCTGCTCGCCGGCGACGACGCCAGCATCGGCGCCCTCGCCGCGATCCTCGCGCACGAACCCAGCAAGCTGCAGATGCCGCAGGACCAGCCAGAACGTTGGACGCCGCTGGGCGAGCGCCTGCTCATGCCGCTGCCCACCAACGAGGCGCAGGAATCGATCGCCCGCCGGCTCGCCCAGCATCGCAACGTCGCCGTGCAGGGCCCGCCCGGCACCGGCAAGACGCACACCATCCGTAACCTCATCTGTCACCTGATGGCCCACGGCAAGCGGGTGCTGGTGGTCGCGCAGAAGGAGGACCCGCTGCGGGTCCTGCGCGACGGCCTGCCGCAGGAGATCCAGTCGCTCTGCCTGGCCGTGCTCGGTCGCTCCACGGACCAGCTCGTGCAGCTCCAGTTGGCCGCGCGGGAGCTCTCCGACCGCGGGGCGACCCTGGACAGGCGGGGCGAACAGCAGCGGGTGGACCGGCTGCGCCGCCAGCTCGAACAGGCCGAACGCGACCTGGGTCAGGCCCTCGGCGGCCTGCGCACCATGGCCGAGAACGAGGCCGCCCACCACGAGATCGACGGCATCCGGCTCTCCCCGAGCGACGTCGGAATCTGGCTACGCGAACGGGCGGACCGCTACGGCGACATCCCCGACGACCTGTCACCGCACCTCGACGCGCCGCTGAGCGCCGAAGAGTTCACCGAACTGCTCGACATCGCCCGGCGTACCGTCAAGCAGGATCGGGCGCAGGCGCTGCGCAACCTGCCGACGGCGGCCGACCTGCCACCAGCGGCGGTGATCCTGACCGACCGGGGGCGACTGGACGAGGCGGCCCGCGAGCTGAACCAGCTCGCCGCCGCCGGCGTGGCCCTGCCGCAGGTCCGCGCCTTCGGCCCGCAGCCCCTCGACGACCTCGCCGGGCAGCTGCGTGAGGCGCTGACCATGCTCGCCGCCCGCGAGGCCTCCTGGACCGACCGGCTCGGCACCCTGCTCCAGGCCGACCCCAACTGGCAGCAGATGTGGCACGACCACGTCCAGGCCTGCCAGCGGGCCCTCGGCGAACTCACCGCCGCCACCCGGGTCATCGCCGGCCACCAGGTCACCGTGCCCGACGCTCACCTGGCCGAGCCCCGCCGCCTGCTCGCGCAGCTCGGTGAGCTGCGGCAACGCTTCACCGCAGGAAAGGGTGTCAACCGGCTCTTCCAGGGCACCCTGGCCCGGCTCGCCGCCGACTGCCGCATCGACGGCGAGATCCTGCGCACTTGCGACGACGTCGACATGGTCGTCGCCTACGTCGGCCGGCAGCGGCTGCGCCAGGAGCTGACCACCCGCTGGCAGGATTGGACCCAGCCGCTCGAGCTCACCGTCCCGGCCGGCGCCCACCCCGAGACGTGGGCCGGGCGGCTGCTCGCCGAGGCCGAAGCCGCCCTCGACTGGGACCGCCGCCGCTGGCCGTCGCTGCACACCACGCTCCGCGGGCTGCTTCCCACTATCGCGGCCACCATCGACACGCGGCGGCTGACTGCCCTCACCGACCTCGTCGCCCGCTGCGCGACCGTCTTCACCCACGACCGGCTGGTCGCCGCCGAACGCGACCTCGCCGCCGCACTCCAGGCCGGCATGTCGGGCACGGACGCCAGCGAGCTGTGGCGGCTGCTCGACCTCAGCCGGCAGAGCGCCGACCTCGACCGCTGGGACTCGTACCTCGACGAGGTGCGCCGGCTCGCCGCGCTGCGCCCCGACGCGCAACGCTTCCGTGAGCTGTCGGCCCGGCTCCGGGAGGCCGCGCCCGGCTGGACCGCGACCATCGACGACGGCACCGCGCCCACGCTCGCCGACAACGGCACGGACTGCCTGCACCGCTGGCAGTGGCGGCAGGCGCAGACCTGGTTCGACAGCGTGGTCGGCAGTGTCGACCCGGTCGCCCTCGGCCGGCGCATCGAACAGACCCGCGAGCGGATCCGCCGCCTCACCCAGGAACTCGTCGTCGCCTCCTCCTGGCTGGAGGTCTCCAAGGCCCTCGACGACCGCCGCCGGGCGGCGCTCGCCGACTGGACCACCGCGCTGCGTAAGATCGGAAAGGGTACGGGGAAGAACGCCGCCCAGTGGCAGGCCCACGCCCAGCGGGCGATGAGCGCGGCGGTGGACGCCGTACCGGTCTGGGTCATGTCCGTGGACCGGGCCATCGAACAGTTCGCCGGCGGCGCCCACTTCGACGTGGTGATCGTCGACGAGGCGTCCCAGGCGGACGTGTTCTCGCTGCCCATCCTCAGCCTCGCCGAGCGGGCCGTGGTCGTCGGCGACGACCAGCAGATCGGGCCCCAGATGGTCGGCGTGGGCGACGTCACCGGCCTGATCAACTCGCACCTGGTCGACGTGCCGTCGGCCGAGCACTTCGACCCGGAGAGCAGCCTCTACGACCACGCGGTCCGCCGCTCGCCGGAACGCATCCTGCTCACCGAGCACTTCCGCTCCGTGCCAGCCATCATCGGCTTCTCCAGCCAGACCTACTACGGCGGCGAGATCGAGCCCCTGCGCACCGACCGCCCCGCCGGCATCGGCGACCCGGTGATCGCGGTGCACGTGCCCGAGGGCATCCGCCAGGACCTCACCACCTACGGCAACGTCAACGTCGCCGAGGCCGAGGCCCTGGTCGCACGGGTCGCCGCGATCGTCGCCGACCCCGCGTACGCCGACCGGACCATCGGCGTGGTCAGCCTGCTCAGCACCAGTGGACAGGCCCTCTACCTGCTCACCCGGATCCGCGAGACCATCGGCGAGGAGGAGATGGAACGCCGCCGGCTGCGCGTCGGCGACTCGTACACCTTCCAGGGCGATGAACGCGACATCGTGCTGGTCTCTCTGGTGGTGTCCCCGCACCAGGGGCCGGTGTCGGCGTTCACCCGGCGCGACCACCACCGCCGGGTCAACGTGGCCGCGTCGCGGGCCCGCGACCAGCTCTGGGTCTTCCACTCCGTGCAGCCCGCCGACATGCGCGAGGACGACGCCCGCGGCCTGCTGCTCACCTACTGCCAGAACGTCACCGTCGCCGAGGAGGCGCACGACGACCTGGAGAAGCGCTGCGACAGCGACTTCGAACGCGAGGTGCTGCGGCGCATCCTGCTCCGTGGGTACCGGCCGCTGCCGCAGTTCCGCATCGGCAGCTACCGGATCGACTTCGTGCTGCCGGCGCCGGACGGCCGGCGGCTGGCCATCGAATGTGACGGCGACGCGTACCACGGGCCGGAGCAGTGGGAGAGCGACATGCGCCGGCAGGGGGTGCTGGAGCGGGTCGGCAACTGCGTCTTCGTGCGCATCCGCGGCAGCGTGTTCAGCCGGGATCCGGAGGCGGCGCTGGAGCCGCTATGGCAGCGGATCGACGAGCTGGGCATCACCGTCCCGGATCCGACCAGCCTCCCGCTGCCCGGATCGGTAGCGGTGATCATCGACTCCACAGGAGTCCCGAATGACGTCCCGCTGGCGGCCGAGAAGTTTCGGCCTCTGGTTGAGGAAGAGTTGAAGGCGGTCGGCGAGGTGGAGCCGCCGACCATCGTCTCGGCTGCCCCTGCCACTGTCAGAGGTGGACGGGCCGAGCGTGAGGCGGCTGCGGACGTGACGCCCCTGCGCAACTACGGCGGCCACAGGCCAGCGGCAGAGGGCGAGCCTCAGGTATCGAGGGGTGTCTCGGAGACTGAAACGTCAGCGACGTTGGCGCCAATCCAAAGAGTGCAGGCACCTGCGGCCGACAACACGTCGGACTCGTGGAAGGGGGAGAACCGGGAACTGTCGGCGCCGGATGAACCGGCGGCACAGCCACCTGAACCGGTCGTCGAACTGCAGGTGCCGGATGACCTGTCGGAGGGCGGGGCCGAGCCGACCTTCAGCCGGGCAGGCCGAGCCGGGAAGCCGACAGCGGAGACAACAGCGAGCAGCGCGAAGGTGCTGGCGAAGTCGCCCATCCCCCTGCCCGCCGAGCCGGCTGCCGCGTCGGTCGCGGCGCCCAAGCCAACGTCACCTGCAACGGCCATGCCTGCTGAGGGAGGGCCTGAGCACCGGGACGCGGTGCCATCCGGATACCACAGCGTGGCGTGGCTGCGGCCGTACGAGGCTCTGGCTGCCATTGAGAGCTACCAGCGGCACCGTGATGTTCCCATCCGGCACGACGGCAAAGTCCTCGGCTGGGCCAGATTCCACGCAGCGACCTCGCATGAGGCTCGAACCCACCGGGCGAATGTCAGGATCGACCGGGCTGATTCAGACGGTCCCCGGGCGATTTGCTGGGTGCGCCAGAACGAGGCGAAGGCTGTCATCCAGGCGGCCAGCACCAGGCGGGACGCGCCTTTTGCAGATCGCCAGGGCGGGCGCGAGGGAATGGTCCAGTACTTTCCTCCCGGCAGTCCTCCGGCCGTCCGGTACCGGAGTGTCACCCGGTTGCTGCGCCTGGTGGGTGACGATGAGCTGGACACGGGCAAGGCGGAAGACCAGAAAATTGCGCAGCCAGCTGCAAGTCCGAGGCTGGGCCGGTCGCCGGGTGATGCGACGGCTGAGCCGGCCAAGCGGGTGCAGCAGACCAGCGGTCGCCAAGCTGACGAAGCGGCGGTCGGAACGACGGACCGGCAGCCGCTGGAGCGAGCCTTCCACCAAGCGATGGTTCGGAGCTATGAGCGGGCGCGCGACGAGGCCAATTACCATGCAGGTCTCCTGCTGAGGATGATCACGGAGAAGGGGGGACTCGCCACTGCTCGGCAACTTCTCCGCAACCCGGCCGTGTCCGATGGGTTCACGGCGCTGTGGGAGCGGGGTCGCGTGGATCTGACGGCGGAGGCGATCGCTCTGCAGCCTAAGTTCCGGTCTCTCTTCACTGACGAGGAGCTGGCTGTGGCCAGCAGTCGCTTGACGGACGCCTCCTCGTACAGCTCTTGATCTTGCGCGAGGCTGCCTCCGCCGCGACGAGAGTCGTTACGGAGGCAGCCTCAGCGGCTCATGCCGACGGCGGACGTTTCCTTCAGCTCCCGTGAAGCCAGCTCAAAGTGTCAGGCCGCTCCTCCGCTGTGTCCGCGTAGCAGTCGGGTGGTGCTCCTGTACCGTTCGGCCGCCTCACTCCCCGCCTCGAAATACTGGACGAGTCCGGAGGTGACATCCCCGGGCCCAAGCACCGGCAATGAGCGTTCCTCCGCTGCCGCCTGAGTGATGCCGAACGCTTCGTGCTCTCGGATCCAGCAGACGATGCGTTCGCCTTGCGCTCTCGACCTTGCCAGCATGACGTTGGCGCGGAACTTGGACGCGTCTCCCGAGTTGTCGTCCACGTATCGGGCCCAACCGGTGATCGCGATCCCGTCGTGCACGGGTACATCGGCATGCAGCTGATATGCCAGCACAGCGGCCTCCGCCTCGTGGGGTCGAACCCAACCCACACTGCGATAACCGGGTGGCACGGGCACCCAGCCATTGTCGGACGATTCCTGCTGGTCACCCGGTCCTGCCTCGGCGTCGATCGGCTCTTCGCTGTCGGTGCCCTCGCTGCCGAGTTCGTTGCGCCCTGTATCGAACTCAGACCCGTCAGCCCGGTCCGCTCCACCTGGTCCCGACGGCTCCGCCGTTGACTTGGAGGTGGGCTGAGCCGCCGGAGACTGATTCGCCCACTGATGCCGGGGGCGCGTCCACACCCGCTCCAACAGGCCTGCGATATCGTCATCGCCCCGCTGCCGGTAAGCCGCCAGAATGCGACGAGGCTTGGCATCGGGCGGAAGATCCACCGTTGTGGCCAGGGACGCCGTTGCGGCCTCCGGGTCGCCTGTCTCCTTGGCGCCGATCAACGCCAAGGCCTGCTCCAACGGGCCCGCCTCAGGGCCCACCGGCGCCTGTAGCGAGACGCTGAAACGACCGTACGGAGCAAATTCGAGAAAGGCGTTCTGCCCCTCGCGCGCTTCAAGTTGATCCAGGAACCTCTTGATCGTGCCGCTTGCTGGCTGCAGCCCTGTCCACCGAACACTCTGTGTACCGAGATCGGACTCCAGCTCCACCACCTCGCCCTGAGCGCATCCAACGAGATTGGCCAGGCCGGACGGTACGGGGAAGCCTGATCCGCGCAAATGGTCGCGGGTGATGGTGATGCGGAGTTTCCACACGTCGTCGTGGCGGAACAGGCGACGGGTGGCGGTGGGAGCCTTCCGGGGGGCTGCAGGGGACTCGCGGCGGCGCACGAGACCCTGCACGATCTCGTAATCGCCGTTGCCTGCATAAGCCTGGACGCTGCTCGGCGACACGTCGAACCGACTGGTGATCGACTCCACGAGCTGACCGATTGCGACTTGTCCGCCGGCAGCGGCGAGTTCAAGGCCGATCTGCTGTCGAATCGACGTGTACTCCTCGACCTCCCAGCTGGCGAGTCCCCAGGTGGCCCTGTCCGTCCTCACGAAGCGCTCGTCGTCGGCCAGCTGGTTGGCCAGGCTGCGGATGCTGTTGTCCCGGCCCATCTGCGCCTGCAGCTGATCGATGTGGAGCGGCTCACCCGTCGCCGCCAGCAACCCCGCAGCGTGATCGTTGAGCGAGCGGGTGCGGGTCAGAATCTGGTTGTTGTGCAGCACATAGCCGCACCAGCTCAACCAGGCGAGCAGCTCGTTCTTTGGCAGGGACGTGGCCGCGGTGACTGCCTCGAGGTCGACCACACCGTGTTCGCTGGCGAAGTCCTCCAGTAGCGTCCGGGTCTGCTCGCGAGCTGAACTGACGTCGGGAGCGGCGGCCCAGCCGTCCGTTACCTCGAAGTAGTCATCGAGGCGGTCCAGGACCAGCCAGAGGGGGACATCAACGCCGGGTACATCGCGGGCGAGGTCGGGGTGCAGGGTGATCAGCCGGTCCAGGGCAGCCACCGGCTGAATTTCCACTCGCAGACTGGCGAGGAGGTTGCCGATGCTCGTGCCGAAATGGAAGGTCCGTGCCAGCAGCTCCTTCAGCTTGGCCTCGATCTGGCGGACCCGCTCACGGGAGACGTCGAACTCAGTCGCGAGATCAGCCAGCTTCCTGGGCGTTGTGCCCAGGAAGCGGTCACGCAGGATCCGCAGCTGACGCTCATCAAGCTCGGACAGGAGGGCGGTGAACTCCAGGACCGGGTCAGGGTTACCGATGGTGCTGGAGATGTCTGCGGCCGTCAGAGAGTTGAGCCGCAGAGCCAGCTCCTGGACCTGCTCAGGTGCCCCGTTCTCAATGACTACCCTCAGCAGGGGCTGATCTCCGCGTCTCCGGATGTGGCGCCAGCTGGCCAACTGCGCCAAATCCTCGAGCAACTGGGTATGGGCTGGCGGTAACGCCGTCGCTGGCGCTGTCTCCGACAGGACCTCGCCTTCGACCATGTCAGCATCGCCTTGGTCGCCTGACCGGACGATGGCCGCGGACACCAGGGCGGTGACGACATCCTCGACCGTGCCCTGACCGGTACCTCGGACGTCATAGAGGCTCCTGACCGACAGCGCTTCCAGTTCGCCGACCGTCTGTACCTGGAGTCTCTGGAAAGCAGTCCGGGCTCGTGCGCCGGTAGCGAGAGTGGACAGCGGCAGTCGGCGGGGAACTGTCGGGAAGCTCCCGCCGAAGGTGGCCTCGGAATGCCTGACAAGAAACAACCTGGCGAGATGACGGCAGAGGTCCTCATGCTCAGCCGTCATCGTCGTGACTGCAGGCGATTCCGTTAGCCACCAGTCCGGCGACGGGGTGAGCTCGGTGAGCTCCCGCGCCGTTGCAGGCGTGTACGGCGCGAGCCAGGGCAGCACCTGGATCCAGGGCGCGTCATGGTACGCCTCGGGAGGCAGATCCCCGAATCCTGCGCTGGTCACAGTGGTCCTCTCATGATTGATCGATGACGGTGGGACGGTCAGGACGCCGGCCTGAACCCGAGCCGCTGGGCCTCGGCCATCAGCCGCAGCGCCTGGGCCGCCTGCTTGTCAGTGACCGTCCAGCTGTTGTTGACATACCGACCCACGGTGTCGGCCAGCTGTCGCTGCCAGGGGTGCAGGTTCCTGGTCTCCTTCGCCCACCGTGCCAAGGCGAACCACTCGGGCGCCGGAACCGCCATCACGGTGGCGACATCGCCCTCGGTACCGTCATCCGACGCTGTTGGGGCGCTGTCCTCAACAGGCTGATCAGCCAGTTCCGCCGCCAGCTCATCAGGGACCGTCCATGGGATGGCGAGCACCGCCTCCCAGCAGTCCGGGCGCTTCGCCCACTCGCCGATGTTGGCGCCTCCTCTGAGCGGGTTGACGATCACCTCGCGGACGGGCGCGCACAGGTCGTCGAGAGCAGCGGCGAGCGCAGGCGACAGTCCTTGCTCCCGCCAGATGCGGTCCAGGTCCACCCGGCGGTTGGTGGCCTCCGCGAGCCGGGCGATCGAGTAGGAGGTAATGTTGATCTTGTAGCCTCCGAAGTCCCTCGCCGCAACGATCTTGTCAGTGGCCTTGAACAGAATCGCCTTGGCGAGCAGACGTTGCGCGTAGCTCTTGTTCACTTCCGGGGCATTGTCGCCCATTCGCATCATGAGCTCGCGGAAGTTCTTCTCCGCCCCTCGGCTCACCAGGTATGGAAGTCCGGCCCAGGAGTGGATGAACTTGGCCGCGTCAGCCTTGGTGAACTTCTGACCGGTCGGATGCAGGCTCTTGAACTTGCGCTGGTTCGCGGGGGTACGTTCGCGGGCCAGGGCGTCGGTGTACTGCCCTCGGGCGCGCTCGTAGAACCACTTCGTCTCCTGCCCGCTTCCGTCCGCTGCTGGCGCCCAGAGCGATCGCGTTACCTGCTCGAGGGCTACATGGAATGGGTGGTTGGAGCTGAAGTCGACGACCGTGACCTTGTTCTGGGTGTTCGAGTACTTGGAGATCTCTGGGACGATCTCCTGCAGGCGGTCGGGGGAGACCCGGGTCAGCTTCATCTGTACGTGGACCCGGCTGAGATCCGCCTTGTCGCGCGTGTGCGCGTAGTGGATCGAGGCGGTGGTCTGACCGCCGTTGACGATCTGCAGATCGTGGATCTTGCTGATCGCCTGGCCGCCCTCGGGCAGTTCGGTGAACTCGACGGTCGAAGCAGTGGCAGTGATGCCGTTGTTGTAGGCCAGAAAACGGTCCGGGTTGTGCAGAAGGGTGTCGCGAATGCCCTTGTTGACCCCACCCTTGGTCTGCAGGAACGACCGGACATTCAGCTCAAGCAACCGTGTGCCGTGCCGACCGTAGAGGTCAGCGAGGTCCTGTCCGGGGATGATCGCCAGGAAGACGGAATAGTTGCGGTCGGTCTCGGGCGTGGCGAGGCAGGGTAGCGGTGGATTGAACTCCACCGCGATCGGCTCGCTGAGCGTGCCCGAGGAGGCCAGGCGGTGAAGCCGGGTGAGGTCCCAGACCTCGTGAGTGACGGTGAGACCGTCCAGCTCGCCGGGTGGCAGCGTCGAGACTCCGCTGACGGTGTCCGTCAGGAGGAACAGTCGGATCCGCGGAGCGTCGGGCAGAGCCTTCTGGACCGCGACGCACATGTCATGCACGTCAGACGATTCGTCAATGTCTTTGGCCAAGCCATCACGGCACTTGCGGACAAAGGTCAGCAGCCGCTTGAAGTGCCCTTCGGCCTGGCTCCGGGTGAGACGGCCTTCCTCTGGCTGGAGGCTGAACTGGGTGATGAACAGATCCAGGGTCCCGAGGGACTCGTTCATCCCGTAGCCGTTGACCTCAAGACCGAGGGCCTTGTGGTACGCGGTGAAGGTGTTCTCCACCTCACCGGCCTGCTCCAACTCATCCAGCACCCGGCGGGTGAAGGTGTCCGGAGCGGTGGCGTTCTCCGCCTCGGCCGTGGCGAGCACATCGGCAACGAGCTCCTGCGCGTAGGCCGACAGGCTGGTCTGGCTCATGCCTCCCCCTTGACAATGCTGGCGACCCGCTGGGCGGAGACACCGTACTGGTCCAGTCCGACAGTGCTGATTCGGTAGCGGCAGCCCCCGACCCCTGGCCGTAGGTCAGCCTCCGTGATGCGCGGGAAGTCGTCGGTGACGTGCCAGAAGTCCGTTCCCCGGACGGTGTAGCGGAGCTCGTCGTAAAGGTGCCGGTGTTCGGAGAGGTAGCCGGCACGGATGAGCAGATCATCAAGTTCTGCTCGTACCGCCGCGGACGGTGACGCCTCACGCAGGGAGTCGACGACGGCGTTGAGCGACTCGCCCGAGCCGCCCCGACGTTCGTCCAGCGAGAGGTGGGCCAGCAGCAGGTGGTCTGTCCCGGTGTCGTCTAGCTGACGCTCGCTCGCGATGACGATGCTCCGGGGGCTTCTCCCCGTTCCGGTCTTGACCTCGATGGCACAGGTGGCCAGTTCAAAGTCCTGATTCGCCCCCATTGGCCCGCGCCAGCCCGACACCGCCTCCTGAGGCGGCAGGACCGGACAAAGGTGGTCGCGTAGGACGATCAGTTCCCCGAACAGACCTCGTCGTGCCTCTTCACTGAGCCCCGTGTCACGGATGGACTGGAGGAGATGACGCCAGTGTTCGAAGCGCTCGATGGCCGCTGTCAGAGCCTCAACGGGGCCCTCGGTTGCATGTGCGGTCGTGGCCACGTCGGCGATCAGCGGATTGAAGACCTCCCGCCGCTCGTCCGCAGTGAGGACGACCCGAAGCTCGGTGCTCCCGTCAGGAGCCGTCGCGAACTCGATCGCAAGACCTCGGGTGCTGGGCAACGACGGATACCGTTCGGCGATCGTCTGACCGGCAGATGCCGGCACCCGCAGAAGGAGCACCCGCCTCCCCGTTGGCTGCTGAACCGCCAGGAAGATGTCGTGCCGCGACCGTGGAAACAGGCGCCGAGCGACGATGCCGTACGGGTGATGCTCAGCCTCGAGAGGCGCCCAGTCTTCTTCTCCGATCCTCACTCGTCCGGATCCTCGTCATCGAAGAAATCGATCTCGAGTTGCCTCCAGACGTCATTGACCACGTACTCGGTCTCGGTCGGGTGCTCCGAGAACGGGAAGCTGATCGCGAAGCCGACCAACGGAGGAACGTTGGCGTCGTTCTCAGCCTCGGGGTGTTCGATCGGGTAGATCAGGAGTAGCGGCTCCTGCACGGGCCGGAACCTCCGAAGCGGCTGCCCGGTGGGGATGGTCGGCTCCTTGAACTCCTTCCCCTTGCGGTCGGCTTCGAGGCGACGCGCTGCGCTCGTCGCTTCCAGCGCGCGTGTTCGGAGCTCACCGGAGAGATCCCTGCTCTCGTCCGCTGGACTGAGCACGCGCTTGATGGTGTGCCGTCCTTCTTCCGGTTCCAAGCCATCCGGACGGGAACGGGTCACGAGGCGAAGTCGCTGGGTGCCAATCTTGCGCGGCGTTCCGGTGGGCGTGCCCACCAGTCTCACCGTCCAACGCGAAAGCTCGCCCACCGAGATGCAGCCACGGATGTACTGCGCAATGAGCGCCGGGCGCACCCGGTAGGAGCCGCGGTCGGAGATGTATCCGTCGAGGAAACCGTCAATGATCTCGGTGGGCGGCACGCCTCGCCAGACCAGGCTGGTCCCGTCGACTACAGGAGTACTCTGCTCGTCCAAGCCGGTGATGAAGCGTTCGAGGATGTCGAAGTTCCGCCGGACAGCCTCGGCATGCAGACTGAACACCGTCGTCTCGGGAAGCTCGCCGGAGTAGCTGAGCCGCACCTTGACGCCGCGTCGCATCTTGTTGGCGGCGGTGACCGCCAGCCCGGCCGGAGAAGCGCGCACGCGCAGTCCAAAGCTCTCCGGCGTCTGGCCGAGGCGCGCCATTTCCGCGAAGTCCTGACGGAGCTCGTTGTCCGCTGCAGTGATCTCACCGTACGAGTTGAAGAGCTCGGACGTCGTGTACAGCCGGCACAGGTCCTCGTAGCCGGGGCGGTAGCCGAACCAGCGGCCCATCTGCAGCAGCGTGTCGTACATACTCGACGTGCGCAGGTAGTAGCTGACGCTGAGGCCTTCCAGCGTCAGGCCGCGGGAGAGCTTGTCCGCACCCACGGCGATGACGGACAGACCGGCCTTGCGGTTCTCGTAGTACTCGAGCGCGTCGCGGGAGGTGCCGTTGACAGCCCGGACATCGATCTTCCGGAGAGCCGGTCGCAGCTCCTTCTCAACGTCGGTCCACTGAACCGGCGAGGCTTCCTCCGCTGAGAACGTCGCACTGGTGGTGGTGAAGTCCCTCTCCCACAGGAGTCGGAGTCGGGCGAGCACATGGGCGGCTTCGCCGCCCATGCCGTCGCGGAGTCGGTCACGCGTCAGGCTGACGTGCTCGTCGATCTGGTCGCGGATCCGGTTCTGTACGCTGACGAACCGCGTGACGTGGACGAGCATGGAGTTGTGCTGCGAGCCCTGTCCCCGTCCCCGACGGGCGGCGCACGTCAGAATGAAGGAGTCGATCGCCTCGCGGAGTGACAGGGGAAGTTCCTCCGGCGGCACCCATTCCTTCTTGTGCCGCGGACGCATCCAGGCCTCGTGGTCATGGACGGGGCGGAAGATCGGAAGAGCTCTGATCCCCTCGTCATCCGGGTCCGTCGCGTTCAGCCCGAACACGCGCTCCGGTCCGAGGTAGTTCGAAGGCGCAGGCAGGCTCTCGATGAAGCTCTCGGGGAACAGGTCGAGCCCGAACGTGTCGTGGTCCGCCTTCGGCTTGATGTAGATGTTGGCGAAGGGCGTCGCGGTGTATCCGACGTACGCAGCCTTGTCAAAGCTGTTGAGCAGATGCCTGATCGACCGGTTGATCGTTGAGGGGTCGGTGTCATCGTCCTTGGTCGTGTCGACGGACGCGTGATCCGCCTCATCGTCGATGACGAGGAGAGGAATGTCCCGCACGACCTTGGACTTACCGTCCCCGACGGGCACGCCCTCAACCTCGACGATCCACTTGCGGACGTTCTCAAGGATGCTCTTGTGCTTCTTGATCACGAGAACGACGGGGTAGTCACCGATCGGCAGGTTGAGGTTCCTGGCTATCTGCTGCTTGAAATCCCCACCCTCCGCGCTGTTCGTCAGTGAGGCGATCTTCAGCCGCTTCACGCCTGGCATCACGCCGACGCCGATGCGTGCGGTGTTCGTGGTTTCGTCATAGCGCTGCTGGTACTGCGTGTCGAAGCCGAGCAGGCCCTCATCGACCCGGAGCTGGGTCTGACTCCGGAGGCTGTTGTGGATGCCGGCCAGGATCACGATGAGCTTGTAACCGGCGTCGGCCGCCTTGCTGGCGAAGCCGATGTAGTTGCCGGTCTTGCCCGACTGCACCTGGCCGACCACGAGTCCGGTACGACGCCAGGCGCCCGGACGTCGGGGGTCCTCGATCTGGCGCAGGATGCGGTCCGTGCTCTGGTCCAGCCGCCGGACGACCCTCGGCGGCATCAGGCGGACGTCTTCGAGGTACCGGCGGTAGCGGTCCCAGAAGTCCCAGCTGCGCTCCAGCTGAGCCTCGGTGAGCCATTCGATGTGGTTGCGGTCGTCTTTCAAACCGACCGAGTCGTCCTGCCATACCGCAACCCGCGACTCGATCTCCTTGAGCAGGACGTCCCTGTCAAGCAACTGGCCGCGGGACTGCTGCATCACCCAGATCGGATCGACGCTCTCCGCGATCTCGTCGTGCGTTGCCTGACGGTCCTGAGGAAGCAGTGCGAGCACGAGCCGGATCGCCTGCTGCATCGCGTCATGGTTGTCCTGCGTCTGCGCGGTCATGTGGCCCTCCCCGTTGATCTGATGTGTGGGCGGCGGCGGTAGGGCCGTCAGCGTTGTTGCCAGAAGCCGTCGAACTGGTCGAAGGGCGGCATGAGCGCGAGTCGCTCCTTCGCCTCGCGAGGAGTCCGGCCCTGGGCGACGAACGCGGCGTAGATGCGGTTAGCAACATCGCCCACCTCCTTGGGTGCCGCTCCGAGGAACGGCTCGGGGTCGTCCGCCACGTCACCGTCGTGCATGATCCGCAGCGCGGCCACCGGGACGGTCTCTTCAAGCAGCCTGATCAGGGCCTTGGCGTCGACAGCCGCATCGGGACCGCCCTGCATCACCTCCCGCACCAGCGGATGGTCGCGGTTGATGCGGCACCGGATGCTGCCGTCGCGTTTGTCCACCCGCCAGGCGTAGATGAACTCGGCGCCGTGCTCTCGGGCGGCGATCCGACCGCGGTGACTGAGCACTTCTGCGGCCCTGCTCCGGGTGGCCGTGCCGATGCGCTGGAGATGACGCCGGACACCCACCGGAGGCACCGCCGTGGACTTCCGCACATCGATGGCCCACTCGGCGTCGGCCTCGGCGGGTACGTCCACGACGATCCGCGCCAGGTTGTACCGCTCGTCACGTCGGAACCCGCGGATGCCGAGCCAGTCGCCAGCGAGAATCAGCCGGTCCCGTCGGTACACGTAGAAGCCCTGCTGGTCGAGCCAGCCAGCGGGTCCGGCGGCGTGCTCCTGCTGCTCGGAGTCGAGCTTCTTGGGATGCGGCAGGATGAACGGCTCGATTCGCACGGTGTGCGAGCCGACGGGCAACTCCTCGGTTGGAAGCCGCTGGACCGACGGATGACCGCTGAGGAACGGATCCCACGCCTTCACCGGAGTTCCGTTGACCGTCATCGTGATCCGGTTTCGCCCGGCGAGGAAGCGGGCGAAGACCATCCCGAGATGCTCCTCGACGCGAGTCGCCTCAGCGTAGAACTGCTTCTGCGCCCGAGCGTCGTCCGTTGTGAGGCCGTCGACGTCGAACCGGTGCAGGCTCCGCCAGATCACCGTCGTACCGGCGCTGTTGTCCTGGCGCAGCTGGTCCAATGTCGTCGCGGTCTCGTCGTCGGTGCCGTGCAACAGGCGCCACTCGCTGGTTGCCGACACGACCCCCAGGTCCCACGTGCGGACGGCCGCTTCCGCGCCGGGCTCGGATCTCGTCGCGACCGTCAACCGGGCGGCCTGTGAGAACGAGGCGCTCTTCAGGCCCATGCCGAAGCGGCCCAGGTCCTCGGAGACTCGGGCCTTGAAGGAGCCGCGCGCCGCCACGGTCATCGCGCTGACGAGGTCTCCGGTCGTCATGCCTCGGCCGTCATCCAAGACCGCGACCCACGAGGCTGGGCCCGCCCAGGTGAAGAAGACGTCGATGCGCCGGGCCCCGGCCGAGACGCTGTTGTCAACGAGATCCGCCACGGCGGCCTCGACGCTGTACCCGAAAGACCGCAGGGAGGTGATGGTTCCGGCGGGATCAGGGTTGGCGATGTCATAGCTCAAAGCAGGTCGGCCCCCGTCAGTGCACGGAGCTCTCCGGCGCCGCACGTCGCATCTGTTGCTGTCGGCACGGTCGGCGCCCACCGGAGCGTCGGTGTGACATGGAACCGCGACGAATAGCGGGAGTATAGGGAGGTGAGGGGTCGCTCACAGAACGCCGAAGGTCCTTTTCTGCTACTTGCGATACTTCGACCCGTTCATCCTCGCAAATTCAAACCGTACGGACGAAAGTTGCTCGGTCAACGGTCCCGCAGGCGAGACTCAGGACGCCGAGAAACGACAGGACGACGCCGTGCGGGGGTTCGGTCGGTCGGGTCCCTTGGCGGTAGCCTGCCTGATCGTGACCCGTGAAGACCAGCCTGCCGCCCCCGTCCGTCGCCGTGGGTACGGGGTCAAACTGGTTCGTGGTCCTTTCGTCCGGCTGGCACCGCACAGCGACGCCTGCTCCGAGCCCGAGGAACTGGTCTCCCTCGCTTCGAAGCTCAGAGCTGAGGGTGGACGCCTCGCCGCTGACCTGTTCAGTGGAGCCGGCGGCCTGAGCCTCGGCCTCCAGGCTGCCGGCTACGACGTCGTGCTCGCGGTTGACCACGATGAGGAAGCGATCGAGACGCATCGCCACCACCACGGCGGCCTCAGCGTTGATTGGGACCTGGGCGACCCCGACCGGGTGCAACAGGTCGCTGAGCTGATGAGGGCCGCCGGGATCGAGCTGCTCGCCGGTGGCCCGCCCTGCCAACCCTTCTCAAAGGCGGGGCGTTCAAAGATCCGGCACCGGGTCCGCCAAGGGCTTCGTGACCCGCGCGACGAGCGCCGGGATCTGTGGCGCTCCTTCCTTGAGATCGCCCGCACCGCTCGCCCCCAGGCCGTCCTCATGGAGAACGTGCCGGACATGGCGTTGGACAAGGAGATGTTCATTCTCCGCACCATGGTCCACGAGCTCGAGTCGATCGGTTACTCCGTCGAGGAACGGTCGGTGGAGACTTTCCGCTATGGAGTTCCTCAGTTCCGCCAGAGACTGATCCTGGTGGCCCTGCAGGAGGGCGCAGCCTTCACCTGGCCCGAGGAGCAGCGGGAGAGAGTGACCGTCTGGAACGCCATCGGGGACCTCCCCTCGGTCGAGGGGGGATGGCGGCCCGAGGGCGGCGCCGAGGGATGGAGCGACTACGAGGGGCCCCAGAGCGAGTTCCAGCGGCGGATGCGCCAAGCCGTCCCCGTCGGCGACGAGCACAAGGTCTTTGACCACATCACCCGGCCGGTCCGCGAGGACGACGCCCGAGCCTTCGAAGCCATGGACCCCACCACGCGTTACCGCGACCTTCCGGATGAGGTCAAGCGGTACCGCGAAGACATCTTCGACGACAAGTACAAGCGACTCGACGAGAACAACCTGTCGCGGACCATCACCGCGCACATCGCCAAGGACGGCTACTGGTACATCCACCCTCGGCAGAACCGCACCATCACCGTTCGTGAAGCTGCGCGACTGCAGACTTTTCCGGACTGGTTCCGCTTCGCCGGTCCGCCGTCCGCGGCGTTCCGTCAGATCGGCAACGCCGTGCCGCCACTGCTCGGGGAGCATCTTGCCCGTGCGGTGCGCGCGGCTCTCGACGATCCCCGTCCGGTGGCGGCCACGACACAGGACGTGGCCGCGATGCTCGCTGGCTGGTTCGACAGTGCCGCGGTACGCGGCCTGCCCTGGCTGAGGGCCGAGACACGCTGGCAGGTCATCCAGGCCGAGATGCTCCTCGACCGCGCCCCCGCCGAGGTCGTGCGTTTCATCTGGCCGCTGCTTGCACGGTGGCGCGAGCCGCAGGATACGGTGCTGGCGGAGGCCGAGCTCGTGGAGATCAGCAAATGGGCGTCCCGGCCACACCGGGCCGGCGCGATCCTGGAGCTGGCCGGACGCCTGGCCGAGAATCCCGAGCTGCTCCGGGAGGACGACGAGCTGCGTCAGGTGCCAGGACTGACGGAAGCTGTGGCTGACCTCGCCATCCTCACCGTTCCCGCTCGCGGCGAGGAGGACTCCGAGGAGCCGGTTCTTGTGACCAAGGGGGTGCTGCGGGTTGCCGCCCGCTTCAGCGGCGACCCCGTTGACCGCCGCAACCGGCTCACGGACGGCCGACTCGAAATTGCGCGGATGATTGGCGCCGACAGCGACGCACGGCGAGCACACCTCGGACTGGTGGAGCTGGCGAACAGCCTCTGCCGCCCCGTGGAACCGGAGTGTAACGCCTGCCCTCTGCAGAAGCTGTGCGCCGAGTCCCGGGCGGATCCGCTGCGGCTGTTCTGATCCGCGACTGCCGGCCGCTCAGCTGTCGAGACCCAGCGCTTGCGCGATCTCCGGCGCCTCCCTGCACAGGGAACCCGCGATCCGCTGCCACGCGTCCCACTCGCCGGCCTGCATCGCGGCAGCACGGAGCGCCAGTCCAGCAGTGGCCGTGGCTTGGATGGCCACGCGCATGTCGGCGGAGGCGTTGAGATCCGCCGGCACAGGCTTCGCCTTCGTGCGTGCGCTCCGACGGTAGGCGTCGTTTGCGTAGATGCAGAGCTCGTTGACCGGTGCCTCCAGCATCTGCCGAAGTTGGGCGGGCAGGGCCACCTTCATCTTGGCCACGTTGATGTTGAAAGCCGAATCGAGGTCGGTACTGAAGTCGAGGGAGGCCCGGGCCATCTTCGTATGCTCGTCGATGCCACGAATGGCGCTCCAGCCGCCCCACTGCACGAGTCGGTCCGCCCGGTAGACATAGAGACCCTGTTGCCTGTTCCAGTTCAGCGGACCGGACAGCCGTTCGAACTCGCTCGTACTGGAAAACCGGTCCCGAGAAGGAAGAATGAAGCGTCGGAGATCCACATGACCTGAGACATCGCCCACCGTGATCTCAAAGCGCTGTGCGGGGAGCTCGGACCGGCCGGCCTCCTCTGGTGCGAAGGGGTTCCACGCCCGCACCTTCTGACCGTTGACGGTGATCACCAGCGGAGTTCGCCCAGCCGCTCCCTCGAGGAACCGGTGGAACACGATGCCGAGGTGCTCAGCCGTCTTCGCCGCCAACGCTTCGAGGCGTCGGCGCGCCCAGCCGCCCTCGGGTCGCTTCTCCGGCAGCACACGGTCGAGGTCCCGCCAGAGAACAACCGTCCCAGTGCCCTCCGCGAGCCACTGCTTGGCTCTGGCGACATCGGGGTCGGCACCGGGGTCGACCACGACCCATTGGTCCCATTCCTCGACCACATCCAGATCAAGAACACGAGCGCACGTCCGCACTACATCCGGCGTGTTGCGGGAGATCACCGCCACAGATCGGCACTGCGACAAGGACGCCGTCTTCAGGCCCAGTCCATAGCGGCCGAGTTCGCCTTTCGTGTAGGCGCGACGCGTACCCAGCCGGAGCCCCTCAAGCAGGGCGCCGGGGGACATGCCATGCCCGTCGTCAGCGATGTAAACCCGAGACCTCGATCCGGCGAACTCGATCATGATCTCGACTCGGGTCGCGCCCGCGGCCACGCTGTTGTCGACGATGTCCGCTACGGCGGTCGGAAAGTCGTAACCGATGTCGCGCAGCGAGCCGGTGAGGCGCGCAGCCGAGGGTGCTACGTCGAACCACGCCTTGCTGGGCATCCGCCAACCTCCGTCAACTCGTTCCTGGTGACGACCAGGATGTCACAACTTACGTGGCGGTCTTCGAAACGACAGTTGGGGTGGTTCGCAGATGCCGCCATGTCCGCTCGATTTCCTCCGCGACAGCTGCCGGATCCTCGTGCTCCCAGAAGTGCCGGACCTGCCAACCCAGCCTTGACAGCGCCGCATCCTTCTCCCGGTCCCGCTCAACGTTGCGGCGCAGCTTCGCCTCCCACCACTCCCGGTTGTTCTTTGGCATGACGCCGTGCTGAGGGCACCGGTGCCAGAAACATCCGTCAACGAAGACGGCCAGACGGGCTCTGGTGAAGGCGATGTCTGGACGTCCCGGTAGGGCCGGGTGGTTGACCCTGAACCGCAGACCTCGGCGGTGCAGCTCTCTCCTGATGAGCAACTCCGGCTTGGTCGAGGCGCGGCGCATCAGCCTCATCTGATTGGAGACCGCAGCGCTCAACGGCGCCGGCCGGCGACCAGCAGGCGACCCATCAGAACTCGCGCTCATCGCCCTGACCTCTCACACCAGCCAGCTGCCCCGGATCCTTCGTCACGCCGTCATCCCTATCACCTCGCTGGGACAGCTGAACAAGTGCCGGACCTGTGCTGATTGCATCGATGGAACGGTTGGGGCGGACGACTCGACGTGATTTTCGGCGACCTGCTGTCCGACAACCGCTGGCTGGAGATTGCCGGCACAGAGGCTGCCACCCGCACCCTTAGTTGCCTCAGGCGATCTCATCGTCCGGGCCTATTGACAGCGCAGGAAGACCAACGGTGGACTGGCCGAACAGGTGACTACTCGGGGTCCCGCTGGCAGGACTCCCGCCTGTAGTGTCCGGGGACCGCCAGTGGGGAGGTGGGGACAATGCTTCCTGGATTGGACATGCCGCAGCGTGGCCGGACCGGAGCGGATGATCACGGCCGCGCTGGCCGCTCTGCGCTCCGGCGAGCACATGGGCGTGGTGGTCGACTTGCCGATGGTACGTGCCGCCGTCGGGCCGGCCGCCCTCGGCGAGGCGCTGATCGGCGAAACCGAGGAGAATGTCGACGGACTTATCGACCGCCTGGTGCGCGAAGCACCCGAGCAGGCTGTAGGCCGGCTCTTGCGGCGGGCGGGACCGATGAGTAGGAGAAAATCAAAGTTGGCCGAGCTCGTGGCCGACGACGAGTTGCTCGATCTCGTCGCGCAGATTGCGCGATCCGTCTACGGTGGCGGAACCATCGAGGCGTTGCGCCGTCAGCTCGGCCGTTGGGTGCCGGTGGACATCCTCGACCATGCCGTGCTCACCTTCGAGAATCAGAGCGGGCGGATCCGCGAGCTGCGTGATCCCCGCTCCCTCGTGGACAACGAGAGGCTTACCGGCCGATGGTACGCCGGCCCTCAGCCCGGGGACGTCTTCTGGCCGGCCCTGCAGCAGCGACTGGCAGAGTCAGGCCTGCGGGATGATCCTCTCAACTCGATCAACGCGTCATCCACCAAGATCGTGTCGTTGCTCCCGCGGCCCGGGGACGCTGAGATCAGCGCTCGCGGCCTCGTTCTCGGGCATGTGCAGAGCGGCAAAACCACCAACTTCATGTCGGTGGCAGCCAAGTTGTGCGACGTCGGCTATCGGCTTGTCATCGTGCTGTCCGGCATCACGGACAACCTGCGTTCGCAGACCCAGCAGCGTCTCGAGAGAATGCTCGTGGGCGACGCCCACGGCCGATGGCATCTGTTGACCGGCAGCTGGTCGGACTTCGACGCCAATCCTCGGAACGCGGCCAACCTGCTCGGCAACCCTGAGCACCGGCTGCTTGCGGTGGTGAAAAAGAACCCGTATCGGCTGCGGCGGCTGGCCGAGTTCCTGGACGCAGCTGGCACTGTGCTGCGGGACTGCCCGGTCGTGTTGATCGACGACGAGGCGGACCAGGCAAGCATCGGTGTCGGGACCCGTGGTCGCCAGTCAAAGATCAACTCGCTGATCCGAAGAATCCTGAACAAGCCGAAGGTCGCGTACGTGGCGTACACAGCCACGCCCTTCGCGAACCTCCTGATCGACCCGTCGGTACCGGACGACCTGTACCCTCGCGATTTCGTCGTTGACCTACCGTGCCCCGAAGACTACTTCGGCGCGGAGACCATTTTCGGACGTGACCTGCTCGCCCATGAGGACGGCAAGCCCGACCAGGGCCTCGACGTGATCCGCCAGGTGCGAGACGACGAGGTGCCAGAGGTTCAGCCGCCACGGGGCCGGGACGCGGTCGACGGCTGGTACCCGACGATGCCCGCCAGCCTGGTCGCCGCGCTGCGATGGTTCATTCTCGCGACCGCCGCCCGACGCCACCGCGACGGCGTCCCCACCGACTCGACGATGCTCATCCACACTTCGATGCGCGCGGCGGCCCACCAGCGCCTCGCGCTGTGTGTCACAGCCCATCTGGAACGACTGACCAAGGACCTGCTTCAGGGTGACCGGGTCGCCTGGGACCAGCTTCGACAGGACTGGCGGACCGAGACTGAACGGCTCCCGGCTGCCGAGATGGGGCTGACACCCGTCCCGTGGGAGGACGTCGCCAGCCACGTCGTGCCGGTTGCCGATGACATCCGCGTCGTCATCGACAACTACCAGTCCGGCGACCGGCTGATCTACGGGGATGCCCCGGTCACCGCAATCGCCATCGGCGGTAACACCCTCGCCCGCGGTCTGACTCTCGAGGGCCTGGTCTGCAGCTACTTCGTTCGTGCAGCGTCGGCCTACGACACCCTCCTGCAGATGGGCCGCTGGTTCGGCTATCGACCCGGCTACCAGGACCTGCCGCGGATCTGGATGACCAGCGAGCTCGCCTCCTGGTTCATCGATCTGGCAACGGTTGAGGCGGAGATACGCCAGCAGATCCGCCGCTATGAGGACGAACACCTGACGCCCCGGCAACTTGCCGTGAAAATCCGCAAGCACCCGGCTCTGGCGGTGACTTCGGCAGCGAAGATGCGCGCTGGCATCACAGTCAGGAACAGCTACAGCTGTCAGGTGGCACAGACGATCAAGTTCAATCACAGGGACCGAGACTGGCTGGACCACAACATCTCGGCAGCGGACCGGCTCCTCCAACGGGCTGCGGCTGCACCCGGCGTGACCGAGGTGACGGCGCGGGCCGGCCGTCGTGCGCTTCACTCGGTGCATGCCGACGAGATACTGGCGTTCCTCGGCGACTACCGGTTCCACGAGCGTAGCCCCCACCTGCGCCCGGAGGCGCTGCGGGACTACCTCCGAAAGCAGAACGCCCACGGGGCGCTTCGGGCCTGGAACGTCGTGGTGATCGGCCAGGAACGCGATCGGGTCGGTCGCATGAACCTGGGCGGTCGGGAGGTCAATCTCATCAACCGCAGTCGGCTGAGGACGCCGGACGCCTATGCCGACATCAAGTCATTGGTGTCGACCTCGGACCGGGTGGCCGACCTTCCAGGGACGGTCGCCGACATTCGGGCGCAGATCGACGGCGACCCCACCGACGAGCGGCTGAGGATCTTCCGCGACGGAAAGCTGGGGCCCGTCGGCCTGCTGTGCCTGTACCCGATCAGCAAGGATTCGGCGGACGAGACCCACGCCAAGGGAAAGTACCCACGGGTCGACCTCCAGGCTGAACGGCACGTCATCGGTGTTGGCCTGTTCTTCCCTGAGGCGTGGGGGCCGGAAGAGCAGGACTACGTCTCAGTGGATCTGTCCGACATTGCACCGCCACCTGAAGAGGTTGACGTCATCGACATCGAGGAGCTCGATGCCGAGGACGAACGGGCTGGCGAGGAGACACCGACAGGCCGAGCCGATGGCTGACCGCGCGGAGACCATCTTCGGGCTGCTCGAGCAGACCGGAGTCCCGACCGACCTTCGCGTACGACACAGCGACACCCGGGTAGCTGCCGGACCGGTCGTGCACGGAATCGACTCGCGCGGCCGACGCCATCTTCTGGTGCCCCTGACAGAAGACGAGCGGGCAGTTGAGGACACCAGCAGCCGGGGCGTCATCCTCACCACCCGTCCACTGGTCGAGGCATCTGGCACGTCCATCCGGTACCTCGACGTCGTCTGTGAACTGGCCTACCTGCACGACCTCTTTGCGGTACTTGCAGACGAGATGACCGAACGGCTCACAGCCGACTCGGCGCAGCCCGGCTTCGTCTGCCTCGCAGTGCTTGAGAGGTGGCGGGAACTGCTCTCACCGGGCACGAGCGCACTGCTGGGCACAGAGGCACTCACCGGGCTGCTCGCGGAACTGCATTTCATGGAAGAGCTTGCCGAGCGGGATCCCCACGCTGCCGTGCGACTGTGGACTGGGCCGGACGCCGCGCGCGCGGACTTCGCCGGAGCCGGCGCGAGCGTTGAGGTGAAGGCCACAAGCCTGCGCGAGCGACTTCAGGTCGAGGTCCACGGCATCGGGCAGCTCGAGGAACGGCCGGGCACCTCGCTCTACCTCCGTGTGGAACAGGTCGAACGCGACGACGCGGACGGCGACAGCGTTCCGGATGCGATCGACCGGCTGCTGAATGCAGGTGCTGACCGTCATGCTCTTCTCACCAAGTTGGCCTCCCTCGGCTACCGAATCGCCGATTCCTCCGCCTACAGGCAGGTTCGCTTCGGCCTCCGGCAGCGGCGGACGTACCTGGTCAATCATCCCGAATTTCCTCGAATCGTGCCGCGGTCCCTCACCCATCCGGAGGTCCTGGATCATGTACTGCGCATGAGATACTCGCTCGATCTGACCGCCGTGCCGGGGCTGATCAACACGGGCCCCGTGATCGACCACCTGTTGGGCAAGTCGTGACGTCGCTCAACATGTTTGCCGAGCCGTTCGCGCCCCACGGCGGCATCGATGCCTACTCCGCTCGCCGCACACTCGGTACCTTTTCGATGGATTTCTGGCAGCTGTTCCTGCGGGAAACCCTGCAGAACAGCTGGGATGCACGAGCGAAGGTCACCGGTGCAGTGACATTCGCCGTCGATGCCTGGCGGCTGAACGGCGCACAGTACGACGCGCTGAGGTACGAGGTTCTCCGCGAACGGCCGGCGGGTTCACGTGTCGACGGACTCCTTCGCGGCGAAGCGATCGACGTGCTCACGGTCACTGACGTGGGCACCCGGGGCCTGTGCGGCCCGACCCGCGCGGACCTGGCGAGCACAGGCAGGCGAGATTTCGTCGACCTGGTACGCAACATCGGGCGCGACCCTGCCAAGGGCTACGAGGGTGGGACCTATGGCTACGGCAAGGCCGTTCTGTTCGAGGCGAGCTTCTGCGCCACTGTCGTCATCTTCACCCGCACCCTCGTCGACGACAGACCCACGTCGCGCCTCATCGCGATGGCGTTGACGCAGCCATACGACCTCGACGGTAAGCGGTTCACCGGCCGACACTGGTGGGGCATGCCGGACCCGGAGACCGGCGCCGAGCCACTGACCGGGGAAAGGGCCGAGCGGCTCGCGCTCACGCTGGGCATGAACCGCCTGCAGCCCGGCACGACCGGGACGATGATCATGATCCTCGCCCCCCGGATCGAAGAGGACGACAGCTTGCGGCAGGTGGTCGAGGCCCTCGGTCATGCGGCCGCTGACTACGCGTGGCCCCATCTCACCGCGCCGACCGGTGCACGGCCGAGGTTGACCGTCCAGTTCACCTGCAACGGTCAAGCCGTACCACCGCCGGGCCCGGCAAGGGACCAGCGCCTGAAACACTTCGTCGAGGCCTACCGTCGTTGCGAAAAGGTCCTGGATGGGACCGTAGCGCCGTCCAGCGGTTATCCCTGGACCGTCCAGGAGGTCCAAGGCTCTCGACCGGTAAGACGTCTAGGGATCCTGGCATGGCGGACCCACCTGCCGGGTGCCGCCGGTGCACACGAGCGGGCAGATGCTGAGATCGCCCTCATGCGGGAACCACGCATGGTCGTTGAATACCGCAATGTCACGCCGGACTCTTCAGGACAGGCCATCACCGGTGTGTTCATCGCCGATCCGGCACTGAACGACGACTTCGCGGCCGCCGAACCACCGACCCACGACCGGTGGCAGCCCCGCCGGGCGCAGCGCCAGCGGTATGCGAGGAACCCGGTGAGCCAGGCTCTCAACCGTATCGACCTGGTCTTCAAGGATCGCCGGGGCGCGGATCGCGCGGACACCGTCGAGGCGGGAAACCGTCCGGGAATCACCCGGCTGGCGTCACTGCTCGGTTCCCTGCTTGACACGCAGCCCGGTGGCACCGATCCGCGCATCCCTGCACCCGGTGCCAGCAGCCGGGCGGATGATTCTCGGTTCGCATCACCCGATGGACGGTCCA
Organism: Micromonospora purpureochromogenes; assembly: GCF_900091515.1. NCBI lineage: Bacteria > Bacillati > Actinomycetota > Actinomycetes > Micromonosporales > Micromonosporaceae > Micromonospora > Micromonospora purpureochromogenes. The sequence continues at coordinate 5,996,171 of NZ_LT607410.1, read as the reverse complement.
CCACCGGTTCATCGACGGGGACGGCGGGGAGGGCGTCCGGATCCGTGCATGACGGTGGACACGCACAGACTGGACGCGCAGGTCCCACTTCACCACCCCGGCGGGGCAGCGTCGCTGTCCGCTTCCACCCGCAGGCGCGGCTCGCTCTGATGCCCAACGGCATCCCGTGTGCCGATTTCGCCGTCGACCTCGACACCCGGTCAGCCGGTGGCGGCGTCGTCCTCGTCGCCGAGCCACTCATCGCCGTGACGGACGGCCGGCCGGAGAAGGCCGACGATGGCACCACCGTCACGGTCATCGGATGGCGCAGCAGGGACACCGGCGAATTTCAGCCCGGAAGCCGGCTCACGGTCACCCCGGCGACCGCCAGCGCCTGGAGTATCCGGGTCACCCAGCCGACGGACGCCGCTGTGACGGTCGCAGTACGGACGGAGGTGGGAACGGCATGACCAGCCGCCCGCTCAGCGTCGGGTTCTTGCTGCCGGCTGACGATCGCCTTGTCGGCGGAGAAGCCACCATCACCTCGATCGACGGCTACACGATGCTGGCTGACGAGGTGATCCCGGAGTGGGACTATTTCAAGAATCTGACGGTGCAGTGGCCATTTGCTGTCGACCTCGCCGGCTTCCTGAACGACTGCAGCCTTACGAGCAGAGCGAGGCTCCGCGGCGTCCTCGCCTGGCAGGCCTCCGGCACCGGGATGCGGGGCGCAGGCCCTGTCGTCGCCATCACTGACGGTGAGAATCTGGTTGCCGCCGACATTCCCGGCCACGAACTCGGTGGCGCGCTCCACCTACGTCTACGGATCGTCCTTGCTGAGACGGACCCGGGTGCCGGCCCGCTGGCGCCGCGCCGTCCCGGCAGCATCCTCTGGCAGGACGCCGCGAGCGTCGTCCTAGAGGGGTCCGGCAGCCGGTTCCCCGTCGTGCAGACAAGCTTCGCCAGCTCCGGTATTGCCGACGGGCGACCCGCCATGTGGTACCTCAGCTGCGGGACAGATCTGGACTCCTCCGATACCGGCAGCATCCGGCTCTACCTCAACACCGATCACCAGGCCATCACTTCGCTGCTCAACTCGCCCGACGGTGAGCGCTCACGGGTACTTGCGGACTTCATGCGTTACGACGCGGCCCGGCAGCTCGTCCTGCACGCCATCGGCCACGACGACTTGGACCTCGACGCCGGATACGAGCCCGGCACACTTGGCGATCTGCTTGGGAACCTCCTGCGCCGCTGCTTCCCGTCGGGAACTCTCAACGAGTTGCGCGGCGACCGCGAGAGCGATCCTGGTGAATTCGAGGCTCGCATCCAAGCCGCGCTCGGGGTGGTGAACGGGTGAACGTTCTGTGGGCCTATCCTCGCCTTCCTGCTGGCATCGCTGAGGAGCTTCTGTATACCCACTCGGCCGTGGAGACCGTGCAGCTCACGGCGCAGGCGGACACCGCACACAGCCGCGCGACGTGGTATCCGACGGCGCCAAACCGAGTTGCGCCGGAGAAGCTGAGCGAGCTGCAGCAGATCGTGCGAAGGATCGCGCGAGACAATGGCTGGCCGGGAACACTCTCCCGTCACGCCGCCACAGAATTCGACCGACAGTTGGCCGCCGAACTGTACAGGCAGATGCGGATCCTGCCGGCTGACGCAGCCTCCGAGGAGGTGTGGTCTTTCCTCAGCCTGGTGCTGCTGCCGGATGTCGCCTTCTGGCGGTGGCCCAATCCGGAGAGGAAGCCAAGATACGAACGGATCCTCGGCCAACCGCGCAACGTCTTCCGCCGCCTCTGGCACAGAGTCCACGTTCTAGGAGAGGACCTGGGCAGCATGTTATTCGAGGACGAGGCCGTTGGCTTGCTCGAGCGGCCCTCGCTCGGCGGCAACCCTCGTACTGCACGAGCGATCGCCGTTGCCCACCTTGCCACGGCCGAACGGTTTCCCGAGGTGGCCCGCACCAGTCTGCTACGCGTCGCGGCACTTCGTCTCCGTCGCGTGGGTGTCCTCGTGAGCATGGAGGCGCTCGACGATCTGCAGCTGACTTTGCTGATGAACGAGGTTTTCAGCGGGGCAGTGCATTCGCTCGTCGGAGATATTGATGACCGGCACCAACCGCCGATGCAGCGCACAGCTCGTTCCCCGGTTATGAACCCGAACGACGAATAACGCGAGGCTGGCTGCCACACCTAGTCAATTTTTCGCATCAGATGGCGTGGTAGAGCAGCTAAACGGTGCCGCCAGCCCTACGAGGCGGATTGGCGGGCAAGCCGTGCGGGATCCAACCGTTAGCGACGTGCATGCCAGTACGTGCAAACTCCTTGGGCACGGAAGGTTGCCCGTCGGGGGGCCAGTAGCAACATCAGGATCGTGGAGGTCCGTTGCCCATCCAGCCCGGAACACGGTCAACCTCCGCCAGGACCGGAGAACTGACCTGAGCCGAGTGCTGGGGCATCTCAACTTTTCACCGCCCGCGCCGGGGACTGACCGTCCCGGCTCTGTAACCCTCAGTGGGGCCCGGTGTTGTGCTAGTTGATCATCTCATCCTGTGCTGGCGGACGGTATGCGTACTCGGTTGGGAACAGATCGTCCGGGCTGATGGCCCAAGGCCACAACCACCGCCCTTTGCCACCTAACGCGATGACGCCGTTGTCATGGCTGATCCGAATCTCCGATGCGATAAAGAGCGCGTGCTCGGCCTCGCAGCCCGTTGCAGGTTCGGTGTGCCGCACCTCTTTTGGGGTGAGCACCACTTCGTCACCCAGCGACTGGGTACCCTTTACCTCGACGTGCAGCGTGTGCCCGTCCGGGTGTCGGCATTCGAGGTCGTAACCGCGGTTGTAGGTTCCTACGCGTTCGACCTTCCACCCGCGCCTGCGCAGGTCCGTTTCGGCCAGATCTTCGGCGCAGACCTCGATCGCCTTACGAACGACGGGGTCGAGTAGGCGTCCCTGCCGCAGTCGGGCCACGCCTCGGCCCGCTCTGGCGGTTGCATGGTAGGGGCCGGGTCCAGTGGGCCTCGTAGCTTCAGCGGCATGTTCGTTAACCGGCTCGTGGTAGAGGGACGCCAGCAGGGGCAGCAAGTCGACGATGTCCTGAAGGAGTTGGCTGTCGGATGGCAGTTTCCGACTGACATAGGGGAGAGCCACCACAGTGCCGTCCTCATAGTTGCGAATGCGCTTGCGGCTCTCCGTACCAGACGACAGCTTCCTCCAAGCCAGATCGATTCCGCCGCCGTCCACTTCGTCGACTAACGTTCCCGCGACGTTTCGCAGCAGGCTCCGTGCTTCCGCCGAGCGCGCGACGAGCACTTTGCTGTCCGCGACTGGGCGAAGCTTCCCGGCACGGAACTCGCTTGTCCCTTGCATCAGGGAGAGGTAGGCCCGTGAGCCATCAGCCGCGAACAGGTACACCAGGTAGAAGCCCTCGTGCGCTCTCGGGGCATGATGCCTTGAGAAAATCCGCACCCAGGGGACAGGACCGTAGCTTCCATGGCGGCCTCCAAGCTCGACGTCAAGGTCTAGGTGCTCAAGACCTAGGGACGATGCGACCGACCGGAGTAGGGCCTTCAGAGCCTCAGCGATTTCTTTCGTTGCCCTGTCCCTGGCTTGCATCGCAGGACAGCTATCGCGCGAGTACTGGTAGGCCAAGTCCAAGACCTCTTGGAGCAGGTGCCGCAGTCCGTGCTCGTCCTCCGTCATGCCGGAGTCGGCGTCGAGGTCATGCGGGAGAGACATGACCGAGAGCATAGAGATCCTCCGCAAGCGCCAAGACCTAGCAGCTTTTCCCCGACCGCCCGCCCTCGCTAAGGCAGACATCCCAGCCGTCTTCCTGCAGCACCTCGATCAGCTCGCCAATGCCCAGCACAGCGAGACCAGCGCAGACGACCAGAGACAACGCTCCCGGCTGAGTCGTACCAGCAGCCTGACTTGCTTGGCCGGCCGTCAGGCGGTTCCATTGGCGGCTTGCCCTAAGGCAGTCCGGGCGGTGCCTAAGCCGTCGGGCGGATCACTGAACGACCTCTACCGTCGAAGCCGCCTTCCGGTAGGCAGCGAGCACAGCCCCGGCGAGCGCAGGCGTTGCTGCGAGCGTCACGGCGGAGTTGACGTCGTGGTAGGCACCGTCTTGATCGATAACAGCGGCTCCCGATTCCCGCGCAATGACGACCCCGGCCGCCATGTCCCACGCATGGTTGGACAAGGTCAGCGCCGCGTCGAGCCGGCCCTCCGCCAGCCACGCCAAATCGAGTGCGGCGCTCCCAGTCATGCGTACGCGCTGCACCTCGGCGGCGAGCTGGGCGGTCAGGGCGAGGCGCAACCGGTTTCTTGCCTCGGCGTCCGGACCTACGGCGTAGTCCCCGATGGCAACGATCGCCATGCCAAGATCCCTGGTGCTGCTGGCTCTGATCTCCTGTCCGTTCGCGGCGGCGCCATCGCCCTTGGCCGCGGTGTACCGCGATGCCAGGAAGGGTAAGTCGATAACGCCGAGTACGGCCTCGCTCCTGTGGACGAGCGCAAGCGAGACGGCGCACAAGGGCAGACGCCGAACGAAGTTCGCCGTGCCGTCGATCGGATCGAGGATCCACTGCATCTCGGCCGAGCCGGTGCGCCCTTCCTCCTCGCCGAGGAATCCGATGTCAGGCGTTTCGGCGCTGAGGAACGCCCGCATGTCGCGTTCGATCGCGTAGTCCAGCTCCGAGGCGAAGTCGCGGTCACCCTTCACCGTCAACGCGCCTGGGAACCTGTGCCGCATCGCCTCCGCGGCGCGGTTCACGGCCTCGACTGCGATCGGCAGCAGCTCCCGGTATTCGCTCACAGCCGCCGCCCGCGCTGCCATTGCGACTCGAAGACCTGCTCGAATACCGGGTACAGCCCCCTGCCTCGCGGGTCTCGGTGGATGACGAAGGCGGGAGAGTCCACTCCACGGCTCTCCGTCAGATACGGCTGCGCCACACACAGATCGTCCACGAGCATGATGTTGAAGCGAAGCGTCTCGTCGTACGTCGCCAGCCCCATGCTGTCCCGCAGGTCGGCGGGAAGCCGGTCGCGGACCCGAAACAGCGTCTCGATATTGACTTTGGTCAGCGCCGACAGTTGTCCGGGCGCGAAGCCTTCCTCCACCTCCCGAGCTTGGATAGCCGAGCCGGCGGGGTCGAGGAACAGGCAGCGAACCTGAGCGCCGTTCTGCAGGAGACCGTTCCAGCGCCGGTCGGCGTAGTCCTGGCAGAGCATGTTGAGGGACAGGCCAACCGCCCGAATATCCAGGGCACCGTCGAGGAGCTGGTCGGCCGGAAGGCGGGCGGAGAGCTGAGACCGGCTGGGGTAGACCGCCGTCAGGCCAGCGAGGCCATCAGAGGATGGCGGGACTGGGCCTTGGCCCAGCGCCTCGAGCGCGAGCATGACGTCCCCCGGTGGCGTCTCGCTGGTCTCCCAACGCAGCACCGCCTCGGCGCTGGGTCGCCAGCCGAGGTGCGAGGCCAGCACATCGGCGAAGCTGTCAGGGGTCAGCCCGGCAGCGGCGCGGACGGCAGCCACTCGCTGACGCGCGATCGCCCCCAGATCCGACCGAGTCGCGCCGGCCGGTGGCAGTGCCTCGCCGATGTGGAGCGCCGCGACGAACCGGTCGCGAACGTCGGTGCCCGCCTTGACTAGCGCCGTGTCGAGTGCGGCCTGCATCTCCGGACGCGGACGAACGCCATCCTGCCCGGCCTCCCACTTGGACACGGTCCGCTCAGCAACGCCCAGGTGCGCCGAGAAGTCCCGAATACTCATCCGTAGGGCTTGGCGCAGCGCTCGCGTTTCCCGGCCGGTCCACCGGTGCACGGTCGTCATCGTGCCGCCTTCGATCACGTCGAGATCGGTCATCGGGCAGCCTAGCGCCAGTGGGTGCAGCGCAGTTACCGACAAGGTGCATTGCGTAGTCATGTTCCCGCGTCGAGAGCCTGACCAGGGTGGATGCATGGCCCGGGGCGGGTGCCGGGCTCCGGCCGCGTCGACCCGAACGACGACGACCGTCCCCTCCCGCCCCGGCGCCACTCCACGCACCACGACGCCGGAGGCGCCCACCCATGTCCGCCGTACTAGCCGATTTCCCCGTCCTCACCCCGGTCACCGACGAGGACCTGGTCCTCGCCGCACGGGCGGTCCGCGTCCACGTCCCGGAGAGCTGGCCACACGGCCTGCTCTGCCGCAGCGAACGCGTCCCGTACCCGTGCCGCCTGGCCCGCTGGGGCCGCGCCACTCTCGCCGCCGCCGGCCTCACCGAGGAGGAGATGGCGTGACCGAGCCGGAGGTACGCGAGGCGGTCACCCATTGGTTGAGCCTGCTGGCGGCGGACGCGGAGCTGTCCCCGTACCTGATCGGGGTGGACCGGGACCGGCTGACGGCGCACCTGGCGCGGACGCTCACCACCGCGCCCGGCGGCGGAGCTCTGCTCGACGGGTGGGGCGGCCTGGGCTGGTCCGAGGCGCAGCACCGGCGGGCAGTCAACTACCTAGCCCGGGTGTTGGAAGCGCGTGGCCAGCCGGCAGCCGCAACCCGGGCCGCAAGCGCCGACCAGTTCTGGGAGGCGGTGGAGGACCGCTGTCCGGGCCTGCTGCCGGAGCGGGAGGCACCCCTGGTCCACGCCGCGCTGGACCGCCTCATGACCGGTGGCGACGACCGCGCCGGGCGGTTGGCGCTGCTGGCAGTGCTCGGCCGCGCGTACCGTCGTTACGGCCTGCGGCCGACGCACGCCGCCACCCTCCAAGAGGCGTTGGGAACCAGCAAAGGGTGGAGAAGGGCGTGGCGGCTGGTCGAGTGGGCCGCCGGGCGGGTGGGCGACGGCCCGGCCTGGTGGCCGGCCGAGGTGCTCGACCACGACCGGGCCTGCGACGGCCTCGCCATCCTCACGGTACGGCCCTGGCGGCGGCTGCCCTACCAGCCCGGCCAGGCGGTGCCGGTATCCACGCCGCGCCTGCCCGGCCGGTGGCGCTGGTACTGCCCGGCGAACGCGCCGCGCCCGGACGGCACCGTCGAGCTGCACGTCCGCTCGGTCCCCGCTGGCGCCGTCTCCACCAGCCTGGTCCACGAGGTACGCCCCGGCGAGCTGCTCCACCTCGGCCCGCCCATCGACACCGGCCTGTACCTGGGCGACGAGCGGGAGCTGCTGCTGGTGGCCGGCGGCACCGGCCTGGCCCCGCTTCGCGCCCTGGTCGAGCAGGTCGCCGCCGCCCCGGACGGCCGGCGGGTGACCCTGGTCGTCGGGACCCGCACGGTGGCCGACCTGTACGACGCGGTCAGCCTCGACAAGCTCGCGTGCGCCCACGACTGGCTGCGGATCGTGCCCGTGTTCTCCCACGATTCCCTCGCGGAACCGGGGGAACGGGGCGACGCCCTCACCGTCGCCCTCGACCACCTGCGCCCCGACCAGGAGGTGTACGTGTGCGGGCCGCCGGCGATGCTGGCCGGGTCGCGGCTGCGGCTGCTCGCCGCCGGGGTGCCCGCCGAGCGGATCCACCTGCCGGATCGGCTCTCCTGGCGATGACCGTCCACCGCAGCCGCCAAGCCCTGCGCGGTCCGTTCACCCCTGACCGGATCACCACTGTGCCGCTGCCGCTGACCAGGCGCGGGCGGCGTGGCTACCGCGACGTCGACGCGCTGCTGCACCGGCTCGCCTTCGAGCTGGGAAAGCGGTCCCGCCAACTCGAAGACGTACGCGCCGAGAACCAGCGCATCAAGCGGGCCCTGCGCACCTGGCAGTCCGATCACGTCGCCTGCGCTATCCGCAGTGAGGAGTGACGGCCGCAGCGGGGTGGCCTGCGATATACGACGCGGTCAACCTTGACGGCGGGGGACCCGCCGCGATGGCCGTCCAGGGTGCGCTGGTCAACCGCCCGAGCGGGACGGAGCGGGCCGTCGGTGACGCGCTCGTATTCGTGGATGGCCCGTACCGCAGCGGGAACTGACCGCCGCTACCGACGAGAGCCGTAGCAGCGGCACGTCCGTACTCAACACCGGGTGCGGCCGGCTCCACACGATGGGCGCCGGCCGCACCCCCCCGGCGGCAGTCGATCAAGACTTCGGGTTACGGGTGGCGCACGGGTCGATGTCAGTGGTGCCGGGGCGGGCGATGCCCCGCTGGTTGATGACCCGCTCCAGCCGCCTCTGCCGGTAGTGTCGACCGTCATGCGGATGGTCTACACCTCGGCACCGGACCAGATCTTCATCTCCGCCCGCGACCGGCTGGTGCGGCGGTTCGACCGTTGGGCGCGGCGGCACCGCCGGCCGGTCGACGCGTTCGTCGTCGAGTCGCTGCTCGACCACCGCTGGGCCGACGGTGACGGCCTTCTCGGACGGTGGCAACCCGAGGACCTGGACGAGGCGCTGCTCGACTGGTTCCCCCGCCAGGTGACGTTGCCGCCGGAGCAGTGGGACTCCGTCACGCCGACCGCACGCGCCTTCGTCGACTTCCTATTCGACCAGGACCTCGCCGACCGACGCTGCGCCGACCGGCACCTGCTGCACGTCGCCTTGGACAAGCTCGCCGCGCCGTTCGCCGACGCGATGGCGGACCAGAGCCGGTACGGGCTCGCGAAGTTCTGGACCAGCCGGATGCTGCACGAGGGCGTCGACCTCACCGATCAGGCGGCCGCCGAGCGGTTCATCGCGGATCTGCACGCCGGCCGGATCGCCGTCGACGAGGACCTGCTCAACCAGGTGATGGCCAACCACGTGCTCGGCGCGAATTCCGACCCTCATCCGCCGCTGCCGCTGGTGGCCGTGCCCGACGACGACACCCTCCGCGGACTGGCCGCCGAGTCGGTTGTCGTAGGCCGGCTGCGGGAGCTGCTGCGGTGGCTCGGTGACGGGCGGACCCTCACCACCACCGGCCGGCTGCGGCTGGCCGACGCGCGGGAACTCGTGGCGCTGCTGGAAACCGGCGACGTCATCGACCCCGCGATCGGCGACCGGGTCTTCAAGACCCGCAGCAGCGATGAGCTGTACGAGCTCAGCGTGCTGGTGGCCTGGGCCCGGGCGGCCCGCGTCGTACGGGCGGTGAAGGGACGGCTGGTGCCGGTCAAGAGCGCGGCGAAGGTGCTGGCGGACCCGCTCGCGCTGGCCCGGCGGGCCTTCACCGCACTGTTCGAGCTCGGCGAGGCGGTCTGCGGGAGCGGGTGGGTTGAGTCGGTGCTGCGGTGGCGGTTCGACGATGCGGTGTTCGCCGTGACCATGGCCCTGTACATCGCGCCGGAGCCTGTGGCGATCGACGAGTTGCGGCAGCTCGCTTACCAGGCGGCATGCGACGGACTGGGGCTCGACCCCGGAAGCGAGGAGCAGGAGCGGGGCTGGCGCCAGCTCGCCGACAATGACACCGATCGACTGCTCGACCAGCTGGCCATGCTCGGGGCGATCGACAAGGATGCGGCTGCCGCCGTACTGACGCCCTTGGGTGTCGGTCTGCTCGCCGGGCACCTGCGGGAGCTGGGCGTGACCGTGCCGACCCTCGACCAGATGCTGGAGGAGACAGCGGAGGTGGTGGTCGCCACCGCCACCGGGAGCCCGCCGGAAACCGCCGCCGCCCTCATGCACGCCTGGTGCGCACACCACCCCGACACCGCCTCGGGCGAGTTGCGGGCCCTGGCCGAGCGCACCGACGACCCCGAACACCGCAGCCTCGCCCTGGCATATGCCTGAACTGGCCAGCGCGCTAACGCCCTGGCCGTGCCGCTCTGTCGACCGCTGTGCCGCGTCAGGCTCCGCCCGTAGCGGGGCGGGGTCAGACGCCGTCGCTGACCGCGCTGTTCGACGGGTTCCAGCCCGTCGCGGAACGCTGCGAAACGCTCTTCGCCTCGTCGGGTTCCACCTTGGCTGGCCGCAGCGGACCTCCCCCTGCTCAGGGTCACTCTCGACCGGTCGCTGCTCTTCGACGGTGCCCGGTGGCTCCAGCTGCTGGTGCGCTGCCGGACGGAGCGGATCGAGCCGCCGGTGGCCGGGCGGATCGACCGGATCGTGCGCTCCGCGCTGCACCGGGTCGAGCAAGCGCTGACCGTCCGGGTCGTGGACCGGTTGCCCGTCGATGTCGACAGCCGGCTGCGGGCTCTGGTCGCGGCAGAGGTGCCGGGCGACGACGCCGGGTCCGTGTATCGCGGACGTATCCAAAATCGCATACGCCACCGCAACGGCCCTCCGTTTCTAATGGCGGCATGAACCACAGCGCATCCCTGTCAGCACCGCCTCGCCGCACGCGCAGGACCGTGCTTGTCAGCCTGGCGATCCTGGGCGTGGCGAGCGTCGCGTTCGCCGTGCGGCGGCCGCTCATGATGTCCGCTCCGAGGTGCATGGCCGGGAGGTGGCACGGCTGCTTCGATACGTTCAACGGGGTGCTGCTCATGGTGCTGGTTGCGCTGCCGTTGGCCGCTCTGGTGGTGTGGGCTTTGGCGCGCCGTCGGCGTGCCGCCGGCGTCACATGGGCGTGGCGGATGTCGCTGGCCGAGGTGGGCATGGTCCACGGGACGGTGCCGTTCGTTTGGATGACCATGATGCCGGGCCTTGGGGCCGGCATCGTCCCCGGTCGGGTGAGTCTGGTCCCGCTGCGGGACCTGGTCACGATGGGGCCGGTCGGGATCGTCGGCAACCTGCTGATCTTCGCGGCGCTGGGGTTCTTCGCTCCGATGCGGTTCGCGGCGCTGGCGTCCGTGCCGCGGATCCTGGCGCTCGGGGCAGGCTGCTCGGTCCTGGTCGAAACCGCACAGTACGTCCTGCGGCTGGACCGGGTGTCCTCCGTGGATGACGTACTGGTCAACGCCGCCGGCGCCGTGCTGGCCGCGCTGGCGTCGCGCCACTGGTGGCGCACGATGGCGGAGGTGCCGTCGGACCAGCCTCTCCCCGCGCCGGCATCGGCAGGCTGAGGAGCGTGTCCGGTATGCGCACGTCGGCGGTAGTTTTTGCTGACAATAGGCTTCCGGCATGCGCGTACTGATCGTGGAGGACGAGCCCTACCTGGCCGAAGCCGTTCGTGACGGTCTGCGGCTGGAGGCGATTGCCGCCGACATCGCCGGCGACGGCGACTCCGCCTTGGAACTGCTCAGCGTCAACTCCTACGACCTCGCGGTCCTCGACCGCGACATCCCCGGCCCCTCCGGCGACGAGGTCGCCCGGCGCATCGTCGCCTCCGGTAGCGGCATCCCGATCCTCATGCTCACCGCTGCCGACCGGATCGACGACAAGGCTTCGGGCTTTGAGCTCGGCGCCGACGACTACCTCACCAAACCGTTCGAGCTGCGGGAGCTCGTCCTGCGGCTGAGGGCGCTCGACCGCAGACGCGCGTACGCCCGGCCGCCGGTCCGCGAGATCGCGGGCCTGCGGCTCGACCCCTTCCGCCGGGAGGTCTTCCGCGACGAACGCTACATCGCGCTCACCCGCAAGCAGTTCGCCGTGCTGGAGGTCCTCGTCGCCGCCGAGGGCGGGGTCGTCAGCGCCGAGGAGCTGCTGGAACGGGCCTGGGACGAGAACGCCAACCCCCTCACCAACGCCGTGCGCATCACCGTCTCCGCACTGCGCAAACGGCTCGGCGAGCCATGGATCATCGCCACCGTGCCCGGCGTCGGCTACCGGATCGACAACGGCGCGGACACCACCGACCCCGACGCCGCCCGACCCGGCAGTACGCATGCATAGAAGCCGAGGGCTCAGCGCCCGATTGAAACTCACCCTCAGCTATGCCGGGTTCCTCGCCGTCGCCGTCGCTCTCCTGCTGGCCGTGGTGTGGGTGTTCCTGCTGCGCTACGTACCCGACACCTCCCAGGGCCTTCTCGGGATCTCGCCCAACCGCTACCTCCTTATACACACCTTCGCCCCCGCCGCGGCCGTGGCGATGGTCTTCCTGCTCGTGTTCGGGCTCGTCGGGGGATGGATCCTCGCCGGCCGGATGCTCGCACCACTCACACGGATCACGGATGCGGCACGGATGGCCGGGAGGGGGTCGCTGTCCCACCGGATTCGCATGAAGGGCCGCCAGGACGAATTCCGTGAACTCTCCGACGCGTTCGACTCGATGCTCGAACAACTCGAGTCCCACGTCGCCGAGCAGCAGAGGTTCGCCGCGAACGCCTCCCACGAACTGCGCACCCCGCTGGCGATCTCGCGGACACTGCTCGACGTCGCCCGCAAGGATCCCACGCGAGTCCGGGGCGAACTCATCGAACGCCTGCACGCCGTCAATCAGCGGGCGATCGACCTCACCGAGGCCCTCCTGCTGCTCAGCCGCGGCGACCGCGGAAACTTCACCCGCGAGAGCGTCGACCTCTCCCTCATCGCCGAAGAAGCCGCCGAAACGCTGCTTTCCCTTGCCGAACAGCGCCGGATCACGCTGGACGTCACCGGCGAAGCGGCCCAGACCAGCGGCTCCGCCGAACTCCTGTCGCGGATGGTGACGAACCTCGTCCAGAACGCCATCGTCCACAACCTCCCCGCCGGCGGCACCGTGACGGTCCACACCGAGGCGCACGGCGACACGAGCGTGCTGCGGGTCGAGAACACGGGTCGTCGGCTCCCACCGGAACTGGTACCGACCCTCACCGAACCCTTCCAGCGCGGAACAGAACGCGTACGCACCGACGAACACGCCGGCGTCGGCCTCGGCCTGGCCATCGTGCACAGCATCGTCCGCGCCCACGACGGGGCCCTCGACCTCGTCCCCAGCCCCGTCGGCGGTCTCCTCGTCACGGTCCGGCTTCCCGGCACGCCGTAGGCATCGTCCCCGAGCGGGGGCCCCGTTCGGTCTGGCGCCGTTCTTGGCGATCAGGTCGGGCGCCGGCATCGACCTCCAGAGTGACGCCCCGGAGCCGGAGCACCGCCGGCGGGCTCGTGCCCGCCAACGCCGCGGTCGCCGTGGTCGTCAATCATGTCGCTTTCTTGCGATGGGTTGTGGAGCGGCGTGGATCGTCGGGCGGGTCAGCCGGGGCGGCGAGCACCGCTGTACGGCATATTCGCCAGCTGGGCCATTCGGACCACGTCCCCGGTGTGCGGGGCGTGGACGATCAGCCCGTTGCCGACGTAGATACCCATGTGATGGTGATCGGAGTAGAAGAAGACGAGGTCACCCGTGCGAAGGTTTGCTCTGCTCACCGCCACACCTGAGGTCCATTGAGAACCTGTGTAATGGTCCAGCTGCACGCCGGCAGAAGCCCACGCGTACTGGGTCAGGCCGGAGCAGTCGAACGAGTCGGGACCGTTGGCCGCCCACACGTACGGCTCCCCGATCTGATTGCACGCGGTTTTCGCCGCGACGCCGCCGCTGCCCGTGCTGGGGACGGCGGGACACTTCCCACCGATGAACAGCGAACTGGTCGACGTGATGGGTGAGGTGCTGCTCGTGGTAGCGGCTGTCTGCGCGGTGGCTGCGGCTCTGGCCGCTGCGGCGTCCGCGGCCGCCTTGGCCGCTGCGGCCTTCTCCGTGGCGGCGATCTGGCTGTGTAGCGCATCCAGCCGCTTGATCTCGGCGTCGATGGCCTTCTTGCGAGCCGCCAACTGGGCCTGCTGGCGCTGCTGTATCGCGATCAGCGCGTCGACCTTCTCCTTGTCGGCGTCGTAGCTCGCCTGCTGCGCCGACAGCCCGGTGATCTGTCGCTGCTCCGAATCTGCCACCTGATTCACGAGCGCGAGCTGATCCCCCAACGCTGTCGGCGACGAGCGGCGGGACAGCAGGGCGTTGAATGTGGAAAGCGACCTTTCCCGCTTGTAGTACCCCGCCACAATCTCCTGGACCTGGGTCCTGCTGACCTCCACCGACTTGGCGAGCGGCTCGATCCTCCGGCTCAGTTCGGCCGATCTCCGCTGGTTCGCGGCCAGTTCCGACCGGACCTTGTTGTACTGCTCGATGACGGGTTCGAGCTTTTGCCACGCCGCTTCGATCTGCTGCTGTACATCGGCGGCCGACGGTGCGGCGTGTGCGGGGGCCGCTGGCCCGACGGCCACCATGGCCGCCGCCGCGACGGCGAGGATTCTGGTGAACAGACGCGATCCGGCGGGGCGGGTGCGCACGGGTGGCAACGGTTCGGCTCCTTCCACTCGAGGCCGACGCACGTCACGGTGCACCGACCTCGACCGCCTACCGGGTTAGCTGACGGGTTCGGGCGTGGAAGGCGCCCTACCGCTGATGCGGATTCACCCCGAAACCTGCGGTGGTTCCCCGGCTCGCCTGGCGACGCCAGTGACGTCCAGCGACTCGGCGGTGGCCGTCCCGGGGTGCTCCAGGTGGAGACCGACATCCGGAACGGACGCTGACCAACATTAGTGAGGACGGCCCAAAGAAATCAACGAGCCGGCGACGCCAATTCACTGCGCTGTCAGGCGGGCACATTGGGTGCCGGAATTATGCGGACCTAAGGCTCTGCTAATCGAATTCTTAATCTTCCCTAATCTTTACCCTCAACCTGAGCGCTGTTTTTCTACAACAACCCTCAGGTGACGCTTAACCGATTTCCCGACGTCGTGGCGGCTCCATCGTCCCGTAAGTGAGCCACCCGCCGCCGGGGCTGGCCGAAACCACTTCCCGTGGGGGTCGGACGCGTTGAGGGTCTCGACGAACTGGTCGTAGTCGCCTCGCGCTTCGGCGTAGCGGAGGAACTTCACGCGCTCGACCAAGGTCGGCGGAACAGTTGCCGGTAGTGTGCGGGGCGCTGGAAGGAGGGGCCGATGCTGGGGCTGGAGGTGCCACCCGCCGTCGAAGCGGAGCGCGTCATCACCGCCGTGCTGGCAGACCTGCGCTCCGGCACCCACCGCGGCGTGGTGGTCGACTCGCCACCCGGCGCCGGCAAGTCGACCCTCGTCGTCCGCGCCGCCGTCGAGCTCGCCGCCGCCGGCGAGCCGCTGATCATCATCGCCCAGACCAACGAGCAGGTCGACGACCTCATCGACCGCCTCGCCCGCAAGGCCCCCGAGCTGCGCATCGGCCGCCTCTCCGCCGCCGACTACCGGCCGTCCGACCGGGTGAAGGCGCACGAGACGGTCAAGGTCGCCGCGAAGGTCGCCGACCTCGGCGGCCCGGCCGTCATCATCGGTACGGCTGCCAAGTGGGCCACCGTCACCGGGGGTTCCTGGCCGTGGGCGATCGTCGACGAGGCGTACCAGATGCGCTCGGACGCCCTGCTGCGCGTGGCCGGCCGGTTCGAGCGGGCGCTGTTCGTGGGCGACCCGGGCCAGCTCGACCCGTTCTCCACCGTCGAGACCGCGCGCTGGACCGGCCTGACCTGGGATCCGATGCAGTCGGCGGTGGCGGTGCTGTTGCGGCACAACCCCGAGCTGCCCGTCCACCGTCTGCCCGTGTCGTGGCGGCTGCCGGCGTCGGCGGCGCCGGTGGTCGCGGCGGCGTTCTACCCGTTCACCGGCTTCCGCGCGGGCACCGGCCCCGACGACCGGGCGTTGTCGTTCACCGAGCCCGGACCGGGGGACGCGCTCGACGCGGCGGTCGAGTTGGCCGCCACCACCGGGTGGGCGCTGCACGAACTGCCGGCCCGGCACACCCTGCGCACCGACGCGGAGGCGGCCTCGGCGTGCGCCGCGCTGGCGCTGCGGGTGTTGCGGCGGGGAGCTGTCGCCGTCTCCGAGCACGCGCCGGCCGGCGCGCCGGTCACCGCCGACCGGATCGCCGTCGGGGCCGCGCACCGCGACCAGGTCGCGGCCATCCGTGCCCACCTCGGCGAGGCCGGGGCGGGCGTCACCGTCGACACCGCCAACCGGCTCCAGGGCCGCGAGTACGACGTGACGATCGTGCTGCACCCGCTCTCCGGGCGGCGGGACGCCAAGGCCTTCCACCTGGAGTCGGGGCGACTCTGCGTGCTGGCGTCCCGCCATCGGCACGCCTGCGTCGTGGTGGCGCGGGCGGGCATCGGCGAGCTGCTGGACGCCCACCCCTCGACCGAGTCGGTGCACCTCGACGTTCCAGTCAAGTTCCCGGACGGCTGGGCCGCGAACCAGACGATGCTGGCGCACCTGGGAGCGTCGTAGTCCGCCAGGGGCGGCGATCCTCACGGCGGAGGCCGCCGACCAAATCGCCCGGCGGAGGACAAGGGAACGGAACTGGGCCACAGTCGGTGGATGACCAGCCCTGAAGGCAGGCGGCGGGGCTGCCGGACGGCGCCTTCCTCGCTACCGTCCGGGGATGACCGAGATCGCGTACGGCGACCTGCTCGCCGGCTTCACGCCTGCCCTGCCGTACACGATGGACACGGCGGAGGGCGCCCCCCGCGCGGCCGGTGTCCACGTGGTGCTCGCGGGCGACACCGTCCTCTACGTCGGCCGCACCGGGAACCTGCGGGACCGGCTGCGCCAGCACCTGACTGGCAACCGGGGTTCGTCGGTGCTGCACGACCAGATCGGCCAGGAACTCGACCGGACCGGGCCGGTGGCGACGGCCAGCGACATCGCCCACTGGCTGAACCGGTGCGTCGTCCGCTGGAAGGAGACCGAGAACCCGGAGGCGGAGAAGGAGGCCCTGGTGCTCGCCCTCACGCCGCGCTTCAACCGGCAGGTGCCCCGGCCCCGCCCGGCTACCGGCCAGAACGGCTGACTCCTGCGCGGCGGCGATGCTGAATCGTTTACGTCATCAGCTCTGTAGCGACCGCGACCAGCCACCACCGCCGGCGGCGCGGGCGCTATCAGACGAAGCCCTCCTCGACCAGGATCACCTCTTTCGCGGTGATCTCGTGCCGCTGACCGGAACCGCCGACCACCCGCATCCAGCTCTCGGTCGTCAGCTTCGCCCGATCGTCCTCGACGGTGAGGGTGAAGGTGAAGCCGCCGTACATGCCGGGGACGGAGAAGTGCGCTCCGTCGCGGGGCCTCTCCAGCAGCACCTCCAGCTCCGGCAGGCGCAGCCGGTGCTCGTCGACCAGGTTGCCGACGCGAGCGCGGATCAGCCCGTGGAAGTGCTCCTGGACCGCGCGCAGCTCGTGGTCCGGTACGTCGATGAGGCGGGGCGGGGTCAGGACCTCCCGCAGATGCTCATGGCTCAGGCGGACGGCGATGTCCAATGGGCGTTCCCCGTCGGCGGTGCGCAGCGCCCGCCAGGCGCCCAGCTCGACCAGGCGTCGCACCACCTCGACGGGCGCGCCGGCGTTGGCGGCCTGGTGCAGCGGGGCGTACCACGAGGTGCCATCGAGGCGGGCGGCGTTCATCCAGTCGGCGTTGCGGGGCTCGGCGAGCACCGCGAAGACGGCGTCCCAGTCGTACGCGCGGGCGCGGTCGGCCAGCTCGTGCCGGGCCTTCACCGCCCACGCTGACAGCGACTCGCTGCGGGTGATTCCGTCCCACCGATGCGTCATGAAGATCATTGTGTCGTGATGGCTCGTGACCCCGGACCGTCGGTAGGGGTTGCTTCAATGGGCGCGCATGGCGAACGGGGGGGACGGATGACCGAGGTGCGCATCGCGCGGTGGGACGAGGACGATCTGGACCTGCTGCGTCGCCTCAACACGCCGGAGGTCCGGCACCACACCGGCGGCCCGGAGACCGACGAGCAGGTGCTCGCCCGGCACGAGCGGTACCTGCAGGGGCCCGGTCCCCGCAGCGGCTGCATGTTCACCGTGGCGCTCCCCGACGGCGTGAAGGTCGGCAGCGTCGGCTACTGGGAACGCGTCTGGCACGACGAGCCGGTCTACGAGATGGGCTGGGCGATTCTCCCCGAGCACCAGGGGCGGGGCCTGGCCACCGCCGCCGTACGCGCCGTGGTGGCCGAGGCCCGCGCCCACGGCCGGCACCGGTGGGCGCACGCCTACCCGTCGGTGGACCATCCGGCCTCGAACGCGGTCTGCCGCAAGGCCGGGTTCACCCTGCTCGGCGAGACCGAGTTCGAGTATCCGCCCGGGCACCTGATGCGCTCCAACGACTGGCGGCTCGACCTGAAGGCCTGACGAGGTCGGTCAGCGCGCGGCGTCCAGTCGTTCCCGTTGCGCGGCGGTCAGCTCCAGCTCCACCGCTTCGAGGCTCTCGTCGAGCTGGGCCACCGAGGAGGCGCCGACCAGCGGGATCGACGGGGTCTCGCCGCCCATCAGCCAGGCCAGCACCACCTGGTTGACCGTCGCGCCCGTCTCGGCGGCCACCTCCCGCAGCGCGGCCAGCCGGCCCGGCGCGCTCGGCAGGTCGTACTCCGGGCCCAGCGGCTTGTCCGGCCGGCTGTAGCCGCCCTTCACCAGCGGCGAGTACGCGACCAGCGTCAGCGCCGGCTCCGCCCGCAGGTAGCTGGCCAGGTCACCGCCGACCGAGCCCGGGTCGCCGTCCGGGTCCAGCTCGCTGGGCAGGTCGGTGCGCCGCTGGAGGTAGGTGTGGTGGTACTGGAGCACCTCGTACCCGGGCAGGCCGGCGGCGGCGGCCACCGCGCGGGCCCGCTCCACCCGCCACGCCCGGTGGTTGCTCGCCCCCAGCAGCCCGACGGCGCCCTCGGCGACCAGCTCGCCGAAGGCCGCCACCGTCTCCTCCAGGGGCACCGTGCGGTCCTCGATGTGCGCGTACAGCAGGTCCAGCTTCGCCATGCCGAGCCGTTCCCGGCTGCGCTCCGCCGACTCCCGGATCACCTTGGCCGACAGCCCCTCGGCGTTGTCGGTGTAGCTGGTGCCGGGGGCGAGCGGACGCGCCCCCAGCTTGGTCGCGACGACGATCTCGTCCCCGACGCCCCGGCTGCGCCGCCAGCGGCCGAGCAGCTCCTCGCTCTCGCCGCCCTGCCCGCCGCTCATCCAGAACGCGTAGTTGTCCGAGGTGTCGACGAAGGTGCCACCGGCCTCGACGTACCGGTCGAGGATGGCGTACGAGGTGGCCTCGTCGGTGGCGGTGCCGAAGAGCATCGCGCCGAGGCTGAGCACGCTCACCTCGCGCCGGGTCCGCGGGTCCGTGCCGATCGTGCGGTACCGCATGAGGTCTCCCGTTCGACGTGGGGCCTCCACCCTGGACGTTCGAGCGCGCTCGAAGTCAAGGGCTCACCAGCGGACCGCCGGGAGCGCGAGGATCAGTTGACCCCGGTCGGTCGACGCTCCGCGGCGTGGGCGGCGGTCGTGCCGACGGTGCGGGCCGGCACGGTCGGGGCGTCCCGGCCGGTGCCCCGCCGCCCGTCGCCGCCCTTGTCGTTGCTCTGCTCGTGGTAGTCCTGCTCGACGTTGACCGTCCAGACGTCGTGGCCGGCGCCGTGGGCGATGTTCTCGGCGGTCAGCATGGCGGTCAGCATGGAGTGGTCCTGGTTGTTGTAGCGGTGCATCCCGTTACGCCCGACGGGGTGCACGTTGGGCAGCTCCCGTGCCAGCCACGCCCGGATGGTGTCGACGTTGTGCTGGTAGCGGTCGTCGTACACGGGGTAGGCCTTCGGCATCCGCACCACGTACCCGCTCTCCACCGCGCCGGGCCGCACCAGGCCGAGCTGCTCCAGCTCGGTGGTGGCCCGGGCGACGAGGTCGGCGTCGGAGGTCCGCCAGGTCTCGTCGTCCTCGAACACGAAGTACTCCAGCCCCAGGCAGGTGCGGCCGTCCTTGACCAGGTACGGCGACCAGGAGCCGAAGTTCTGGATCCGGCCCACGTTCACCGCCGGGTCGTGCACGTAGATCCAGTTGTCCGGGAAGGAGAACTCCTCCGGCACCACCAGCGCCACCGTCAGGAAGTCCCGGTAGCGCAGGTCGGCGGCGCATTCGAGCACCTCGGGCGGGGCGGCCGGGTGCACCGCGGCCACCAGCTCGGAGATCGGCATGGACGAGATGACGTGGTCGGCGGGCACCCGGCGTTCCCCGCCCGGCCCGTCGACGGTGACCGCCACGGCCCGCCGGCCCTCGTGGTGCACGGCCTTCACCCAGGTGCCGGTGGTGACCTCGCCGCCGCGCTTGCGGACCTCCTCGGTGCAGCGCTCCCACATCATGCCGGGGCCGAACTTCGGGTACTGGAACTCCTCGATCAGGCTGGTCACGTCCTTGCGGTTGCGGCGGGGCAGCAGCGCGTTGAGCACCGCGCGGGCCAGCGACAGGTTCTTGATCCGCTGGGCGGCCCAGTCGGCCTGCAACTGGTCGGCCGGCATCCCCCAGACCTTCTCGGTGTAGGTCTTGAAGAAGATCGAGTAGAGCCGCCAGCCGAAGCGCGCCGACACCCAGCCCTCGAAGTGCGACTGGTCCTTCGGCGGGCGCAGCCGCGCCCGCGCGTACGAGCCCATGCAGCGGGCCGCCTCCCGGACACCGAGGTTGCGCAGGGCGTTGCCGGCGTTGAGCGGGTAGTCGTAGAGCGCGCCCCGGTAGAAGATGCGGCTCATCCGGGGCCGGAGCAGGAACTCCTCGTCGGGCAGGATCTCGTGCCAGAACTCCTCGACCCGGCCCACCTTGGTGAAGAACCGGTGCCCGCCGATGTCGAAGCGCCAGCCGTCCCGCTCGACGGTACGGCTGATCCCGCCGACCACGTCGTCGGCCTCGAACACCCGTACCGTCTCGCCGTGCCGGAGCAACTCGTACGCGGCGGTCAGACCCGCCGGGCCCGCGCCGATGACCACCGTGCCGTGACGCTCGTCCATCCTCACGCCGCTCCCTGCCCTCGGGTCCTGTCGGACAGGCGCGGGTACCCGTTCTCTGCGCTGTCTCACATCCGCCGGCCCGGAACTCCTGATCATCCCGCTCGGGGCCGGGCGGTGGGGGGCGGAGAGGTGTCAGCCGGCGTAGGCGGGGGATGCCCGGCCGGCAGGTTCGCGGCCGCCGTGGGTGGGTCGCGGGTCGGACCGACTCCGTGAGGACGCGCCAGATGACCGACGGGCCGCGGGACACCGCAGCGGACGGCCGCGCGCCCGCGACCGGTCTCCCGGCGCGCTGGGACCGCCTGCTCGGCCACGCCGGCGACCTCGTCGTCCGGGTGCCGGAGCGCTGGCGGTACGTCCTCGCGGTGTTCGTCGGCGCGAAGGTCGTCCTCGGCCTGGTCGGGGTGATCGCCCTGACCGCCTGGGAGGGGGCGCCCGCCGCGCCCCCGGCCGACGAGATCAACACGCGCCTCGAGCAGGCGGCGATCTCGCCGCACCGCTGGATTTCGATGTGGTTCGCCTGGGACGCGCTGATCTACGACCACCTGAGCCGGCAGCCGCTCACCGGCGAGTGGAAGGGGGGCTTCGGCTTCCCCCTGCTCTACCCGTTCCTGGGCCGGGTGGTGGCGGTGCCGCTGGGCGGCAACACCGCCATGGCGCTGCTGCTGATCAGCAACGTCGCGTTCCTGCTGCTGCTCTACTACGCCCTGCGGCTGGGCGAGACGCTGCTCGGCGACGACGCCGCGGCGCGGCGGTTCACCCGGTACCTGGTGCTGCTGCCGACCGCGTTCCTGTTCCAGGCGGCGCTGACCGAGTCGCTGTTCCTCTGCCTGGCGCTGGCCACCTTCCACTACGCCGAGCGGGGGCGGTGGGTGACGGTGGGCGTGCTGGGCTACTTCCTCGGGCTCAGCCGCTCGGTGGGGTTCCTGGTGGCCGTCCCGCTCGCCCTGGTCCTGCTCCGCCAGCACCGCTACCGCCTCGACCCGCGCAGTCTCTGGACGTACGTCCGGACCGGTTGGCCGCTGCTGCTCGTCCCGGCCGGCTGGCTCACCTTCATGGCGTTCTGCCGGTGGAAGGGCGGGGGCTGGTTCGCCTACCAGCGCGCCCAGGAGAAGGGCTGGGGCATCCGGGTGCAGAATCCGCTGCCGGTGATCTGGAACGGTCTCACCGGCGACACCCGGGACGCCGTACGGGTCTGGTTCGCCGTCGCCGTGCTGGCGATCGTGGTCGCCGGCGTCCGCCGGATCGGGTTGCCCTACCTCGTCTACACCGTGCTGATGGTGCTGGCGCCGCTGTCGATGGGGCCACCGGTGTACAAGAGCCTGCTGCGCTACCTGATCGCCGCGTTCCCGGTCGGCCTGGTCCTGGCCCGGTGGGCTCGCAACGCCACGGCCGACGCCTGGCTGAGCGCCGCGCTGGGGCTGGTGCAGGGTGCGCTGTTCGTGGTGTGGCTGGCCTACTGGACGCACTTCATCATCTGACGGGTCGCTACGTCGCCTCGCGGAACGGGTCGACGGCGACCCGGTGCAGCCGGGTCAGCAGCTTCGCGGACTTCTCCAGGTCGCCGGCCTCGGCGGCGTTGAGTTCCAGCACGTAACTGCCCCGCGACACCAGCACGGTGCAGAGGTAGGAGGTGTCGTCGTTGACCAGCCGCTCGCACCAGGAGACGGTGTCGGCGTCCGCCGGCACCAGCGGCGCCTTGGGGCGTACGACGGTGGTGGTGGTGACGCCGTCCGGCTCCTGGTAGGTGCGGCACTTGGCCAGCGCCGAGCGGAGCTCGCCGGTCAGCTTGCGTCCCGGCACGGTGAGGTAGCCGACGACGTACTGCCGGATCCAGACCTGCTCGCCCTTCCACTGCCGCTCCCGGTACGCGGTCCGTTTCCGGTCCGACGGGAGGCTGTCGCGGCAGGGGTGCGCCAGCTTGAACCCCTCGGTGGTCTCCGACGTGACGTCCGTGATGGCCGGGTGGAAGTCGGTCAGGTCCACCAGCGCGGCCTTGACCTGACCGCGCACCTCGGCGGTCGACGTCGGGGTGGGCCGGGGCGGTGGCGGCGGGGTCGGTGCGGCGGAGACCGGCGCCGACCAGCGCGCCGGGGACGCCTCCTCGGCGGGGCCGCAGGCAGCCGCGCCGAGGGCGACCAGCATCGACAACAGGAGTGCGGGGGTACGGCGGTGCGACATCGCGCGGACGCGGTCCTCTCGTATGTGAAAGAAGGGGCCCGGTCCGGAGCCCCTTCTTTCGTGCGCCGTGCCGCCGCGCCGCGTTACACCCGTCAGCTCGGCAGGTAGTCGAACTCGTCCGGGTTGGGGCCCTGCCGGCCGGCCTCGCCCCGGTCCAGCCCGCTGATCCGCTCCATCGCCGCGTCGTCCAGCTCGAAGTCGAAGATCTGGAAGTTCTCCGCGATCCGCTGCGGGGTGATCGACTTGGGGAAGACGATGTCGTCGCGCTGCACGTGCCAGCGCAGCACCACCTGGGCCGGGGTACGGCCGACCTGCTCGGCGACGTCGACCACGGTCGGGTCGTCGAGCACCTTGCCCTGGGCGATCGGCGACCACGCCTGGGTGATGACGTTGTGCTGCCGGTCGTACGCGCGCACGTCCTCGTTGCCGAGGTACGGGTGCACCTCGATCTGGTTGACCGCGGGCACCACGTCCGCCTCGGCGGCGAGCCGCTCCAGGTGCGGCACCTGGAAGTTCGACACGCCGATCGACTTCGCCCGGCCGTCGCGCCGGAACTCCTCCAGCGTCTTCCAGGTGGAGACGAAGTCACCGTCGTAGCGGGTGGGCAGCGGCCAGTGGATCAGGAACAGGTCGATGTAGTCCATCTTCAGCGCGGACAGCGTCGACTCGAACGCCCGGCGGGCATCCTCCGGCCGGTGGAACGCGTTGTTGAGCTTGCTGGTCACGAAGACCTCGGCGCGGTCCAGGCCGGAGGTGCGGACCGCCTCGCCGACCTCGGCCTCGTTGCCGTACATCTCGGCGGTGTCGATGTGCCGGTAGCCGATCTCCAGCGCCCGGCCCACGGCCTCGGCGGTGTCCTTCGGCTCGATCTGGAAGACCCCGAAGCCGAGCTGCGGGATCGTGTTGCCGTCGTTGAGGGGGATGTCGGGAATCGTGTTCGCCATCCGGCTCTCTCTCCCATCGTCAGGGGCACCCGGCCGGGCGCCGGAAGCGCTTCCACGGCGTCGGCCGCAGGGTGCCACCCGCCTGTCCTACCCGGTCGGGCCGCTCCCTCACGGGCCCGCCCGGGTGATCTGCGACAAGCCCACCACTCCTCAGTCGGACGTGGCGTCGAACAGCACCGGCCAGGGCCGGGCCGACGGCGCCACCGCCGCCGGCGGCGCGGGCTCGACAGTGGCCAGCACCTCGGCCGCGAACTGGCCGAACATCGGCGCCGCGGGGTGCGGCGCGCGGTCCGGCCAGGCCGCCGCCGTCCGCTTCACCAGCGGTCGCCCGGCCAGCGGGCGCCAGGCGATCCGGGGCTCCCGGCGGGCCAGCGACTCCGGCTCCAGCGCCACCGCGCCGCCGGCCAGCAGCAGACCGAAGATGAACTCCGGATTGCGGGCCGGCCGCACCCGGCCCGGCGTGAAGCCGTGCCGGCGGCAGACGTCAAGCACGTGGTCGTACCAGCCGGGGGCGGTGGACCGGGGCGCGGCGACGAGGTCCAGCCCGGCCAGGTCGGCCAGCGCCACCTCGCGCGGCCGGGCCAGCGGCGAGGCCCGGGGCAGCAGCACCCCCACCGGTACGGTCACCGGCGGGCCGAAACGCAACCCGGCCGGCTCCTCCGGATACTGCAGCAGCCCGGCGTCCAGCCGCCGCTCGGCGAGCATCCGCACCTGCTCGGCGCTGGTCAGCTCGTGCAGGTCGACGTCGAGCCCCGGCGCGGCGGCGGCCAGCCGGTCCAGCAGGGCGCGCAGCGTCACCGCCGGCGTCTCCGGGGGCACGCCGGCCCGGAACACGCCCAGCGCGCCGTCGCGGACCTGACGCATCAGGTGGCGGACCCGAAGCTCGCCGGCCAGCAGCTCCTCGGCCTCGCCGAGCAGCAGCTGCCCGGCGGTGGTCAGCCGTACCTGCCGCCGGGACCGGTCGAACAGTTCCACCGCCAGCTCGCGTTCCAGGCGCTGGATCGACTGGCTCAGCGGGGGCTGCGCCATGCCCAGCGCCTCGGCCGCCCGGCCGAAGTGCAGCTCGCGGGCGACCACCACGAAGTGCCGCAGGTGGCGGAGCAGATCCACGCCCGGACCCTACGGCAGCCACCGGTTACCGTGCCGGGGTGGCAGCGGAGCAGCGCGTCGAGGAGATCTTCGCCCGGGTCGGCATCACCGGCAGCCTGCACGTCGTACCCGTGGACGGTCCGGCCGGGCGGGAGGTCGCCGTGCGGGCGGACGAGCAGACCCCGATCGCCTCCGTGTTCAAGATCCTGCTGGTGCTGGAGTTCGCCCGGCAGGTCGCCGCCGGGCAGCTCGACGCGAGCGAGCGGGTGCTGGTCCGGGCCGGTGACCGGCTCGGCGGGTGGGGGGTGGCGGGCTGCGCCGACGACGTCGAGGTGTCCCTGCGCGACCTCGCGTACTTCGCCATGTCGGTCAGCGACAACACCGCCGCCGACCTGCTGCTGCGCCGGGTCGGCGCGGACGTGCTGCCGATGCTCGCCGCCGAGCTGCACCTGCCGCGTACCCGGATCCTCGGTGGACCCAGGCAGCTGGTGGAGCTGATGCTCGCGGACGTGGGCGCCCACACCGAGGCGGACTTCGCCCGGATCTTCCCGACCCTGCCCGAGGAGCGGGTCCGGGCGATGCGGGTCTTCGACCCCGCGCACACCACGTCGAGCACGGCCCGGGAGATCACCCGGCTGCTCGGCCTGATCTGGCGGGACGAGGCGGGCCCCGCCGCGGCCTGCGCCACCGTCCGGGAGCTGATGTCGCGGCAGCTCTTCTGGACCCGGCTGGCCTCCGGCTTCCCGGCGGGGGTACGCGTCGCCGCGAAGACCGGCACCCTGCCCGGGCTGCACCTGGAAGCCGGGGTGGCGGAGTACCCGGACGGCAGCCGGTACGCGATGGCGGTCTTCGCCCGCACCGACCGGCTCGCCACCCGCCGGATCGACGTCGACCTGGCCATGGGGGAGGCCGCCCGGACGGCGGTGGAGGCGTTGCGGGCGGCCTGACTTTTCCGCACACCGACCCGCACCTTCGGCGGCGGTGAGCTGCACCGATATTACTGCGGATATCGCCCACGCCGGCCTTCGATCTTGGACGTGGCGGCGGGCGCGGTGGTGGGGTGGAAACCGACCGCGCACACCGCAGACGGGGAGGATCCACCATGTCCGCACGCCCGCTAGACCGCCGCCGCTTCCTGAGCGCCACCGCCGCCGGGGCCGCCGTGGTGACCGCTGGCGGACTCGCCACCGGGACGCCGGCACAGGCCGCGCCGACCGCCACCGCTGGCCGCGCCCGCCAGGGTGCGGTGAGCTTCCGCTGGTGGGGCACCTCCGGCTGGCGGATCGACATCGGCGACCGCACCGTCCTGGTCGACCCGTATCTGAGCCGCTACGACACCGGTCTGTTCCGGGGCGCCTTCGACCCGGCCACCCCGCTGACCGTCGACACCGCCGTCGTCGACTCCCTCGTGGACCGGGCCAGCACCGTGCTGGTCACCCACACCCACTGGGACCACTACAACGACGTGCCGCACATCGCGAAGAAGACCGGCGCCCGGGTCTTCGGCACGCTGACCGCGTACCACCTCGGGCTGGCGTACGGGCTGCCGGCGAGCCAGCTCAGCCCGGTCAAGGGCGGGGAGGTGCTCGACTTCGGCGACCACACCGTCGAGGTGGTCAGCTCCCTGCACAGCCGCAACGCCGGCTGGTCGATGGCCTTCCCCGGCGTACGGGTCTGCCAGCCCACCCGGCCCGCCGCCATCGCCGACCTGCCGGAGGGGGACACGCTGGCGTACCAGGTGCGCGTCGACGGCGGTCCGTCGGTGTTCTTCATGGGTGCCAGCGACTTCGCCGAGCGTAACCTCACCGGGCTGGCCCCGGACGTGGCGATGGTGGCGTTGCAGTCCACCACCGCGACCGCCGACTACGTGCCCCGGCTGATGGCCGCGCTGGACCACCCGAAGGTCGTGGTGCCGGTGCACTGGGACAACTTCGAGACCCCGCTGACCAACCCGCCGGTCGTCGGCCCCGCCGACCGGCGGCGGCTGGACGACCTGGTCGCCGCCGTCCGCCGGGCCTCACCCCGCACCCGCGTGCTGGTGCCGGAGTACGGGACGGCGTACCACTTCTAGGCGGGGACGCGGCGGGGCCGGGATCGCGAGGATCCCGGCCCCGCCGGCGTACGCCCGGTATTACTTGGCGAGCGGCTGGCCCTGCTTGTCCTTGAAGGAGCCGACCAGGATCATGATGAAGTCGATCAGGGTCCAGATCCCGAGGCCACCGAAGGTGACCAGCTGGAGGACGCCGGTGCCGACCTTGCCGACGTAGAAGCGGTGCACGCCGAGGAAACCGACGAAGAAGCAGAGCAGCAGGGCGACGACCCAGGACTTCTGGGTGCCGACGGTAACGGGAGCAGTCACTGCGGTCCTTTCTCAGGTGAGATAGCCGCGGGAGCGTATCGAGGGGCACCGACCCGAGGCAAGATCGTAAAATCGCCGATCAGCCGGATGGACGAGCAGTTCCGGACCGATCTGGTGGCCCGGGCCGCTCCGGTCAGGACGCGGTCAGGTCCCGCAGGGCCCGCACCGACTTCCAGTTGCGGGTCGTGGCCACCACACCGAGCTGCTTCTCCAGGTAGGCGTTGGTGAACTTCGACCGGCCGTACCCGCCGTCGGGGAAGTGCAGGTGGACCTCACGACCGGCCACGGTGAACTCGACGTTCTCGTTGCCGGGCACGGTCAGCGCCGCGACCTTCGCCTTCGTCGGGGCTTTGGCCAGGAAGGCGACCAGCAACCGGGTCGGGTCGTCCTGCCGGTCGGCGTACGGGCTGCCGTCGATCACCGCCGCCAGCTCCGCGCCGCTGCGGACCAGCACCGGCACGGTCAACCCCAGCTCGCCGGCGAGCGCCTGCTCGATGCCCTTCGCCAGCCGGGCGGCGTCGCCGGAGGTGCTGCCGAACACGACGTTGCCCGACTGGAGATAGGTCTTCACGTCGGCGTGCCCCAGGTCGGCGACCAGGCGACGCAGGTCCGCCATGGCCAGCCGGGTGGTGCCGACGTTCACGCCGCGCAGCAGCCCCACGTACCGGATCATGCCGGCTCCCCGGCGGCGCTCAGGTGCCGGTCGAAGAAGGCGACGATGCGGCGCCGGGCCTGGGTCGCCGACGGCTCGTGCGGCCCGCCACCGACGCGGGCCACCACCTGCTGCATCCGGGGCAGCTCGCCCGGCCGATGGTGGTTGAGGAAGCCGTGCCGCGCCTGCGGGTAGACGGTGACCTCGTGCGGGACCTCATTGGTGGTCAACGCCGACTCCAGTCTGGCCGGGGCCGACCGGAGGGCGACGTCCTTTCCAGCGAAGCTGCCGATCACGGGGCACGCCTCGGCCAGCAGCCGTTCGGCGGCCTTTGACACCTGCCCGTAGTTGATGCTCGCGGCGGCGAACCCGTGCCCGGGCGCGAGTTGCAGGGCGAAGCCGCCGCCCATGCAGAAGCCGATGACTCCGATCCGGCCGGTGCAGCCCGGCCGTCCGGCGAGCCAGGCGCGGGTCGCGTCCAGCTCGTCGAACGCGCGGCCGGTGCCGCTGAGCAGCGCGCGGATGGTCGCGCGCACGCAGCGGCCCCGCTTGTCCCACGAGTAGAGGTCGGGGGCCACCGCCAGGAAACCCGCGCCCGCCAGCCAGTCCGCCTGACGGCGGACGTCCGGCGTCAGGCCGAAGGCGTCGTGGACGACGACCACGCCGGGCCGCGGCCGGTCACCCTCCGGTTCACTCAGGTACGCGGGCAGCGTCCCCTGAGCGATCGGGATCTCCACGTCGGCCACGGAACCTCCTCACCTGTCGAAGTCCGTACCGCCCAGCCTAGGCAGACTCTCCCCCCACGTGAAGGCGCGAAGCGCCCGGGCGCCGGGTCTACCTCAGGGTCGGCGGCGGCGGGATCCCGGGAAGCCGCCGCCGGTCGAGCGCGGGTGCCCCGTTTGTGATGTTTCGCGTCCGGCGCAGCGGTCCCCACGGCTGCCCGCTTGACCGCTGCTGACCCCGTCGTTTACATGAGCCAATGTGGACCTTCCCGCGGCTGCTCGCCGCCGCCAGTTCGCTTCTCGCCCTGGTCGGGGCAACGCCCGCTCCGGCGGCGCCCGTGGAAGGGCCGCGTTCGAGTAGTGCCCCCGCCACCGTCGGCAGTTCGATCAGGACCGTTGAATTGCCGGCGCAGACCGACACCTGGGTGATGAATCGCACCTACACCTCGTCACAGTCCGGTTCGACCCACCTCGGCGTCGGGACGTACGACGGATCCCACGTCGCGCGTTCCTTCGTGCACTTCACCACCGCGCAGTTCACCGGCCGGCGGATCGCGTCGGCGCGGCTGCGGTTGCACAACTACGAGTCGCTGACCTGCGCCGGGAGCGCGATCCGCGTCGCGCCGGCCCAGGCATCCTGGTCCTCCTCCACCCTGACCTGGGCCAACCAGCCGGCGGTCGACAACACGCGCAGCGTGGCAACCACGGCCGCGTACGGCTACACCGGCTGTTCCAGCGCTTATGTCTACTTCGACGTGACCTCGACGGTGCAACGCTGGGCGGACGGATATCCGAACTACGGGCTCCGGATCGCCGCGGACGAAGAGACCACCACGACGAGCTGGCGACGGTACCGGTCCGCGAACTACGCCAGCGGCGACGTCGCCCTGGAACCGCACCTCGAGGTCACCTACCTGCCCATCAGCTCCTCGGCGACCCAGTTCCAGATCAACCCCGGGCACAGCGCGGCGCAGACGGGCGAGAGCATCGCCCCGCCGCTGCGCCTGCTCTGGCACCGGCAGAACAACCTGCAGCCGTACGCGGGCAGCAGTCAGGGGCAGGCGCCGCTCATCGTCGGCGACCTGGTGTTCAGCCTTGAGCTGCAATACCAGGCAACGGTTCTCAGTGCCCGCCGGTTGGCCGACGGCAGCTCGCTGTGGCAGCGGGTCTTCCCGCTCGACGGTTACGGCTGGGGAAGCCTCGCCTACGCGGGCGGACGACTCTTCGCCCTGCACCAGTCCCGGGTGACGGCGGTGTCGCCGGACACCGGGTCGGTGCTGTGGAACTCCGGCGTCTATCTGAGCACGGGCGGCCTGGGTGCGGCGACGGCGAGCATCGTCGTGACGGGCAGTCAGGCGTTCGATGCCGCCACCGGACGCGAGCTCCGCCGGGCCTCGATCGGCGATCAGTGGGTCTACGGCGGCACGCTCCTCGACGACGCCTGGTACGTGCGATCGACCGAGCACACCCGCCGCTACTCGCTGAGCACGGGTGAGGTGGTCTGGGAACAGCCCCCGGCGCCGCTGTCCAGCAGCGAGGATCCGGTGGTGGCGAACGGGTCCTACGCCATCCACACCGAGTACGCCAACGACGTGAACAGGATGTACGTCCGGCGGTCCGCGGACGGGGTCCTGGTCCGGACGTTGTCGGGCTCGGTCCCGCCCGCCCTGATGAACACCACGGCATTCATCGGCGATGGGCGGTCGGTGTCCGCGGTCGACCTGACCACGGGCGCCAAGCGGTGGTCCCGAACCGACCTGCCCGAGGCGCTCGCCATGTCCCCGGTGGTCGCCAACGGCCACGTCTACGTCGCCACCGGCGAATGGGACAGCGGGCCGTCTCATCTCTATGTGCTGCGCGAGGACACCGGGGCGGTGGCCTGGAGCACCGCAGCGCCGGTACCGGGCTGCGGGTTCAGCCTCTTCTTCTCCTACGGGAACCGCCTACCATCCATCGCCGTCGCCGGTCGACGCGTCATCGTGCCCATGCAGTGCGGCATCGCCGTGTACGGGCCCGCCTGACGCCGGGAAGGCACCGACTGCGCTTACCCCGGTTTCCGAACCGAAGTGCCGCATTCACCGACAGGGGCGGGCCGGCCGACCGGAGAGGCACGGTGGCGCTTGCGGCTGACGTCCACCGTCGCCGACGGTGTCCCGTATTCGTGACACATCTGTTATGTGACGGGACTTCGCATTGACCGTCGCAAGTGGTCTGCTGAGGCTCTATTCCCTGGTCAGCTGCGGTGTGGGCGCAGCGTCGCAGGAGTCGAAAGTGTTACACGCAAGGACCGGGTGGAACCCGTCCGCCCGGCCCCCACCGGCAGGAGGCAACCGCGTGCGAATGAGACGACCGAGCCGGATCGCGGCCGCGGTGGCGGGCGTGACGGCGCTCGCCTTCACGGTCTCGGCCCCGGCCGAGGCGAACGATCACGAGAACCTTCCCGGCGAACCGACCATCACGCTGCCGATCAACGACAGCGCGGCGGGCGGCACGTACAACCAGGACTTCACCCGGGTGTACGCCAACACCACTCCCGACGGCACCCCGGTCTACATCTACGTCCCGGCAGGCACCCCGCTCAACGGCACCGCCCCGACCGGGGTGAGCAGCCTCGACCCGCAGTTCGACCACAACCCGGCCGACGAGTTCACCCCCTGCGCCACCGCCACGGCGGCGCAGTTCACCCTCACCCAGGCGCAGATCGACTACATCGGCGACAAGCTCGCCGACCAGATCGTGGCCGTGGACGAGGAACACTTCGGCGAGATGGAAGCCGCCGACCCGGACGAGCCGGCCAGCGACTCCCTCGTCATGGTCATCTACAACATCCAGGACGACGCGTACTACGACTGCGCGGTCACCTCGTACACCGCCGGCTACTTCGCGCCGGACTTCATCGACAGCAACGGCATGAACGTGATCGTGGTCGACGCCCTCGACTGGGCGAACCGGGTCGGCCCCAACACCTCGCCGTGGCGCGACGCCAACCCGGCCAACGACCGGCCCGAGCTGTACGAGGGCACCGTCGCCCACGAGTTCGAGCACCTGCTGCACAACTACAGCGACCCCGGCGAGCTGTCCTGGGTCGACGAGGGCCTGGCCGACTTCGCCATCTTCCTCAACGGCCTCGACGCCGGCGGCTCGCACCTGAGCAACCACCAGGTGTTCTACGAGGAGACCTCGCTGACCCGCTGGGGCGGCACGCTCGCCAACTACGGCGCCTCCTTCACCTACTTCCAGTACCTCTGGGAGCAGGCCGGCGGCAACGGCGACGGCACCTACACCCCGGACAAGCAGTACGACGGCAGGGCCGGTGACCTGCTGATCAAGATGATCTTCGAGGAGCAGGCCGACGGCATGGTCGGTGTGCAGAACGCGATCGACGACTTCAACGCGGCCACCGGCGCCAACCTGCGCAGCGCGGCGGACCTGTTCCGGGACTGGTCGGTGGCGGTCTACCTGGACGACGAGCGCTCCCCGATCTACGACATCAAGGCCTTCAACTTCGGTGACCCGGCCGACACGTCCTGGACCATCGACATCGCCGACGACGTCTTCTGGAGCGGCCGGGGCAGCTACGACGGGGCCACCCCCGAGGCGAAGTGGGCGCGGCTGAAGAACCGCCCGGACACCACCGCCGTGCCGTTCGGCATGGCGGTCGAGCGGTTCCGCAACCCCGGCCCGACCGTCTCGCTGGCCTTCGCCGGCGACGCGCAGACCGTCATCGCCCCGCACACCGGCACCACCCACTGGTACGCCGGCTACGAGAGCCAGTCCGACAACATCCTCGACGTCGCCACCTCCGGCACGGTCCGCTCGCTGGACTTCTGGAGCTGGTACTTCATCGAGGAGGGCTGGGACTTCGGCTTCGTCGAGGCCCAGGTCGGCGGCAACTGGGTCACCGTGCCGCTGAAGAACGACGCCGGACAGGTCGTCACCACCAACGAGGACCCGCACGGCAACAACACCGAAGGCAACGGCCTGACCGGCACCTCCGGCGGCGAGTACTTCGTGGACGACCCGGTCTACGTCCACCTCACCGCCGCGTTGCCGGCCGGTGCCACCGACGTCCGGTTCCGCTACTCCACCGACGCCGCGTACCTGGACACCGGCTGGTTCGTCGACGACGTACGGGTCAACGACGCCGCCGCGACCCTCACCTCGCCGGCCGGGGACTGGTTCCAGACCACCGGCACCCAGGACAACAACTGGACCGTGCAGATCGTCTCCCACTGCGACCTGACCCCGGGCGCCACGACGGCGGGGGAGACCACCGACGGCGTCGGGAACTGGGTCTACCGGTTCACCGGGGACAAGGTCGACGTCGCGAACCTGAAGACGAAGTGCGCCAGCGGCAACCAGGACGACTTCGCCGTCCTGATCTCCAACCTGCCGACCGGCGACCTCACCTTCCTGGACGCCGACTACACCTTCCGGGTGACCAACACCGGCAACCGGAAGTAGGGGCGTACCACCATCGGGTGGGCCCGCGCCGCAGGTCGGCGCGGGCCCACCGCCCTGTCACGGGTCGCCCGCGCCGTCGCCGGCGGCTACCGTGCCGGCATGAGATGGGTACGCCTCGTCGGCCTCGCACTCGCCGGTGCGGCCGCGGTGCTCTGGGCGGTCGGCATGACGGTGCTGCAACCGCTCGCCGAGCCGCTCGGGCCATGGTCCGAACAGCTTCCCGGCAGCGCGACCTACTGGCCGCGGGACGTGCGTTTCCTGGCGATCGCCGGGGTCGTCCTCGGGCTCGTGCTGGCCGGTGCGGGAGACCGCCGGTGGACCGGCCGGGCGGTGCTGCTCGGCGCCGGTTGGGTGGCCGCCGATGTCGCGCTCGACCGCGCCGACGTCACCGGCGTCACCGCGACCGTGCTGCTGTGCGTCGTGGGGTGGACGGTCATCGGTCTGCTCGCCGGGATTCCGGCGACCGGGCAGGGGTGGCCGGGCCGGCCGGCGCACTGGCGCCGGCGGCGCGCCCTGGGTGTGGCGGCGGCTGTCGCCGCGACGCTGGTGCTGGTCGCCGGGCTGCTGGACGCGCCGCCGGGCCAGGCGTCGCGGCTGGACCGGGCCGCCGTCCCGGCCGGCCTGCTTCTGCTCACCGCGGCGGTCGGCTGCGCACTGGCCGCGGCGCCCTCGACGCGGGGGCGACGAGGCTGGGCTGCCGCGACGGCGACCGTCGGCGCGGTCGGTCTGGTCGCGCTCCGCCTCCTGCCGCCCGATCGGCGCACGCTGCCGCTGCTCGCGCTCGGCGCGCTGCTGCTCACCGGTACGACGCTGCTCTCCTGGGACCGGCCGGGCGGGCGTCCGGCCTGGCGACGGCACGCCCTCGCGGGGGCCGGGGCGCTCGTCGGCCTGCCGATGGCGGGGTTCGCGTCGCTGGTGGTGACGAGCGTGCCGGTGGGTGCCGTGCTGACCGACTGGGCCGGCAACCTCCCGCTCGCCGACCTGGACCGGCCCCTGTCGCTGCTCGGCCTGCTCACCGGGCTGCTGCTCGGGCTCGTGCTGGCCTGGCCGAACGCGCTCGGCTATCGCCCCGAGCCGACCGCTCCCACCGGGCCCGCCGACCCTTCCGGTCCCGCCGGGCCTGCGGGGGCGCCCGACCCTTCCGGCCCCGCCGGCGCCGCCGAGGCGGCCGACGCGCCGGGTTCGGCGGCGCCCTGATGCCCCTGCTCGCCTCCGCTCAGCTTCGGCGGGCCAGCGCCGAGCGGCGGTAGCCGTACAGGGCGTAGACGACCGCGCCGATCACGAACCAGACCGCGAACCGCAGCCAGGTCACCGGGGCCAGGAAAGTGATCAGCCAGACCGAGAAGAGCGCGCCGACCGCCGGCACCACCGGCATGCCCGGCAGCCGGAACGTACGCGGCGCGTCGGGGCGGCGGTAGCGCAGCACGATCACCGCGATGCAGACCACCACGAAGGCCAGCAGGATGCCGATGTTGGTCAGCTCCGCCGCCTGCCGGATCGGCAGGAAGCCGGCGATCAGCGCCGAGCCCACGCCGACGATCCAGGTGACCCGGATCGGCACCCGGCGCACCGGGTGCACCTTGGCGAACCAGGCCGGCAGCAGTCCGTCCCGGCTCATCGAGAACCACACCCGGGTCACTCCGAGCATGAAGGTGAACATCACGGTGAGGATGCCGATGATCGCGCCGACCGCGATCACGCTGGCCAGGCCGGAGAGGCCGACCGAGGCGAACGCCGAGGAGAAGCCGCTCTCCGGGTCGATCTCCCGGTAGTTCTGCATGCCGGTGAGCACCAGCGTGGCCAGCACGTACAGCACCATCGAGATGAGCAGCGAGTAGATGATCGCCTTGGGCATGTGCCGGCGGGCGTCCCGGGACTCCTCGGCGGCGGTGCTCATCGCGTCGTACCCGAAGACGGCGAAGAAGACGGTGGCCGCGCCGGTGAACGCCCCGCTGATGCCGAACGGGAAGAACGGCGAGTAGTTCGCCGTCCGGATGTGGAAGAAGCCGACCACGATGACCAGCAGCACCACGGCGACCTTCAGCCCGACCACCAACGTCTCGAAGCGGGCCGCCGTCTTGATGCCCAGGGTGAGCAGGAACGCGATCAACAGGCAGAGCACCACGGCGAACAGGTCGACCACGTGCCCTTCGCCGGTGCCCGGCGCGCCGAGCATCCAGGCCGGCAGGTCCGCGCCCAGTTCGCCGACGAGGAAGCTGAAGTAACCGGAGATGCCGATCGCGACCACCGCCACGATCGCGGTGTACTCCAGCAGCAGGTCCCAGCCGATGAACCAGCCGACCGCCTCGCCGAGCACTGCGTAGCCGTAGGTGTAGGCCGAGCCGGCCTTCGGGATCATGCCGGCGAACTCCGCGTACGACAGCGCGGCCGCCGCGCTGGCCAGGCCGGCGATCAGGAACGACACCAGCACGGCCGGGCCGGCGGTCTCGCTGGCGACCGCCCCGGCCAGGGCGAAGATGCCGGCGCCGATGATCCCGCCGATGCCGATCGCGGTGAGCTGCCACAGCCCCAGCGAGCGGGACAGCTGCTCAGTCGTGTCGGCGATCTCCTCGACCGGCTTGCGGCGGAAGATGCCGGTGCCGTTGCCTGCGGAGCTCATCGTCGTCCCCTTCACCCTCAGTGTCGAGTCCCGCCGGGGGACGTACGCCCCAACGACGCGACCCGGGCCCCGGTCACTCGACGACCGGGAGCACGACCTCGTTGCGGCGCAGGAACCAGGGCTTCCATGGTGGGTCGAAGCGGGCGTACCGGATCGCGCCGGTGGGGCTCAGCCCCGCCGCGGTGACCGCCCGGCCCAGCGCGGTGGCCCGCTGTTCGAACGCCTTCTGGCTCCACCGGCCGGAGAACCGGATGGCGGCGGCGAGCTGTGCGGGGACCTCCCGGACGGTGATCCGGGGATCCTCCGGCTCGGGCGCGGTGGCGGCGGTGAGCGCGGCCGGCAGCACGAAGCGCACCACCCAGCAGCCGGGTCGCTCACCCTCCTCCTGCACCACCGGCGCCGTCCGCGCGATCTGCTCCGAGCCGGCGGACTCCTGCACGACCGGGGCGGTCATGCCGACCTTGCGCCGGGACCGGTTCGCCCCGGAGATGTACGCGGCCAGCGGCCGGAACCCCACGTTGCCCGCCTCGAGGAACGACCCGTCGACGCGCAGCTCGGCGACCAGGTGGGCGGGGTACCGGCGCAGCTCGAACCCGGGGTGCCTGGCCACCACCCGGTACGGCTGCTGCTCGGTCATGGGCCACGCTCCCGGCCGTCAGGGCTCCTCCACAGCCACGCTACCGTCCGTTACCGGTCTCTTCCCGGTGAAGCGGCCGGACCAGCCGCCAGTACTGCCGCTTGTCCTCGTCGCGTACCACCACCCCGATCCGGGCCAGTTCCCGGCGCAGGTCCCGCGCGTCGTCGCGGCGGTGCGCGTCGACCGCGCGCTGCCGGGCTCGCAGCAGCGCGTCCGTGCCGGCCGGCAGCCCCGGCAGCCCTTCCACCCACCGCCGGTACGCGTCCCGGTGCGGGTCGGCCTCCTGCCACGGCCAGCCCTGCCCGGTGAACGCGGCGCGCAGTCGATCCCCGCTCAGGTCCGACTTCTCGCGGGCCAGTTCGGCGCCGTCGGAGTCGAGCAGCACCAGCGCCTTGCCGTCGACGAAGACGCAGGCGACCGAGGCGCGGGCGACGTCCCGGCCGTGGCCGTCGCGGTGCAGCCGCACCGCCGTCCGGTCGACCGTCACGGTGAGCCGTTCCCGCGTCCCGACGTACGCGACGAGCAGGCCGGCCAGCGCCGGGCAGCGCCGTACCGCCGGCCAACGCCTGCCGCTCGGGCAGCCCGGCCAGCAGCTCGAACCACCCCTGAAACGGCACCCACGGCAGGTCGGCGAGCCAGCCGGACACGGCGGTCAGCGCCGCGCCCAGCCCCGCGCCGAGCAGCGGGAACCCGCCCCACATCAGCACCAGCTCCCCGACGCCGCCGTCGACGATGCTGGCCTGCTCCTCGGCGCGCATGCTCACGCCACCTCGCGGCGCAGCGTGCGGACCAGGCCGGCGGCGAGCGGTGCCACCATCCAGACCAGCAGGGACATCGCGAGCCGCCCCCACTGCCCGGCGGTCACCTGGGGGCCGAACAGCGGCTCCATGGTCACCGAGGTGTCCAGCCAGCGGGCCGGTCCGCGCAGCGCCGCGATCATCATGGCGAGGATGCTCCACACGGTGGGCAGCAGCAGGTAGGTCACGATCGCCAGCGGGGTGTTCAGCAGCAGCAGGCCGAAGGCGGCACCCATCAGCACGCTGGTGACCTGGAGCACGGCCGCGTGCCCCAGCTGGGACCAGTCGAAGGTCCAGCTGCCCGCCCCGCCGGTGGCCCGGGCGGCCAGCGTGCCGGCGGTGGCCACCGCCAGGCTGACCGCCACCGAGGCCAGCGCGGCCAGCACCACCGCGGCGAGCTTCGCGACCACCACCCGTTCCCGGCGCGGCACCAGCGCGAAGGTGGTCAGCGCGGTGCGCTGCGACCACTCGGCGGTGATCGACAGGATGCCCAGCACCGGCAGCAGCAGCCCGACCGGCAGCAGCGACGCGGTGAAGAACGCGGTGAAGGTCTGCGCGGCCTCGTCGAGGACGAAGAGCTGCACGGTGGCGATGGCGGCGGCGATCAGCCCGATGGTGGCCAGCAGCCAGCTGCCGGCCCGGGTGTCGGCGAGCTTGCGCAGCTCGACCTCGGTCAGCCGGACCAGCGACGGTCCGGGCGGCGCGGGACGGACGGCGACGGCGGGTGCGGCGGTGGTGGCGGTCATTTCACGGCTTCCTTCGTCGACGTGCCGGCGGTGAGGGTGAGGAAGAGCTGTTCGAGGCCGCCGCTGCCGGCGGGCCGCAGC
This sequence comes from Micromonospora purpureochromogenes, assembly GCF_900091515.1. Taxonomy (NCBI): domain Bacteria; kingdom Bacillati; phylum Actinomycetota; class Actinomycetes; order Micromonosporales; family Micromonosporaceae; genus Micromonospora; species Micromonospora purpureochromogenes. Next base: position 5,958,386 of record NZ_LT607410.1, on the reverse strand, counting down.
TCGGTCAGGACGAGACCGGCGTCCGCGGCGGCCTGCCCCACCGCCTCGGCCTCGGCCCGCACCAGGAGCCCGCCGTCGGTGCCGGCGTCGGCGGGCAGGCCGGCCCGGTCCAGGGTCAGCCGCAGCGCCCGCGGGTCCCGGGCGCGGACCAGGGTGCCGGTGCCGGCGAGCAGTTCGTCCTTGCCGCCCTGCGCGACCACCCGGCCGCCGCCGATCACCACCAGGCGGTCGGCGACGGCCTCCACCTCGCGCAGCAGGTGCGAGGAGAGCAGCACGGTGCCGCCCCGGTCGGCGAAGTCGCGCAGCAGGCCGCGCATCCAGAAGATCCCCTCCGGGTCGAGGCCGTTGGCCGGCTCGTCCAGGACCAGCACCCGGGGGTCGCCCAGCAGCGCCAGCGCTAGGCCGAGCCGCTGCCGCATCCCCAGCGAGTACGCCCCGACCCGCCGCTTCGCCGCCGCCGCGTTCAGCCCGACCAGGTCGAGCTTGGCGGCGACCTGCCGCCGGTCGACGCCCAGGGTCCGGGCGGCCAGGGCGAGCGCCTCCCGCCCGGTGCGCCCCGCGTGCTGGGCCGAGGCGTCGAGCAGGACGCCGACCTCCCGCCCCGGGTTGGGCAGCTGCCGGTAGGGGCGCCCGGCGACGGTGGCCCCGCCGGACGTCGGCGGGGTCAGCCCGCAGATCATCCGCATGGTGGTGGACTTGCCGGCGCCGTTCGGGCCGAGGAAGCCGGTGACGGTTCCCGGCTCGCAGCGGAACGACACTTCGTCCACGACGGCGTGCGGCCCGTACCGCTTGGTGAGGTGTTCGACCGTGATCATGCCGTCGAGCCTGTCGGGGCCACCCGGTGTCGCGCTGCGGCCGGCGGTCGAGCGCCGGGTACACCTGTGGCCACGGCGGTCGTCGACTTTGGTAGCTGTCGCCGACGCCGGACGGCTACCTACCATTGGCGGGTGAGCAGTGCCGTCGTACCCGAATTCCCCTGGCTGTTGCCGGGAGCCCTGACCCGCGCGACCCCGGTGGCCCGCACCACGCGGGACTGGCTGGTCGACGGGCTCGCCTTCCTGCTCGCGCTGGGCTGGGTGCTGCTGGCCTTCGGGGACTCGGTCGGGCCGACGCCGGAGTTCGCGCTCAACGCCGGGCCGTCCTGGCTCAACGAGGCCGACCTGGTGGTCGGCTTGCTCAGCACGGCGGCCCTCTGGCTGCGCCGGCGCTGGCCGGTCGCGCTGGCCGTGGTCAGCCTGCCGCTGGCGGTCTTCTCGGTCACCGCGGCGGTGGCGCTGCTGATCATCCTGTTCACCGTGGCGGTGCACCGGCCGTTCCCGGTGGCGGCCGCGCTGGTCGGCGCGCACCTGCTGGTCACGCCCGTCTACAACAGCCTCCGGCCCGACCCGGCCCTGCCGTTCTGGGCCGCGACGGTCTGGACGGCGTCGTTCCTCGGCGGGGTGCTGGCCTGGGGGATGTTCGTCCGGGCGCGCCGCCAGCTGGTGACCTCGCTGCGGGAGCGCGCGCACCGGGCCGAGACCGAGCAGCAGCTCCGGGTCGCCCAGGCGCGCCAGCTGGAACGCACCCGGATCGCCCGGGAGATGCACGACGTGCTCGCCCACCGGATCTCCCTGCTCAGCCTGCACGCCGGAGCCCTGGAGTTCCGGCCGGACGCGCCCCCGGAGGAGGTGGCCCGGGCGGCCGGGGTGATCCGCGCGAGCGCCCACGCCGCCCTGCAGGACCTGCGCGAGGTGATCGGAGTGCTGCGCGCGGAGGTCAGCGGGGAGGAGGAGACGCCGGAACGCCCCCAACCCACCCTCGCCGACGTACCGGCGCTGATCGGCGAGTGCCGGGCGGCCGGCGTACGGGTGAGCACCGAGGACCTGGTCGTCGAGCCGGCGACGGTGCCCGCCGCGGTCGGGCGCAGCGCGTACCGGATCGTGCAGGAGGGGCTGACCAACGCCCGCAAGCACGCCCCCGGCGCGGTGGTCCGGGTCCGGTTGGCCGGCCGGCCGGGCGACGGGCTGACCGTGGAGATCCGCAACCCGTGGCCGGTGGGGGAGCCGCCCGAGCCGGCCATCCCGGGGGCCGGCACCGGCCTGGTGGGCATCGCCGAGCGGGTCACCCTGGCCGGTGGCCGGCTGGCGTACGGGCGGGACCCGGCGGGCGACTTCCGGCTCGCCGCCTGGCTGCCGTGGCCGGCGTGACGGGGGATGGCGCACCGATCCGGGTGCTGATCGTCGACGACGACGCGCTGGTCCGCGCCGGGCTGTCGATGATCCTCGGCGGGGTGCCCGACGTCCGGGTGGTCGGCGAGGCCGCCGACGGCGCCGAAGTGCCGGCCGCCGTCGAGGCGTACGCGCCCGACGTGGTGCTGATGGACATCCGGATGCCCCGGGTGGACGGGCTGGCGGCGACCGAGGCGCTGCGGGCGCTGCCCCGGCCGCCGGAGGTGCTGGTGCTGACCACCTTCGACGCCGACGACCAGGTGCTGCGGGCGCTGCGCGCCGGGGCGGGCGGCTTCCTGCTCAAGGACACCCCGCCCGCCGAGATCGTCCAAGCGGTGCGCCGGGTGGCGGCCGGGGAGGCGACGCTCTCCCCGACCGTCACCCGCAAGCTGATCACCCACGTCACCGCCGGCGGGCCGGCCGGCCCGGATCCCCGCCGGGAGCGGGCGCTGCGGCTGCTCGACGGGCTGACCGGGCGGGAACGGGAGGTGGCCGTCGCGCTGGGTCGGGGCCGGACGAACGCGGAGATCTCCGCCGACCTGTACATGAGCGTGGCGACGGTCAAGGCGTACGTGTCGCGGCTGCTGACGAAGCTGGAGCTGAACAACCGGGTGCAGGTGGCGCTGCTGGTGCACGACGCGGGCCTGGTCTGACGACGACAGCCACCGCGTGGCGCGATTGAACTTTCGTCCGGTTCGGGCCGTACCACTGGCCGAGGATGCGCTGCGGCGATCAGCCGCAATCGCTGCCGAGCTGCGGGAGGCCTGCCGTGCGAGTTGGTGAGCAGTCGACGGATCCCATCGATCAGATCCTGGGCGAGGTGCCGGTGCCGGCGCCGCTGACACCCGAGGACGTCCGGCTCGCGGTCCGGGCGGTGGTGGTGCACGCCGCCGAGGAGTGGCCCAACGGGCCGCTGTGCCGCAACGACGGCGCGTCGTACCCGTGCCGCCTGCACCGCTGGGGCCGGCGCGTGCTGGAGGCGCACGGGCTCAACGAGCGTCAGATCGACGCGCTGATCCGGCACGGCAACCCCTTCGTGCACGTGCCGTTCCCGTTCACCTTCACCGGTCCGGCCGCCGCCCGGGCCGACCGGCCGGCCCCGGTCCACCCGGGCCGTACCCCGACCGACCGGCCGGCTCACGGCCATCCGACGCGCGGCCAGACCGGCCGGGTCACCGCACCGGGAGTCCGGCCCGTCGTCCGGTCCGGTGGGCCCGGCCGGCCGGTGGCACCCCCCGCCGCCGCGCCGCGCTGGCCCCGGGCGAGCTGAGCGGAGGTACGACCGCCCGCATCGCCCGGGTGCCACCTCGCCGGCCGGCCCGACGGTCCCCTACCCCGGGCCGGCCGGCGACGTGCTCGCCGACCGGTGTGTGCGCGACGTGGCGGCGTCCCAGGGAGGGGACACCGCCACGTCGGGTGGATCGTTCGGCTCAGTCGCCGCTGCCCACCCCGCAGTTGGGGGCGGACCAGGAGGTGGTGTTCGCCGTCCGGTCGCTGTTGTTCTCCCGCCGGGAGTCCACGTGCACGTGGGTGCTGTGGCCGGGGTACCCGGGACCGAGGATCCCGCTGAACCCGTGGTTGCGCGAGGCCCGGGCGAGTTCGCACAGCGACCTGTTCCGCGAGGTCAGGTCGGCGGCGTTGCCGTAGAGGTGCTGGCTGTCCGACGCGCCGCCGACCTGGTTGTTGCAGGCGGTGCTGCGGAAGCCGCTGGTGACGTTGATCGGCTGGTCGCCCAGCCCCCGGCGCAGCGCCTCCAGCTTCCACATGGTCCGCACCGCGTTGGCCCGGGTCCGGTCCGCCGACAGCGGGCCCCCGCTCCACCCGCCGCGGCCGCAGCCGTTGTCCAGCTCGGAGTAGCTGAAGTGCGCCGGGGTGCAGTCGTTGTCCTGCAACTGGTAGAGCTTGTTGAAGGTCTGCGGCCCGGCGATGCCGTCGCTGCGCAGCCCGTACGCCGTCTGGAACCGCCTGACCGCGGCGGCGGTCTCCGGTCCGTAGCGGCCGTCGATGCGGACGATCCCGCCGGCGCCGGCCCAGCCGGCGACCCGGATCTGCAACTGCCGCACGTCGTTGCCGGAGCTACCGGCGGAGAGGGTGCGTTGCCAGGTGTAACAGCCGTCGGCGTGGGCCGCTGGAGCCGCGACCACCGAGGCGATCGCGGCGCCCGGCAGCGCCAGGGCGAACGCGACAGCAGCTCGCTTCAAGGTGTTCACGCGCACAGAAGTCCTCCCGATAGGAGAGCGATTGAGATGACCCGTCAGGACATCGACCGGAACGTCCCGCGCTTTTCACCCTGACAGTTCCGCTGCCGGTTGGTGGCGATTAATGAGAATTGTCCTCACGATCGGCCTTGGCTGGGCATTGCCTGTGAATTGGGGTGAATTGCGAAACACCCATTCGGAACAGGCGAGGTGCGACCGGAATGGACGACCCGGCAGGGCGGCAAGGTGACGCCAGGCGTCGGCCGGCACACGCCGGGTGATGTCGCCGCCGGGTCCGGGACCGGTAACGTCAGGCGCGGCGGTGTGACGGGGGAGGTGGACGTGGCACGCGGTGGCGTCTTCTGCGTCGAGGGGCAGTGGCACCGGGACCTCAACGAGCGCGGCTCCGTGCTGCCCACCCTGGAACTGCTGGAACGGCTCGGCCGGATCCGCTTCATCCACAAGGACGCCGCCACCCGGGACGAGCTCTTCTACTTCCTCGACCGCTGGCTGCTCAAGCAGTACGCCGACTACCGGGTCGGGTTCTTCGCCATGCACGGCGAGCCGAGCCGGCTCTGCCTCACCGACTGGGATTCGGTGGAGCTGACCGACGTGGCGCAGCGGATGGCCGGCCGGTGCGAGGGACGCCGGCTCTATTTCGGCAGCTGTTCGGTGCTGCGGGCCTCCGACGCCGTGCTGCGCGACTTCCTCGAGGTCACCGGCGCGGCCCTGATCTGCGGTTTCACCCGCGACGTCGACTGGGTCGAATCGGCCGCCTTCGAAACCGTGCTGCTCGACGTGCTCGCGAACGGCCAGCGGCACAACGCCGCCGAGCTGCGGATGGGCTCGGCGCACTGGGCGCCGCTCGCGGCGTACCTCGGTTTCCGGGTGATCTACGCCAACGGCCGCGCCTGGCGCCCGGCGGCCCGGCCCCGGGTCCCCACCCAGGCGGCTCCCGGCGGGGTCGCCGACCGGGCCCGCTGACCGGGCCCGGCCCGCGGCCGGAGCCCGCCGGCCCGCGCCTGGTAGAACCGACGCATGGCACGCACCATCGCGAGCAACACCCGGGTCGACCGGAACGCCCTGATCGAGTTCATCCGCCCCCGACACCGGGTCCTGCTGATGACCACCCGGTCCGACGGCCGGCCGCAGTCCTCGCCGGTCTCCTGCGGCGTCGACGCCGAGGGCCGGCTGATGATCTCCACCTACCCGGAGCGGGCGAAGGCGGCCAACATCCGCCGCGATCCGCGCGTCTCCGCGTGCGTGCTCTCCGACGACTGGGACGGCCCCTGGGTGCAGGTCGACGGCACCGCCGAGGTGCTCGACCTGCCGGACGCCCTGGAGCCGCTGGTGGAGTACTTCCGCAGCATCTCCGGCGAGCACCCGGACTGGGACGAGTACCGGCAGGCGATGGTCCGCCAGGGCAAGTCCCTGATCCGGGTCACCATCGACAGCTGGGGGCCGATCGCCACCGGCGGCTTCCCGGCCCGGCTGGCGGACTAGGTCCTAAGCCTCAGTACGCGGCGGTGAACCGCATGTTCTCGAAGCGCGGGTTCTCGATCTCGTCGACGACGGCGACCGCCATGTCCTCGTAGGTCAGCACCGAACGGCCGCCCTCGTCGACCACCGGGTGCTCGGTGCCGGTGCGGTAGCGGCCGGTCCGCTCGCCCGGGTGGAACTCCATCGGCGGCGGGGAGAGGTACGTCCAGGTCAGCCCGTCGGCCGAGGACCGGTAGAGGGCGAGGGCGTCGGCCTGGCCCAGCGCCGCGTCCCGGTACTCGTCGGGGAAGTCCGGCTCGTCGAGGATCGGCGTGTCGTTCGGCGTCAGCAGGGTCGCCCCGCCGCCGACGTGGATCAGCCGGGGCGGATTGGGCACGTCCCGCAGGACGGTGACCAGGTTCTCCGCCGCGTCGCGCCAGAGCGGCCGCTCCCCGCCGCCGATCGCCACGACGATGACGTCGGCGTCGGTGGCCAGCTCCCGGACGCTCTGCGCCGAGGTGGCGTCCCCGGTCACCACCTTCACCCCGTCGGGTAGCCAGGTGAGCGCCTCCGGGCGGCGGACCGCCGCCGTGACCCGGTGCCCCCGATCGGCCGCCTCCGTGACGATCCGCGAGCCCGCGGTGCCACCGGCGCCGTACACCACGACGTTGCTCATGCCGGCACTCCGCTGCGCTGCGTGCCGCCATGAGGCACCCTCGCGCTGAGCCTGATGATTCGCTCGCTGCGCTCGCTCATGCCGTCCAGGCTATGGACCGGTCCGGCCGCCCGTCGGCGGAACGGCTCAGTCGACCAGGGCGGAGTAGACCAGCTGGCGCAGCTGCGAGCGCAGCGGGTAGGTGCTCGACGGCATCAGCTGGGTGAACAGCAGCGCGGTGACCTCCTCCACCGGGTCGACCCAGAAGGCCGTGCTGGCCAGGCCGCCCCAGTAGTACTCGCCGACGCTGCTGGGCACCCGGGCGGGCACCGGGTCCTGCACCACGGCGAAGCCCAGGCCGAAGCCGATGCCGTCCAGCACCGTCTCGGCGAACCCCTCGGGCTCGAAGGACGCCAGGTCGCCCCCGCCGGGCAGGTGGTTGCGGGTCATGTAGCGCACCGTGCGGGGCGCGAGCAGGCGTACGCCGTCCAGCTCGCCGCCGCGCAGCAGCAGCTGCGTGAACCGGTGGTAGTCGGCGGCCGTGGAGACCAGCCCGCCGCCGCCGGAGAGGCAGTCGGGGCGGTTCAGCGCGGCGGCCCCGATCCGGTCGACGCGGACCGCCTGCCCGGTGCCGGGGTGCGGGGTGTAGAGGGCGGCGAGCCGCTTGGCGTCCGGCTCGTCGACCCACCAGCGGGTGTCGGTCATGCCCAGCGGGGTGAGGATCCGCTCGGTGAAGAACGCGTCCAGGCTCTGCCCGGAGACCACCTCGACCAGCCGGCCCAGCACGTCGGTGGAGACGCCGTAGTTCCAGCCGGTGCCGGGCTGGAACATCAGCGGCAGCCGGGCCATCCCGGCCGAGGCGCCGGCCAGGTCCAGCCCGGCCGGCACGCCCAGGTCGTAGCCGGCGGCGCGGTAGAGGGCGTCGACCACCGAGCTCTGCGCGAAGCCGTACGTCAGGCCGGAGGTGTGGGTGAGCAGGTGCCAGACCCGGATCGGCTCGATCGCCGGCACCGTGTACGGCTTGAGCGCCGAACCCTTGTCGAAGACCCGGACGTCGGCGAACTCCGGCAGCCAGCGGCTGATCGGGTCGTTCAGTTCGAAGTGGCCCTCCTCCCAGAGCATCATCGCCGCGACGGAGGTGATCGGCTTGGTCATCGAGTAGATGCGCCAGAGGGTGTCCCGCTCCACGGGCGCGCCGGCCTCCACGTCCCGCATGCCGTACGTCGAGGAGTGGGCGATCTCGCCGCGGCGGGTGACCACGATCTGCCAGCCGGCGAGCCGGCCGTCGTCGACGTACCGGCCGAAGTGTTGGTCGATGCGCGCGAGTCGCGCCGGGTCGAAGCCGATGAGGTCCGGGTCGGTAGTACGGTCCACGCTCACGTCGCCGAACCTACTAGCCGGTACGGCGGCGGCGGAAGGCCCACGGCCGCTGTCGGTGCCCCCGCATAGGGTGGTGCGATGCCCGAGCCGACCGAGGACGTCACGTTCCGCCACGAAGACTGGTACGCCGAGGAGCTGGTCGACCGGCACTTCGTGAACTGCGTCTTCCACGACGTCGACCTCACCGAGGCGGTCAGCCAGGGGGCCTCCTTCACCGGATGCACCTTCGGCAACGTGCGGTTCAACTCCTCCCGGCACGTCGACTCGGCCTTCACCCGCTGCGTGTTCAAGCGGTGCAACTTCTTCGAGGCCGAGTTCACCGGCTGCAAGCTGGTGGGGAGCACGTTCGACCAGTGCGACCTGCGGCCGTTGCGGGTCGCCGGCGGCGACTGGTCGTTCGTCGCGCTCCCCGGGGCGGACCTGCGCGGGGTGAGCTTCACCGACGTGCGGATGCGGGAGACGGACCTGACCGGGGCCGACCTGACCGGGGCGACGGTGACCGGTGTCGACCTCTCCGCCGCGCAGCTGCACGCCGTGCGGCTGGGCCGGGCGGACCTGCGCGGCAGCGACCTCACCGCGCTGGACGCCACGGCGGTCGAGCGGGCCGGCGCCGTGATCGACTCGGAGCAGGCGCTGGTGCTGGCCCAGGCGCTGGGCTTCGAGATCCGCTGATTCCCGGTGGACCTGGCTGGCCCGAACCGGACGGTGCGGCTATAACTGACAGGAAGGTTTCCATTACTACCGCTTGGTAACGAACTGGAAACTTCCATGCCCGCGTAGGTGGCGCAAGAGGCCGTTCGGATGAAAACGTGAGGCGGCTCACGCCGCGACCCGCGACCGCCGCGCCGGCGCGACCGTGGGTGGGGAGAGCGGAGAAGCGGTGACGGACGACGAGCTGAGACGGACGGGCGTTGGCCGGGGCCTGAGCACGGCCCGTCGGATCGCCCGGCACCGGCACCGTCGTCGGTGGACCGTCGAGGCGCTGACCGCCGTCGTCTGCCTCGCCGCGCTGGTGGCGTACCTCAGCATCGATCCGGAGCCCGAGCCGCGCGGCGAGGGCGCGGCGCTGCCCGGCGCGGCCTCGACGCCGGCCGGCCGCCCGACCGGCCTGCCCGGCCAGGTGACCGAGGCCGGGGTCGCGTCGCCCGGGCTGCGGCCCCGGCAGCGCCCGCCCACGCCCCCACCGTCGCCCTCGCTGACCCCGACGCCGGCGCCGCAGCCGACGACGCCGCTGCTCAGCGTGGACCGGGCCGACGTGCCGGCCATCGTGGACCTGACCCACCTCGGCACTCGGGACTGGGTGCACTGGGGGCTGCGCGGCCCGGACTCCGTGGTCCGCAAGCGCGAGGGCTCGGGCGAGATCCGGGACGAGGGCGGGCCGGGCGCGCGGAGCAGCTACGACACCGACCCGGAGCTGTTCGGCTGGCGCGACGGCGCCCCGGTGCAGGGCGAGGGTGGCACCTCGACCGGCATCCACACCTGTGGCGTCGGCAACGGGTTCCGCCTCGCCGTGCTCGGCAGCGGCGAGTTGCGCACCGTGCACCTCTTCGCCGGGCTCTGGATGGCCCGCGGCCGGCTCGACGTGCGGCTCTCCACCGGCGGCCCGACCAGCACCCTGCGCCTGGAGGATCCGCACACCAACCACAGCGCCCAGTTCGTCGTCCGGTTCCGGGTCGCCCCGGGGCAGAAGCTGCTGATCTCCTGGACCACCGAGGAGACCTTCAACGACTGCGGCAACGTCGCCCTGCGCGCGGTCGCCCTGCGCTGATCCGGTTCGCCGGCTCTGCGCGGCGGGCCGGAGTAGCGTGGGCGCGACGACGGCGACGAGGCGCGGGAGGCAGGCTGTGACGGCGAGCGAGCAGGTGCTGGACAGCCCCGAGGGCTGGGTGGCCGACCACATCCGACGGTACGTCGAGACCGGCGGCGAGCAGGGGCACGAGTGGCGGCCGGGCGTCTTCACCCTGCTGCTGACCACCCGTGGCCGCCGCAGCGGCAAGCTGCGCCGGACCGCGCTGATCTACGGCCGCGACGGCGACGACTACCTGGTCGTGGGCTCGCAGGGCGGCGCGCCCCAGCATCCGGCCTGGTACCTGAATCTGCTCGCCGATCCCGAGGCCGAGGTGCAGGTGGGCGCGGAGACGTTCGCGGCGCGGGCGCGGACCGCCGGGCCCGAGGAGAAGCCCCGGATGTGGCGGACGATGACCGACATCTGGCCGGCGTACGACGACTATCAGACCAGGACCGACCGGGAGATCCCGGTGGTGGTGCTGGAGCGGGTCTGACCCTTGTCCGCGAGGTGAGCCGGGCGGTGCGGGGCCCCGTCCCGGCGGGGCCCCGCACCCGTTCTCAGCAGGCGATCGGCTTCACCCAGGAGCACTCCAGCCCCTCCGGCACGTGTGGCGCGTCGGGCGCCACCGGCGGCGCCACCCGCGCGGTGGTCACGCTCTTCTCGGTGTACGACGCCAGCGCGATGGCGACCTGGTCCTCCAGCCCCTTCACCGACGAGGCCAGGTAGTTGTTGAGCACCACGGAGAAGGCCAGCACCCGGCCGTCGGCGTCGGTGACGTAGCCGGAGAGGCCGGAGACCCCGGTCAGGCTCCCGGTCTTGGCGTGCACGTTGTTCGCCGCCGGCGTGTTGCGCATCCGGCTGCGCAGCGTCCCGCCGACGAATCGGTCGGCGTTGCCGGCGATCGGCAGGGCGGCGTACCAGTCGGCGAACCAGGGCTCGGCGCGGACCGCGGCGAGCAGGGCGACGAACTCGGCCGGCGGGATGAGGTTGCGCCGGGACAGGCCGGAGCCGTCGCGCTGGCGCAGGGTGCCGGTGTCCATGCCGGTGTCGGCGACGTACTCGCTGATCGCGGTCAGCCCCGCCGACCAGGTGCCCGAGCCGGAGATGACCCGCCCGACCTCCTTGGTCAGCACCTCGGCGTGCCCGTTGTTGGACAGCTTCAGGAACGGCACCATCAGCGCGGCCAGGGTCATCGAGTCGTGCCGGGCCACCGGTGCCGCGTCGTCCGGGGTGGCCCGGCCGAGCACGGTACGCCCGAGCACCCGTACGCCGTGGCGGCGCAGCGCGGCCCGGAAGACGTCGGCGGCGTACCCGGTCGGCTCCCAGACGGTCATCCAGTCGCTGGCCGGCGCGTCGCCGACGGCGATCTGGCCGGTGACCACCACGGTGTTGGTGCCGTGCTCCCGTTCGAAGCTGATCGTGGTCTCGCCCTCGGCGACCGTCTCGGCCCGGTTGTCGATCCGCACGTAGCCGTTGGGGGGCGTCATGGTGACCGTCGGCGGCGCGCCCGCGCTCGCGGCCGGGGCGGCGTGCACGATCACGTTGCCGGCGTCGTAGTCGGTGTCCGGGGCGACGGTCAGCGCCGAGACCTGCGCGGCGTAGTAGTACGACTCGTCGTCCCACGTCCAGTCCGGACCGAGCCGGGTGCGGTCGTAGCGGGTGTCGTCGGCGACCAGGTTGCCGGTCACCACCCGTACGCCGTCCGCGGCCACCTCGGCGGCGAGCGCGTCGTAGTCGGCGGCGAGCATCGTCGGGTCGCCGCCGCCGCGCAGGTAAAGGTCGCCGGAGACCAGCCCGGCCCGGCGCTGCCCGGTGCTGTGCACGTCGGTGGTGAACCGGTGCCCCGGGCCGAGCAGTTCCAGCGCCGCGGTCGAGGTGAGCAGCTTGGTGTTGGAGGCGGGGATCAGCCGGCGGTCACCGTTGCGGTCGTACAGGGTCTGCCCGGTGGCGGTGTCCACCACGACCACGCCGGCCTGCGCCCCGGTGAGCCGGGCGTCGGCGAGGATCGCGTCGATGGTGGCGTGCAGCCGGGTGGCCGCCGGGGTCGGTGACTCGGCGGTGGCGGGGAGGGCGCCGGCGGCGGCCACGGTGGCGGCGAGCGTCGCCAGCGCCAGACTCCGGGTAAAGAGACGACGATGCATGCGTCGACGCTGTCATGGAGATTTCCGCCAGGCAAGACTCCCCGCCGAAAGTTTTTTCCGGATCTCGGTCCGGGTGCGGCGGGACGGCGGCTGACCGGCCCCGGCCACCTCGGTCCCAGCGTACGGCGACAGCGAGGCTGAGGAGCGGAAACGCGGCAGGCGCGGGGGCGCTCCCACAGACCGCGCTCTATTTGACGGACGCCCGTTCAGGGGGCACGGTGGGGGTGAGGGGGCCATGCGATGCGCCCCGATTCGCCGGGCGACGACAGGTTCGCCATCAGGTGCGCGCTTCGCCACTCCGCGCGAGGCCCCGCTGCCGAGAACCCATGAGGAGTTCCGACATGCTCAAGATGACCGACAACGCCGTGATGGTGATCCGCGACCTCGCCCTCCAGCAGGACGTCGCCGAGGACGGCGGGCTGCGCATCGCGGCCGACACCGACGCCGGCTCGCTCAGCATCGAGCTGGTGCCGGAGCCGGCGCAGGGCGACAAGGTGGTCGACAACCAGGGGGCCCGTATCTTCCTCGACGAGGACGCCGCCGAACTGCTCGAAGACACCTCCGTCGACGCGACCGTCGACGACGAGGGCATCGTGCAGTTCGGCTTCACCGAGAAGGGGTGACTCAGCCGGCCCGGCGCGCCTCGCCGCCCCGGTGCGGCCGGGTGGAACGTCCGCGTTCCTCCTCGCCGCGCCACGGGTCGGGGCGCTGGTCCCGGGCCGGCCGGGTCAGCGTGGCCAGCACGTGCGCCAGGTGGTGCGACGTGCTCCACGCCGTCCAGTTGGTCGGCGAGCCCGCACCGGCCACCCGCCGGGCGCGGCGCAGCAGCTCGTGGTCGCCCCAGGAGAAGCCGGCCCCGGCCGGCGGCCAGTGCGGCGCCGCCACCAGCGTGCGGCACAGGTCGGCAAAGCGCTCGTCGCCCCGGCCACCCCGCCGCGACCAGCGGTAGACCCACCAGGCGCCGTCCGCCGTGTACCGCACCGTGGGGAACCGGTCACCCGGCCCCTCCCCGGCGGGCGACGCGGCGGCGACGCCGTAGTCGCCGTACCCGACGCCGAGTTCGGCGAGGCGTAACCAGAGCAGCCAGTCCCAGCGGTCCAGGCGTACCGGCTCGTCGGTGGGCAGGCGGGACAGCGTCGGTGGCATCCCGCCGGCCGCGACGGTCACCGTGCGCCAGGCGTGCCGGCGCGCCCAGTCCACCAACCGCCGCACCCGCGGCTCGGTCACCCGCAGGTCGGCCGGGCAGCAGACGTCGCCGGCGTCGATGAGCAGGTCGCACTGCTCCGGCACCAGCCGGCCGTACCGCCAGATCCGCTCCGCCGCGGCGGTGGTCGCGTCCGGCCCGGCCCGGTCCTGGCCGGCCCGCAGCCGGACCACGGCCCGCCGGGCGTACGCCTGCGCCGCGACCCCGTGCGCCACCAGCCGGCGGTCGCTGTCGGCCAACCCGATCACCGGCACCACCGGTACGCCCCAGCGGGCCAGCTCGGTCTCCGGCACCTCGGGCAGGGCGGAGACGTCGACCGCCGGGACGAGCCCGGCCGGCAGTCGGCCGATCAGGTCGAGCGCGACCGGGTCGACTGTGGAGAGTTCGAGGACCGGAGCGAGCAGTGGAGCCACGGCGCCGTCCAGATGGGACAGCGCCTCCAGCTCGCCCCGCCGGCTGGCGAGGATGGGGCGGTAGACCGGTTCCGCCACCCGACCCCGGTGGGCGGGCACCATACCTCAGCCTAGCCAGACATTCGCCTTCGTCACAGGGTCGAACGGCCGGTGATGACCGGAAACCCTTGCGGGCGACCACCGGTCGACCCGGCCGAAGTCAGGGGTGGGCCGGCCGGTCGGGCCGTGCTTGACTGGCCGGTGCCGCCGACGGTGAGGAGCAGCCGATGCCGCAGGACGCCCGGATCCTGCTCGTCCCGGGGAGCACCCGGGCCGGGTCCACCAACACCGCCGCCCTGCGTACCGCACACACCCTGGCCGTGCCGGGGGTGAGCACCACGCTGTACGAGGCACTGCGGGAGCTGCCCGCCTTCGACCCGGACCAGGTCGACGAACCGCCCGCGCCGGTGGTGGCGCTGCGCGCCGCGCTCGCCGACGCCGACGCGGTGCTCTTCTGCACCCCCGAGTACGCCGGCACCCTGCCGGGCAGCTTCAAGAACCTGCTCGACTGGACGGTCGGCAACGGAGACCTGTACGGCAAGCCGGTGGCCTGGGTGACCGTGGCCGCGCCCGGCCGTGGCGCCGGGGCGGAGCAGACCCTGCGGATGGTGCTGGGCTACCTCGGCGCCGACATCGTCGAGCCCGCCTGCGTACGCCTGCCGGTGCCCCGCGCCGGGGTCGGCGCGGACGGACTGCTGGCCGACGCGGAGCTGCGGACCGGCCTGGCCGACGTGCTGGGCCACCTCGGCGCGCACCCCGATCGGGCCGCCGCCGTGCCGGCCTCCGGTCCGCCCGCCCGCCCCTGACCGGGCGCCGGCGGGCGGGCCGGCTCCGCTGCCGCGCTCAGTCGTCGTCCCCGTGCCGGTCGCCCCCGTGGTCGTCGCCGCCCCGGTCGTCCCCGCCGTGCCGCCGGTCGTCGGCTGTGTCGTCGCTGTCGTCCGCGCCGTCCCGGCGGTCGCCGCCCCGGTCGTCCGTGCCGGCCGCGTCGTGGCCCCGGTCGTCCGCGCCGGTCGCGTCGTCCGTCCGCCGACCGTCCGGGGTCGTCCGGTCGTCGCCGCTCTCCGGCCGGACGCGCAGCACCGCACCGGTGTCCCGGTCGACGTGGACGTCCCAGCCGGCGACGCCGGTCATCACCTCGACGCTCCACACCGGACGGCCGTGCTCCCGCTCGGCCTCGACGTCGACGACCCAGCCGCCGCCCACCGCGGCGAGGGCGAGCGCCCCGGCCCGATCGCGGTCGACCCCGGCCGGCGCCGCCCCGGCGGTGGCCGGGCTGTCGTCCGGCGTGAGGGTGTCGTCGACGCTCCTGGCGGCGAGGGCGGCGCGCGGGGCGTCGGCCTGCCGGTCGGCGGCCGTGACGCCGAGGGCCGCGCCGGTCACCGCCAGCACCGCCACGCCACCGGCCGAGGCCAGGATCAGAGAGGTACGCCGCATGATGTCCACCTTTCGTCGGTCCCGTTCGCTGTCCTGCCGAGCATCGACCGGAGGCGGATAGCGGCGCGCTGTCCCGACGCTAAACGGTGGTTATCCCGGCGGTGGGCCCAACCGCAGTGTCACCACGGCCCCGCCGCCCGGCCCGGTGCCGAGTTCCAGGTGCCCGCCGCCGGCCCGGGCCGCCCGGTCGGCGATGTCCAGGCCGAGGCCGGTCGACCCGGCCCCGCTGGACCCCCGCCGGGCCGCCCCGGCGGGCAGCCCGGGCCCCTCGTCGGCGACGGTGAGCAGCACCCCGTCGGTGTCCGCCGCCAGCCGCACGGCGAACGGGGTGCCGTCCGGGGTGTGCGCGAAGACGTTGCCCAGCAGGGCGTCCACCACCGCCGCCAGCTCGTCGGCGGCCACCCCGACGGGCAGCGGCCCCGGCGCCAGGTCCAGGGTCACCCGCCGACCGGTCTCCTCGGCCAGCACCGACCAGAACGCCACCCGCTCGCCGACCACCGCCGCCGCGTCGCTGACCACCCGGCCGGCGGCGGGCGAGCTGCGCCAGCGCGCCTCGCGGATCAGCCCGCTGACCGCCCGTTCCAGCCCGTCGACGGCGGCGGTGACCCGGGCCGCGTCGTCCGGGTCGCGCAGCGACTCCGCCTCCAGCCGCAGCGCGGTCAGCGGGGTACGCAGCCGGTGCGACAGGTCCGCCACCTGCTCCCGCTCCTCCCGCAGCAGCACCTGGATCCGGCCGGCCAGATGGTTGAGCGCGCCGGCCACCTCGCGCAGCTCCGCCGGCCCGGCCGGCTCGACGCGGGCGTCCAGTTCGGCGTTGGCCAGCCGGTGCGACACCGTGGACAGCTCGGTGATCGGACGGGTGAGCGCGCCGGCGAGCCGGTCGGCGACCACCAGGCCCACCACCACCAGCAGCGCGCCGAGCAGCGCCAGCACCGTCCACGCCCGGGTCACCCCGGCGGTCAGCTCGGCCCGGGGCACCACCGTGCGGATCACCGCCGCCCCCTCCGGCCGGCCCTGGACGGCGATGACGACCTCCCGCCCGCCGTCGAACTCCGCGGTCAGGCTCTGCCCCCGCGCGGCCAGCGCCACCGCCGGCGTACGCGGCGCGGGCGCGCCCAGCACCGTGCCGTCGGGCAGGAAGACGGTGACCGGCCGCCCGGACTCGGCGACGAGCTGCTCGACGGTGATCCGGACGGTCTCGAGCTCGGCGGTGCCGACCACCGGCACCAGGCTCTGCGCGTCGGCCGTCGCGCGCACGGTCGCCCGGTCCTCCGCGACGGTGCGGACCAGCAGCGCCAGCGGCACCAGGAAGGCGATCAGGGTGAGCACGCTGACCGACGCGATCAGCAGGGCCAGCCGTCGCCTCACCCGACGGTCCCGGCCGGCGGCGCCAGCCGCACGCCGACGCCCCGGACGGTGTGCAGGTAGCGGGGCTGCTGGGCGTTCTCGCCGAGCTTGCGGCGCAGCCAGGACAGGTGTACGTCGACGGTCTTGTCGGCGCCGCCGTACGGGATCCGCCACACCTCGGTGAGCAGCTCCCGCTTGGTCACCACCTGCCCGGGCCGGCCGGCCAGGTGGTGCAGCAGGTCGAACTCGCGCGGGGTCAGCTCCACCGGGACCCCGTCCAGGCTGACCTGGCGGGTACGCGGGTCGATCCGCAGTCCGCCGACCACCAGCGCCGGGTCGGCGTCCCGGTCCTCCGGGGCGGCCCGCCGCAGCACCGCGCGGGCCCGGGCGTCCAACTGCGCCGCGGTGAACGGCTTGACCACGTAGTCGTCCGCCCCGGCGTCGAGGATCCGGACGATCTCCCGCTCGTCGTCGCGCGCGGTGGCCACGATGACCGGCACGGAGCTGACCGCCCGGAGCATCCGCAGCAGCTCGGCACCGTCCAGGTCGGGCAGTCCCAGATCGAGCACGACCAGGTCCGGCCGGTCCTCGAGCGCGTCCCGCAGGCCGGTCAGGGCGGTGGAGGCGGCGGCCACGGCGTGCCCGCGCTCGCGCAGCGCGCGGATCAGCGGCGTACGGATGGTGAGATCGTCCTCGATCAGCAGCAGGCGGGCCACACCTGGCAGGCTAATCCGCGGCGCCGCTGCCGGCCGCCCGCCGCAACCCTCCCTTAACCCTGCCCTGGGCGCGCCGCAACCCGGCGTCCGGCAGACTCGGGGAATGCCCGGTCGCCCCCTGCTCGCCGTGCTCGGTTGGCTCGCCACCGCGGTCGCCGCGCTGCTCATCGGCCTGGCGGCGATCCGGCTGGTGGGGGAGAGCATCAGCGGCACCCCGGGTGGCGTCCGCAGCCAGGAGGAGGTGCGGCGGGCGCTCGCGACAGCGCCGCCGTCCGCCGCCGGGGTCACCCCGCCGACCACCGGCCCGACCCCCTCCGGCGTCGCCGTCACCTCGACCGCGGGCGCGCGTCGGGTGCTGGCCACGAACGGCGGGACGGCGGTGGCCGAGTGCGGGCCGTCGGGGGTACGGCTGGTCTCCTGGGCGCCGGCGCAGGGCTACCGGGTCCGCGACGTCGACCGGGGCCCGGACGAGCACGTCGAGGTCCGCTTCGCCGGCCCGGCGGGCGAGGACGAGCTGAAGGTGGTCTGCGTCGGCTCGCCGCCCGTGCCCCAACGCCGCCACTGAGGCACAACCGCAGGTCAGAGGCGTCCACTGTCGGCCGCCGGGCGTCCGAAGGCCCGGACACGGGCGCACGGCGCCGCCCGACCCCTGGGTCGTCACGTCGCCGCGCTCCGGCCGTCTCCCACCACCGCAGCCCTTCGGCGGTACGCCAGCGGGGACCTGGCTCAACAGCCGCCTACGCAGCCGTCAGTGTGGTCGATGCCCGTTGCGCGCGCCGGCAAACCTCCCGCGGGTGGGGAATTCCACCATCTGCCAGTCCCGGCGTGACGGAGGCCCGGGCCGGGTATGAGCGCGCCATGGAGCATTTCACGATCGCGACCGTGGCCCAGAAGAGCCCGGACTTCCGCCGGGTGCTCTGGACCGGTGAGAAGACCCAGCTTGTGATCATGACCATCCCGCCGGGCGGCGAGATCGGTGAGGAGGTGCACGACGGGATCGACCAGATCCTGACCTTCGTCAGCGGTACCGGCGAGGCGCGGGTGGCCGGGGAGACCAGGGAGGTCGTCCAGGGCGACCTGGTGGTGGTGCCGGCCGGCACCAAGCACAACTTCGTCAACACCGGGCCGAACCCGCTGGTGCTCTACACCGTCTACGGCCCGCCGGAGCACGCCGACCAGGTGGTGCACCGGACGAAGGAGGAGGCCGACGCGGCGGAGGCGGCCGGCGAGGACGAGCCGCCGACATCCTGACCGCCCCGGCGGCACGGTCCACCGGCCCCGCCGGCCGGCCCGCCCGGCCGGCCCGTCGACCGGCCTGAACCCGGTCGGTCCGGGTACCCGGGCCGGGTGGACCAGCCGCCGATCTCCGACTACGGGTTCCTCTCCGACTGTCGCTCCGGTGCGCTGGTCGGCCGGGACGGCTCGGTCGACTGGTGGTGCCCCGACCGGTTCGACGCGGCGTCGGTCTTCGGTCGGCTGCTCGACCCCGACGCCGGGTACTGGCGGCTGGCGCCGCTCGGGCCGTCCCGGGTGGAGCGCGCGTACCAGCCGGACACGCTGGTGCTGCGGACGGTCCACCACACCTCCGAGGGGAGCGTCGCGGTCACCGACGCGCTCGCCGCGGAGGCGGGCGCCCGCGGTCACCAACTGGGCATGAACTCCCCGGCGGTGCTGCTGCGGGTGGTCGAGGGGCTCGGCGGGCGGGTCCGGATGGGGCTGGACTTCGCGCCCCGCCCCGAGTACGGCCTGCTCACCCCGTACCTGCACGAGCAGCCCGACGGCGCGGTGGTGGCCGTCGCCGGCCCGGTGTCGCTGACCCTGCGCGGCAACGGGCCGGCGCTGCGCGCCGGGCGGGACCGGGTCCGCCAGGAGTTCGAGGTCACCGCCGGGCAGTGCGTCGGCTTCGAGCTGGCGTACGCGCCGGTGCACGGTGACCCGCCGGCCCGGGTGGACCCGTTGGCCGCGCTCGCCGAGACGGTGCGGGCGTGGCAGGCGTACCGGGGGCTGCACCACTACGACGGCCCGTACGCCGAGCAGGTGCGCCGGAGCGCGACCGTGCTCACCGGTCTGACGTACGCCCGCAGCGGCGCGGTCGCCGCCGCGCTGACCACGTCGCTGCCGGAGCGGTGCGGCGGCGACCGTAACTACGACTACCGCTACTCCTGGCTGCGCGACTTCGCGATGACGATGCGCGCGTTCTGGGTGGCCGCCTGCCCGACCGAGACGAACCGGCTCTTCGTCTGGGCGGCCCGCGCGATCGGCCGGATCGGCGAGGAGCCGGTCCCGGTGCTCTTCGGCCTGGAGGGGGAACGGGACATCTCCGAGCACGAGCTGGTGCACCTGCGCGGCTACGCGGGCAGCCTTCCGGTACGGGTGGGCAACGACGCCTGGCGACAGCGACAGCTGGACGTGCCCGGTGAGGTGATCTCGGCGGTCTGGCGGCTGCACGAGCATCTCGGCGAGACCTTCGACGAGGAGTTGCGCGAGATGGTCGTCGGGCTGGCCGAGCAGGTCGCCGCGACCTGGCGGTTGCCGGATCACGGGATGTGGGAGACCCGGGACGCCGAGCGGCACCACCTGTCGTCCAAGGTGCTCTGCTGGAGCGCCCTGCACCGGGCGGTCCAGGTGGCGCCACGACTGGGTGAGCGGGCCGATCCGCGGCGGTGGGCCGCGATCCGCGACGAGATCCGGGACACCGTGCTGCGCGACGGCTGGAACGACCGGGTCGGGGCGTTCACCGGGGCCTTCGGGTCGGCGGAGCTGGACGCCTCGGCGCTGCTGCTGCCGATGTCGCACTTCCTGCCCGCCACCCACCCCCGGATGCGCGCCACCATCGAGGCGATCGAGCGCGAGCTGGGCGGCGACGACGGCCTGGTACGACGGTGGGGCACCGACCCGGCCGGCTTCGTGCTCTGCTCGTTCTGGCTGGTCGAGTGCCTGCTCTTGGCGGGCGAGGAGGGCCGGGCCCGGCGGCTGTTCGAGCAGGTGCTCGGGCACGCCAACGACCTCGGGCTCTTCGCCGAGCAGGTCGACCTGCGGACCGGCGCGCAGCTCGGCAACACGCCGCAGGCGCTGTCGCACATCGGGCTGATCAACGCGGCCTGGCGGTTCGCTGATCTGAGCTCCGGCTGAGCGCCGCGACGAGATCCTGCAACACTCCTGCAATCGCCAGGCATTGTCAGCGGCGGGCGCCGGTCCACGTCCGGCGCCGGCCGCGTCCCGCGGCTCGGCCGCCCCGACCGGATCAGGCCGCCACCACGGGTACGCCGGAGACGTCCACCGTTTCCGGATACTTCAACCCCGCCCCGGTGTTCAGCACCACCACCCGCTCGCCGGCCCGGATCCAGCCGCCGGCGCGCAGGTGCCGGGCGGCGGTCAGGCAGGCCGCCCCCTCCGGGCAGAGCAGCAGCCCCTCCCGACGGGCGAAGTCCCGCAGGTCGGCCAGGATCTCCGCGTCGTCGACGGCGAGCGCGGTGCCGCTGCTCTCCCGCAGTGCGGCCAGGATCAGCTCGTCGCCCAGCGGGGCGGGGACGGTGATGCCGAAGGCGACGGTGTGCGCGTCCGCCCAGGGCTCCGCCCGGTCCTGCCCGGCGGCGAACGCCCGCACCACCGGGGCGCACCCGGTGGACTGCACCGCGACCAGCCGGGGCAGCTTGTCCTCCACCCAGCCCAGCTCGCGCAGCTCGTGCATGGCCTTGTGGATGCCGATCAACCCGACCCCGCCGCCGGTCGGATAGATGATCACGTCGGGCACCTGCCAGCCGAGCTGCTCGACGATCTCGTACCCCATGGTCTTCTTGCCCTCCAGCCGGTACGGCTCGCGCAGCGTGCCCGCGTCGAAGACCGTCCCGCCCGAGTCGGCGACCAGCTTCGCCACCCACCGGCCGGCGTCGCTGATCAGCCCGTCCACCAGGCGCAGGTCCGCGCCGGCGGCCAGGCACTCCCGCCGGCAGATGGTCGGCGCGTCGAGCGGCATGGCGATGGTCGCGCCCATGCCGGCCCGGGCCGCGTACGTGGCCCAGGCCGCCCCCGCGTTGCCGTTGGTCGGCATGGCGATCCGCTCGACGCCCAGCTCCCGGGCCCGGCTCACCCCCACCGCCGCGCCGCGCGCCTTGAACGACCCGGTCGGCATCAGCCCCTCGTCCTTGACGATCAGGTCCGGAATGCCGATCTCCGCCCCGTACGCCGGCGCGCGCAACAGCGGCGTCCAGCCCTCGCCCAACGTGGTGACGTGCCGCTCGTCGGCCACCGGCAGCACCTCGCGATAGCGCCACAGGTCGGCCGGACGCAGGCCGAACCGCTCCGGTGTCACCGCCTCGGCCACCGCCGCGAGGTCGTAGCGGGCCAGCAGCGGCGAACCGCACCCACACAGGTTGGCCGGTCGGTCGGCGTCGTGCTCCCGTCCGCAGCGCGGGCACTCCAGGTGGGTCAGGTACACGATGCTCCTCGCCGTCAGCCTGCCTCGATGCTCAGCCAGCGGCGGCTGCGTCGGCCCGGCTCGTAGACCGAGTCCAGCCGTTTGGCCACCACCCCGGGCAGCCCCTGCCCGCGGGCCGTGTCCAGCGCCTCGGCGCCGGTGCCGGGGAACCACGGCGGAGTCTGCCAGTGCGGCCCGGCCAGCGCCAGACCGTCGAGCAGCTCCCGGCGCTGCGCGTACGGCACATCGAGGCTGGCCACGCCCTCCAGCCAGAGCAGATCGAAGAGCAGGAACTGCGCATCGGGGCCGGCCCGACCCGTCCGCGCCGGACGGACCCGGCCGGCGGAATCGATCCGGACCAGGACGCCGTCCAGCACGGCCTCCGTCGGGGCCAGCGCCTCGGCCATGTCCCGCAACCAGGGGTACGTCCCGGTGACGTCCTCGTCGGTCTCCGACAGCAGCCGCAGCCGGCCGCCGGAGACGTACGCCATCGCCCGCACCCCGTCCCAGCGCAGCTCGTAACCCCACTCCGCGCTGTCGCCGGGCAACCGGCCCGACGGGGTGGGGTGCATCGGGCGGACCAGCTCCGGCATGCTCGTCCAGCCGGGCGGGGGCGGGTCGGTACGGCGGACCATCCAGTCCCGCCCGTCGCGGCCGCCGGTGGCGAAGAGGACGTACCGGCCGCTGGTGCGGGCGCCGTGCAGCACCACGATCACCTCGTCGTCGCGCCACTTCTCGCACTGGTAGGTGCCCCGGTCGTGCACGGTCATCGTCCCGCCGCCGTACTCGCCGGCCGGGATCTCCCCGTGGAAGTCGAGGTACTCCATCGGGTGGTCCTCGGTGTGCACGGCCAGGTGGTTGCGGCTGGTGTCCCGGGGCAGGCCGCGCGGCACCGCCCAGGAGGCGAGCACTCCGTCGTGCTCCAGCCGTAGGTCCCAGTGCAGCGCGCGGGCGTGGTGCTGCTGGATCACGAACCGGGCCTCGCCGGCCTTCCGCCGCCGGCGCGGCCGCTCCGGCGGCACCGGTTCCGGGGTACGCGCCGCGTCCCGCTTGCGCCGATACTCCTCCAGACGGTCCGCCACACCGGCATTCTCCGGCAAACCGCCCGGCTCCGCCGGTTGCCGGGTTCCGGGGCATGTCACCGGCGATCACGGGTAGAACGGTCGGTATGGACCAGCACCTCAACCAGCCCACCGCGCTGCTCCCCGGCGACGTTCGGATGCCACTGCTCGGTTTCGGCACCTGGCAGGCCAGCGGCCAGGCTGGTTACGACGCCGTGCTGGCGGCCCTCGACGCCGGCTACCGGCACATCGACACCGCCACGATGTACGGCAACGAGGAGGAGGTCGGCCGGGCGATCAAGGAGAGCGGGCTGCGCCGGGAGGACATCTTCGTCACCACCAAGCTGCCGCCGGACCGGGTGGGGCGGGAGCGGGAGACCATCGAGGCGAGCCTGCGCGCGCTCGACACCGATCACGTCGACCTCTGGCTGATCCACTGGCCGCCGTCCTCGCCGGCCGACAGCATCCCGGTGTGGCGGGAGCTGCTGGCGGCCCGGGACGAGAACCTGACCCGGGCGGTCGGGGTGAGCAACTACAGCACCGCGCAGATGGACGAGCTGATCCAGGCCACCGAGGAGAACCCGGCGGTCAACCAGATCCGCTGGAGCCCGTCGCTGTACGACCGGCAGCGCCACGTCGGGCACCGCGACCGGGGCGTCGTGCTGGAGGGCTACAGCCCCTTCAAGACCAGCGACCTCTCCGATCCGGTACTGACCCGCATCGCCGCCGCGCACGACGTGTCGCCTGCCCAGGTGGTGCTGCGCTGGCACATCGACCACGAGATCGTGGTCATCCCCAAGTCGGTCACCCCGGAGCGGATCAGGGCCAACGCCGATATCTTCGATTTCTCGCTGACCGCCGAGGAGATGCGCGACATCGACGCGCTCGGCGGCTGACCAGTGGACGCTTCAGCGGGTGGGAAGGGGCGTGACTGATTGGTCACGCCCCTTCGTTGTTGTCGTCAGACGCGCGAGCAGGCCACCCCGTTGAGCGAGAAACTCGTCGGCGACGAGTACGCCCCGCTCAACGTCCCCTGATACCCGAAGTTCGCGGTTCCTCCCGGCGCGATCGACCCGTTGAAACTGACATTGCGAGCGCTCACCGCCGACCCGCTCTGCGTGACGGTCGCGTTCCACGCGTTGGTCACCTGCTGCCCCGACGGCAGGTTGTAGGTCAGGTTCCATCCGTTGATCGTGTTGGACCCGCGGTTGGTGATCGTCACATCAGCGGTGAAGCCGTTGTTCCACGAGTTCGGCGTGTACTTCACCGCGCACCCACTGCCCGTCGGCGGAGGAGTGGTCGGCGGGGTGGTGGAGCCGCCCCCGTTGACGCTGGCCGAGAAGGAGGTCACCCCGAGCCCGGCGCCGCCCTGCCACGGCTCGAAGCCGGCCTGGATGCTGGTCAGGTACCAGCTGTTGGTGATCGCGCCGCGGTTCTTCACGTCGTTGATGAAGTCGAGGACGCTGAAGTTCATGCTCGTGATCGGCGACGGCGCGACGTACGAGATGACGTTGTTGGAGCCGTTGCTGCCCCGCCAGACCTCCCAGGTCCGGCCGACCAGGGTGGTCGTCCCGACCGGCGAGCCGATCGGTTGGATCGAGCCCTGGCGGTTGAGCCAGATCATGATTTCCATCTGGTTCACCCCGTCCTTCTTCGGCGTGGGGTCGAGCCAGATGTCGTACGAGGCGTTGTAGATCGCCCCGCTGACGTACTTGTAGGTGATGCTGCTGGTGGCGCTGCTGATCTGGCTGACCTGGATCGGCAGGTTGGTGCCGGGGGAGCAGTTGGTGTAGTGGCAGCCGAAGAAGACCGACGGGTACGCGGTGGGGGCGCCGTTGGTGGGGTTGCTGCCGTTCTGGGTGGTGATCTCGAAGCCGGTGCTGGTGACGTTGATGCACTGCTGGGCGGTGGTGCCCCAGCGGTTGTTCTGCACGACGTACCGGTTCTGGATCACGGTGGAGCCGAACTGCTCGCAGATCTGGGTGTCGGCTGAGGCCGTGCCGCCGAGCGCGACGGCGACCAGCGATCCGGCGGCCAGCAGGCCGGCGGCGGCGATGGCGCGGAGTGGACGTTTCATCATGCTCCTCGGGGGTGCCGGCGTGGGGGCGCCGGACGGGACGGGGTGCGGGAGCGCTCCCAAAGTTATTCGACACATTTACATGTCTGCAACAGGAGTGCAACCGGACCGGCTTTCCGGACCCGACCCGGACGGCGGAGGGCGATGCGGTGGAACGTCCACACCGCTTCCGCGGTCGCACCGGCGGAAGCGGGGCGAAGCGGCAGCTCAGCCAGGGAGTCGAAGGCGTCGGCGTACCGGGGGATGGCGGATCGGCCAGGCGGGGACATGAATCCCTTACACGAATGGGAGCGTGGGTCCGAGGAGCGGGACCGCCAGGGCCGATCAGGCCTACCGTGTGTCAATCGCGGGGAGTAGTGTCTTGCCTCCAACGCGTGCCGATCCCCCTCCGGAGGCGTACACCACCATGGGTGGCTCCCCCCTGCGCATCCTTGTCGTCGGCGCGGGCATCGCCGGTCTGGCCGTCGCCCGGGCGCTGCGGATGGCGGGTTTCCGGCCGGACGTCACCGAGAAGCTGCCCCCGAACGAGCTGGTCGAGACCGGCCTCTACCTCCCCGGCAACGCCGACCGTGCGCTGCGCCGGCTCGACCTGGACGGGCCGGTCCGCCGGCTCGGCCAGGTGATCCACCGCCAGCGCTTCCTGGACGCGGCGGGCGAGCCGCTCTGTGAGGTTGATCTCGATGCGCTCTGGTCCGGCGTCGGCGAGTGCCGGGCGCTGCTCCGGCGCGACCTCTACCAGGTGCTGCTCAGCGGCGCCGGCGGCGCGGTGCGGCACGGCGCCGAGGTCAGCGCCGTCGAGCTGCTGCCGGCCGGCGTCGGGGTCACCTTCACCGACGGCACCGGCGGCGAGTACGACCTGGTCATCGGCGCCGACGGGCCCCGGTCGGCGGTGCGCTCCCTGGCCGCGCTCGGCGGGCCGCCCCGCCCCGCCGGCCAGGTGGTCTACCGGGGCGTGGTGCGCGACGGTCCGGAGCTCACCGACTGGACGGCCCTGCTCGGGCAGCGCGCCGGCTTCCTGGTGGTGCCGATCGGCGCGGGCCGGCTGTACTGCTACGCCGACGAGGCCGGCACGGTCGCCCCGGCCGATCCGGGCGCGCGGCTGCGCGAGCTCTTCGGGGAGTACGGCGGACCAGTGCCCGCGGTGCTGGACGGGCTGCGCGACGTCCAGGTGGGGCTCACCGACGAGGTCGAGCTGGGCCGCTGGTACCGCGGGCGGGTGCTGCTCGTCGGCGACGCCGCTCACGCCACCGCGCCGACCCTGAGCCAGGGCGCGGCGATGGCGCTGGAGGACGCCGTGGTGCTCGCCGAGTCGCTGACCGCGGCCGGCAGCGTCGAGGCGGCGCTGGTGGCGTACGAGAGTCGCCGCCGCCCGCGTACCCGATGGGTGCGGGACCGGACCCGGGACCGCAACCGGACCCGCGACGTGCCGCCGGCGCTGCGCGACCCGCTGCTGCGCGGGCGCGGCGGTCGAATCTTCCGCGAGCACTACCGGCTGCTCGTCGACCCGCTGTAGAACGGCCGTCCATCCTGCCGCACCACCCCGAGCGGCACACCCACCTGCCGGGGACTATCCTCCTTGCGGATGACGGCTCGCAGATGACATGCGCGTGCCGAGCGGGACAACCGAGAACCGGAGGCCATTCGTGACCACCGTCGCACCCAAGCCGGTCGTGACCCGGCCATGGCCGGTCCGAGAGCCGGTCAAGGGGTCGGCCATCGCGCGGCTGCTGCGCACCACGGACGCGAAGCAGATCGGGATCATGTACATGGTCACCGCGTTCGTGTTCTTCATGATCGGCGGCCTGATGGCCCTGATCATGCGTGCCGAGCTGGCGCGGCCGGGCCTGCAGTTCCTGTCGCCCGAGCAGTACAACCAGCTGTTCACGATGCACGGCACGA
Source organism: Micromonospora purpureochromogenes (assembly GCF_900091515.1). NCBI lineage: Bacteria > Bacillati > Actinomycetota > Actinomycetes > Micromonosporales > Micromonosporaceae > Micromonospora > Micromonospora purpureochromogenes. The sequence goes on along the minus strand of NZ_LT607410.1, from coordinate 5,931,930 downwards.
TCATGCTGCTGTTCTTCGCGACGCCGATCGTGTTCGCCTTCGCGAACTACGTCGTGCCGCTGCAGATCGGCGCCCCTGACGTCGCCTTCCCCCGGCTCAACTCCTTCGCCTACTGGCTCTACCTCTTCGGTGGCACCATGGCGACGGCCGGCTTCATCAGCCCGGGTGGCGCCGCCGACTTCGGCTGGACCGCCTACACCCCGCTGAGCACCGTCGAGCACTCGCCGGGCGTCGGCGCCAACATGTGGGTCGTCGGCCTGGCCATCTCCGGTCTGGGCACGATCCTCGGCGCGGTCAACATGATCACCACGATCCTGACCCTGCGGGCCCCGGGCATGACCATGTTCCGGATGCCGATCTTCACGTGGAACATGCTGGTCACCAGCCTGCTGGCGATCCTGGTCTTCCCGCTGCTGGCCGCCGCGCTCTTCGCGCTCGCCGCCGACCGGCTGATGGGCGCCCACGTGTACGACCCGGCCACCGGCGGGCCGATGCTCTGGCAGCACCTGTTCTGGTTCTTCGGCCACCCCGAGGTGTACATCATCGCGCTGCCGTTCTTCGGCATCGTCAGCGAGGTCATCCCGGTCTTCTCCCGTAAGCCGATCTTCGGCTACAAGGGTCTGGTCGCCGCGACCATCGCCATCGCCGCGCTGTCGATGAGCGTCTGGGCCCACCACATGTTCGCCACCGGCCAGGTCCTGCTGCCGTTCTTCAGCTTCCTGAGCTACCTGATCGCCGTGCCCACCGGTATGAAGTTCTTCAACTGGATCGGCACCATGTGGCGGGGCCAGATCACCTTCGAGACGCCGATGCTCTTCTCGATCGGCTTCCTGGTGACCTTCCTCTTCGGTGGTCTCACCGGTGTGCTGCTGGCCAGCCCGCCGCTCGACTTCCACCTGCACGACTCGTACTTCGTGGTGGCGCACTTCCACTACGTGCTCTTCGGCACGATCGTGTTCGCGGTCTTCGCCGGCATTTACTTCTGGTTCCCGAAGATGTTCGGCCGGATGCTCGACGAGCGGCTCGGCAAGATCCACTTCTGGCTGACGATGATCGGCTTCCACACCACGTTCCTGGTGCAGCACTGGCTGGGCAACGAGGGCATGCCGCGTCGGTACGCCGACTACCTGCCCAGCGACGGCTTCACCACGCTGAACACGATCTCCACGATCGGCGCGTTCATCACCGGTATCTCGACCCTGCCGTTCATCTGGAACTGCTGGAAGTCGTACAAGAGCGGCCCGGTGGTCGAGGTCGAGGACCCGTGGGGCCACGGCAACTCGCTGGAGTGGGCGACCACCTCCCCGCCGCCCCTGCGCAACTTCGACCGGATGCCGCGGATCCGCTCCGAGCGGCCGGCCTTCGACCACAAGTTCCCGGAGCTGGCCGCCGGCCACAGCCTGGCCGGTCCGCCGGAGGGCGGCTCCAAGCCGCTCACCAGCGAGTCCGACGGTGGCGCCAGCTACCGCGAGGACACCGCGAGCAACGTCGACCGCTGACGCGCCGCACGCGACACCGACGACGGGCGCCGCACCCCACCAGGGGTACGGCGCCCGTCGCCGTTCCGGCTCGCACCGGCGTCGGTCGTCGCGCTCCGGTCTGGGCGGCGCGCGGTTGCGGTTCCGGGTCGGACCGGCGTCGGTCGTGGCGTTCCGGCCTGGCCGGCGCGCGGTTGCAGTTCCGGGGTCGGACCGGCGTCGGTCGTGGCGTTCCGGTCTGGGCGGCGGGTCGGACCGGCGTCGTCGTGGCTTTCCGGCCTGGCCGGCGCTCGGTTGGCCGGTCCGACCTGGGCGCAGGCGTCCGCCCCGGGTCCGAGCCGGGCTTTCGTGGCGCCGGCCCCCGCATCGCTGACAGTCCGTCCGCTCGACCCCGGCTCGCCGGCGACGGCGATATCTGGGTGGGTCACGGACCGTCACGCCCGCCGGGAGGCGGATGCGCTTGTGAGCGATATACCTGAGAGGCATAAATATGCCTCTCAGGTATATCGCTCATCGGGTATGTGTCCCACCGTTGCGACACGCCGACCCGGGCCACCGCGACACGCCCCACCCCCGACCCCGACGCCCGACCGCCGGGCTGCGAAGCTGCCAGGCTGCGGGGCCGCCATGGCCGGGCTGCGGGGGCTGCCGGCCTGCCCGACCGCCGGACTGCGGCGCTGCCGGCCTGGCCGATCGCCCGGCTGCGGGCCTGCCCGACGCCGGGCCGCCGGCCTGCCCGACCGCCGAGCCGCCGGGCAGGGTGCGAGACCGGAGCTGGTCCCCCGACAGACGGCGGGGTCAGGTGGTGGCGGGGGCCAGGTCGGCAGCGTCGGAGACGGCGGCGGCGTTGGACAGGGCGGCGGTCTCGCGTCGGTGGCGCAGCTCGACGGGGAGCACGGCCAGCGTCACCGCCAGCCCGATCGCGCCGGTGACCGCGAAGCCCCACAGCGGCAGCGAGGCGTCGATCACCGCGCCGGCGAGCGGGGCGCCGAGCGCGATGCCGACGGTGACGGCGGAGCCGTGCAGGCCCATCGCCTCGCCGCGTACGCCCGCCGGGGCGAGCCGGCTGACCGCGTCGGAGGTCGCCGCGATGCTCGGGGCGCAGAGCGCGCCGGCCGGGATGAGGGCCAGGCAGAGCAGCCACCAGTGGCCGCCGCCGAGCCCGACCGGGATGGTGCAGAGGCTCAGCGCGGCGGTGAGCGCCAGCGGCGAGAACGAGCGGCGGACCGCCCCGTACGCGAAGCCACCGACCAGCGAGGCGACCGCCCACATCGTGAGCACGGCGCCGGTCCAGCCGACCTCGCCGCTGGCCCGCAGCACGGCGACCACCGCGACGTCGGTGCCGCCGAGCACCAGGGTCGCCGCGCCGCTGACCGCGAGCACGGCGAGCATCCGGGGGGTGAGCCATTCCCGGCGGGGCGTGCGGGGCTGCGGACCGGCCGGCTCGTCCGCGCTCCGAGTGGGCGGGTTGAGCAGCCAGAACGCGACGCCCGAGCCGACCACGCCGGCGCCGACCGCCCAGAGCGTGGTGCGCGCCGAGACGGTGGTGGCCAGCGCCACGGCGAGCGCGGGCCCGACCATGAACGACAGCTCGACGGACATCGAGTCCAGCGCGTACGCGGGGCGTCGCCGGTTCTCCGGGGCGAGCGCGGCGATGGACTGCCGGATCACCGAGAAGATCGGCAGGGCGAGCAGGCCGGCGAGGAACGCGGCCGGCAGCAGCACCGGCAGCGAGAGCGTCGGCGCGCTCGCCCAGAACACCGCCTCGGCGGCGGTGGTCAGGGCGACCACCGGGCGCAGGCCGCGCCGGTCGACCAGGCGGCCGAGCAGCGGCGAGCCGAGCGCCGCCCCGACGGTCATCGCGGCCCCGACCAGGCCGGCGGCGCCGTAGCCGCGGCCGAGGTCGAGCACCACGAAGAAGGTGAGCGTCACCCCGGTCGCGGTGAGCGGGATGCGGGCCAGCACGGACACCAGCAGCAACGACCGGAGCCCGGGCAGGGCGAGCGCTTGCCGGTAAGGCGTCAAGTTCATGATGGTCCGTACCTCCGGCGGCCATCCTCGACCGGAGATACGACATCGGCAAGCGATTACCGGCTCAAGCGTCCCTGATCACAGGCTCGCCCCGCAGGGTGACGCCGGCGCCGTCCATCGACCGCAGCGCCACGTCGAGGGTGTTCCGCGCGACGGCGGCGGTCAGGTCGAGCAGCACGGTGGTGGCGAAGCCCTCCCGGGCGGCGTCCAGCGCGGTGGCCCGGACGCAGTGGTCGGTGGCGATCCCCACCAGGTCGACCCGGTCCACGTCGTGCCGGCGCAGCCAGTCGGCGAGGCACTCGCCGTCGTCGGCGTGCCCCTCGAAGCCGGAGTACGCCGCGGCGTGCTCGCCCTTGTGGAAGATCATCTCGACCCGGTCGGTCTCCAGGTCGGGGTGGAACTCCGAACCGGCGGTGCCGACCACGCAGTGCCGGGGCCACGAGTCGACGTAGTCCGGCGGATCGCCGAAGTGCGGGCCCGGGTCGACGTGGTAGTCCTTGGTGGCGACCACGTGGTCCCAGCGGTCCGGCTCGGCGGCGAGCAGCCGGGAGACGCCGGCCGCGACCCCCGCGCCACCGGCGACGGCGAGAGACCCGCCCTCGCAGAAGTCGTTCTGCACGTCCACGATGATCAAGGCGTTGGCCATCGGAGTGACTCCTTCGTCAGCTTGCCGGGACGACGGTGACCGGCACCGCCGGGTCACCGCCGGAGAGCTTGAGCCCTTCCCACGGGATGGAGATCAGGCACTGCCGCAGGTGCTCCCGCGACTCGTCGAGCGAGGGCAGCGCGACCGGCTCCCCGTCGACGATGAAGGAGCGCTGCAGCAGCCGGTCGTTGGGCTGCCGGTCCGGCACGCCCTGCGGCACGATGATCTCCTCGGTGGCGGTGCCGGTGGGCTTGTGCCGGCGTACCGCGACCTTCCGGCCGCCGATGGTGGCCTTGTGCTCCGAGCGCTTGACCACCGGCCGCCCGTCCACCTCGACCAGCTTGTAGACCAGCCCGACGGTGGGCGCGCCGGAGCCGGTGACGACGGCGGTGCCGGCGCCGTACATGTCCACCGGCTCGGCGGCGAGGGCGGCGATGGCGTACTCGTCGAGGTCACCGGAGACGATGATCTTCGTTTCGGTGGCGCCGAGCGAGTCGAGCAGTTCGCGGGACTGCTGGGCGATCACCGCCAGGTCGCCCGAGTCGATCCGGATCGCCCGCAGCTCCGGCCCGGCCACCTCGATCGCGTTGCGGATGCCCTGGCTGATGTCGTACGTGTCGACCAGCAGCGTGGTGTCCTTGCCCAGCGTGGCGACCTGCGAGGCGAACGCGGTCTTCTCGTCGTCGTGCAGCAGGGTGAACGCGTGCGCGGCGGTGCCGGCGGTGGGAACGCCGTAGCGCCGGCCGGCGGCGAGGTTGGAGGTGAAGTGGAATCCGGCCAGGTACGCCGCCCGCGCCGCGGCCACCGCCGCCTCCTCGTGGGCCCGCCGGGAGCCCATCTCGATCAGGGTCCGGCCACGGGCGGCGGTGACCATCCGGGCGGCGGCGGCGGCCACCGCGCTGTCGTGGTTGAGCACCGACAGCACCAGCGTCTCCAGCACCACGCACTCGGCGAAGCCGCCGGAGACGGTGAGGATCGGTGAGCCCGGGAAGAAGAGCTCGCCCTCGGCGTACCCGTCGACGTCGCCGGTGAAGCGGTAGCCGGTCAGCCACTCGGCGGCCCGGTCGTCCACCACCCCGGTACGGCGCAGGAAGTCCACCTCGTCGGCGTCGAAGCGGAAGTCGCGGATCAGGTCGACCAGCCGGCCCGTCCCGGCGACCACCCCGTAGCGCCGCCCGGCGGGCAGCCGCCGGCTGAACACCTCGAAGGCGCAGCGGCGTTTGGCGGTGCCGTCCCGGAGGGCGGCGCTGACCATGGTCAGCTCGTAGTGGTCGGTCAGCAGCGCGGGGCGAAGGGAACTCACCGCCCCAGCCTAGAGTTCACGCCGGCTCCGTGCCGTCGTGGCCTGTGATCGACCGCAGCGCCGCCGGCAGCTCTGCCCGCCCGGTGATGCCCAGCTTGCTGTAGACCCGCTGGAGGTGGTTCTCCACCGTGCGGGTGGAAAGGAACAGTCGCTCGGCGATGGCCCGGCTGGTCACCCCGGCGGCGGCCAGCCCGGCGATCTGCCGTTCCCGATCGGACAGTGACGGTTGTAGCGCCTCCAGCGCCGGCGTGCGGATCTGGTCGCAGCCGCCGAGCAGGCCCGCGAGCCGCTGGTGGGCGGCGCCGGCCGAGGCGGCGCGCTCCCGGCGCAGCTCGCGCAGCGCGGTGGCGGTCGCCTCGGCGGCCCAGACCGGCAGGTCGAGCGCGGCGAAGCCGTCGGCCACCGCCAGCAGCTCGACGTCGTCACCGGCGACGGTGGCCCGGGCGTACCGGGCCAGCAGCGGCGGCAGCACCCCGTCGACCTGCTCGGAGAGCTCGCCCAGCCGTTGCGCCACGGTACGCCGGCTGCCGTCGGTGCAGGTCGGTCCGACCGGGGCCGCCGCCTGCCCGAGCCGGACCAGGTCGTGCAGCACCAGCACCTCGTGCCCGGCGAAGCCGTCGGCGCGGAGCCGGTCGGCCAGGTCGCCCAGGTGCTTGGTGGCCCCCGGCAGGTCGCCACCGGCCGCCAGCACCGCCCCGCGGGCCTGCTCCAGCCAGGGATAGAGCACCACCATGCCCGGCGCGTGCGTCCGGTCGGCCTCGGCCATCGCCTCCGCGGCGTGCTCGGCCTCGCCGCGCAGCGCCGCCGCCTGGGCCCGTTCGGCCTGCGCCAGTCCGGCGTAGACCCGGCTGGTGGCCAGCACCGCGCACGCGCCGAGGCTGACCTTGAGCGCCTCGCCGCTGCGGCCGCGCAGCCGGGCCGCGTACGCCTGGAGGATCGCCAGGTAACCGGTGCCGAGCCGGAAGTCGCCGGCCCCGGCCAGGTCGGCGAACTCGTCGGCGACGATCGCGTCGATGCCGGCCAGGTCGCCGGCGAGGGCCAGCCGGGTGCCCCGGGCCAGCTCCATCGCGAGCTGGAGGTAGGGCATGTCGCTGCGCCAGTGCGGCGCCTCCGCCGCCACCCGGGCGATCGCGGTCGCGCTGCTGCGGAACTGCCCCCGCGCCGCGTCCAGGTGGGCGATGGTGCAGCGGGCCAGCTCGCGCGCCGCCACGCTGGCCGCCGGGCGGTCCAGCACCGACCGGGCGAGCCGGAGCGCCGCTGTGCTGTCCAGCCCGTGCAGTCGCATGATCGCCTCGAAGGCGCGGACCCGCGCCTGGTCGCCCGGGTCGGTCAGGGTCGCGCCCGCCTGGGCGATGTCCTCCACGGTGGACTCCCGGCTGAGCCCCCAGTAGCTGACCATGCCGCGCACGGTCAGCCACCGGCTGCGCCGCCGGTCGCAGTCGATCTCGCCGGCCACCGCGTCGAGCACCCGGATCGCCTCGTCGGGCCGGTCGGCGAACATCAGGATGGTGGCGAGCAGCTCCGCGGCGTCGAAGCCGCCGCCGGCGTCGAGCGCCGCGCGGGCCAGCCGGGTCGCCAGGGGTACGTCGTAGCGGGCGAACGCCTGGGCGGCCGCGCCGAGCAGCAGCGTGGCGTCCTGGGCGGTGCCGGAGTCCAGCCGCCACACCGCGACCCGGAGCAGGTCGCCCCGGCGCCGCGCGCCGACCAGCTCCAGCAGCTCCGCCAGGCGGGCCTGCAACCGCCGGGTACGGGTGACCGGGCAGCGGCGGCGCATCATCTCGCCGTAGAGCGGGTGGGCCAGCCGGACGTCGAGCCGCCGGTCGTCCTCGACCATGGTGATCAGACCGCGCTCCTCGGCCAACTCCACGTCGGCCTGGTCGGCGGCCTGGTAGAGCAGGTGCAGGCCGAGGGGTTCGCCGAAGGCGACCAGCTCCACCACGGACCGGACGCCCGGATCGAGTCGCCCGATCCGGGTGTCGATCAGGTCGGTGAGGCTGGGGGCCAGCTCCAGCCGGCCGGTCCACCGCCAGACGCCGTACCGGCGGTCCAGCTCGCCGCCGCCGGCGGCGGCCAGCACCAGCTCGCGCAGGTGCAGCGGGTTGCCGGCGGAGAGCCGGAACAGCCGGTCGGCCGAGCCGGCGTCGACCGGACCGTCCAGGATGGCCGCGAGCAGGTTGGCGGTCTCGGCCGGGCCGAGCGGGGCCAGCTCAAGGTGCTCGACCAGGTCGTCGGTCCACAGTGCCCGGATCGGCAGCGGGACCTGCTCGCCGTTGCGCAGCGTCCCCAGGATGGTGGTGTTCTCCTGGCGGGCGAGCAGGTGGACCAGCGCGGCCGACGGCGGGTCGAGCAGGTGGGCGTCGTCGATGGCGAGCACGATCCGCCGCCCGGCGGCCTGCTCCTGCAACACCTCGACGCCCCAGCGCAGCACGCCGGCGGGGGAGAGGCCCTGCGGCTGCTCGGCGGGAAGCACCTGGGCCAGCCCGCCGAACGGCAGGGCGGCGGTGGCGGTGCTGGCCGCCACGTACCAGATCGCGTAGCGGTCGGCGGGCAGCGCGCTCACCCCCTCGCGCAGCAGTCGGCTCTTGCCGATGCCGGCGCGACCGCTGAGGAAGAGCCCGCGCCCCTCGTCGCCCTCCACGGCCGACTGAAGACGGTCAAGTTCATCCGTTCGGCCGACGAAGCTCCACCGACTCATCGGTGCAGCATATCGACGGAAATCCGTCCGCGCGCACACCGTCACGCTGCGAAGTTGAGTAATCTCGTGGTTACCGGTGAGTATCCGCGGTTTTCGGTGCTGGGGGGTGTCGGAACGTACCCTTCCGGCATCCGGATGCCACCGCACCCGGATGTCCACGCGGGCTGCTCACGGCCGCCCGCCCGCCAGCCACGGGAGCCGCCGATGAAGCCCGGTCCACTCCCCGGGGTCGACGTGCCCGGCGGTTCCGGCGGGCCGGCCGAGCTGCCCCGCTGCGGTCCGCTCCCCGGCCGCCTGGGGGTCACCGAGCCCGGCGCCGACGAGCCGCTCGCGGTGGTCGCCGCCGGTCCGGCCGCCGCGGCCCGCCGCGAGGTGCTCGCCGCCCTGCTCGGCGTCGCCTCCGGCATGCTCGACGTGCCGGCGGGCAGTTGCCTGCTGGTCCGGCACGCCCGGGTCGCCACCCGCGCGGCGTACGTGCCGGGCTACCGGCAGCCCCACTCCTACGGTGCCGACCAGGCGGCCGCCGGCCCGGCGCTGGCCCGCCCGCCGCGCCGGGTCGAGCTGAGCCTGCCCGAGCCGCTGCTGCGCCACTTCGCGGTGCTCGACACGCCGGACACCGACACCCTCGGGGTAGCCGGCGGCCGGGTGCTCCTCGACGCGGTGGGCCGCGGCGGCGCGCTGCTCTACGTCATCGGCGCCGACCAGGCCTTCACCGGCGCGGAGCTGCACCTGCTGGCCGAGGTGGCCCGGGCCCCGGTCGAGGTCTTCTTCGTGGTCACCCCCGGCGCGGGCGGCTGGGCCCCGGCCGAGGCGGCGGGCGGGACGGACGACACGGAGGCGCCCGTCCCGTCGCCCCGCGACGCGTCGTCCGAGGCGCCGGCCCTGCTGGACCCGGCGGAGGTCAGCGTCGAGGCGCACCGGGCGGCCCTGCTCGCCGCCGTGCCCGCCCTCGCCGCCGCCCGCTGGTTTCCGGTGCACCGGGCCGAGCATCCCGGCCTGCGTCGGGCCCTGGTCGGCTGGGCCGCCGACGAGGGGCTGCGCCGGGCCAGCCTCCAACCGCCCGAGCTCCCCGGCGCCCACGGCCGGGTGGCCGTCGTGCCCGAGGCCGACGCGGGGGACTGGTCGGAGCGGCTGGAGCGGCAGACCCGCACCTGCGCCCGCAGCATCCGCCAGCACCTCGCGCTGGAACTGGCCAACATCCACCTGCGCGCGGTCCAGGAGATCGTCTTCGGGGTGGGCTGCGCGGGCCTGCCGCAACTGCTCGACCGGGAGATGGAGGCGCTGTCCCTGCTCGCCACCGCCCAGTGCGACCAGGCCGTGCGCGGGGTCATCGACGACGCCGCCGCGCGGGTCCTCGGCGCGCCGCTGGCCGAGGGGGTCCGGCAGCGGATCGCCGCGGCCGTGCGGTGGGGCCTGGCCGACCACCCGCAGGGCCGGGACCTGGAGCGGGTGTTCCTGGTCACCAGCACCGCCGGGGTGGGCGACCTGGTCGGCACGGGCGCGATCGACGCGCTGGCCGGCCATCCGGGTGCGGACCGCTCCGAGGTGCTGCCGCCGGTCGCGGTGGCGCTCTCCGGCGGGTGCTGGCAGCACTGGCGCACCCCGGGCAACAACGACCCGATGGCCGCCCGATCCTGGGCCCAGCGCGCCCTGCGCGAGGTGGAGCTGGAGCTGTCCCGCGAGGTGTCCCGGCGCTTCGAGGCGGTCCGTCTCTCCCTCGGCGCGGTGCTCTCCGATGCCCTCGACCACGGCATCCTGCTCGCCTGAGCGCGGCCTCGTCGGGTCGCCGCCCCGCCCGGTCCGCGCCGCCCGGGAGGGTGATCCGGGCCGCCCCGGCGTTCCGGTTCATCGGTTCGCCGAATCCGGTGGCACGATGGGGGGCATGGCGGCTCCACAGGTTGCACCGGTCGAGACGCCGGACACCGACGAGGTGCCGGTCTCGGACCGGCCTTGGGTGACGATCGTCTGGGACGACCCGGTCAACCTCATGACGTACGTGACCTGGGTCTTCCAGAAGCTGTTCGGGTACAGCCGGGAGAAGGCCGAGAAGTTGATGCTGGACGTGCACCACAAGGGTCGGGCCGTGGTGTCCAGCGGCGCCCGGGAGCGGATGGAGCACGACGCGTCGCAGCTGCACGCGTACGGGCTGTGGGCGACGGTGGACCGCTCGTGAGCATGTTCCGCCGCCAGGGCGGCCGCTACGTCGCCAGCTTCGCCGTCGACGAGGTGCGGGTGCTGCGCAAGGTCGCCTCCGAGGTGGTCGGGCTGCTCACCGACGGGTTCGACCACTCCGACCCGGTGGTCGGGCGGCTCTTCCCCGACGCGTACCCGGACGACCCGGCGAACACGGCGGAGTTCCGCCGGTACACCGAGGGCGACCTCAAGACCGCCAAGATCGACCAGGCCGGCGCGATCCTGGCCGCGCTGCCGGACGAGGCGGGCGGCGAGGTGCGGCTGGACGCCGAGGCGGCCGAGGCGTGGCTGCGGGCGCTCAACGACGCCCGGCTGGCGATGGGCGTCCGGCTGGAGATCAAGGACGGCACCGACCTGGGCGAGGAGCTCGACGACGCGGTCGCCGAGGACCCGACCTCCTCGCGGGTGTTCCAACTGTCGGTCTACGCCTACCTGGGATATCTCCAGGAGTCCCTGCTCAACGCCCTGATCGATTGAGTGTGACGGTCACCGCCTCGCAGTCGGCGGCCGGTGGGCGCTAGGCTGGGCGGCGTGCTGAGCATCGACCGGTCGATCGTCGAGGCGATCGTGGCGCACGCGCGCCGGGACCACCCGGACGAGGCGTGCGGCGTGGTCGCCGGTCCCGCCGGCGGCGACACCCCCGCCCGGCACATCCCGATGGACAACGCCGCGCGCTCGATGACGTTCTACGAGTTCGACTCGATGGAGCAGTTGCGGGTGTGGCGGGAGATGGACGACCGCGACGAGGAACCGGTCGTCATCTACCACTCGCACACCGCGACGGAGGCGTACCCGTCCCGGACGGACATCTCCTTCGCCGGCGAGCCCGGGGCCCACTACCTGCTGGTCTCCACCCGGGAGCCGGACAGCGAGGAGATCCGCTCCTTCCGGATCGTCGACGGCGTGGTGACCGAGGAGCCGGTGCGGATCGTGGACGCCGCGGTGGACCCGCACGCCGTCCAGTCCTACATGTTCGGGCAGAGCCCGGCGACGGTCGACTACGAGTGTTCCGGCCGCTGACCTTCAGCGCCGTTCACTTCTCGTCCGTCACCGAGGCACACCCGATCAAGGAGCACGACATCATGGCCATCGAGGTTCGCATCCCCACCATCCTGCGCAGCTACACCGGCGGCGCGAAGGTCGTCGAGGGCGCCGGGGACACCCTGGGCGACCTGCTCACCGACCTGGACTCCCGGCACGCCGGCCTGCGGGGCCGGCTGGTCACCGACGCCGGCGCGCTGCACCGCTTCGTCAACGTCTACGTCAACGACGAGGACGTCCGTTTCCTCGGCGCGCTGGACGCCAAGCTCACCGACGGCGACAGCGTGACCATCCTGCCGGCCGTGGCCGGTGGCGCGTTCGGCTTCGCGGCGGCAGCCGCCATCGCGTCGCACGCCGTATCCCGGCGCGCGCCCGTCGCTCGCTGACCGGCGGGCGTCATGGCGCGGTACGACAGCCTGCTCGACGCCTGCGGCGGCACCCCCCTGGTGGGGTTGCCCCGGCTCTCGCCGACGGTGCCCGAGGGGGCACCGCCGGTCCGGCTCTGGGCCAAGCTGGAGGACCGGAACCCGACCGGCAGCATCAAGGACCGGGCTGCCCTGTTCATGGTCCGCGCGGCCGAGGAGTCCGGCCGGCTCCGGCCGGGTGACACCATCCTCGAGCCGACCAGCGGCAACACCGGCATCTCGCTGGCCATGGTGGCCAAGCTCCGCGGCTACCGGCTGGTCTGCGTGATGCCGGAGAACGTCTCCACCGAGCGGGTCCAGCTGCTCCGGATGTACGGCGCGGAGATCATCTGCTCGCCGGCCGCCGGCGGCTCGAACCAGGCCGTCGCCACCGCCAAGCAGATCTCGGCGGAGCACCCCGACTGGGTGATGCTCTACCAGTACGGCAACGAGGCCAACGCCCGGGCGCACTACGAGACGACCGGCCCGGAGCTGCTGCACGACCTGCCCACCGTCACCCACTTCGTGGCGGGCCTGGGCACCACCGGCACCCTGATGGGCACCGGCCGCTACCTGCGGGAGAAGGTCGACGGCATCCAGGTCGTCGCGGCGGAGCCGCGCTACGGCGAGCTGGTCTACGGCCTGCGCAACATCGACGAGGGGTACGTCCCGGAGCTCTACGACGCCACCGTGCTGTCCCGGCGCTTCTCCGTGGGCACCCGGGACGCGGTGCTGCGGACCCGGCAGCTGGTGGAGGTCGAGGGGATCTTCGCCGGCTTCTCCACCGGCGCGATCCTGCACGCCGCCCTCGCGGTCGCCCACGAGGCGGTGCGGGACGGTCGCCGCGCCGACGTCGCCTTCGTGGTCTGTGACGGCGGCTGGAAGTACCTCTCCACCGGCGCCTACGGTGGCACGCTCGCCGACGCCGAGGACGCCCTGGAGGGGCAGCTCTGGGCGTGACGCCCGACCCCGGGCCGGCCGGTCCACGCCGGCCGGCCCGGGGGTGTCACGTTGATGACAACTTCCATTAGATGATTCTTGCCCCGCCGTCGCTGCGCGTAGGCTGCGCAGCGTGGCGTACGCGTCGGTAGAGATCATCGGCGAAGCTCGCACCGGCGTGTCGACTACGGTGGGTAGCGACAGGGCGACCGGATGAGACTGACCGTTCTCGGCTGTGCGGGCAGCTTTCCCGGCCCCGAGTCCCCCTGCTCCGCCTACCTCGTCGAGGCGGACGGCTTCCGGCTCCTGATCGACTTCGGCTCCGGGTCGCTGTCCACCCTCCAGCGCTACGCGGGGCTGCACGCCCCGGACGCCATCCTCCTGACCCACCTGCACTGCGACCACATCCTCGACGCCGCCTCGTACGTGGTGGTCCGCCGGTACGCCCCCGACGGGCCGTACCCGCCCCTGCCGGTGTACGCCCCGTCCGGCGCGCCGGACCGGCTGGCCGCGGTCTACGACCAGGAGGACAGCACGGTCGAGGACGTCTACCAGTTCTACGGCCTGCAGCCCGGCACCTTCCCGATCGGCCCGTTCACGGTCACCGTCGACCGGATGAACCACCCGGTGGAGACGTACGGGGTGCGCCTGGAGCACGGCGGGCGGGTGCTCTGCTACTCCTCGGACACCGCGCCCTGCGACGCGCTGCTGCGGCTGGCCCAGGACGCCGACGTCTTCCTCTGCGAGGCGAGCTACCTCGACGGCATGGAGAACCCGCCGGACCTGCACCTGACCGGCCGGGAGGCCGGCGAGGCGGCGACCAAGGCGGGGGTCGGGCGGCTGCTGTTGACCCATCTCGTGGTGGCCTGGGGCAGCGAGTCGCACACCGTCGAGTCCGCCGCCGGCGCCTACGCCGGGCCGCTGGAAGTGGTCCGGGCCGGCGCCGCGTACGACATCTGAGCGAGTGGCCGTCGGCCCCTGACCGGGGCGGCGCCCACGGCGCCCGCGCACCTATGATCACCGCCGTGACGGACCCCTCCTTCGGCGTGGACGGGCCCGGCCGGCCGCCGGCCCCTGGTCCTGCGTGGCCCCCGGCCACCCCGCCGCCCACCCACAGCCCGGTCCGCAGCCGCCGTGGTCGCCGCCGGTCCACCCGGCCGCCGCCGCGCCGCAGGCACCCGTGCCGCCGTCGGCCGGGTGGCCGCCTGCGGTGCCCGGCGCCGTCCCGCCCGGGTCCGTGCCGCCTGCGCAGGCGCCCGGCGGACCGTACCCGCCGGTCGGGTACCCGGCGCCGGGCACCCTCCCGGCGGCCGGAACCGGCCCGGCGCCGGCGCGCCGGTCCACCGGGCTGCGGGTGTTCCTCGTCGTGCTGGCCGGGTTGCTCGCCGTCGGGCTCTGCGTCGGCGGCGGCCTCGCCGGGTACGTCGGCTGGTTCGTGCCCCTGCAGGAGATGGCCCAGCGGAAGACGACCGCCGACACGTCGTGGACCGGGGCGGGGGCACCCCGCAGTGGCCCGGCCATCGGACCACATAAGGTGCAGGGATGGCGCGACCTGACGGGCGGATGCCCGACCAACTCCGACCGGTGACCCTGACCCGCGGCTGGAGCACCCATCCGGAGGGCTCCGTACTCGTCGAGTTCGGTGGCACGCGGGTGCTCTGCACCGCCAGCGTCACCGAGGGGGTGCCCCGCTGGCGCAAGGGTTCCGGGCTCGGCTGGGTGACCGCCGAGTACGCGATGCTGCCCCGGGCCACCAACACCCGCTCGGACCGGGAGAGCGTCAAGGGCCGGGTCGGTGGCCGTACCCACGAGATCTCCCGGCTGATCGGCCGGAGCCTGCGGGCGGCCATCGACCTCAAGGCGCTGGGCGAGAACTCGATCGTGCTCGACTGCGACGTGCTCCAGGCCGACGGCGGCACCCGGACGGCGGCGATCACCGGCGCGTACGTGGCGCTGCACGACGCGGTGACCTGGCTGGCCGGGCGCAAGGCGCTGGCCGGCAAGCCGGAGAAGGTGATGCACCGGTCGGTGGCGGCGGTCAGCGTCGGCATCATCGCCGGCGAGCCCCGGCTGGACCTCGACTACTCCGAGGACGTCGCCGCCGAGGTCGACATGAACGTGGTCTGCACCGGCGAGGGCGACTTCGTCGAGGTGCAGGGGACCGGCGAGGCCGGCGTCTTCTCCCGCACGCAGCTCGACTCGCTGCTCGACCTGGGGCTGTTGGGCTGCGTGGAACTGGCCGACGCACAGCGGAAGGCACTCGCATCATGAACAAGGTCCTGCTCGCCACCCGTAACCGCAAGAAGCTGATCGAGCTCCAGCGGATCCTCGACGGCGCGCTCGGCGCGCACCGGATCGCCCTGATCGGGCTGGACGACGTCGAGGAATATCCGGAGCTGCCGGAGACCGGCCTGACCTTCGGCGAGAACGCGCTGATCAAGGCCCGGGAGGGCTGCCGGCGCACCGGCCTGCCCACCATCGCCGACGACTCGGGGCTCGCGGTCGACGCCCTCAACGGCATGCCGGGCGTGTTCAGCGCCCGCTGGGCCGGCCGGCACGGCGACGACCGGACCAACCTCCAGCTGGTGCTGGACCAGATCGCCGACCTGCCCGACGAGCACCGCGCCGCCTCGTTCGTCTGCACCGTCGCGATGGTGCTGCCCGGCGGCAAGGAGCACCTGGTCGACGGCCGCCAGGCCGGCCGGCTGCTGCGCGCGCCGCGCGGCGACGGTGGTTTCGGGTACGACCCGATCTTCCTCGGCGACGGCCAGGACCGCACCAACGCCGAACTGACGCCGGACGAAAAGGACGCGATCAGCCACCGCGGCAAGGCCCTGCGCGAACTCGCGAACCTCGCCGCCAAGGTCCTCCCCCCCACCCCCTGACCCCCCACCCCACGAGGGCGTACTTTCACGGAAAGAGTGGCTATTCCACGCGGGATAGCCACTCTTTCCGTGAAAGTACGGGAGGGGAGGGGGAGGGGCGGGTGGTCAGGCGAGGGGGCCGACCTCGCGTTCGATGGCGGCGCGGAGGTCGGGGCCGGCCAGGACGGCGCGGGCGGCCTCCATGACCGGGGCGAGGAAGACGTCCGGGCCGGGCTCGCCGGCGACCGGGGCCAGCGCCTCGACGGCGGCCCGGCCGGCCGGCGACGGGGTGAGCGGCGCGCGCAGCTGGAGCCCGCGTACGGCGGCCAGCAGCTCCACCGCGAGCAGGCTGGTCAGGTTGTCCAGCACCGTGCGCAGCTTCTTGGCCGCCGCCCAGCCCATCGAGACGTGGTCCTCCTGCATCCCGCTGGTGGGCAGCGAGTCCACCGAGGCGGGGGCGGCGAGCCGGCGGTTCTCCGCCACGATCCCGGCGGCCGTGTACTGGGCGATCATCAGGCCGGAGTTGACCCCGGCGTCGGGGGAGAGGAACGCCGGCAGCTCCCGGTTGCGGGCCACGTCGAGCAGCCGGTCGACCCGGCGCTCGGCGATCGCGCCCACCTCGGCGGCGGCGATGGCCAGGTAGTCGGCGGCGAAGCCGAGCGGCGCGCCGTGGAAGTTGCCGGTGGACTCCACCCGGCCGTCGGGCAGCACCACCGGGTTGTCCACCACCGAGAGCAGCTCGCGCGCGGCCACCGTGGTGGCGAAGTCCAGGGTGTCCCGCGCGGCGCCGGCCACCTGCGGGGCGCAGCGCATCGAGTACGCGTCCTGCACCGCGTGCGCCAGGTCGTCGCGGTGCGAGTCCATCACCCGCGAGTCCTGGAGCAGCCGGTGGATGTTCGCCGCCGACGCCGCCTGGCCGGGGTGCGGGCGGATGGCGTGCAGCTCGGGCAGGAACGGCCGCTCCGAGCCGAGCATCGCCTCGATGGCCAGGGCGGCGGTCACGTCGGCCATGGTGAACAGGTGCCGGGCGTCGTGGATCGCCAGCAGCAGCATGCCCAGCATGCCGTCGGTGCCGTTGATCAGCGCCAGCCCCTCCTTGGCGGCCAGCGCGATCGGCTTCAGCCCGGCCCGGCGCAGCGCGTCGACGGCGTCCATCCGCTCGCCGGCCGGGCCCAGCACCCAGCCCTCACCGAGCAGCACCAGCGCGCAGTGCGCCAGCGGCGCCAGGTCGCCGGAGGCGCCGAGCGAGCCGTGCTCCGGCACCCACGGGGTGATCTCGTGGTTGAGCAGGTCGACCAGGGCCTCGGCGACCAGCGGGCGGACCCCGGAGTGGCCCAGCGCCAGCGAGCGGACCCGCAGCAGCATCATCGCCCGGACCACCTCCCGGGGCATGGGCGCGCCGACCCCGGCGGCGTGCGAGCGGATCAGCGCGTGCTGCAGCTCGGCCCGCCGCTCGGGCGCGACGAAGGTGTTCGCCAGCGCGCCGAAGCCGGTGGAGACGCCGTAGACGGGTCGGCCGGCGGCCTCGATGCCGTCCACGATGGACCGGCTGGTGCTCATCGCCTCCACGGTGGCCGGGTCGAGGACGACCTTGGCGGTGCCGCGGGCCACCGCGAGCACGTCGGCGGGGGCGATCCCGGTGGGCAGGATGGTCACGGTCATTGCGGGACTCCGTTGTGCAGAACCTGGCGGATCAGTGGTACACCCGGCCGGTAGGCCAGGTGCAGGTGGGACGGGGCGTCGAGGATCACGAGGTCGGCCCGGGCGCCCGGGGTGAGCGCCCCGACGTCGTCGCGGCGCAGCGCCCGCGCACCCCCGGCGGTCGCGGCCCAGACGGCCTCCGCCGGGGTCATCCGCATCTCGCGTACGGCGAGCGCGACGCAGAACGGCATCGACGAGGTGTACGACGAGCCGGGGTTGCAGTCGGTGGCGAGCGCGACGGTCACGCCCGCGTCGAGCAGCCGGCGGGCGTCCGGGTACGGCGAGCGGGTGGAGAACTCCGCGCCGGGCAGCAGGGTGGCGACGGTCGGCGAGCCGGCCAGCGCGTCGACGTCGGCGTCGCTCAGGTGGGTGCAGTGGTCGACGCTGGCCGCGCCCAGCTCCACCCCGAGCCGGACCCCCGGCCCGGGGCCGAGCTGGTTGGCGTGCACCCGCACGCCCAACCCGGCCGCCTGCCCGCAGGTGAGGATCGCCCGGGTGTGGTCGGCGTCGAAGGCGCCCCGCTCGCAGAAGACGTCCACCCAGCGCGCGTACGGGGCGGCGGCGGCGAGCATCGGCCCGCAGACCAGCCCGACGTAGTCGTCGGGGCGGTCGGCGTACTCGGCGGGGACGACGTGCGCGCCGAGGAAGGTGGTCTCCGTGCTGACCTCGGCGGCGATCCGCAGCGAGCGGGCCTCGTCGGCGACGGTGAGGCCGTACCCGCTCTTGATCTCCATGGTGGTGCTGCCCTGCCGCATGGCCTCCGCGCGCAGCCGGCGCACGGTGGCCCGCAGCTCCTCGTCGGAGGCGGCCCGGGTCGCGCCGACCGTGGTGCGGATGCCGCCGCCGGTGTACGGCTGCCCGGCCATCCGGGCCGCGAACTCGGCGGACCGGTCCCCGGCGAAGACCAGGTGGGCGTGGCTGTCCACGAAGCCCGGCAGCACCGCGGCGCCGCCGGCGTCGATCCGCCGGTCGGCGGCCGGGGCGTCCCGGGACGGGCCGATCCAGGCCACCCGGCCCTCCTCGACCAGCAGCGCCACCCGGCGGCGGATGCCGAGCGGGCCGCCGTCGCCCGCGTCGGCGACGTTGGTGACCAGTTCGCCGATGTCGTCGATCAGCAGGCTGCTCACGGCGTCCCTCCGCGCTCCGGCCCGGTGCCCCGGAACCCGTCGGCCGCCGGCCGGCCCGCGCGGTCACCCACGGGACACCGCCGCGATCGCGTCGCGCAGCTCCGTCGGCACGTCCACGGTCAGGTGCACGCCGTCGCGCACCACCTGCCGGCCGTCGACGACCACCGAGCTGACGTCGGCGGCGGTCGCCGCGAAGAACGCCCCCACCGGCGGCACCCCGGCCGTGCGGGCGGTGTCGAGCCGTACCGTGACCAGGTCGGCGCGGTCACCGACGGCGAGCCGGCCGGCGTCGGCCCAGCCCAGCGCGGTGTGCCCGCCGGTGGTCGCGGCGGCCAGCAGGTCGACCGCGCTGAAGTGCCCCCGCCGGCGGGTGCGCAGCCGCTCGTCCAGCTCGACCGCGCGGGCCTCCTCGAACAGGTCGATCACGGCGTGGCTGTCACTGCCCAGGCTGAGCGGGCTGCCGGCCTCGACCATCCGCCGGGCCGGCCCGATCCCGTCGGCCAGGTCCCGCTCGGTGGTGGGGCAGAGGCAGACCCCGGTGCGGCTCTCCCCGAGCAGCGCCACGTCCGCGCCGGTCGGGTGGGTGGCGTGCACGGCGGTGACGGCCGGCCCGAGCACCCCGTGGTCGGCGAGCAGCCGGGTGGGGGTGCGGCCGTGTACCGCCCGGCAGGCGTCGTTCTCGGCGGGCTGCTCCGACAGGTGCACGTGCAGCGGCGCGCCGCGCCGGTCCGCCCAGCCGGCGACGGTGGCGAGCTGTTCCGCCGGCACCGCGCGGACCGAGTGGATGGCCGCGCCGACCCGGGCGTGACCGGCGTCGGGGGTGAACCCGCTGACCCGGTCCGCCCAGCGCAGCGCGTCGCCGTCGCCGAAGCGCCGCTGCGGCCCGGCCAGCGGGGCGCCGTCCACGGTCGCGGTCAGGTAGCAGGTGTCCAGCAGGGTGATCCGGATGCCGGCCTGCGCGGCCGCCTCGACCAGCGCCGCCGACATCGCGTTCGGGTCGTCGTACGGGGTGCCGTCCGGGCCGTGGTGCAGGTAGTGGAACTCGCCGACGCAGGTCACCCCGGCCAGCGCCATCTCCGCGTACGCGGCCCGGGCCAGGGCCAGGTACGAGACCGGGTCGAGCCGCTGCGCGACCGCGTACATCCCGTCCCGCCAGGTCCAGAAGTTGCCCCGCCCGGCGTGGGTGCGCCCGCGCAACGCGCGGTGGAAGGCGTGCGAGTGGGCGTTGGCCAGGCCGGGCAGCGTCAGCCCGGGCAGCCGGACGGCGTCACCGAGCACCTCCACCCCGGCGGTGGGCCGGCCGGCGGTCAGCGGGGCGACCGTGGTGATCCGCCCGTCGACCGCCTCGATCAGCACGTCCGGGGTGGGCTCGGCGTGGTCGGGCAGCCAGGCGTACTCGGCGAGCCAGCGGGTGGCTGTCATGGTGTCGACTCCCTGTGGAGCTGAATCGTCTGCGACATCACCCGATCATGGCCGCGCCGAATCGTCTGCGACATCAGCCCGACAGCGCCCGACGGGGCCGGTGCCTCCCGGCCCCGGCCCGCCGTCGTCGGCCCGTTCGGCCGGGCCGGGCTCAGCGACATGCCAGCTCCTCAAGCACCCGGGCCAGGGCGGTCACCCCGGCGGCGCAGTCCGCGTCGGTGGCCGACTCGGCGGGGGAGTGCGACACCCCCGTCGGGTTGCGCACGAAGAGCATCGCGGTGGGCAGGTGCGTGGCCAGCACCCCCGCGTCGTGGCCCGCCCCGGTGGGCAGCACCGGCGCGTCGAGCAGCTCGGCCAGCCGGTCGGACAGCCCGCCGTCGAAGGCGACCAGCGGGGTGGCCGACTCCTCCGTGCAGGTCAGCTCCGTGCCGTCCCGCTTCGCCCGCTCGGCCGCCTTGGCATGCACCGCCCCGACCAGCCCGCGCAGCGTCTCCGGTTCGGCCGCCCGGGCGTCCAGCCAGCCGGTCACCCGCGACGGGATCGCGTTGGTGGCGTTCGGCTCCACCGACACCCGACCCACGGTGGCGTGCGCGTCGCGCAGCCGGGCCTCCTTGTTCGCCGCCAGCACCGTGAACGCGTACGTCAGCATCGGGTCGCGGCGGTCGGCCATCCGGGTCGTACCCGCGTGGTTGCCCTCGCCGTGGAAGTCGAAGCGCCAGCGGCCGTGCGGCCAGATCGCGCTGGCGACCGCGACCGGCGCGTCGGCCTCGACCAGCGCGCGGCCCTGCTCGACGTGCAGCTCCACGAAGGCGGCGAAACGGCCGAGCAGCGCCGGGTCGGCGCCCGCGGGCCGGTCGCCGAGCGCCTCGGCGAAGCTCACCCCGGCCGCGTCGCGCAGGCCGGCCGCGCGCTCCACCGCGATCTCCCCGGTGAGCAGCCGCGACCCCAGGCACGGTACGCCGAACCGCGCCCCCTCCTCCTCCACGAACGCCGCCACCGCGATCGGCCGGCCCGGCACCACGCCCGTGCCGCGCAACTCGTCGACGGCGAGGAACGCGCTGACGATGCCGAGCGGCCCGTCGTACGCCCCGCCGTGCGGCACCGAGTCGAAGTGGCTGCCGGTGAGCACCGCGTCGCCGGCCTGCGGGTCACCCCACCAGGCGAAGACGTTGCCGTTGCCGTCGGCGGTGACCGGCATGCCCCGGTGCTCGGCCTGCTCGCGGAACCACTCCCGCAGCCGCAGCTCCGGCTCGGTCAGCGCGTAGCGCAGGTAGCCGCCGCTGCCGGCGTCCCGCCCGACCGGCGCGATCTCGTCCCACAGCGCCCGGAACCGGCCGGCGAGATCCGTCCCGGCATCCCTGTTGTTCGCGACTGCGGGGCTCCGCTGCGCTGCACTCCTCGCGCTCACGCGGAACCCTCGGCCATGGGCACCCGCACCCCGGTCCGCTCGGCGACCTCGCGGGCGGCCTCGTACCCGGCGTCCACGTGCCGGATCACGCCCATCGCCGGGTCGTTGGTGAGCACCCGCTCGATCTTCTGCCCGGCCAGCGCCGTGCCGTCGGCGACGCAGACCTGCCCGGCGTGGATGGACCGCCCGATGCCCACCCCGCCGCCGTGGTGGATGGAGACCCAGGACGCCCCGCTGGCGGTGTTGACCAGCGCGTTGAGCAGCGGCCAGTCGGCGATCGCGTCGGAGCCGTCGGCCATCGCCTCGGTCTCCCGGTAGGGGCTGGCCACGCTGCCGCAGTCCAGGTGGTCCCGGCCGATCACCACCGGCGCGGACAGCTCACCGGAGGCGACCATCTCGTTGAACCGCACCCCGGCCTTGTCCCGCTCGCCGTAGCCGAGCCAGCAGATCCGCGCCGGCAGGCCCTGGAAGGCGACCCGCTCGCCGGCCATCCGCATCCACCGGGCCAGCGACTCGTTCTCCGGGAACAGCTCCAGGATGGCCCGGTCGGTGGCCGCGATGTCCTTCGGGTCGCCGGAGAGCGCCGCCCAGCGGAACGGGCCCTTGCCCTCGCAGAACAGCGGCCGGATGTACGCCGGCACGAAGCCGGGGAAGTCGAACGCCCGCTCGTAGCCGTCGAGCTGGGCCTCACCGCGGATCGAGTTGCCGTAGTCGAAGACCTCCGCGCCCGCGTCGAGGAAGCCCACCATCGCCTCGACGTGCTTCGCCATCGAGGCCCGGGCCCGGTCGGTGAACTCGGCCGGCTTCGCCGCGGCGTAGTCCCGGGCGTCGGCCAGCTCCACCCCCACCGGCAGGTACGACAGCGGGTCGTGCGCGCTGGTCTGGTCGGTCACCACGTCGATCTCGACGCCGCGCACCAGCAGCTCGGGGAAGACGGTGGCGGCGTTGCCGACCACGCCGACGCTCAGCGCCCGGCGGTCCCGCTTCGCGGCGAGCACCCGCTGCACCGCGTCGTCCAGGGAGTCGGCGATCTCGTCGAGGTAGCGGTCGTGCACCCGCCGCTCCAGCCGGCTGCGGTCCACGTCCACGATCAGGCACGCGCCGCCGTTCATGGTCACCGCGAGGGGCTGGGCCCCGCCCATCCCGCCGCAGCCGGCGGTCAGCGTCAAGGTCCCGGCCAGCGTGCCGCCGAAGCGCTTCGCCGCCACCGCCGCGAACGTCTCGTAGGTGCCCTGGAGGATGCCCTGGGTGCCGATGTAGATCCACGAGCCGGCGGTCATCTGCCCGTACATGGTCAGGCCGAGCTGCTCCAGGCGGCGGAACTCCGGCCAGGTGGCCCAGTCGCCGACCAGGTTCGAGTTGGCCAGCAGCACCCGGGGCGCCCACTCGTGGGTGCGCATGACCCCCACCGGGCGGCCGGACTGCACCAGCATCGTCTCGTCGTCGCGCAGCTCGGTCAGCGTACGCACCAACGCGTGGTACGACGGCCAGTCCCGGGCGGCCTTGCCGGTGCCGCCGTAGACGACCAGGTCGTCCGGGCGCTCGGCCACCTCCGGGTCGAGGTTGTTCATCAGCATCCGCAGGGCGGCCTCCTGCGGCCACCCCTGGGCGGTGCGTGCGGTGCCGCGAGCGGCGCGGACGGGCTGGTGCATCTCGGAACTCCTCTCAGCCGAGGAACAACTGGCGACGGGCGGCGGACGACTCGAACGCCTCCAGGCGGGACTGCGTGTCCGCCGGGGAGGCGTCGCAGATCGCCTGGAGAACCACCATGGCCAGGGTCATCGGGGCGGTGTGCAGGTCGAAGACGAGGTCGGTGCCGACCGTGGCGGGCAGCACCAGCTCGGCGTACTCGGTCGCCGGGCTGACCGGCGAGTCGGTGATCGCGACCACGGTCAGCCCGGCGTCGCGGGCCTCCCGCAGCGCCTCGAAGGTCTCTCGGGGGTAGCGGGGCAGGACGAAGGCGAGCAGGGCGCTCGCCCCGGACGCCGCCGCCTGCTCCAGCCGGTCGGTGAGCAGGCTGCCGCCGTCGTCGAGCACCCGGACGTCCGGGTGCACCTTCGCGGCGAAGTAGGCGAAGTACGCGGCCAGCGGCGCCGCCGCCCGCAGCCCGAGCACCGGCAGCGGACGGCTGGCCGCCAGCAGCTGCCCGGCGGCGGCGATCCGGTCCCGGTCGGCGAGCTCGCGGGCGAGCCGCTCCAGGTTCGCCATCTCGGCGCGGACCGCCCGCTGGAGTTCGTTGCCGTCGCCGGCGCCGCCGGTGGCGCCGCCGGAGGTCAGCTCGCGCAGCCGCCGGCGCAGCGCCGGGTAGCCGTCGTGGCCGAGCGCGACGGCGAACCGGGTCACCGACGGCTGGCTGACCCCGGCCAGCTCGGCCAGCTCGGCCGCCGACAGGTACGACGCGGCGGCGGCGTGCTGCACCAGGCAGTGCGCGATGCGGCGCTGGGTCGGCGTGAGGCGGACGCCGTGGAACAGGTCGAGCACCCGGTCGGGGGGTGCGGCGACGGCTCCGTCATTCATGGCGCGACTGTATGCATGAAAACTTTCAGATGCAACCGCCGTCCGTTCGGTCACACCCGCCTGACCGTCGGTGGTCCACACCGGAGGAGCCCCTGGTGGGGCGGGTCCGGCCGGAACTGCCGGCGGCCGCCGCGCTCGCGGCGTTTCTGTACTATCCGCACGGCGGGTGAGCAGAGGAGTGGGGCATGCAGCCGGACGGTCCGTACAGGTTCACCGAGGTGATGGGCGTCTGCCAGGTCGGCAGAGCCTGGTGGGCCGTCGACGGGCAGGACCGGCTGGTGACCGTCGCGGTGCTCGAACCCGTGGTGGCCGAGGATCCGGCCTGGCGTCGGGCCTTCTCCGGCATGGCCGACGCGCTGGCCGCCCCGGGCGGTGGCGGCCGGCCGTACCTGGCCGCCGACTTCACCGCGGCCGCGCCCTGGGTGGCGTACGCGGCCGACGGCGGCCCGGGTGCCGACTACCTGTTCCTCGCGCTCGGCCACGAGATCCGCAGTGAGCGCCCCGACGACGACGGCACCGTGGCCATGCTCCAGGTGCCGCCGGCCGACCAGTCCCAGCCGGCTCCGTGGGCCATCCAGGGCGACCCGACCCAGGCCCGGTCGGTGTCCGCGCCGCCGCAGCAGGTCTCCTCGCCACCGGATCAGGCCTTCGCCCCGCCCCAGCCGGTCTCCGTGCCCCCGCACCAGACCAACTCGCCCCCGCACCAGGTCTCCGTGCCCCCGCACCAGGTCTCCGTGCCGCCCTACCAGGTCTCGTCGCCGCCCGAGCAGGTGTCGACGCCGCCGGCGTTCCCGCACCCCGACCAGCCGGTCAGTGTGCCGCCGCAGGATCCCTTCGCCGCGCCGGCCCGCCGGATCCAGCCCTCCGCGCCGCCCCGGCGCCAGCCGGGGCTCTGGGCCGCCCTGGCGGCGCTGCTACTGGTGGCCGTGGTAGGTGGCGGGGTCGGCCTCTGGGCGATCTCGGCGGACCACTCCGCCGAGCCGGAGGCCACGCCCACCGTCCCCTCCACCGCGTTTCCCAGCGCCACCCCGGTGAATCCCGGACTCAAGCCGTGGGCGCAGGCGGCGCTGCGCAGC
Source organism: Micromonospora purpureochromogenes (assembly GCF_900091515.1). NCBI lineage: Bacteria > Bacillati > Actinomycetota > Actinomycetes > Micromonosporales > Micromonosporaceae > Micromonospora > Micromonospora purpureochromogenes. The sequence continues at coordinate 5,907,085 of NZ_LT607410.1, read as the reverse complement.
CCGGAGGAGCGGGCGCTGGCGACCGTGGGGCCGTCGATGGTCTTCGTGGAGGTCATCTTCACCGGGTACGTCCGGAACAAGCAGGACAATGCCCTGTTGCGCAAGACGCCGATCACCTTCAACCGGCGGTGCACCGGTTTCGTGGTCAATCATGACGGCCACGTCCTCACCAACAGCCAGTGCGTGCGTCCGACCCAGGACATCGTGCTCAACAACGCCCTCGGTGCGCTGGGCAACGCCCTCGTCGCCGAGGGCGGACTCAACGCCAAGGACGTTCCCGCCTTCATCAGAGCCAGAATGAGGACGGCCGTCTTCACCGGTATCGAGCCCGGTGCACAGCCGGACGCCAAGCTCTACGGCCAGCTCAACGTGGCCAAGGGGGACGTCACGGACAGCCCGGCCATCCCCGGTGCCGTGGTCCAGTCGCTCGCCCTCGAGGCGGGAAACATCGCCCTGGTCAAGCTCGCCCAGGAGAACCTCCCCGCCGCCGAGCTGAACACCGCGCCCGCCGTCGCCCAGGACACCTCGCTGCTCATCCTGGGGTACACCACCACCGACACCAGCTACCGCACGGCCAGCTACAACGTGCTCTCCAAGTCGGTGACGGTCACCGGCGTGGACACCCAGTCGCCGGTGAACCCCTACCGGATCAACGAGGACCTCGGTATCTACTCCCGCGGCGGGATCGCCATCGACCCCGCCGGCCGCGTCGTCGGGATGCTGGACAACGACCTCCTGCGACCGGACAAGGCCAATCGGGTAGTCGTCCCGGTGTCCACGATGACCGGACTGCTGGCCGGGGCCGGAATCCAGAACAGTCTCGGCGAGCCGGACAAGCTGTACCGCAGCGGTCTCGACGCGTACTTCGCCGGCCAGAACGCGACCGCGGTCGACCGCTTCGACGCGGTCGTGGAGGGCTCGCCCACCAATCTGTTGGCGCGCTCCTACCGGCAGGCGGCCGTCGACAGCGGCGGCGGCGAGGACAGCTCCGGCCGGCCCGGCTGGGCGGTGCCGCTGCTGGCCGGCTCCGGCGGAGCGCTCGCCGTCGGGCTCGTCGTCCTGCTGGTGATGCTGGCCAGGCGCCGCGACCGCACGGCCTGAGGACGGCGCCGGCCCGCCGTCACGGCCGGGCCGCAGCCGTGCCGAGCAGGTAGGGGCTGGCTGCCGTGCGGAGCGCGACCAGCGCGAACGCCCAGGGGAGCACGAGGGCGGCGGCCAGGTCGAGGAAGCCGCCGTCCGGCGGGGTGTGCAGCACCCAGAGCACGCCGGCGTGGCTCAGCACGACCGCGATGCCGCACGCGGAGAGCCGGCCGATCGTCCGGGCCGACCCGGGGCCGACCCGGGAGTCGAGCTCCTCGGCGAGGCACACCAGCCCACCGCTGATCAGCACGGCGGTCAGCACCCCGAGCCCGGGAACGCCGAAGTCGCCCGCCTTCACGTCCAGCGGGGTGCTCAGGCCGGTGACCACCAGCAGCACCCCCACCGCGAGCATCGCGGCGGCGGCCGCGGTGGGGAGCTGCGGTCGCAGCTGGCGCAGCAGCCGGCCCGAGAGCACGAAGACCAGGCAGGCCGGGACGAGGAACAGACCCAGCGGAGCAGCGGTGACGAAGCCGGGCGCCAGATACGCGACGACCAGCCCGACCAGGGCGACCGCCCAGGTGACCACCGCCGGGAACCGCTCCAGCCCCCGGTAGGCGACAGCGATCAGGAAGAGCACCGAGACGAACCAGAAAGCCGAGAACGGCCGGACGGCGGCGCTGCCGCCGTACAGGGCGTCACGGAACGCGCCGTCGGCCACCTGGCCGGTGGCCGCCTCGGCCGCCGCGAGCGTCGCGAACAGCAGCACGAACCAGGTCACGTACGGCAGGCCGAGCGACCGCCAGCGCTTGCGTAGCTCGCCCCCGAGGGGCCGGCCGGGCGTCCAGAAGTAGCCGGTCAGGAGGAAGAAGAGTGGCACGTGCCAGGTGTACACGGCGGCCCTGGTGACGCTGTCGCTCCAGACGTGACCGACGACCACCGCGGCGATGCCGACGACGCGAAGGATGTCGATGCCGGCGGACCGCGTGCTCACCGGCGCCGTTGTGCTCGTTGCGGCCATGGCGGGCATCATCGCAGACCGCGATGACCGGCAGGTGCCCACCCGACCATGGCGCAGGCGCCCGTACCCGTCCGGTCTGTCCCGGCCGGCCACCGGCGAACGCCGCGCATCGCATAGCCTTGCCGCGACGACGTGGCCGACCCGTGTGGAGGTTCGAGGGTGTCCCGTGCTCCCTCCTGGCTGGAGCGCCTCCGGTCCCTGCCGCGCAGGGCGTGGCTCGTCCTGGGCGTGGTGGGACTGACGCTCTGCTCGGTCGCCCTCGTCGGCTGGCCGTCGCCGAAGCCCGGAACGCCCGACGCCGCCTGGTCCGCCCCCGAGTCCCGGCGGTCCCAACCGCCCGCCATCCCGGTGGACGGCACCAGCTGCGCGGCCAACGTGGGGGCGATGGCCGACTTCACCCCGGTCGCCGCCGTGGACCTGCCGACGCGGGCGAACTGGCGGAACAGGACGCCGCAGTACGCCTTCGACCGCACCGGGGCCGTGGCCGGCGGCTTCGACCGGGTCGGCTACTGCCTGGAGCTGAACGGCCCGGCCGGCCCGCAGTGGGTGTGGACCGCGATGACGGCGTTCACCACCGACGCCCACCAGCTCGGCCCACCCACCCGGCCGGGCCAGATCGTGCGGCAGCGGGTCAACGACCTCGAGGTCGCGTCCAACGTCGAGGGTCTGACCAGCGGTACGGGACTCGCCGGCTACCTGGAGATGTGGCCCAACAACTACGGCACGGGAAGCTCCGGCCAGATCTCCGGCGCCTACGCCGACCGGTACGACGCGGACGATGACGTGTCGCCCGCCCTCGGGTACGGCTCGTTCCAGGTGCATCTCGTCGGCGCCACCCGTCCCTCCACCACCCCGCCCGTCACGGTCCTGGCGGTCAACGGCTTCACCTCCGCGAACGCGCCGCTCTCAATCGGCATCGGCTCCGCGCCGGCCGGTCACCCGGACTGGACGTTCGCCGGCAACGCCGGCAGCTACACCCAACGCCGCCTGACGGTGTACGCCCGCCCGTCCGTGCTCACCGTGCAACGGCACCCCGCGGACCGTCAGTTGTATCCCCGGGACGGCAACAACGGCGCCACGGTCGCCGTTTCGGGCACGGTGACCGATGCGCGGGTCAGTGCCGTGCAGCTCAAGGTGACCAGCGGCGCCGACGGCTGGGAGTACAGCGCGCCGGCCGCCGCCGGGAAGGACTTCTCCTTCCGACACCGCATCAACGCCGCGCTGCGGGAGTACCGGTTCGAGTTGCGCGTGCTCGGCGACGGGGTCGACCGGCGCGTCCGGCTGTGGGAGGGCGTGGTGGCCGGCGACGTCTACGTCGTCCAGGGCCAGTCGAACGCCGTCGCCGCCATGCATCGGGGCTCGTCGGCGGCCGAGGAGTCGCCCTACATCCGCAGCTACGGCTCGTCGACGGCCGACCGGACGCTGGCGGCCACCGCGCGCGGCTGGAACTACGCCGTCGGTGACGCGGGGCGACAGGCCGGGTCGGTCGGCCAGTGGGGCATCCGGATGGCCCACCGGATCATGGATACCTACCAGGTGCCGGTGGCCGTTCTCAATGGTGCGGAGAACGGCAGGCCGATCGGGTTCTTCCAGCGCGTCGCCACCCGGCCCGACGACCTCGGCACCAACTACGGCCGGCTGCGGCAACGCCTGGTGGGTGCCGGAGTGATCCGCGACGTACGCGGCGTCTTCTGGTATCAGGGCGAGTCCGACAACGACGACGCCGCAGCCCACGTCGCCGGTTTCACCGCGCTGCTGCGGAACTGGCGGGCGGAGATCGGCGACTCGGACACCCGTTACTACGTCTTCCAGGTCCGTACCTCGCCCTGCGGTGTCAGCACCACCGCACGACTGCGGGAGGCGCAGCGGCGGATGGCCGACACGCTCGGCGTGACGCTGCTGTCGACCAACGGCCTGTCCGGTCACCAGGGTTGCCACTACGCCTGGGAGCAGGGCTACCGCGAGCTGGGTGACCGGGTCTTCGCCGTGGTCGCCCGGGACCTGTACGGCGGTCCAGGGGAAGGGGTCGCGCCACCCAACCCGCGTTCAGCGTCCTACTCGCCGGCCGGCCGGACCGAAATCGTCATCCAGTTGCGTGCCGACGACCCGCTCACCGTCGAGCCGGGGGTGGCCGCCGACTTCCGGATCGAGGGCAGCAAGGTCACCGTGGTGGGCGTCGCATACCGCGACGGCGGCCAACTCGTGCTGACGCTCTCCGGTCCTGCGGACGGAGCGTCCGGGGTGAGCTACCTGAGCCACGCCGGTGCCGGCCCGTGGATCGTCAACGCGGTCGGCACGGGTCTGCTGACCTTCCAGGCCCTGCCGATCGGCCCGGACCGGCCCACCGGTCCCTGATCGGGCCGTGGGCGGCGCCGGTCGACTCCCGAGCTGCCGTCCGCACCCCGCTCCGCGGGAGTCCGCGGCGCGGCCGGGTCCCACCGGACCACGGCCGCGCCTCGTCCAGGTCAGGCGCCGGCGGTGGTTCGGCGCCCGCCGTGCCGGGACGTCAACCGGCGCAGGGCGGCGAGCCCGCCTGGTCGATCGACAGCGTCCACGGGGCCGGGGGCGGGCAGCGCCCCGGCCGGGGCGGCGACCGACCGGGTCAGCATCAGCGCGATGGCGATCCAGGACAGTCCGTCCACCGACAACGGGTTCCAGACGACCTCGGTCACGGAGTAGACGAGCAGGAGCACGACCGGCGCCTTCCCGGTGAAGGCCCGCCCGTCGGAGACGGCGCCGCGCAGCAGGGCCGTCGCCCAGAGCCCCCAGATCGCGAGCGCCACGAAGCCGCCCGCGAAAATCGCGAGCACGTAGCCGGAGTGGAAGAAATGCGTCGGTGCCTCCCCGACGTCCCGCAGGTAGTACCACTTGGAGACGCCCACGCCGGTGGCCTTCATGTCGGCCAGGTACTCCCGGGCGTGGATCCAGATGTTGCCGCGGTTACTCAGGGTGGTCCGGTCGGCCGTCCACATCAGGTAGGTGGCAGCCGTGAGGAAGGTCAGCACCACGGTGAGGCAGAGGGCGAGGTGGATCCGGGTGAACCGCCGCCCGCGTTCGATCAGGTAGCTTCCCGCCAGCCACGCGCCGGCGGCGGCCAGGGCCAGATAGCTCGTGCGGGAACCCGTGGCGACGATGATCAGCAGACAGAACGCGGTCGTCGCCAGCAGTTCGGCACGGCGCAGCGCGCACAGGCCGGCGACGAGGGTGAACGTCGCGATCATGGCGATGTAGTTCTCGGACTCGAAGAAGCTCTTGAACAACGCACCCGCCACCGAGCACTTCTCCAGTTTCCCGGCGGTGCAGGTCCGCCACGCCTGGTCGAAGAAGACGGTCGGGATCGTCATCACCGACAGCACGGCCAGCCCGGTGTACGCCAGCGCCCGGACGCTCAGCGCGGTGCCGGCGGCGAGCAGCACCCCTGCCAGCAGCAGCAGCCCGGCGGCCGTGTACGCCACCAGCCGCGGGCCGTACAGGCCGGACCCGACCAGGGCGTCCACCGCGAGGCACCACAGCAGCAGCGCGGCGATCGACCACCAGGAGATCCGCAGCCACCGGTCGGGGCTACCCCGCAGGGACCGTCGGCCGGACCGGACCGCCCAGGCCAGCAGGGCCAGCACCAGCAAGCCGATCAGCGCGGAGCTGCGGTCTCCGGCGAGCACCGGTGCGGCGTTGGCCAGCACGGCGAAGGCCACGAACGCCAGCGCCGTCCGGCTGTCTCCGAATGCGGCCGCGACCTTGCGACGCGCGGCCACCAGCCATGCGGCCGTCGCGACACCGCCCGCAGTCAGCAGCAGACCGAAGAGGGTGACCAACTCATGTCCTTCCAATAGAGTCCGCCGGCTGCCGCCCCGGTGCGACGCCCCGGGGCGCATCACGCCGGACGGCCGCGGCGAGGCAGCTCCACAGCAGCACACCGAGGAGCGCGTCGCAGACCAGGCTGGAGGCGACCGCGCCCTGCCACCCGTACGCCGGGATCAGCCACACGTTCAACGCCGCGTTCACCACGCCCACCGCGATCTGGCACACCGTACGACGGCCCTGCATCCGGCTGCCAGACAGGGTGTCGGCCGCCAGGTAGTGGATCGACTTGAGGACGAGCAACGCGCTGAGGCCCTGCAACGCCGTGGTGGCCGCCGCATACTCCGGCCCGAAGACGATCGGCATCGTCCAAGCGAAGGCCACCAGCAGCAGGGACGCCGGGACGCTGAACATCAGGTACCGGGGCAGCAGCCGACGGGTCAGCCGAAGGGCTGCCCGGGGGCCCTCCCGTCCGGCCTCGAAGAAACGCGGATAGGCGACCGCGGCCATGGACCGCCCCGGCGTGTACGCGAAGTCGACCACCCGGTACGCCGCCGCGTAGATGGCGGCGCTCTCCGGGCTGCCCAACCTGGACAACATCACCTTGTCGAGGTCGTTGTAGACCGTCTGCGCGGACAAGCCGACGGCGAAGAGCATGCCCGTGCGGGCCTGGGCGAGCGAGCCGCGCACGTCCGGCCGCAGCCCGCCCGCGCCGCGTACGCCGTACCAGATCACGCCCACGCAGATCACGGCGGAGAGGAGCGCGGAGGTGAGCGCCCACGCGTGCAGCGTCAGCGGCTGGCGGCTCGACACCACCAGGGCCACCGCCGCGGCCAGCCGGCAGACATGCAGCACGGCGGGGACGACCGAGGCGACGAAGACCCGACCGCGCGCCTGCACGGAGGCCGCCACCACCTCGATGAGACGCCACGCCACCAGGTCCGCGACGGCGAGCGCGGCGATGTCGACGAGATTGACGTGGCCGCCCCAGATGGCCGTCCCAGCGGCCGTCACCAGCAGGGACGCACCCGCGCCGAACACCGCGGTGAGCACCAGCCCGCGAGCGAGGTGATGGTGCCAGTCCGCCGGTGAATCGGCGTGCCCCTGGAAGATCAGGCTGGGCGCGCCGGCGGACGCGAACGGCGACACCACGGCGACGAGCGCGCTGATGCCGACGAAGAGTCCGTACGTCCCGATCGGCATCTCCCGGGCGAGGAGGATGAAGAGCGCGCCCTGGGCGAGGGTGCGCAGCAGCGTTCCCGTCAGGAACGTGCCGGACTTGCGGAGGAAACCGTCACCGCGGCCGGCGGACGAGCGGCGCGGCGGGGTAGCGGAGTCCTGCCCGCCCACCCGGTCGGGGGTGTTGTTGTCGGTCAGGGTCACCGGGTCAACGCCTCCACCCACCGGCGGCTCACCTCGGCGGGGTCGAGGGCCGCGCACCTGGCTCGCCACGCCTTCTCGAAGTCCGCGCGGGTCGGACGCTCATCACCGGTCATCCGCAGGATCGCGTCGGCGAGCCCCTCCGGCGTCGGTTCGGTGGCCAGCGTGCCGGGCACCAGGTTCGGGATCAGTTCGTCCATCGCGGGCATCGGGAGGGTGGCGACGGGCAGGCCGGCCTCGGCCGCCTCGACCAGGCTGAACCCGAATGTCTCGGCGCGGGACGGGTGCACCAGCAGGTCCGCCTCCGCGAGGAGCCCCGCCACCCCCGGCACCCGTCCCAGGAACGTGGTCCGGTGCCCGAGCCCGAGTTCATGGGCCCGGTTCTCCAACATCTGCCGCTCCTCGCCGTCACCCGCGAGGGTCAGATGGTAGTTCTCCGGCAGAGCGGCGAGCGCCGACAGCGCACAGCCGTGGTTCTTGTACGGCCGGAAGGCGGCGGTGGTGAGCAGCCCGATACGTGTCCGCTCGGCGACCTCGCGGGGCGGAACGAACCCGGCGAGCGGGACCGGGTTGGTGATCGTGACGACCGGCTGGCCGGGCGTGAGCTGCCGTACCGTCCGTGCCACGCCCTCGGAGACCGCGATGACCAGCCGCGGGCGCAGCGCCCCGATCCGGGTCATCCGGGCGAGCGTGCGGACCCGCCGGTCGATGCGGAGCCGCTCCGGCAGCAGCGAATGTTCCCAGGCCAGGAAGCTACGGCCGGAGCCTGCCAGCGCGGCGCCGACCGGGACGGTGCCCCAGAGCCCGCTGGACACGACCTCCACGTCGGGAGGCAGGGCCCGGATCCGCCGGCGCAACGGCGCAACCGCCTCCACCAGGCGGGTGATCCGGGTACCCACGCCGAGATGGTCGATGTCGAGGTCGTCGAGGCCCGGCGGGATGGCCCGGGACAGGACGGTCGCGGAGACCGCCACGCCGTGCGCCCGCAGCCCGCGCATCAGCAGCACGGCGGCGCGCTCCATGCCGTAGAGCGGCTCCAGCTGGGGGAGTACGAAGTGCAGGCGCATCAGCGGACTCCGTCCGTGGGCCGAGGACCGGGGGAGTCGCCAACCGGCCGCGACCCTCGCATCGCGACGCGCTCCAGAGCGGCACGGGGCACGATACCGATCGCTGCCAGCGCGGCGTTGGGGGCCGAGGGAGGTGCGCTTCGCCGGATCGCCCGGGCCATCTCCCGGACGCCCTCCCAGTCCCGGGCCTGAAGGGCGTAGCGCAGGGTCTGTGCCGCGACGAAGTCCGAGAAGGTCTGCGGGGCCCAGACTCCCTCCCAGCGCCTTGCCCACTCCCAGGACGTCCGCCAGTCCGCCCGCGCCGAGATCGATCCCGGGCTGCCCACGGTGTAGATCGCGGTGGCCTGCTCGACCTGCGTGATCCTGGCGCCGGGGACCCGGGCGGCCCGGATCAACCAGTCCCAGTCCTGGTGGCGGGGGAGCGTTTCGTCCCACCGGCAGGTGGTGGCGAGTTCCCGGGTCGTCAGCAGGGTCGACGTGGGCAGTGACTGCCGACCCACGCCGAGGCGACGCCGCCGGAAGAGGTAGTCCTCCGGGAGGGTGCCGTCGGCGATCAGGGTGGCCGGCGCGGCGGTGGGCAGGGGTAGGCCGCCGTCCCTGCGTTGCAGGATCCGGGACGACACCACGGGCAACCAGCCCTGCGTGGCCAGCCGTTCCAGGACGGGCACCTGAACCGCGAGCTTGTCGGGAAGCCAGGCGTCGTCGTCGTCCAGGAAGGCCACGTGGCTGTCCGGGGCGGCGTGGGCGACTCCCAGGTTGCGGGCGTACGAACCTCGCCGGCCACCGCCGGTGCACACCACCTCGTCCACCTCCCCGCCCAGCTCCCGCACGGTGGCCGGCACCTCGGGCAGGTCGCAGACGACCACCACGTGCACGGACACCCCGCGCTGCGCGCGAGCCGACCGCACTGCCTCGGCGACGCTGGGCCTACCCGTGGTCGGGATGACGACCGAGACGTCCGGCATGGGATCTCCAAGGGTTCGGGGTGCGGTTCGGCGCTGGGCGTGGCTGCTGCCAGTCCCGTCCGACGGCGTCGGGTGCTCGGCGGTCCCGGCTCAGCGGCCGCCGCCGCGGAACACCTCGGCCACCGTGCGCAGCAGCACCTTGGCGTCCAGCCACAGGGACCAGTTCTCGATGTAGTAGTTGTCGAACCGGGCGCGGTCGGAGATCGGCGTGTCCCCGCGCAGGCCGCTGACCTGCGCCAGCCCGGTGAGCCCCACCGGAACCCGGTGGCGCATCGCGTAGTTCGGGTATTCGGCGGAGAACTTCTCCACGAAGTACGGGCGCTCCGGCCTGGGCCCCACCACGCTCATGTCGCCGCGCAGGATGTTCCACAGCTGCGGCAGCTCGTCGAGGGACGTACGACGCAGGAACCGTCCGATCGGCCGGAGCCGTTGGTCGTGTGCGATGGACCAGTTCGTCTGCGACTCGTGCTCGTTCACCGGTCGCATCGACCGGAACTTCACCATGTTGAAGGGCTCGCCGTGCCGGCCGATCCGCTCCTGGCGGAAGAAGATTCCGCGCCCGCCGTCGACGAACACGGCGATCGCGCAGAGCAGCAGCACCGGGCTGAGCACCACGAGCGCGACCACGGCGAAGGCCACGTCCGAGGCCCGCTTGAGCGCCCACCGCGGCCCGGAGAGGGTGGTGTCGCCGACCTTGACGATCGGAATGGCGCCGATGTGGTCGCCGTGCGAACGGGAGCCCCAGAGCCGGGGCACCGCCCACAGGTCGCAGTTCGCGTTCGCCGGCCGGCGGAGGACCTCCATCAGCAGCGGCTCCGGACAGTCCGGATCGGCGACGATGAGCACGTCGCACTCGACCATGGTGACCAGTTGTTCGAGTTCGTGCAGGCCGCCGATCAGCGGGTGCGCCGGCGGAGCCTGCCGGGACGGGCTGTCCACGCAGCCGACGAAACGCAGGCCGTACTGGGGGTAGCGGCGCAGCAGGCGGGCGAGTTCCACCGAGGTCTGCCCGCTTCCGATGATGATCGCGTTGTGCTCCACCCACCGGCGCTTGCGGGCGACGGCGGCGATCTCCCGGGTGATCGCCCGCCCGACGACGACCAGCCCGGCGGACATGCCGACCCCGCGGGTGAAGCCGAGTACGTATTCCGCCGACTCGTGGCGCACGGCCGCGATCATGGCGACGACCGCGGCGGAGGCCAGCAGCCGGCCGCAGAGGCTCGGCAGTTCGTCGAGGATGCTCACGTGCCGCCGCGCGTGGTAGAGCCCGCCTGCGGCGAAGAAGGCAACGGTGAGGCCGGCCATGACCAGTGTGCCGCGCCAGTACTGGTGGGTGACCAGCAGCGGCGCGAGCAGCGCGGCGATGTCCACGGGGGCCGTCATCATCCAGGCGCGCAGGCCCCGGGTGCGCCGGGAGGCGCGGGAGCCGGCGTACGGCAGCACCGTGGTCGCATCCAGCCCCAGCCGGCGGGTGCCGTCGCCGTGGCTTCCCGGGGCCGCGGCGGATGGGATCGTGGGCATGCCAACGCGGCTGTGCCCGTCACCTTCCGCCGCGACGCGATGCGGCACGTCCTCGTCGTGCGTCGCGGCCGTACTGTGCTGAACCGTTGGCGGTTGCCTTGGCATGGTCGTCCTTCCCCCGTGACTGCCCGGACCGCGCATACGGCGCTACCAGGGCGCACGCAGGATATGAAGCGGTTTGTTGCGCCACCAGGGCCGACCAGGCAGTCCGAGGTCCTACTTTCCGGCGGCCACGATCTCCGGCACCGCGTCCCGGCGGACGGCATTGTAGAAGGACCGCACCTTGTCGGTGTCGGCGAAGACCACGCTCTCGGTGCCCACCTGGCCCGTGCCCCTGGTCGGGCTGGTGAAGAAGGCGAGGTTGCCGCCGCGCAGCCCGCGCAGGTCGGTCGCCATGTCCAACAACGACATTCCCTCGTCGACCGAGACGGCTGCCGAGGAAGCCTTGACGAAGTCGTTCAGCTTGCCGGGGCTCGTGAGGATGCCGCCGGAGGCCGCCTTGTCCAGGATTGCCTTGATCACCTGCTGCTGGTGGCGGATCCGGGCGAAGTCCCCGTCCGCGAACTGCTTGCGCTGCCGCGAGTAGTCCAGTGCCGTCTCGCCGTCCATCTTCTGCATGCCTTGCTGGAAGGTGCGGAACGGGGGGTGGATCGAGGTGAACGTCTTGTCCGAGTAGATGTCCACGCCCCCCAGGGCGTCGATGATGTCCTTGAACCCGGCGAAGTCGATCACCGCCACGTGGTCGACGCGGACCTTGGTGAACTCCTCGACGGTCTGCACCATCAGCGGAATCCCGCCCCAGGCGTAGGCGGCGTTGATCTTGGCTTCCCGGCCGCCGTGCTGACCGTCCTTGGAGCGCGGCACCCGCACCCAGGTGTCCCGCGGAATCGAGATGAGCTGAGCGGTCTTCCGGTCCTTCGGCAGGTGGGCCAGGATGATGGTGTCGGTCCGCGAACCGGTGGTCTTCTCCGGATCACGCGAGTCGCTGCCCAGGATCATGATGTTCATCGCGTCCTTGGCCACCACCGGTGGACGGTTCTCCTGCGGCACCTCGGTGAAGGCGTCCACCCGGTCGATGTCCTTCTCGACGGAGCGCAGATAGAACGCGCCCGCACCGACGCCACCGGCACCCAGCAGCGCCAGCACCAGCAGCACGATCAGGGCGATACGCCGGCCGCGACGGCGACGCGGAGCCGGAGCGGACGGCTGGCCCGTACCGTCGACATCCTCTTCGGACGCGGGGAGGCGTGGTTCGGAGTCGGCGAGCTGCTGGCGATCTGACATGGCCGCGATGCTACTGATTCAGGATTGCCGCCGGGGACCCTCGTCCGGACGGTCAGCCCCGGCCACCCGGTCGGTGAATCCAAAACTTTCTTCGCCACTCTTCACCTTCACCTGGTACAACCCACTGCGTGGACGCAACGACGCTTCGCCGGGCCATCGCCCGTACCCGCCTCGCGCCGGTCGCCGCCTTCCCGAAGCGGCTCGGCCGCGTCGCCCGGCACGACGCCAGGGTCATCCGCACCTCCGCTCGCTGGCTGTTCACCTCCCGCGAACACCACAACTACACCTACGAGCTGACCAAGCTGAGCCGCCAGCACCTGACCTGGTTCGTCAGCGTCGTCTGCGACACCCCCGTCAAGCAGGTCCGCGCGTACGTCGAGGAGATCGAGTCCGACGACACGCTGCGCGGCCACATCGAGCGGGCCACCGCCGGCGCCGCCCGCCGCGGCCTGGCCGACAAGCAGGTCCGGTACGCCCGGCGCGTCGGCTGGTACGCCATCGTCCGCGCCACCCGGCCCACCCACGTCGTCGAGACCGGTGTCGACAAGGGGCTGGGCAGCTGCGTGCTCGCCGCCGCCCTGCTGCGCAACGCCGCCGACGGGCACCCCGGGCGGCTCACCTCGCTGGACATCAACCCCGAGGCCGGCTACCTCGCCCGCACCGCACCCTGGTCCGACGTGGTCGACCTGGTCATCGGCGACTCCATCGCCTCCATCGCCGCGCTGGACCGGCCCGTCAACCTGTTCCTGCACGACAGCGACCACAGCCGGGCCCACGAGAAGCGCGAGTTCGAGGCGGTCGAGCCGAAGCTCGCCCCCGGCGCGATGCTGCTCACCGACAACGTCACCCACACCGACGTGCTCGCCGCGCACGCCGAACGCACCGGCCGGCGTTTCCTCGCCTACCGGGAGACCCCGCGCGACCACTGGTACCCCGGCGACGGCATCGGCGTGGCCTGGTGACTCCCACCGTCGGGTCTTAGCTTTCGCTTAGCCCGCTTGGCGCCCGGCGTGCCGGTCCGGCAACATCGACCGGCGTGACCGACGGCAGCGCTCCCGGCGACCCCGCCCCCCGTCCCACGGCGGGCCGCCGCCGGGCCCCCCGCTCCGCCCGTACCCGCTGGCTGGCCGCCGGCGGCGTCGCGGCGCTCGCCACCGTGCTGGGGCTCAGCCTCGCCCTGCGCTCCGGCGCCGCGCCCGCCTGCGCCGCGCCCCGGGCCCTCGCCGTGCCACCCGTCGCCGGCGCCGTCCACAAGGGAAAGGCCACCCTTCTACGACTCGAAGGGCGCGGGCGGCAACTGCTCCTACCCGTCCGCGCCGGCCAACCGACGCTACGTCGCCCTCGGCCCGGCCGAGTACGCGGCCGGTGCCGCCTGCGGCGGCTTCCTCGACGTCACCGGCCCGCGCGGGACCGTCCGGGTGCTGGTCATGGACCAGTGCCCGGAGTGCGAACCCGGGCACCTCGACCTGTCCCGGGAGGCGTTCGCCGAGATCGCCGACCCGGTGCAGGCGTCGTCGGGATCAGCTACCGCGTGGTGGTCGACCCGCCGCTGCCCGGCCCGCTGACCTTCCGGATCAAGGAGGGCGCGCCTCGCAGTGGTGGTTCGCCGTGCTCGTCGGCCAGCACGGCAACCCGCTGCGCTCGGTCGAGGTGCGGCAGGGCAGCTCCGGCGCCTGGCGCGGCGCCGCCCGGCAGGACTACAACTACTGGCTGATCGAATCCGGCGCCGGTCCCGGGCCGTACGCCATCCGGGTCACCGACGTGTACGGCCATCGCGTCACCGCCACCGGCATCCGGATGGCGCCGGGCCGGGTGCAGCGCAGCACGGTCAGGATGTACGGGGGCGCCGCTCCCGCCAGGGCCACCACGCCGGCGCGGTCGCCGTCGGCGCGCCCCAGCCGGTCGGCATCCCCCTCGGTGTCCGCGTCGCCCGTCCTCCCGGCGGCAGCCTCCCCGCCGGCCGTGCTCGACGCGGCGGTGGCGCCGGTGGATTCCACCGGTGCGGCCGGTTGCGGCGGCTGACCGTCAGCCCGTCGGCTCGTCCAGGTCCCGCCACATGAGGATCTCGTCGCGGTCGTCGCCGGGTGCCACCCGCAGCGCGCCCGGCAGCCGCCCGATCTCCCGGTAGCCGAGCCGGGCGTAGAAGTGCTCCAGGCCGAGCCCGCCCCGCACCGTCACGTGCAGCGCCCGCCAGCCCAGCTCCGGGGCGCGGCGCGCCGCCTCCCGCATCAGGTCGAGGCCATAGCCTCGGCCCTGGGTGTCCGGGTGGACCATCACCCGCTTGAGGATGCCCCAGTGCGGCTTCAGGTGGAACCGGTTGTCCGCGAAGATCAGCACGGCGGCGAGGCGGTCGCCCTCGTACCCGACGAGCAGCCGGTCCGGCCCGTCGGTGATGTCGGCGAGGGTCCGCTCGGCGACCGGACGGACCTCGGCGGGGCTGACCGGGGCGACGAAGCCGACCGCGCCGCCGGCGTTGGTGACGTCGACCCAGAGGTCGACGATCCGCTCGCGGAGGTCAGGGGTGAGATCGGGGTCGAGGACGAAGCGCAGACTCACGCCAGCCATCTTCGTGGAGCGGTGCTGGGCGAGCCCAAGATCGTGATGCGCCTGACAGTGATGCCTGGTGCGGGAGAGGGGATTTGAACCCCCACGTCCTTTCGGACAATAGGACCTAAACCTACCGCGTCTGCCGTTCCGCCACTCCCGCCGACGCGCTGATTGTAGAACCTCGCGCCCCGACAGCGACCAGCCCTGCCTCCTTCAGGATCAGCAGGACGGTGCGATGGCTGATCACCCGAACGCCGCCTGATGACTCCGCCAGTCCTCGCGCGATCCTGCGGGAACCCCAGTCCGGGTTGGCGGCGGCGAATCGGATGACGTCTTCCCGATGCTGTCGGCGCACCGGTCGATCACGAGCACGCGGCTCCGGCGTGATGCGTCCCGTCGTCGCCAGCCGCCGACGCAGCCTGCCCACGTGGTCTCGGGTGCAACCAAGGCGTTGAGCCGCCTCCGCAGTCGTCAGTCCACCTGAGCTCACTGCCTGGATCAACGGCTCGATTTCCTCCTCCCTGATCGACGCGGCGGAGGTGTTCAGCTGATTCCCGTCCGCTGCCGAGCCATCGGACGGCTCGTCGCTCTGGCCGGGCAGGTGGTGAGTCGACGTCGGTGCTGCCTGCCTCTTCCGCCCGGCGTAGGTGGCCGTCTGGCTGTGGCAGTTTGGGCAGAGGAGCCGCAGGTTCGGTGCACGGTTGTCGAGGAAGTCGCCGTTGATGTGGTCGACATGCAGGACGAGTGGCAGGCCCTGCCAGACCGGGCCGACGCCGCAAATCTCACACTGCTCCGGAAGGCCAATGAATGCGAGGGCTCTCTTGAGGCGGAATCCTGGCGTTCTCGGAGTGTCGGCTGGGAGCTTGACCAGAACTCCTAAAGGGTTCCGGCGGGGCGCCTGACGCCCCTTGTTGTGTGCGCTGCCCGTGAAGTGCGACGTGTCGATGCCGAACCGCTTCAACTGCCGGCTGATGTGCGCGCGCGACCCACCGCTGATGCGGACGCCGAGCAGCCGCATCACCCCGGCGATGGAGTGCGCGGCGGCGGCCGCCTCGGCGAGCGCCTCGGGCGTGTACTTGTATCGGACCACGCACGGACCGTAGCGGCCGGGTGTGACACCTCAGTCGAGGCCGAGGTCCCGCCGCAGCTTCGCCACGTGCCCGGTGGCCTTCACGTTGTAGAGCGCCCGCTCGATCTTCCCGTCCGGGTCGATGACGAACGTGGAGCGGATCACCCCGGTCACCGTCCGGCCGTACATCTGCTTCTCGCCGTACGCGCCGTACGCGGTGAGCACCGCCTTGTCGGCGTCGGCGACCAGCGGGAAGGTGATGGCGTCGCGCTCGCGGAACTTCGCCAGCTTCTCCGGCTTGTCCGGGGAGATGCCGACGACCTCGTACCCGGCGGCCTGGAGCGAGGCGAGCGAGTCGCGGAAGTCGCAGGCCTGCTTGGTGCAGCCGGGGGTCATCGCGGCCGGGTAGGCGTACAGGATGACCCGGCGGCCGCGCAGGTCGGCCAGGGAGAGCGTCTCGCCGGTGTCGGTCGGCAGGGTGAAGTCGGGGGCGGGGTCGCCGGGGTTGAGGCGGTCGGGCGCGGTCATGGCAGCGACCTTACCGCCGTCCGGGACGGCGTCGGGCGACGCGCGCCGACCGCGTGGTGATCAGGACCATGGCTTGTTGCCAAGTCTTGGCAACAACATGGTCTGCCAAATAGGCTGCGCGGTGTGGACACCCTGGCGATGCACATCTCGAACGGGATCATCAACGGTCCCGTGGCGGGGATCTTCGCGGCCGTCGCGCTCGCCGCGCTGACCTTCTGCGTGCTGCGCGGCCGGCGCGACCTGGACGACCGGCTGGCCCCGATGGCCGGCCTGGTCGCCGCCTTCATCTTCGCCGTGCAGATGCTCAACTTCCCGATCTTCACCGCCGGGGTGAGCGGCCACCTGCTCGGTGGCGCCCTGGCCGCGCTGCTGGTCGGCCCCTGGGTGGGCGCGCTCTGCGTGGCGGTGGTGCTGGTCGTGCAGGCGCTGGTCTTCGGCGACGGCGGCGTCGCGATGGTCGGCCTGAACATCACCAACATGGCGATCCTCGGCACCGCCGCGGCGTACCTGCTGATCGCCGGGCTGCTGCGGGTGCTGCCCCGCACGCCGGCCGGGCTCGGGGTGACCGCGTTCGTCTCCGCGCTGGTCAGCGTGGTGGTGGCGGCCCAGGGCTTCGTCTTCGAGTACTGGCTGGGCGGCACCACCGACCTGGGCGGCAACATCACCGGCCTGGCCGGCACGATGGCCGGGGTCCACCTGCTGATCGGCATCGGCGAGGGCCTGATCACCGCGACCACCGTGGTCACCGTCGCCAAGGTCCGGCCCGATCTGGTCTACGCGCTGCGCGCCCTGAAGCCGGCGGCGCCGGCGTCCGTCCCGGCCGTCGGAGGTGTCCGGTGAGGAAGCGTTCCTGGGGTTTCGTGGCCGTCGGCCTGTTGGTGGCGGTGCTGCTCGCCGGCGTGGTGAGCAACTACGCCTCGGCGCACCCGGACGGGCTGGACTCGTCCCTGCTCAAGGGCTGCACGGTCGACGCCGACGGCGAGATCACCGGTGGCTCCTGCCCGGCCCAGCGGGCGAAGGACCACGAGCTGGCCGACAGCCCGCTGGCCGACTACGGCATCCGGGGGGTGGACAACGGCTTCCTCTCCACCGGCCTGTCCGGGGTGCTCGGCGTGCTGCTCACCTTCGCCGTCGGCGGTGGCGTCTTCTGGCTGCTGCGCCGGCGTGGCCCGGCCCGCGCCGACGACGCCGGCGACGGCCCGCGCGAGGACCGGCAGCCGGCCGGCACCGCCGGCTGAGCAGGGGTACGCGAATGGGCGCGGGACACGCGCACGTGCTCTACCGGGACGCGGCCTCACCGGTGCACCGGCTGGCGCCCGAGGTCAAGATCGCGGCGATGGTGCTCTTCACGCTGGCCGTGGTGGCCACCCCGCGCGAGGCGTTCTGGGCCTTCGGCGGGTACGCCCTGCTGGTCACCGGGGTCGCCGTGCTGGCCCGGGTCGGGCTGCGCTGGCTGCTGCTGCGCGCCACGATCGAGTTGCCGTTCGTGCTGTTCGCGTTCGCGCTGCCGTTCCTGGGCGCGGGGGAGCGGGTGCAGCTCGTCGGGCTCAACCTCTCCGTCGACGGCCTCTACGGCGGCTGGAACATCCTCGCCAAGGGCACCCTGGGCGTACTCGCGTCGCTCCTGCTGGCCGGGACCACCACGACCCGTGACCTGATCCTCGGCCTGGACCGGCTGCGCTGCCCGCAGGTCCTCACCCAGATCGCCACGTTCATGTTGCGCTACCTGGACGTGCTGGTCGGCGAGGCCCGCCGGATGCGGGTGGCCCGGGTGTCCCGGGGTGACGACCCGCGCTTCCTGTGGCAGCTGCGCGGCTTCGCCGCCGGCGTGGGGGCGCTGTTCCTGCGCGCCTTCGAGCGCGGGGAGCGGGTCTACCTGGCGATGCTGTCGCGCGGCTACTCCGGGCGGATGCCGCCGGTCTGGCAGGGCGCGGGCGCGGCCACCGCCGGGCAGTGGCTGGTCGCGGCGACCGTGCCGCTGGCGGCCGTCTTCATCGCCGCCACCGCCGTGGTCCTGACATGATCAGGTACGTGCAGACCGCTGTCTCCCTGGACGTCCGTGGCGTCCGGTACGCGTACCCGGACGGTCACCTCGCCCTGGCCGGGGTGGACCTGACGGTGCCGCGCGGCGAGCGGGTGGCGCTGCTCGGCCCGAACGGCGCCGGCAAGACCACCCTGGTGCTGCACCTCAACGGCATCCTCACTCCGACCCAGGGGACGGTCAGCGTCGGCGGCCTGACGGTCAGCCGGGACCGGGCCGAGCTGGCCGAGGTCCGGCGTCGGGTGGGCATCGTCTTCCAGGATCCGGACGACCAGCTCTTCCTGCCCACCGTCGCCGAGGACGTGGCGTTCGGCCCGGCCAACCTGGGGCTGCGCGGTGCCGAGCTGGCCGAGCGGGTGGACGAGGCGCTGGCCGCGGTGAAGATGAGCGAGCACCGCGACCGGGCCCCGCACCACCTCTCGTTCGGCCAGCGGCGTCGGGTGGCGGTGGCCACCGTGCTCGCCATGCGCCCGGAGATCCTGGTGCTCGACGAGCCCTCGTCCAACCTCGACCCGGCCGCCCGGCGGGAGCTGGCGGAGATCCTGCGCGGCCTGCCGGTGACCCTGCTGATGGTGACCCACGACCTGCCGTACGCGGCGGAGCTCTGCGAGCGCGCGGTCATCCTGGATGCCGGCCGCATCGTCGCCGACGCCCCCACCCGGCAGATCCTCGGCGACGCCGACCTCCTGGCCCGGCACCGCCTCGAACTGCCCTACGGCTTCACCCCGCACTCCCTGCCCCGCCCCTGACGCCCGCGTCCCGATTCGGACCGGCGGACCGAACCAGGCCGGGCGAGGGCAGGGACCGGTAGGACGCGGGCGGTTCAGGCGGGGACTTCGGTGTGGGTCGTCGCCGCCGGGGCGGTGCGGGAGGCGGCGTGCAGGCGGAGGATCCCCGCGCCGACCGCGCCGGCCCCGCCGATCAGGACCGCCAGGAGCAGCAGCCGGGCGTACTGGCCCGGCCAGGGGACGGGGGCGACCGCGCGGGACAGGACGCCGAGGTTGGTGACGCCGGCGAAGAGCGCCAGGCAGGCGCCGGAGAGCGCCAGCGCGAAGTCGGCCGCGGCCGGCCGGCGGGCCAGCGCGTAGCCGCCCGCGGCGAGCGCCCCGAGCCCGGTGAGCAGTGGCCAGATCTGTCCGCTGAGCAGCCCGCTCAGCACCCCGCCGACGCCCTCCGCGCCGGCGTCCAGCTCCCGCCCGACCACCAGGACCACCGCCGCCGCGCCACCGAGCGCCAGCAGCGCCCCGACCGCGCGCAGCGCGCGGTCCCCGGCGACCGAGCCGGCCGGCACCAGCCCTGCCCCCGCGACGGCCAGGAAGCCGAGCGTGGCGGCCACCCACCAGGGGTACGGGTCCGGCGGCGGCACCCAGTCCAGGGTGCCCCGGATCTCCACCTGCTCCGCGCCGTCGCGGACCGGCACGGCCCAGTCGCGTACCCGGTGCGTCCGGGTCGGGTCGGCGACGGCCTGGGCCGGCGGCCCGGACTCCCGCCACTGGGTCCGCTGGTCGTGCCAGCGCACCCGGGGCTCGTCGGCGATCCGCCGCCACTGCGGCGGCGCGGCCGGGTCCGCCTCGGGCGGCAGCGTGGTGTCGCCGGCCAGCGTCCGGTTCAGGTACGTCGCCGGGGAGCGGCTGTTCTCGTACGCGCCTGCCGGCCCCACCCGCAGGTACGGCTCACCCGAGTAGCCGATCACCTCGACGTCCCGGCCGGTGCGGTTGACCAGCTCCAGCCGGGCGCCCGCCTCGACGGCCCGTACCGTCAGCCCGGGCCGGGCCGGGGTGAGGCCGGTCGCCTCGGTGCGGTAGTCGGTGCCGTCGGGGGCGTCGGCGCCGTGCGCGGCGGCCGGCGTGGCGAGGGCGAGCAGGGCGAGCAGCGCGGCCGTGGCGACCAGGCCGGCCCGCCGGAGCAGGGCGAGGATCACTTGCCGGCCGCCTCCACGGCCGCGGTGACCCCGGCCGGGGTGCGGTCGGCGACCTGCCTGCCGTTGACCTTGATGGTCGGCGTGCCGGTGACGCCGGACCTGCTGGCGTCGTCGGTCACCTTCTCGGTCCACGACTTGAAGGTCCCGTCCTTCACGCAGGAGCCGAACTCGTCCCGGTTCAGGCCGACGCCCGCGCCGATGTCGATCAGCTCGTCGTTGCTGAGCCCGGCGCTGCCCTCCGCCGGCTGCCGCGCGAAGAGCGTGTCGGTGAACTCCTTGAACTTGCCGCCCTTCGCCGCGCAGCCGGAGGCGGCCGACGAGCGGGTGGAGTATTCCGTGGTGGAGAAGCGGTTCAGGTAGGCCACCGGGTGGAAGACCACCCGGGCCTTGCCGTCCTTGACGAGCTGGTCGATGGTGGCGCCGCTGACCTGCTGGAACTGCTTGCAGGCCGGGCAGAGGTAGTCCTCGTAGAGGTCGATGGTGACCGGGGCGTCGCCGATCACGATGCCGGTGCCGGCGTCGTTGGCGCCGGGCGGCACGGTGACCTCGTCGGCGCGCTGGCTGGACCAGACACTCCAGCCGATCAGGCCGGCGATCACCAGTACGACGACCGCGGCGACGGACGCCCAGAGCGTGCGCCTGCGCCGGCTCTCCCGGGCCAGTTGCTCGCGGACCACCCGGGCGGCGTCCCGCTGCCCCTTGCGACTACTCATCGTCGTCCTCCACGGCGGGTTCGCCCGTCAGCCAGCCGTCCACCGAGACGGGGGTGCGGGGCCAGATCAGCAGGAACCCGGCCAGCGCCAGGAATCCCAGGTCCCGGAGGATCTCCGGGAGGTAACTCGGGGCCTGCCCGGCGGCGAGCTGACCGCCGCTGCCGAAGCAGCCGCAGTCGATGGCCAGGCCGCGGCTCCAGGCCGAGGCGATGCCGGCGACGAAGACCACCAGCAGCGCGGCGGAGACGCCGGCGGCGAGCCGGGTGGCCAGGCCGACCAGCAGGATCGCACCGAGCGCCAGCTCCACGAAGGGCAGCGCCGCGCCGACCACCGTGGCCACGTCGTACGGCAGCAGCTGGTAGGCGTTCACCGCGCGCCCGGAGGCGGCGAGGTCACCGACCTTGGCGGCGCCGGCGACGAGCCAGACGGTGGCCAGGCCGAGCCGGGCGGCCAGCCCGGCCCAGGGGCGGACGGCGGGCCAGCGGGTGGCCCGGTTGCGGGGTGCGGTCACGATCATTGGTCGTCGCGTCCGGCCGATTGGTTCCACCGGTCAGCCGGCCAGCGCGTCGCCGACCGCGTCGACCAGGTCGTGCCGGGCGCGGGCCACCCGGGAGCGGATGGTGCCGACGGGCACCCCGGCCACGGCGGCCGCCTCGGCGTACGAGAGGCCGAGCAACTGGGTCAGCACGAACGCCTCGCGGCGCTCGGCCGGCAGCCGGCGGACCAGGTCGGCGGCGCCGAGGTGCCCGGCCGGGTCCGGGTGCGGGCGACCGGTGTGGGCGTCGGCGGCGAGCCGCTCGTCGAGCCGGCGCCGCCGGACCACGGTGCGCAGGTGGTCCGCGCAGGCCCGCCGGGCGATGCCGAGCAGCCAGGTACGCGCGCTGGCCCGCCCCTCGAAGCCGGCCAGCGCCCGGAACGCCCGCAGGTAGGTCTCCTGGGTGAGGTCGTCGGCGGTGTCCGGGTCGAGCAGCGCGGCGGTGAACCGCCACACCTCGGCCTGGGTGGCCCGGACGAAGGCGGCCTGGGCGAGTGGATCACCGTCGCGGGCGCGCAACGCCCAGTGCGTCGCCGTGTCGCGCGCAGCGCCGGGTGCCGCGTCGGGGCGGCCGGCGGTGGTGTCGCGCGGGGCGGGGATCACGTCACCCGAGGTTACGCGGCGTATCCGGGGCGAGCAGGGCCGTTCGGCCCTTTCTATGGCCCGGCCCACGTCGGGAACTTTCCCGCCCTGCCACCCGACTACCTCCTCATGAAGTGCGACGACGTACGCGTGGCGCTGTCGGCGCGGCTGGACGGCGAGGACCCGCAGGCACCGGCCGCGGCGCTGGACGCGCACACCGCGTCCTGCCCCGACTGCCGGTCCTGGCTGGCCAGGGCCGAGCAGGTGACCCGGCTCACCCGGGTCCGCTCCGTGCAGGTGCCGGACCTGACCGCCCGGGTGCTGGCGGCGGTCGCCGCCGACCCGGTGCTGGCCGCGCGTTCGCCGGCGGCCGTGCGGGCCGCCCGTCGTCAGGTGCTGCGGGTCGCGGTGGCGGTGGCCGCGGTGGCCCAGCTCGCCATCGCGCTGCCGATCCTGCTGGCCGGGCTCGGGGTGGCCGCCGATCCGCACACCAGCCGGGAGATGGCCTCGTTCGACGTGGCCCTCGCGGTGGGTTTCGCGCTGGCCGCGTGGCGACCGGAGCGGGCCCGGGCGTTCCTGCCGGTGGCGCTGGTGCTGGCGCTCTGCCTGGCCGGCACCAGCGTGGTCGACATCGCCAACTCCACCACCGCCCTGGTGCACGAGGTCGGCCACCTGGCCGCCGTGGTGCAGGCCGGCCTGCTCTGGGCGCTCGGCCGGGTCAGCGGCGAGGCCGACCGGCCCTGGTCGCGCGCGGTCGTGGCGGGGCGCGGGTGAGGCCGACCGTCCCCGGGCCGCCCGCCGCCACCCGGCCGGGGTCGGACCGGTCCGGCGCCGGTACGGGGCCGGGTCGGCGCGGGGGCGTCGCGTCGGCGAGCATGGCCGGCATGAACGTCGTCGATCGTCGTTGGGTCGCGCGGCTGGGTACCGCCGCCGGCCTGCTGGTCACCCTCGTCGCGCTGCTGCTCGCCCCGGCCGCCCCGGCCAGCGCCCACGCCGTGCTGGCCAGCAGCAGCCCGGTCGCCTCGGCCGTGGTGCCGAGCGCCCCGGCCGAGGTGGTGCTGACCTTCAGCGAGTCGGTGCGCAAGGTCACCGGCAAGATCCGGGTGATCGCCCCGGACGGCTCCCGGGCCGACCGGGGCGAGCCCACCTTCGAGGGTGCGCTGGTGACCGTGCCGGTGGACCCGTCCGGGCCGCGCGGCACCTACCTGGTGAGCTACCGGGTGATCTCCGCCGACAGCCACCCGGTGTCCGGCGCCTTCACCTACTCGGTCGGCGCTCCCTCGACGCCCCCAACCGACTCGGGGGCGGAGAACCGGGCGAACCCGGTGGTGGAGAACGCG
Source organism: Micromonospora purpureochromogenes (assembly GCF_900091515.1). Lineage (NCBI taxonomy): Bacteria > Bacillati > Actinomycetota > Actinomycetes > Micromonosporales > Micromonosporaceae > Micromonospora > Micromonospora purpureochromogenes. The sequence continues at coordinate 5,883,696 of NZ_LT607410.1, read as the reverse complement.
GTCAAGGTGGTGAAGTACCTGGGCTACGTGGCTCTGCTGCTGGTGGTGGGTCCGGCGCTGGTGCTCGCCGCCCTCTGGCCGCACCGGCTGTCCCGCCGCGGCCCGGCCCGGCTCGCCTGGGCGGGCGTCGGGCTGCTCGCGTTGGCCACCCTGGCCGAGCTGTGGTTGCAGGTGCCGTACACCGCCGGGGGTGGGCTGACCGACGTCACCGGGGCCGGCTTCAGCGAGATGGTCGGCAGCACGTACGGCACCGCGCATCTGGTCCGCCTGGGTCTGCTCGCGGCGGCGGCGTTCCTGCTGCGCCCGCTGACCCGGGGCCCGGTCGGTCGTACCGACGCGCTGATCCTGGCCGTGCTGGGCGGGGCGGGGCTGTTCACCTGGCCGCTGGCCGGGCACCCGGCGGCCTCCCCGGCGCCGGCCGTGTCGGTGGCCGTCGACGCGGTGCACCTGGGCAGCATGGCGGTCTGGCTGGGCGGGCTGGTGATGCTGGCGGTCTTCCTGCTGCGCCGCGCCGACGAGCGGGAGCTGGCGGCGATCCTGCCGATCTGGTCCCGCTGGGCGGCCCTGGCGGTGGCGGCGTTGCTGCTCGCCGGGATCGTGCAGGGGCTGATCGAGGTGGGCGGCGTGCGGCCCCTGGTCGACACCACGTACGGCCGGCTGCTGCTGGCGAAGGTGGCGCTGTTCGTGCTGGTGGTGGCGGTGGCCGCGTACTCCCGGCGGCTGGTGCGGCGGCGCAGCGCCGCGCAGCGCCCGGTGTCGGTGCGGCGGGCCATCTGGGTCGAGCTGGCGATCACCGCGGTGGTGCTCGGCGTGTCGGCCACCCTGGTGCAGACCACCCCGGCCCGGGTCGCCGCCGATGACGTGGCCGGCGCCCCCGCCGGCTACTTCTCGACCACACTGACCAGCCCGATCTACTCGCTGCAGGTGGAGCTGGATCCGGCCGAGCGGGGCAACAACTCGCTGCACCTGTACGCGTACACCAGAGACAACCGGCCGCAGCCGGTGGCCGAGTGGAAGGTGACCGCCGCGCTGCCGTCGGCGGGCATCGAGCCGATCGACATCCCGCTGCTGCCGCTGACCGACAACCACGTGACCGGGGAGATCAGCTTCCCGAGCGCCGGCGAGTGGCAGCTGCGCGTCACCGCCCGCACGTCCGACATCGACCAGGCCACGGTGACCGCCACCGTGCCGATCAGGTAACCAGAAAGGCTCTCCCACAGATGATCCGTCTCCGGCGTCCCGCAACCGCCGCCGCTCTCGCACTCGCCGCCGTCACCACGGCGGTGCTCGGCTTCGCCGGGCCCGCCTCGGCGCACGTCACCGTCAACCCGACGGAGGCGACGCAGGGTTCCTACGGCCGCTTCGCGTTCCGGGTGCCGAACGAGAGCGACAGCGCCTCCACCACCAAGGTCGAGGTGGTGCTGCCGGAGAACGCGCCGGTCGGCTCGGTCTCCACCATGCCGGTGCCCGGCTGGACGGTGGCGGTGGAGAAGCGGAAGGTGGACCCGCCGGTCGAGGTGCACGGCAGCCAGCTCACCGAGGCGGTGTCGAAGCTGACCTGGACGGCCACCGGCGACGCGGCGGTGAAGCCCGGCCAGTTCCAGGAGTTCCCGGTCTCGATGGGCCCGCTGCCGCAGGTCGACCGGATGGTCTTCAAGACGTTGCAGACGTACTCGGACGGCAACGTCGCGCGGTGGATCGAGGAGCCGACGCCGGGCGCCGAGGAGCCGGAGAACCCGGCGCCGGTGCTCACCCTGGCCCCGACCTCGGCGTCGGCCTCGGCCACGCCGGGGGCGTCGCCGGCCGGGCCGGCCGCGGCCGACGACGATGACGACGAGGACTCCGACGGGACGGCGACCGGGCTGGCCATCGCCGGTCTGGTGGCCGGGCTGGCCGGTCTGCTCCTCGGTGGACTGGCCTTCGCCCGGACCCGCCGGGAGGCGACGCCGAAGGCGTGACCCGGTGCGACCGTCGGCCCGTCGGAGTCGCTCCGGCGGGCCGACGGCTGTCCGTCCCGAGCGATATGCGCAGATCACGGCGGTCTCGTCGGTAAGGTCGGCCGGGTACCCGGTCACCAAAGGAGACGGAACGGATGCGGTTCGTGCGGTCGCTCGTCGGAATGCTGCTGTTGGTCGTCGGGATTCCCGCCCTGCTGGCGGGGGGCGGCCTCAGCCTGGTCGCCCGGCACGCGAGCACCGACGGCACCTTCAACGCCCGCTTCGAGCCGGTGCGCACCGCGGGCCGGGCGGTCGTGGTGGAGGACCTGGACGCGCTGCTGCGCGCGGAGGCGCCGTTCACCCGGGTCGGCGAGGCGAGGCTGCGGCTGACGGCGCGTACCGCCGACGGGCCGGCCTTCGTCGGCCTGGCGCCCGCCGACGAGGTCCGCCGCTGGCTCGCCCCGGTCCCGCACGTCACGGTCGACCGGATCGCGCTGGCCCGCGGGCCGTTGCCGGTCCGGTTGACCGACGCCGGCGCCGCGCCGGCCGCCGGGCCCGCCGGCGCGGTCCCGGCCGCCCCGCTCGACGCGCCCTTCTGGGTACGCGAGGGGATCGGCGCGGTCGAGTGGACCCCGGGTGAGCTGACCGGCCGCCGGTTGAGCCTGGTGGTGATGCGCCCCGACGGCGGCGCGGACCTCGCCCTGGACCTGCGGGCCGAGCTGCGGTCGGACTGGTTCCGCCCGGTGGCCTGGGGTGCGCTGGCCGGCGGGCTCCTGCTGATCGTGCTGGGAGTGCTGGTGCTGCTGCGCCCGGTACGCCCGCGCGAGGTGGTCTTCGTGGTCGAGCCGGACCAGGTCCCGGTGCTCGCCGGTCGGCTGGGCGTCAGCTCGCTCAGTGGCCTCGGCGCGGCACCCGAGCCGGAGCGGCAGCTGGTGTCGGTCGGGGCGCCCGAGCGGTCCCGAGCCGCCATCGGCGCGGTGCCGGCGCGGCGTCCGGAGACCCTCGCCGACCTGCCACCGTGGCCGCCGGAGCGTCCGGAGGAGACGGCCGAACCGGTGCCCGGAAGCTCCCGGCCCGCCGGCGCGGACTGACCCGCCACGGCGAACGGCCCGCCGCGCTGCCGACGCGGAGGGCCGTCCTCACCGGGGGATCGGTGCTACCCGACAGACGTCTGCGGTAGGTGTCGCCAGATTAGCGGCGAAAGTAAGCCACTGGAAGATCTGTCCATTTGGCGCAACTTATCCGTGGGTCGGCTCCGCCCGGCGGCGCACCGGGAGCGTCACCAGCAACAGCAGGGCCAGCAGCACGTAGGCGTTGCGCACCAGGAACTCCGCCGGGGTGTCGGTACGCGCCGGGGCGACGCCCCAGTCGAAGAAGGACACCACCCCGTAGATGATCACGAACGCCGTGCCGATCGCGAGCGCGAGCAGCCGACGGCGGCGCCGGGCCCCCGCCACGGTGTCCCGGTCCGCGCGCAGCGCCGCGTCCACCAGCACCACCACGGCCGGGATGAACCAGTAGAAGTGGTGGGTCCAGGTGATCGGGCTGACCAGGCCGCCGACCAGCCCGGTGAGGGTCAGCCCGGTCAGTTCGTCGCCGGCCCGGGCGGCGCGGGCCGCCCGCCACAACCCGTAGCCGGCGACGACCGCGACCAGGGCCAGCCAGAGCAGCTGGTTCGGTCTGGTCGGTGCGTCGATGCGGCTGAGCAGTCCGAACAACGACTGGTTGCCGGTGTAGTCGGTGCGGCCGACCCGGTTGGTGGCCCACAGCTCGTGCGTCCAGAAGCGCCAGGAGTCCCGGGGCGCGAACGCCGCGGCGAGCAGGGTCGCCGCCGCCGCGGTGACACCGGCCACCACCGCCGCCCGCCACCGCCGGCTCACCAGCAGGTAGGCGATGAAGATGCCCGGAAAGAGCTTGAGCGCGGTCGCCAGCCCCACGCCCACCCCGGCCCAGCGACCCCCCCGGGGTACGGCGAAGAGCAGGTCGGCCAGGATCAGCACCACCAGCAGCATGTTGATCTGCCCGAAGGTGATCGTCTCCCGGGTGCTCTCCACCGCGAACACCAGCAGCACCGCCACCGTGAGCGCGAACGTCCGGGGCAGCCCGTGCCGTTCGATCACCGGGGCGACCAGCCAACGGGTGGTCACGATCACGCCGATCGCGGTCAGCACGGTGAAGACGGCGATCGTCACGCCCAGCGGGAGCAGCGCGAACGGCCGCAGCAGCAGCGCGCTGAACGGCGGATAGGTGAAGTACAGCTCGCCCTGGACCCGGTCCGGCTGCACGTAGTCGTAGAGCGGATGCCCGGACGACCACCAATCCATCGCCCGCATGTAGATCTTCAGGTCGAAGAAGTCGTGGACCGTGCCGGGCAGGTAGAGGGCCGGCAGCACGGCGGCCAGCGCCAGCACCGTGACGACCCGACGGACCGTCCGGCCCCCCTGGTCGTCGGAGCTGACGGCGGGTGGCGCGACCGGTTCTGCTGGCACGGGGAAACCCTAGCGGTCCGCTCCGCCACCGGTGCCGAGGCGCGACACCTGGGCTGCGGCTAGTCTGTCCCGGTGGCTGACCTTCTCGTCTGGATCGACTGTGAGATGACCGGGCTGGATCTCGCCGGCGACGCGCTGATCGAGGTCGCCGCGCTCGTCACCGATCCCGACCTCAACGTGCTGGGTGAGGGGGTCGACGTGGTCATCCACGCCGACGAGGCGGCCCTCGCGGCAATGCCGGAGATCGTGCGCACGATGCACGGCAAGTCCGGGCTGACCGAGGAGGTGCGGCGCTCGACCGTCACCCTGGCCGAGGCCGAGGACATGGTGCTGGAGTACGTCAGCAGCCACGTCAAGGACCCGCGTACCGCCCCGCTGTGCGGCAACTCGATCGCCACCGACCGGGGCTTCATCGCCCGGGACATGCCCCGCCTCGACGCCCACCTGCACTACCGCATGATCGACGTGTCCTCGATCAAGGAGCTGACCCGGCGCTGGTACCCCCGGGTGTACTTCGGCCAGCCGCAGAAGGGCCTCGCCCACCGGGCGCTGGCCGACATCCGGGAGAGCATCCGCGAGCTGGAGTACTACCGGCGGACGATCTTCGTACCCCTGCCCGGACCGGACGTGGAGACGGCCAAGGGGATTGCCGCCCAGCTGTAGACCGGGGCGTGGGTCCGCGCGGGCGGGGGGTGCGCAACCCGCTGGACGAGTGCGGCGGGGGTGTGGCTATTATTAGTCCGCACCGCCTGGGCGACCGGCGCGGAAGGCATGGTGGCTGTAGCTCAGTTGGCAGAGCACCGGGTTGTGGTCCCGGTTGTCGTGGGTTCAATTCCCATCAGTCACCCCAGACACGAAGGCCCCCTCCTCGCGGAGGGGGCCTTCGTCGTGTCCGGCCGGTCAGGGGGTCGGGTCCACGCTGGGAGCCTCGTCGCCGGGGGTGGCCTCCGGGCTCGGGGTGGCTTCCGGCTCCTCGTACGGCACGGCGCTGCCCTTGACGTACTCGTCCCAGCTCATGTTCCAGTCGGTCCAGCCGTTGCCGTTCTGGAGCTTCCGCTCGGTGCCCTTGACCGTGATCGGGTCGCCGATGCGGGTGTTCTCGAACAGCCACTTCCCGTCGGCCATCGAGACGTTCACGCAGCCGTGCGAGACGTTGACGCTGCCCTGCTTCCCCTCGGACCAGGGCGCGGCGTGGATGAACTCGCCGCCCCAGGTGAGCCGCTGGGCGTAGTCGATCTTCGTCCGGTACCCGTCCTCGGGGCCCAGCTCCTCCAGCGTGTCGAAGACCGTCTTGCGCAGCTTCTCGATCACCACCATGGTCCCGCTGGACGAGGGGGTGGTCTTCTTGCCGAGGCTGACCAGGATCGTCTTGACGACCTTGCCGTCCCTGGTGACGGTCATCCGCTTGGTCTTGTTGTCCACCTGCATCACCAGCGACGGGCCGATCTTGACGTCCACGGTCAGGTCGGAGCGGCCGTACCAGCCGTCGCCCATCGGCAACCCGCCGGCCTGCACCCGGTACGACACGGTGGTGCCCGACTGCCAGAACTCCTTCGGGCGGTAGCGGACCTCGGTGGGGCTGGACCAGTGCCAGATCCCCTCCTGCGCCGGCGTGGAGGTGACGGTCATCCGACGCTGGACGTCGTCGCGGTAGTCCTCTCCGATGGCCCGGCCGAACCGGACGATCAGCGGCATGCCCACCCCGACCACCTGGTTGTCGCCGAGGAAGCTGGTGATCCGTACCTGCTTGTCGGGCTTGGCCATCACGGTGAAGGCGCTGGTCGCGGTGGCCGGCTTGCCGTCGTCACCGGTCGCCGTGACGGTGGCGGTGTACTTCTCGCCGTACTCCAGGGCGCCCGCGGGGAGCCAGCTCTTGCCGTCCGCGGCGAGCTCGCCCTCGACGGCCTTGCCGCTGGCGTCCGTGAGTTCGACGCTGGTCTCCTTGGCGTCCTTCGTGGTGAAGGTGATGCCGGTGGAGGCCGGGACATCGGTCGCGTCGGCCCTGGGCTCGGTGATGGTGGCCGCGGCCTTCGGGGCGCTCTCGCCGCCGCCCTGCCAGCTCGACGGCTTGTCGTCGCCGGAGCCCGTGCAGGCGGAGGTGAGCGCCAGCGTCGCGGCGAGGAGCCCCGCCGCGAGTGCGCGGCGCCGCCCGGCGTGCCGGTTCAGCCGGTGGTGGGTAGCTCGCATGTTTCCCTCACAGTCGTGGTCCCCGATGCCCCATCCTCTCCCACTGACGCGAGAGAGCGCCGGTCGGTTGCCGGCCGTGAACAGAAACACGCCGATGGGGGGTGCGAATACCGGTAAAATGTGGGGCTTTCGCGAGGGCTGCTCGGTTCCTCCCGGCCCCACGCTCCAGTGACCGGCGCGGGTCGGGCCCGCTCCGGTCGGGCCGGCGTGACCGCCGACCCGACCGGGTGGGTGTTACAGCAGCGGACCGGAGCCGCCGTCCGGCACGGGCAGGGCGCTGCCCTTGACGAACTCCGACCAGCTCAGGCTCCAGGCCGTCCAGCCGTTGCCGGGGGCCACGCGGCGCTCGGTGCCCTTGATGGTGATCGGGTCGCCGATCTTCGTCTGCTCGAAGAGCCAGCGGCCCATCGCCATCGAGACGTTGACGCAGCCGTGCGAGACGTTCTGCCGACCCTGCACCCCCTCGGACCAGGGCGCCGCGTGGATGTACTCGCCACCCCAGGTCAACCGCTGGGCGAAGTCGATCTCGGTGCGGTACCGGTTGTCCGGGTCGGGGTCGTCCATGGTGTCGAAGACCGTCTTCTCCTTCTTCTCCATCACCACCAGGGTGCCGCTGGAGGAGGGAGTGCTCTTCTTGCCCAGGCTGACCGGCAGGGTGCGGACCACCTCGCCGTCCTGGTACACGGTCATCTTCTTGGTGCTGTTGTCGACCTTCATCACGAAGGACCGGCCGATCTTGGCGGTCGCCGTCCGGTCGACGTTGCCGTAGCGGCCGTTGCTCAGCGGCATGCCGGCCAGCGCGATCCGGACGTCGAGGGTGGTGCCCGGCTTCCAGTACTCCGGGGCCCGGTAGTAGGCCTGGGTGCCGTTGTAGACCCAGTGCCAGGCGCCCGGCTGCGGCGGGTCGGTCTTGACGAACATCCGCTTCTGCACCGTCGCCCGGTCTTTCTTCGGGATGCCCGGGCGGAACTCGACGACCACCGGCATGCCCACGCCGTACGTCTTGTCGTCGAAGAGGTAGAGGCCGGAGCTGATCATCGACTTCGGCTTGGCCATGGTGGTGAAGGTGCTGGTGCCCTGCCGGGTCTCGCCGCCGGCGCCGGTGCCGGTCACCGTGGCGGTGTACTCGGTGCCGTACTTCAGCGGGGCCGCCGGCACCCATGAGGAACCGTCCAGCCGCATCTTGCCCGCGACCTGCTTGCCGTCGGCGGAGGCGAGGGTGACCGAGGACACCGTGCCGCCGCCCGGCAGCTTCGCGCTGATCTCGGTGCTCACCGGCTTGTTCTTCGCCCCGTCGGCCGGGCTCACCGTCAGGCTCTCAGCCGGCGCGGAGGGCTCGGCCCCCTGCGGGGACGCGGGCGCGCCCGTACCCGGAGCCGTGCGGCCGCCGACGAACTCGGCGGCCTTCTTCTGGTCGTCTTCGCACCCGGTCAGTGCCAACGACGCCACCAGGGCCAGGGCACCCAGCATCGCCCCGGCCCGCGTGAACCTGCCCATTCCCACCTCAGTTCTCGCGTGCCTGGCGACATGGTGCCGTATCGACTCCGCCGTCCTGGTCCCGCCCAGCGGTCGACGGAGCGACTTGTGGCTTTTGCCCGTTAAGCTCAGCCGAACAGGGGAGCCGGGTATCGGATTGGAACCCGGCTCAGGGACCTGCTAATGTTCTCTCCGTTGCCAACGAGCGCCGCTAGCTCAACTGGCAGAGCAGCGGACTCTTAATCCGCGGGTTCGGGGTTCGAGTCCCTGGCGGCGCACCAACGATCAAGGCCCTCACCTGGTGGTTCACACCGGGCCGGGGCCTTTTTCGTGTCCGGTGGTGGTGGGTGGTCGCTCGGTGGGTGCTCGGGAGCCGTTGGACCGGCCCAGCGTGGCCGGGACGATGCGGCCAGGCGAGCCGCCGGCCGTCTGTCGGAGCGTGGCTCGGCAGGACCCCATAGGCCAGTTATGCCGGTTCTGTTTGCTATTGGGCACAAGGAAGATGCGATCGTTTAGTGGGAACGGACCATCGCCCGGCGAACCTGTATTCGGTCGTCCACGTCGGTCTCCCTCTCTTCTTTCACGACGAGAGGGAGGGCAATATGATCTTGGGGGACCTGCCGGGTGGCTTCCTGCTAGCTATCGCCTTGGCTGTCTTCCTGGCACTGGCCGCCTTGGCAGCCGCGGTGGCCGTGCTGCACCCGCAGCGGCAGCGACGCAACGATGCCTTTCGAGTACTTGCGTTGCTGGTCAGCCTGTTTCGACGTACGGGTGGTGCACCGTGACGTCAACGCGGAGGAGCGCGTACCGTGGGCCGATGCGCCGAACGGTGCCGGTCCTTGCTTACGTACGCTCTTTGCCGGAGGAGTCCGCTGCGGTCTTGAGCGCGCAGGCTGCAGCGATCCGCCGGGCAGTCGTCGCCCGCCAGCTTCCTGTGCCGTACGAACTCGTGTGGACCATCCGCGATGAGGCGGCCGAACACCCCAAGCGACTACCGGAAGCCTTGCGGCGATTGGAGATGGGCGCTGCTCAAGCACTGTTCGTCACGCGGTGGGACCGGCTCGGCCCAACCAACTTCGTCACAGGAGGGCTCAGACGTCACGCCATCGAGTTCGGCTGGGCGCTGGAAATCCTCGATGACATGCTCGACGATCAGGCCGATAACGTAGGCAGCAGTGGCCTGCGCTCTGCGCGAACCATAGAAGGTCTCGCCGAGGCCCGTTCCATCGGCATACGGCTCGGACGGCCCAGGCGCTGTAAGGACGACGTGCTTCGGACGGTGGTCGAGAAGTCCCTGCTGGGCGTCCGCCAAGTCGATATCGCTGAGCAATTGAATGAGAGAGGGGCGCCAACCCCGGGTGGCGGTGAACGCTGGTATCCCTCGCACGTCTCACGTCTGCTGCGCACGCAGGACGCTCGGCAGTACCGGCGGTTTCTCCTAGATTGTTTGGACGATCAAAGCGGTGCATCTCTCGAGAGACCCGCGGGAGAAGCTTGAAGGGGTTGGCGTCGGTGGGGACGCGGCGGGGTCCGGCCCAGCGGGGTTCCCGGCTGGCCGTGGTTATCGGTCCTTTGGCGTCGGAGACGGCCCGGTCGTGCCTATAGGCGGAATGCCGGTTCTGCGGCTTCCATCATCAGCTTTTCATATGAATCCATGAACAGTGATCATGGAAAAGTCTCACAACCCCGTTTTGAGGGTGTGGGAGCTCCATCGAGGGGCCACCGGCTTCGATCGGGATGGCCGGCCGTTGATGGGTAGGGGACCATCGATGGGTGGCCGACGGTGTGCAGGTGACGCCTCGGCGGTGGCGAATCCTGTCGTTCCTGGCGTTGCACGGTGTGGCCACGACGGATGACGTCGCGGTGGTGCTGGGGGTGTCTCGGTTGACCGCGCACCGGGACCTGACGTGGCTGCACGCTGCGGGGCTGGTGGGCCGGGAGCGGTCGGCGGAGGACCGGGCGCACGCGTGGTGGTATCGGATCACCGGGGAGGGCACGAGCTGCTCGGCCGCGACCTCGAAGTCTCCGGGCGGCCGGTGCCGTTGCACTTGGGTCAGCGGCAGTGGGGTGCTGCGCATTACCTGTTGTTCCTGCCGTTGCTGGCGGTGTCTCGGCAGGATCCGGGCCGGTGTGGGTTGTTCCAGTGGTTGGCGACGTTGGACACGTCGGTGTGGTTGCGGGAGCGGGACATGGCGCATCTACGTGCTGACGGGTACGGAGTGTGGCTCGAGGACGGCCGGTGCGTGCGGTTCTTGGCGCACGTCGATCCCGGTCCGGTTGGTGATGCCATCGCCGAGCGCGAGCAGTCCACCGCAGGCCTCGGCGCGGTCCTGGCCGGTTACCGCCGCACCGACCCCGTCGTGCCGGTCGGTGCGGTGCTGGTCATCGCCCGCGACGCGGCCCGGGAGGTCAACCTGCTGGCGGATCTGGTGAGCTGGCCGTTGCGGGCGCCGGTCGCGGTCACCACCGTCGACCTGCTGCACCAGCATTGGCCCACGAGCAGGTGTGGCGCACCCGAGGATGGGCGCCACGCGTCATCGGTTGATCGACCTACCCGAGGCGGCTGCCGATGGCGCTGATGGCGTCGGCTCTGTCTGAATATCCCTCGGTGGGCGGAGAAGCTAGAGCTGATTCGGACCGACCGGGCCTGGCCTACGCTGACGCCATGAGGGAACGGGGCGTGAAGCAGACTCCGGTGATGGCCCTACCTGGCGGGCGCTGATGGACCAGCAGGCGGCGCTGCCGACTCACGTGCTCCCGGAGGAGGTCCGGGCTGACGTGGAGACGTTGTGGCGCTACCACGACATGCGCCACGAGTTGCGCCCGTGCGACGTGGGGATCGGGTTGGGCAGCCATGACCTCGGCGTGGCTGTCATCGCAACGCGCTTGTTCCACGAGGGCCTGTTTCCAAGGATCGTGTTCACCGGCGCGAACGCCCCGACGACCGTCGAGCGGTTCCCGCGTGGAGAAGCAGTGCACTACCGCGAGTACGCCGTCGAGCAGGGCGTACCTGCGGAAGCGATTCTCGTGGAGCCGCGTGCCACGAACACCGCCCAAAACCTGGAGTACTCGCGTCAGCTCCTGGCCAAACACCGGATCCCGGTGAAGTCGGTGCTGATCATGTCGCGGCCCTACCAGCAGCGTCGGGCCTACGCCACGTGCAGGCTGATGTGGCCGGAGGTCGATGTGGTGTGCGCGTCGAATCCTCTGGAACTGGACGACTACGTGCGCAGCATCGGCGATCCGCGGCGGGTGGTGGACATGCTGGTGGGCGACACGCAGCGGATCGAGGTGTACGCGGAGCGCGGGTTCGCGATCCCGCAGGAGATGTCGGACGAGGTACGGGCGGCCTTCGGTCGCCTGGTGGCGGCTGGCTACACGAGTCGGCTGATCTGAGCCCAGCTACGAGCGCGGCCCTCCCGACCGGACGCCCATTCGGTCGCTGAGTTCGACGGCCAGTCGGGGTGGCCGGGGGCGGGTGAGGATGTCCCGGACGAGGTCGCGGGAGAGCCGGTGGTAGCGCACCTGGTCGGGGCCGATGACCTCGGCGTCCAGAAGCGCGGCGAGCGCGTCGTCGATGCGGTTCCACCGGGCAAGGGCTCGGGCGGTTTCGATGGCGTGCCGAACCTGCCGCTCGACGGGCACGGTGCTGGTGTCGAGTGGGGCGCCGATGGCGATGGCGCGTTGCACGTCGCTGAGTTCCATCGCCACGGTCGTCTTGTGGATCGACACGTTAGTCGGCCCGAACGCGGTCCACACGTGGTTGCCATCGGCACCGAGCCGCTGTGCGGCGGCATCGGCCTCGGCGATGTGGGTGTCGGCCGAGGCGCGGTCGTCGTCCCGAGCGGCGGCCAGCGCGCAGACGAGGTGCAGGCTCCCGTAGACCGACAGCAGCTGCGGAGTCGGCTTGACGAGCCGTGGCTCCAGGAACTGCGCCGCCGTGGCGGCGAGGCCGCGGGCTTGGCCGTACTCTCCGATGGACGCCAGCGAGTGCGCGGCGGAGCGGCTGAGTGAGCCAATGACGACGTGATCGTGGCTGGCGTTGGCGGCGGCCAGACCTCGGCTGGCGGCGGTCAACGCGAGGTCACCTTCGCCCAGCTTGGTAAGGAACAATGCGGCGAGCTGATGGGCGTAGGCGGTCATCGCATGCGCGCGCTGGCCGTCGTCTCCGTCGTACGCCTCGGTGGCGGTGAGGCAGTCGTGGATGAGGTAGGGCAGCCGGCGGGCGAGGATGCCGTACCGCGAGTGCTGGTAGGCGGTCCAGATCTCGGCGACGTCGTTCTCGATCTCGCGCAGGGCGGGAGCCTCGACGTCCCCCGTGCTGGCCAGCGCTGGCGCGAGGTGACGATAGTCGTGAAGCGCGGCCCGCAAGGCCGGGATCGTCTCGCGCCCTGAGTCGTCCGACCACTGGAACAGGCTCGGTGCACCGATCAGGTCGCCGAGGGACACGTCCAGGGCCTTGGCGATCGCGCGAATGACCGACAGCCGGTCCAGGTCGGCCCGGTTCGTCTCGACCTTGCGTAACCACTCCTGCGTCTTGCCGACCAGACCGGCCAGCACCTCCTGGGAAAGCCCTCGCCGACGCCGGTAGAAGGCGACGCGCTGGCCGATCGTCATGTCGTCCGTCATCCCTCGCACACCATCACCCTGCCCGCTGAAGGCCGCCGGACCCGGTACGGATTTTCCCGGTCCTCCGTACGGACCGCCCCTACGTTCAGTTCACCCCAGATCACCGGCGCGTGTCGATGCCGGTGTCGGGGATGACAGACAGGGAGCTGCAGATGGAGGGATCGATGAGCGGCGCACCACACCACGGCTTGGGCCGCTGGCTCGGCCCGTCTGGGAGCGAACTGTCTCGGCGCTTTCCCCGCCTGCGTACCGCCATGAGGGCTGCGCGGGTGGGTGATCGGCGGTCTGCTCCCCGCCGCCGTGATGCGGCGGCGGGCTCGCCCTTCCTCCGGCGAGCCCGCCGCTCATCGTCCCTGGTGGGGGTGGCGGCATGACGATGTACGTCTCGCGTAACGCCATGGCCAGCCAGTCCCGGCGCCCCGAGTCCAGGTGGACGTCCTCACAGGGGCAGGTGTGGCCCGCTGACCCGCCGCTGCTCACCTTTGTGTGGCGTCGGCTGTTCGAGCAGCAAGCCCGCGAGGGCGGTCGCCGGTGACCGGGCCGCAGCGCCGTATCGCGGCGAACCGGCTCGCGCCAGCCGAGGTGGAACATCTGCCGATGCGCCCCCTGTGGCTGTGCCGCCGGTGCGGGCAGCGGTGGCCTTGCGGCGCGGCGAAGCTCGCGCTCATAGCTGAGTACCGAGAAGTGCCGGTGAGCCTGTTCCTCTACCTGACTGGCTGCCTGCACGATGCGATCGACGACCTTCACCGGCTCAACCCGAGCGTCACGGGCAGCGCCGCCGACATGTTCGACCGGTTCCTCGGCTGGCCCGCCCGCCACACCCACGCCTACCGCGTCAGCACCACCACGGCCGTCAGCATCGAGGAGGCCTCCTCGTGAACGGCATCGGCCTCATCAACGCCACCGGCCAGCCGGCGGTCGCCGGCAGCTTCCACACCCTGGTCGTGCAGCCGACGAGCTTCTGCAACCTCGACTGCACCTACTGCTACCTGCCCGACCGGAGATCCCTCCGCCTGATGAGCGACGCGGTCGCGCAGGCCTGCGCGGAGTCGATCGCCCAGCAGAACAGCGGTCATCCGGTGAGCGTCGTGTGGCACGGGGGCGAACCCACCGCCACACCCATCGGGCTGTTCCGGGATCTGCTGGCCCCGTTCGAGGAGCTGCGGCGTGCGGGGATGGTGCGTCACGAGATCCAGACGAACGCGACGCTGATCAACCGACAGTGGTGCGAGCTGTTCACCGCTTACGGGTTCGAGGTCGGGGCCAGCATCGACGGACCGGGCGCGTTGAATCGGAACCGCCTCGACCGGGCCGGCACGTCGACAGATGCCCGAGCCCTGCGCGGCATGCAGACCCTGGCCGACGCCGGGCTTCGGTACTCGGTGATCTGTGTGGTCACACCGGAAACCATCGACCACGCGGAACCTCTCGTCGACTTCTTTATCGGCCTGCCCGGCTGCGAGTCGGTGGGCTTCAACATCGAAGAGCAGGAGGGCGCCGACCGGGCACCGGTGTCGGAGGATGCCGCCTACCGGTTCTGGAAGCACCTCATCGCACGTCGCGTCGGCGGCAGCCCGCTGCGGATCCGCGACGTGGACCGGCTGGCCGACTATCTCGCCGCCACCCGCGCCGGACACGTCGACCACGCGCCGTACGAGCCGATCCCGACCGTCTCTTGGGATGGGCAGGTGGTGCTGCTGTCACCGGAGCTGCTCGGCATCACAGAGCCGCGATACGGCGACTTCATCGCCGGCAACGTCCTCCATCAGCCGATCACCGCCATGCTCGCCCGCGCCGGCGACCTGGACTACGTCGCCGAGTTCGTCACGGCCCTCAACGACTGCGCCGACCACTGCGCCTTCTACGACTTCTGCCGCGGCGCCCAGGCCGGCAACCGCTACTTCGAGCACGCGACGTTCACCGCCCGAGAAACGACCTACTGCCGGACCACCCGACAGGCCCTCGTCCGCGCCGCCACCGACCACCTCACCCCTCAAGGAGGAGCACCATGACCAAAGCTCTCGCGACCCTTGTCAACGCCGCACCCGAGCAACTCGCCCGCCTCGGCGTCGACCCGCAGCGGTCGGTAGCGTCGATCGACGCGGCGAAGTTCGACAACCGCCCCGCCTGGGATAACAAGGGTAAGTTCGACAGCCGACCCGGCTGGGACAACTGGAACAAGAAGAAGTAGCCCCCACCACGGGACGCGCGGGGTGGCGTGCCCACCCCGCGCCCACACAGGTTGAGGACACATGCGCACCACCACGATCGGCGACGTGAAGATCCTGCTGCCGGACCTCGAACCGGACGACCTCGACACCACCACGGAACTCGCCGACGGCCTCACCGAGGCCCTCGTCAACGGCGCAGCGTGGCACGGGTTGCACCTTGAGGATGTCAGCATCCGCAGCAGTCTGATCACCGGCGTGGACCTGAGCGGGAGCACCTGGGAGGCGGGCAGCCTCTACGGCTGCGACTTCACCCGCACCGACTTCTCCGGAGCGACCCTGACCGGCATCACCATCGAACGGTGCGCGATCACCGGCTCCCGGTTCACCGGCACCAGACTCACCGACGTCCGCCTCAAGGACGTCCTGTTCGACGGCTGCCGCTTCGACTACGTCACCTTCCACCGCGTCACCGCCGCCGGCTCAATCGCGTTCACCGACTGCACTCTCACCAACGGCGCGTGGTCTTCCTGCCGACTACCGCGCATCGCGCTGCGATCCTGCGACCTGAGCGGTCTGGAACTGGACTCCTGCCACCTCGACGGCACCGACCTGCGGGGCAGCCGCCTCCAGGGCCTCAAGACGCCGCTGGACAACCTGCGCGGCGTCACCCTCGGCGAGGACCAACTTCCTGACCTCACCCAGCTGACCGTCGCCGCCCTCAACCTCACCGTGCGCAACGACTGAAGCCGAGGAGGCATCGTGCTCGCTGAACCCACTGGCAGCCCGGACACGATCCTCTTCTGCATCCGGGGCAACTCCGGCTCAGGCAAGAGCAGCATCGCCCGCGAGCTACGACGTCGTCACGGCCGTGGCTGCGCCCTGGTCGAACTTTCCCGCCGTCCTCTTGGTATACGTGACGTCCCCCGCCGGATGCCTAGTTCGCCGATGTGAGCGGCGCGGTCAGGTCGTCCTCGACGGCGACCAGCTCGGCGATCTTGGTGGCAATGTCTGCCATCGAATCATCCGCCGAGTTCAACCCGTTGCGGGAGGCAAGCAAGGGGCTAACCTTCCGGAGCTCGTCGTAGGTCGTCTCGTGCACGACAGGGATCAGCAGGTCACGTGCAAGGAGCTCCGAGAGCTCCTTGTCAGAGACGCCCCGACGGTCGACGCGTTTCAGTAGCGCAGGGGTGACCAGGACGAGACCCGTACGCGACTTTGCCAGGCCTCTGTCGATTTCCCGCATGAACGGTTGGCCGAGCACAATGTCCTTCTCGCTGAACCAGACCGACACGCCCTCTGCTACCAGCAGGTTGTGCAACTCCGTAGCAGCACCGCGCCGGTCATCCCAAGCGTGGCAGAGGAAGACATCGCAAAGGTCTGGCTCCTGACGCGCGCGCAACTCGACGGTGCGGCGAACGGGAGTCAGCGCCCGCACCTCGGCGGGCGTGTAAGTCACGGAGGAGGTCCTCGGCGACCAACGCGGCCGCGTTCTGCCGCTCATGGACCCGCCCCCACTGCTCGCGCCGCCCCCGCTACTGCTCCGCGGCGTGTTATCCGGCTGCGGGTAGTAGGGCCGGGGCGGTGAGTACCCATAGCGTCGGCCGCCGCGCCGGCACGCAGGGCACGCCGCGGCTGCGCTGGCGGTCCGATGGCCCCGGACCGGGGCCGTACATGAACTCACAACCACATGGTAGTCCGGCGACCCCGGAGCCATGTCGTTGACGCGTAGCCCGAGGTCGCCGGCACATTCCAGCAGGATGCGATTTCCCGAGGGGTAGAGGCGGTCGAGGCTGCTCGCATGCACCGCGACTCGGCCGAGTGTCGTTCTGCCGCTGGCAGCAGCTCGGCGCCAGCGGCCCGCGCATTGCGAACGCCCTCAAGAACCAGGCCAACTGGCACTCCGAAGCCGAGCTGAACCTGCAGGATGCGGAGGAAGCGTGGCCAAACTTCGACGGCCGCCCGCCGGAGTGGTTCGTCGTCACCGACGACATGGTCGGCTCGGGCAGGTCATTGCGCGCCTGCACGGAGGGGGAACACACGTCCCTGAAGCGGCTTCTCCGGCGATACCCGGACGCGAAGGTGAGGATTCTCGTCGTCGTGGCGTTCCAGGCCGGGCTGCAGGACGTGGTTGCCGATCTTTCGGAGTTCCGGGACCGAGTGAAGATCGGCGCATACCGGTTGCTCGGTGATCGCGACCGCTGCTTCACCGAGAGCAGCAAGATCATAACCGACGAGCAGCACCGGCATCTGCTGTCGGCCTTCTGCACCGCCGGCGACAGCCCAATGAAGATCAACAAGGCGTTCCGCCGGGGATATCGGGATCTAGCGGCCTTGGTCGTCTTCTTCGACACCGTGCCTAACAACAGCGTTCCGCTGCTGTGGCACACCAGCGGGCTCGTGGCGGCCCTTGTTCCCGGCGGCTGGCTGCTCCGTCTGACTCGCGGACGACACCAACGATGGGTCCCGGGTCGCGTTGCCCTGGTTCGTTTGACGCACGTCGCTGGACGTTTGTCGTTTGCGGCTGCCGATGTGGTTGGTGAGGGCAGCGGCCATTCGCGCGGCTTATCGCGGGGTGCTCCGTGGGTGCTCGCGATGGACGGGCCAGCACGCAGCGGACTGTGCGGGACGTCGTCCCGATGAGGATGGGGCTGGACGGCGAACGGGTGGACTCATGCGACGGGGCTGGACGCAATGACTCGACCAAGACCAAGCTCTTAATCCGCGGGTTCGGGGTTCGAGTCCCTGGCGGCGCACCAGCAGTAACACCTTCAGGCCCGGTCCGGATGGACCGGGCCTGATTCGCTGTCCAGGCCGTCTTGACCGGTCCGCACGCACAGCTACCTAGATCATCCCGGCCCCTGGCCACGGCAGCTCGTCGCACGCTCGGGGGGGGGGGGGGGGGGGGGGGGGGGCGACCGACGGCGCGGTGGCCGGTGACTCGACAGACGGGTCACCGGCCACCGGCCATGGCCTCCGAGCGGCTACAGCCCGTTCCAGGCGCTGCCACCCAGTAGCTGCACCCCGGCGAAGTAGATCGAGGCGTCATGCTCGCACTGGAGCTTGAAGGCGGCGTCCGCCTGGCACTTCTTCTGCATGTCGTACGCGAAGGCCCAGTCGATGTAGTCCTTTGTGCCCCACCAACCGTGGTTGCGGTAGCCGAAGTCGTGACGTTCGCACGGCCTCCGGAAGAAGTCGTTGTCGTAGATCACGATGTAGTCGGCGCGATGGTCCCCGAGCTTGAAGCTGCATCCGTCGGCGGACCAGTCGAAGTAGTACTCGCTCCAGACCGACTGGCTCGCCCGCGCGGAACTCCACGCGTCACGGCTGGTGGTCGTGGCCGCCGTGAAGGAGTGGTAGAGGTCGGGTTTCCTCTTCTTGACCTCGGCCCGCAACGGCCCCGATTCCACGGAGCCGGTGATGTTGAAGGCCCTGATCTTGAACTCGTAGGTGCCGCCCGGGAGGTTGTAGAGGGTCTCGTACGTCGAGTCGGGGGCGTTCCTCCGGTACACCTCGAACCACGACGAACCGGTGGAGACGTTCCTGAGGTGGACCGAGTACCAGACCCCCCGCGTCTTGTTCGGCGCCCAGCTCAACGACACCCAGGTGTCCATCACGGCCCAGGAGTGTTCCGGGTCCACCACGATACCGTCCGGTTCGGAGGGCATCGGCGGCATCGGCCTGGCGCTCGCGGTGTTGGTGGCGGCCGCGGTACCGGTGAGGTTCGTGGCCAGCACCCGGAAGTCGTAGGTGGTGCCGTTCAGCAGGAGCTTGACGGTGTACGAGCAGCAGGGGACCGCGAAGGGCAGGGCCTGCCAGTTGCCACCCCTGGCCCGCATTTCGATCCGGTACGAGACGCCCGCGGTGGAGCTGGCCGCCCACTTGAGGGTGGCCTGGCCGTCGCCCGGGGTCGCGGTCAGGCCCGAGGCGGGTTGCGGGAACGGCGGCATCGGCCGGGCGCTCGCGACGCCGGTGGCGGCGGAGTCCCCGGAGATGTTGTGCGCCCGCACCCGGAACTCGTAGGTGGTCCCGTTCCGCAGCAGCTTCACGGTGTACGAGCAGCAGGACACACCGATCGGCAGCTGGTCCCACACGCCGCCGACAGGACGCATCTCGATCATGTAGTTCACGTTGCTGGACGGGCTCGCCGTCCAGCGCAGCGTCGCTTGACCGTCGCCCGGGTTCGCGGTCAGACCGCTCGGGGCGGCGGGCAACGGCGGCATCGGCCGTGCCGACGCGACGTTGGAGGCCCCGCTCGCGCCCGCCCAGTTCGAGGCGGTCACCTTGAACTCGTACGTGCTGCCGTTGGCCAGGTAGGACGCCGTCATCGAGGTGCCGCTGACCGGCAGCGGCAACTTCTGCCAGGACTGCCCGGCGGAGGCGTTGCGCTGGTAGACGTCGTACGTCACGCCGCTGGTGGAGCTGGCTGTCCAGGACAGCCGTGCCTCACCGTCGCCGGCAGAGGCGGTCAGCCCGGTCGGGGCGGCTGGCAGCCCTCCGGTGGCGGTCACCCGCACGGTCGTCGACGTCGGCCCCTCTCCGCCCGCGTTCGAGGCGGCGACCTTGTACTCGTAGACGTGGCCGTAGGCCAGGTAGGCCAGGTCGACCTCAGTGCGGTTGGTCGGGAACTGCCCCTTGGTGAAGGTGGCCTGCCCGGCGGTCACGTCGCGGAAGTACACCCAGTAGTAGAAGCTTCCGGCGGCGGGCGGATCCCAGTCCAGGTGGATCGTGCCGTCCCCGGCCGACTCGCCCCGGAGGTTGGTGGGTGCCGCGGGTGGGTCGTAGTGAGCGGTCGCCTGGGCCGCGGCGGACTGCGGGCCCGCTCCGGCGGCGTTCGTCGCCGTGACCTTGAACTCGTAAATGTGGTCGTGGGTCAGGACGTCGGCGGTGAATGTGCAACAGGTGGTGACGGGCAGTGGCAGCTTGCTGAACGCCTGACCGGCGGTGACGTCGCGCTGGTAGATGTCGAACCACAGGTTGTCGCCGGGGGCGGTCCAGGCGAGCTTGATCGTGCCGTTGCTCTGCGCGGTCGCGGTCAGCCCGGTCACCTGGCCGGGCAGCGGCATCTGCGGGGTGGCCTGCACCAGATTGGTCGCGGTCGACTCGCCGCCCTGACTCGTCGTGGTGACCTTGAATTCGTAACGGTGCCCGTTCATCAGGTACGCGGCCTTGACCGTGCAGCACTCGGTGATCGGCAGCGGCAACTGCGTGAAGGCGCTCTCGCCCGCCGTCACGTCGCGTTGGTACACCAGGTACCACACGTTGGGCGTACTGCTGGCGGACCAGTTCAGCACGACCTCGCCGTCGCCCACCGTGGCGGTCAGGCCCGACGGCGGGGCCGGCTTCGGGTACGCGGACGTCGCGCTGGCCGGCGCGGAGGCGGCTCCCTCGCCACCGCGGTTGGACGCGGCCACTTTGAACTCGTACCGGTGGGCGTGGGTCAGGAACGCGGCCGTCATCGAGGTCGCCTCGGTCGGCACGTCCAGCTTCGTGAACTCCGTCTCGCCGGCGGTGACGTCCCGCTGGTAGACCCAGTAGAAGACGCTCGTATCGAGGCCCGTCCAGGAGACTCCGATGGAGCCGTCGGGATTCGCCGTGGCGGTCAGCCCGGTGGGGGCCGGGGGTGGCGCGTAGCGGGCGGTGGCTGTCGCCGTCGCCGACGCCGGCGAGTCGCCGCCTCCGTGGGAGGCCACCACGTGGAACTCGTATACGTGGCCCGGCTCCAGCCATTGCATGGTGTGGCTCGTGACGGTACCGCCGAGCCGGGTCACGAAGGAGCGTTCCGTCTCACCGGCGGTGACGTCGCGGCGGTACACCTGGTAGTTCCAGGCGGTCGGGACAGGCGCCCAGGAGAGCGTGATGCTGCCCTGGTCGTCGGCGGTCGCAGTGACAGCGGTGGGTGCCGGAGGAGCGCTGACGGTCGGAGTCGCGCTCACCGTGTCCGAGAAGCCTCCCTCGCCGGCGGCGCCGACAGCGGTCACCTTGAACTCGTACACGTGCTCGCTCATCAGTCGGTCGAGCTTTGCGGAGGTTCCGGTGACCGTGCTGGCCAACCGTGCGAAGTGCGTCTGGCCAGCGGTGGTGTCCCGCTGGTAGACACGGTATCCGGTTGCGCCGGCGACGGGCTGCCAACTCAGGGTCGCGACACCCAGGCTGTCGATGTCGACGGTCAGGCCGGTCGGCCTGCCGGGCAGGGTGGCCGGATCCGGTGTCGGCCGCGGCCACGTCACCTCGACGAAGCGTGGTCGGTAGATGCTGGCGTCGGCGTACGTACGCGCGTCGTCCAACGTGTTCACGTTGTATGACACCAGCAGCTTCCCGGTCGGCGCCAGATGGGGATGCAGGCGTGCGTCGTAGCTGACGATCGGCTCGCCAGGCACCTGTTCCGGGGCCGTGAACACGTACTGCGGGGTGTTGAACGGGCCGGTCGGCGACGGTGCCGTGTACGTCAGGTACTGCGCGTCGAAGATGAGGTTGTTCTCGTGCGTGAGCAGGACGTACTCGTTGCCGACCTTCTGCACCCCGTACGCGGTGCCGACGCCGCTGAGCACCCTGGCGGCCGAGGACTCGGTGGCCGACCAGCCGAAGCCCGTCCAGAACTGCCAGGCGCCGCCGAGGCCGCCGCTCGGCACGCGCGCGATCTTGGCGAACCTCAGGCCGTCCGACGATTCCGAGCCGTACACATAGGTGTAGGCACCGTCCTCGAGGATCGCCGAACCCCAGGCGACGGTGTTGCTCAGGGGCAGGTCGGTGACACCGGTCAGCGTGAGACCCGGCAGGGCGAACGTTGCCAACGAGGTGCCGGTGATCTCGAAGTCCAGGTTGCCGGTGCCGGACCGGCGGTACCGGTTGTAGAGCACCTTCAGGGCGCCGTTCTCAACGGTGCCGTCGGCGACCCAGAAGTACTCGTCGGTCTGGCTGGGCTTGACCAGCGCCTGCGGTGCGGTGCTGGTGCCGCCGTGCAGCGTGTCGACCAGGGAGGTGCCGCTCTGTACCACGATGGTGTTGTTGACCAGGGGGGTGCCGGTGGGGCGACTACCGTCTGCGTTGACCGTGCCGAGGAAGGTGTCCGAGAACAGCCAGGCCGTGCGGCCGTCCGGCAGCGGCACCGACGCCGTGCTGTCGCCGCCGGTCCAGTGGCCGCCGGCGTTGCCGTAGTCGTTGAACGTGGTGTTGAGCTGGGCCGCCGACATGCTGGTGATCTGAGGTGTCTCCGCCCGAGCAGGGTCGGGGCTGACGGCCGGGGCGATGCCGAGAGTGAGGAGGACGGCGGTGGTTGCCGCGCGCCATCGCGTTCTGCGGTTGCGTCTCGCGGTGGTGATCATATGGGTGGTCACTCATCTCTTGAGTCGATGATGTCTGCGGGGAATTCGCGGGCAGCCGTGCCGCCTGGCGCGGTGCGGGATTCGTCAGTCGCGGAAGGCCGGCAGGGCGCTGATGCGACGGCGGATGGCCTCGGCCACCTGCACGGCCGCGAGGGAGTCGGCGCCGAGTACGAACAGGGTCACGCGAATTTGTTCCGGACCCGCCCGTACCCGAACGTGCTCGACCTGCTCCGGCGGTTGTGTGTGCGCCCAGATCAGATCGCGAAGGATTTCCTCGTCGGTGGGGTGCGGTCGTTGCCGACGGGGGAGTGTGAAGACCGCCATCCGCACGTCAGGCCCACTCGAAGCCGCCATCGACGGCGTCGCCGCCCATGAGGGACGCGCCTGCGGGACTTGTGGCCCATTCGAAACCGCCGGCCACCGGCACGACGGAGGTCACCGCACTTCCGCCGAGCCCCGTCGTGTGGGGCGTTCCCGTGCCGATCGTGACCGCCGCCGTAGCGGCGACGATAAAAATGATGCGCATCGATGGATTCATGGCGAACTCCGTCCTGTGGCGGGAATGCGGTGAATTCGAGTCCGGCGGTTCCCCGTGTGGAGATCGATCGCCGGCTCTGCGCAGAGCCTGCCGGCCCGGTTCGGTGATGTCACGATCCGCGGCCTGGCACGAAGCTGCATGGCACCTTGATGCCAGCAGCCCATCATTCCGTCCCACGGCCTTGCGCATCGAGAGAGCCGTCCAGATACTCGGCTCACCACGGGGGCGGAGGTTGGGGTGCTCGAACCACTGGGCGTCACGGAACAGGCCGAACAGGTTTATCGCGCGATGCTCGCGCTGCCCGACATGGGGGTCGCCGATCTGGCCGGACACCTCGCCATCGAGGACGACACGGTCCGTGCCGCGCTCGACGAACTCGCCGATCTCGCCCTGCTCCGGCCGTCCTCCGTTCAGCCGGGCTCGATGCGGCCGGTGTCCCCGGAAGTCGGGCTCGCGGCGCTGCTGGCCCGCGCCGAGGCGGACGTACTGCAACGCCAGCGCCAAGTCGAGGCCACCCGCGCGGCGATCAAGTCCATCGCCGCCGAGCAGCACGCGGCGCGCGCCCAGGAGGGTGTCCGACGGTACGAGGACGTGGACGCCGTACGGCTCCGGCTGGAGGAACTGGCGATGGACGCCCGGGTCGAGTGCGTGTCGCTCAATCCGGGCAGTGCTCAGGCGCCGGCCGGAAGGGAGTCGAGCAAGCCCCTCAACCAGCTCGCCATCGAGCGGGGCGTCGCCATCCGCTGCGTGTACCAGGACAGCTACCGCAACGACCCGGACGTGGTGGCCTACGCGCGCTGGCTGACCGGCCTGGGCGGCCAGATACGGACGACGCCGACACTCCCCATGCTGATGGTCGTCGTGGATCGACGTACCGCGTTGTTGCCGTTGGACCCGAACGATTCGAGCCGGGGTGGCGTCGAGGTGACACACGCCGGGGTGGTCGCCGCCATCTACGCGCTGTTCGAGCAGATCTGGCGCACCGCGAACCCGATCGGCGTCGCGGCACCGGTCGCCGAGGACGGCGTCGAGCCGTTCGAACGGGAGGTGCTACGGATCCTGGCGGCCGGCCACACGGACGAGGCTGCGGCCCGCAAGCTCGGACTGTCGCTTCGTACCGTACGGCGGATCACGGCCGCCCTCATGGAACGCCTGCAGGCCCGCAGCCGTTTCCAGGCCGGGGCGCACGCGGCGCAGCGCGGGTGGTTGTGACAGGAGGAGGGGCTACCGATCACATCGGCGAGATCGGCGGGAACCTGTCTCCGGACCCGATCGGCGGTTAGGTAGGGTGCCCATCCGTTGCCAGCGAGCGCCGCTAGCTCAACTGGCAGAGCAGCGGACTCTTAATCCGCGGGTTCGGGGTTCGAGTCCCTGGCGGCGCACCAGCAATCATCTGGGCATCCACCCTCGCGGGTGGATGCCCAGATGTTGTTTTCAGGGTGAGTGACGACGCCGGCCGGGACCTGGCCGCCGCTGCCGCCGATCCCGGCCGAGTGCCCCGCGCCGGACGTCTGACCGGACGCTGGCGACGAGTCCGGTCAGCTCTGCAGGAACGTGAGCAGGTCCTTGTTGACCTGGTCCTGCATGGTCGACGTGACGCCGTGCGGTGCGCCCCGGTAGTAGATCTCCTGCGCGTTCGCGACCAGCTGGGCGGTCTTGTGCGCCGAGTCCTTCACGGGGACGATCTGGTCGTCCTCGCCGTGCAGCACGAGCGTCGGGACGTCGAACTTCGCCAGGTCGTCACGGAAGTCCGTCTCGGAGAACGCCTTGATGCTCTCGTACGCGTTCAGCAGACCGGCCTGCATGCTCCACAGCCAGAACTGGTCGAGGATGCCCTTCGAGACCTTGGCGCCCGGTCGGTTGGCGCCGTAGAACATCTGAGCCAGATCCTGGTAGAACTGCGACCGGTCAGCGAACAGGTTGGCGCGCAGCTCGTCGAAGACGTTGATCGGCAGTCCCTCCGGGTTGTCCGGGCTCTGCACCATGATCGGCGGTACGGCCGAGATGAGGACCGCCTTGGCGACCCGCCCGGTGCCGTGGCGACCGATGTACCGGGCGACCTCACCCCCGCCGGTCGAGTGGCCGACCAGGGTGGCGTCGCGTAGGTCGAGTGCCTCGATGACCGCTGCTAGGTCGTCGGCGTACCCGTCCATGTCGTTACGGCTGCGAGCCTGGCTCGACCGGCCGTGACCACGGCGGTCGTGCGCGACCACCCGGAAGCCGTTCTGGACGAGGAAGAGCATCTGCCCGTCCCAGGCGTCCGCGTTCAGCGGCCAGCCGTGGGAGAAGGTCACGACGGGGCCGGTACCCCAGTCCTTGTAGTAGATGTCGGTGCCGTCCTTGGTCGTGATGAAGCTCATCCGGTTGCTCCCATGTGTCGAGCTCGTGGCGAGCGAGCGAGCGAACGACGGGGGCAGGCGCGTCCGAACCTGCCTTGCGGCAACCGCTGCCGGAGCGGGCACCCATGGACCGTGATCGCGGGTCACTCTTCCCGATGCTAAGCGCGGATGCGGGCCTAGATGGGCGCTTCACCGGGACGCCGCGACTTGTGGGCCGAACGACGGATGAGTCGCCCTGTAGGGTGCGCGACATGCACGCCGGGCAGGGGCCGCCGAGAGGGTGAAGCAGGGGATTAGTCAGCCGCCTAGGGTTCCGCCTATCCGCGTCCGGAGGCCCTGACCGGCGTGGTACGACTGCGTCAATAGCGGCGCGAGGCGGACGAAAACGGCGGAAGATGACGGTCGGTGGCTTGCGTGGTCTGCTCCGTGGCCGCGAGGGGGAGCTCCTACTCGACCTGGTTTATGTCTTCGCGCTCACCCGGATCTCGGAGCGGCTGATCGTGGACTTCACCACACAGCGGCGGGTCGTTCTGCCAGAACTCGGTCAGACGGCGTTGTTGCTGCTGGCCCTCTGGTTGACCTGGGTCCGCGCGGCGATCGTGACCAGCGCCTTCGAGCCGCGAAGATGGGCGATCCGGCTCGTGCTCGTCTTGGTCATGTTCGGCAGCATGATCATGGCGGTTACGCTGCCCTTTGCGTTCGGCGATCGAGGCGTGGTCTTCGCGGTCACCTACGTCGCCATCCAACTCGGCAAGCCCCTCGTCCTCCTGCTCGCCCGGTACGACCTTGAACGGCACAGTCCCACGCGGGCACTCTGCTGGGCAGCGGCATCCGCCCTACCCTGGATCGCTGGGGCGGTCCTCTTCCCGCAGAGTCCCGCGCGCGGGGGTCCTGTGGACGCTGGCGTTGGTGCTGGACTACACGGGACTCATACTCGGCTGGCCCGTTCCGGGACTTGGCCGCACCCGTATCGAGGACTGGAAGCTCGCCGGCGAGCACCTCGCCGAGCGTTATCAGCAGTTCGTTGTCATCGCGCTCGGCGAGACGATCCTGCTCACGGGACTGACGTTCGCCGGGCAGTTCACCCCCGATCGGGTAGTGCCGAGCGTCGTGTCCTTCGCCACCACGATTCTGATGTGGCGAATCTACTTCCACCGCGCTGGGACGGTGTTGCCCGCCGCCATCGAGGCCATCCCCAGCCCAGCCCGCCTCGGTCGGGCTGAGTTCCACACCCACCTGCTCATCGTGACCGGCATCCTCGCCACCGGCGTCGGCCACGCACTGGTCATCCACCATTCGGTCCTACACGGGGACCCGCTGTGGCTCACCGTCATCCTGGGTGGGCCCGCGCTGTTCCTGGCCGGGCGGTCCCGTCTCGAGCACGAGGTGTTCGCCCGGGTTTCCGCGTCCCGGGTCATCGGACTTCTTGCGCTTGCCAGCTTGGCGCCGGTGATGGTCCGCCTGCCGCCGCTGATCGCTACCAGCACCGCAGCCACCGTGCTGGCCGGACCGTGACTATGGACATGCCTCTTGGTCCGCGGGTTCGGGGTTCGAGTCCCTGGCGGCGCACCGGTGATCAAGGCTCCGCCTGGTGGTTCTCCATCAGGCTGGAGCCTTCTTCGCGTCTCTGTGATGGTCTGGCTGCTTGGGAGCGGTGGGACCGTTCCGGCCGGCGGTGGACGCCGTGCAGTGATCGTGGACACGTGCACCCGCCTGCCTTACGCCAGCCACGTGTTTGAGGGCGGGTTCCGGACGCAGACACCGACGGCGGGTGTCATGTGGGCCCGTCGTCTCCTGCTGCGCGATGACGTGCCCAGCAAGGCATGCAAAAGGGCTCATAAGCCCTAAAAACAGAGCAAATGTCGCCTAGTCTCAGGGTGCCGTGCCCGGATCCCTCGAGGAGTCAGCCGATGTCGCACCATCTCGACACCCCGCTCGCCGCGCAGAACGGTCAGCTCTACCTGAACGACCTGTACGTCTTCGACGGCGAGCGCGGCACGGTCTTCGTCATGGACGTCAACAGCTCGGTGACCCGGGCCGACATCAAGCGTGGCTTCCACCACGAGGCGCGGTACGAGTTCAAGATTCACTTCAATGGCGCCGATCTCGAGGAGCTCACCTATCGGGTGGCCTTCGGTGAACCGGACGCCGACGGGCGGCAGGCGCTGACGCTGCACGCTCTGACCAGCACCGAAGCGCGCAGCGACGCGGCGACCGGCGAACTGCTCGTCCAGGGGCGAACCGGCGAGGTGGTGAGCAACGACGTCCTGCGGCTCTGGGCCGGCCGGATCACCGATCCCTTCTACATCGACCTGGACCAGCTCGCGACCGTCAACGACGCCTTCAAGAACGGCGCCGAGCTGGACCGCTCGAAGTGGCGACCGGAGAACGCGAAGAACAGCTTCGCCGGCACCACCGTCGAGTCGATCGTCCTCGAGGTGTCGCACGACGAGCCGATGCTGCGCGACGGGTCGCAGATCGGCGTCTGGTGCACCACGAAGCTGGCGACGGACGCCGGCGGATGGCGGCCGATCAACCGGGCCGGCCACCCTATGATGTGGCCGATCTTCTGGCCGACCGACACCGATTTCTCCGACCCCGCCAACGTCCGGCACCCCTGCGACGACCTGAAGGCGGACGGCGAGAACATCGCCTCGACCGTCGCGCGGGTGGTCGCCGCGAACGGCACCGCTCCCGATCCGAACGCGTACGGCTGGAGCGTGGCCCGGCAGGTCTACCCCGATCTGCTGTCGTACCGGGTCGGGACGCCGGCGAACTACGGCTTCGCCGTGCGGAACGGGCGCACGATGCTGGACAACGCCCCGGAGGTGATGTTCTCCCTGGTGCTGAACACGGGGATGACCTCGGGTCTGACCGCGGACGTGACCCAGGGGGCCCGCTCCAGCACGTTCCCCTACGTGGTGGCCACCTGACGCGGTGGTCGCACGCCGGAGGTCGCGCCGCACGGGACCGGGTCGGAGCTGCGGGTCAGCGCAGGGTGGCGGCGGACGTAGTCCGTCGAGGGCGACGCCCAGCACCCCTTCGTAGCCGGACCAACTGTTGCACGACCGCGCGACGGTGGCCGTCCAGGTCCACCCAATCTGGTGGAACAAGCAGGCCCACCTCAGCGGGGGCAGCCCTCCCGTGGCGGTTCGAGACCCGCCGAGACGCCGGCGGCCGGCGGGTGTGGGCGCCGACCTGCCGCCGTGGTGCGGTGTGCACGTCCGGGCAGACGCCTGCCGTTGACCGCTACCGGCCGAGAAGGTCAAAAACATCGAATTGGGCATGCTGGGGGTCGGTGCCCACTAGCCTTCTCCAATGTGCCTGATCGCCGCTGAGGAGATTCGATGCCGAAGGAACGACTGAGCCTTGACGCCCTGCTTGAAACGCAGGGTGCGATCCGTGGAAGTGTCGAATCCGTCCCCGGCTCCAGCGACCAGGTGCGGGTCACACCCGTGCAGTCCGGCAATGGATGTGCCTGCGGCCGGAGCATCGTCATTGCCAAGAATGAGATCGAGGCGGTGACCGTCACCGACGAGGTGCGGGACTGCTGTGGCAAGCGACTTCCAGTGGTCGAGATTTCTTTCGTCAACGAGACGGTCGCTTCTGTGTTCCAGCAGGTCCACGCGTCGGCGGTGCACCGACGGACCCCGCCGCCTTCGCCGCCGCCGGGGCACTTCGCGGCACCTTCCGCCGTTGCCCGCCGTCCCTACTTTGCTCCGACCCGTCCGCTCGCGTATGGCCGGAATCCTTGGCCAGCGCCCGGGTTTGGCTCGCAATTCATGGACGTCTCGCCGTCCGGATTGATGTGGGAAGACGACCCGTATGGCACTTCACGATGCAATGCGGCTTGGCTCAATTGCAAGGCGGCGTGTGCGGATAATTCGCGGGAGAATCCGAACTATGACTGGTCAGGTTGTAGTTGGGAGTGCGATCGCATCTTTGCCGGATGTAATGCTGAAGCAATCGACAAGTGGCCGGGGTGGTGAAGTCGCGAGCGGCTCGGACTCGCAAGGCGTCGGGGCCGTTCTGCCCGCGAGGGTGTGCTTGGACCAGCGACCGTACCGCGCTGGGGCCGCCGTCAGCATCGAGCTCGCGTCAGCGCAGGCTGGTTGGCGGGCGTAGTCCGTCGAGGGCGACGCCCAGCACCCGTTCGCGCTGCTCCGGCTCGGGGAACTGGGCCATGGTGAGGCCGCTGAGCAGCCGGACCACGTCGTCGAAGCTGATGTCGGCGCGGACCGCCCCGGCGCCCTGGGCGCGGCGCATCAGCGGCTCGCCCGCGGTGTAGATCTCCGTGCGGCAACTCCGGAAGATCTCGGAGTCGTGCAGCAGTTCCTCGGCCAGGGCCCGCTTGGTGGCGACGTAGCCGACGAACCGGTGCAGCCAGGCGACGAGCGCGTCCCACGGGGGCAGGTCGGCCAGGTCGGCGGCGGAGCGACTCAGCGCCCGGACCTCCTCGACGTAGACGGCTTCGAACAGGGCCTGCCGGGTGGGGAAGTTCCGGTAGAGGGTGCCGATGCCCACCCCGGCGCGCCGGGCCACCTCTTCGAGCGAGGCGGACGCTCCGTTCTCGGCGAAGGCCTCGCGCGCGGCCGCGATCAGCGACTCGTAGTTGCGCCGGGCGTCGGCCCGCTTGGGGCGCCGTGCGAAGACGTCGGGTTTCTGTCCCGCGCTGGCCATGACGTGCGTCACCTCACCTCGGTTGCAACCGGAGGCACCCCTCCGCTAGCTTAGTGGAGGCACTCCTCCGGAACTGTCCGGAGCCATGCCTCCGCTTAGCTTACCTCCCCGGGCACACGGCGCCGATCCCGCCGAACAGGCGACCGGCGCCGCCCCGAAGCCCTGACGAGCGCACCTGCCCGTCGTCCTCTCCGTACGCGGAATTGGAGTTTCCCGCATGACAGAGACCGTCCGTCGCGGCTCCCGCCGGCTCACCTTCCTCGTCCTGGCGGCCGGCACCGGGTTCTTCGCGATGCTCCAGTCGCTGATCACCCCCGTGCTGCCGACCATCCAGCACGACCTGCACACGTCCCAGAACACCGTCACCTGGGTGCTGACGGCCTACCTGCTCTCCGCGTCCATCTTCACGCCGATCCTGGGCCGCGTCGGCGACATGGTGGGCAAGGAACGGATGCTCGTCGTCTCCCTCGGCGCGCTTGCTCTCGGCTGCCTGCTGGCCGCCGTCGCGCCGAGCATCGGCGTGCTCATCGTCGCCCGGATCGTCCAGGGTGTCGGCGGCGCCGTCTTCCCGCTGTCGTTCGGGATCATCCGCGACGAGTTCCCCGCCGCGCGCGTCTCCTCCGCGGTGGCCGCCATCTCGGCGATCGTCGCGGCCGGGGGCGGCCTGGGGGTCGTGCTCGCCGGCCCGATCGTCGGCGCCCTCGACTACCGGTGGCTGTTCTGGATCCCGATGGTCGTCGTCGGGCTGACCGCCGTCGCCGCGTACTTCGTCGTGCCGGCGTCGCCGGTGCGTACCCCCGGCCGGATCGACTGGCGGGCCACCCTGCTGCTGTCCGGCTGGCTGGTCGCCCTGCTGCTGCCGATCAGCAAGGGCGTCGCCTGGGGCTGGACCTCGGCTCGGGTGATGGGCCTGCTGGCGCTCGCCGCGGTGCTGCTGTCCGGTTGGCTGGTCGCCGAGATCCGCTCCAGCAACCCGCTGATCGACATGCGGATGATGCGTCTGCCCGGAGTCTGGACGACCAACCTGGTCGCCCTGCTCTACGGCGCGTCCATGTTCTCCGTCTACGCGTTCCTGCCGCAGTTCGTGCAGACCCCGACGGTGGCCGGCTACGGCTTCGGCGCGACCGTCACCCAGGCCGGCCTGCTGATGCTGCCCATGCTGGTCGGCATGTTCGTTGCCGGCCTCCTCGCCGGCCGGCTGGAGTCGCGCTTCAGCGCCAAGGCGCAGCTCGCCACCGGCGCGGCCTTCAACGTGCTCGCCTCCGCGATGCTGACGGTCGCGCACGACACCCGCTGGGAGATCGGGGTGGCCGGCGCCCTCGTCGGCCTCGGCATCGGGCTGGCCTTCGCCTCGATGGCCAACCTCATCGTCGGCACCGTCCCGGCCGGGCAGACCGGGGTGGCGACCGGCATGAACGCCAACATCCGCACCATTGGCGGCGCCGTCGGCGCGGCCGTGGTCAGCGGCGTGATCACCGCCCACCCGCAGGCGAACGGGCTGCCCCGGGAGGCCGGCTTCACCCTGGGCTTCCTGGTCCTCACCGGGCTGGCCCTGGCGGCCGCGGTGGCGGCGCTCGCCGTCCCGTCCGGGCGGCGCGCGTCGGCCGACCGCCGGCCGGCCCCCGTGCCGGAGCTGGTGACGGTCCCCGCGGGCCGCTGATTCGCCCGGCGCACGCTCGGCCGCGCGCCCCCGTCCGGACGGGGGCGCGCGGCCTGCCGCGTCCGTGGACCGACGGTAGATCGTCAACTTGTCGTTGACGACGAAGGCTCGTCAACCTATGGTTGACGCATGACGGATCCCATCCAGATGGCCAACCCGGTACGCCTCGACGACCTCATCCAGGCCATCAAGAAGGCCCATCCCGACGCGCTCGACCAGCTCAGCGACGCGGTCATCGCGGCCGACCACCTGGACGAGCTGGCCGACCACCTGATCGGCCACTTCGTGGACCAGGCCCGGCGCTCCGGTGCCTCGTGGACCGAGATCGGCAAGAGCATGGGGGTCAGCAAGCAGGCCGCCCAGAAGCGCTCGGCCGCGAAGGTCGACGCGGCCGCCGCCCTCGACCCGAGCGCCGGCTTCGGCCGCTTCACCCCGCGGGCCCGCAACGTGGTCATGGCCTCGCAGAACGAGGCCCGCGCCACCGGGCACGCGGAGATCCGCGCCGAGCACCTGGTGCTGGGGCTGCTGGCCGAGCCGGAGGCGCTGGCCGCCAAGGCGATCGTCGAGGAGGGCGTGTCGCTGGACGACGTGCGGCAGGCGGCGACGGCGGCGCTCCCGCCCCCCGCCGACCAGGTGCCCGACCTGATCCCCTACGACGCGCAGGGCAAGAAGGCCCTCGAACTGACCTTCCGGGAGGCGCTGCGCCTCGGGCACAACTACATCGGCACCGAGCACATCCTGCTCGCCCTGCTGGAACTGGAGGACGGCTCGGGCGTGCTCTCCGGGCTGGGACTGGGCAAGGACGGTGTCGAGGAACGGATCATGGCCGCCCTGGCGCTGTACCGGTGACCCTCGCGGGGGACGCGATGTCCCCCGCACCGGGGAGTTCCCGCCCTCCGGATGTCGGCAGAGTCCCAGATGGACCGTCCCATTGTCGCGCCCGGCCGGCGCGGGGGTGGTGACGGTCCGTCGGTGGCCGGGGCGCGGCACGGGGGGACGCCCCGGCCATCGACGGGTACGGGGTCAGGCGACGGCGACGGGGAAGCCGTAGCGGGCGGCGTGCTCCGGGTCGGTCGGGTCGACCTGCCGGATGCCGGCGTCGGCGAGGCGCTTGTTCACCTCGTCCAGCTGCTCGCGGACCAGTCGGGCCTCCTCCTCGGTGACCCGGCCGCGGTGCGGCCGGCCGGCGTGCTCGATGGTGCCGTAGTCGATCTTTTCCGCGCTCTTGCGCGCCTTCGGCGGGCGTACCCGTTCGGCGGTGCGCAGCAGTTGGGCCATCGGTACGTCGGTGGCCATCGCGTCGAACTCGCTGGCGGTCAGCACCACCCGGCGCGGCTCGCCGCCGCCGTGCCGGTCGTGGATCTCCACCACCGCCACGTCCAGCGCCGCGTCGTCGATGCTCTCCACCTCGATCGGGGTGGCGTCCAGCTGCACGGGCCCGGCCACCAGGTCAGGGTGCTCCAGCACGACGACCTTGACCACCTCGTCGTCGGCCCGCAGTACCGTGCCACTGAAGTCGGAGACGTGGATCGTCTTCTTGCCCATGCGCGGAGCTTCTCCTGTCGTAGGCCGAGTTTCGGACCACAAGACGCTACCCGACAGGTGTGCGAAAGCCCCGGCTGGACGCCCCGGGTGTGTCGCCGCTTTCTCCGGCGCGGGTCAGCGGGCGGTGAGGCCCCGGCGGGAGGAGACGCCCGCGGGAAGGCTGTTGAGGTCGCCCCAGGAGAGCGCGGCGTTCACCCCGCGCCCGGTCCGCGCCTCCCGGTACGGCGCTTGGGCCGGAAATCGCCCGGCGGCCTCGGCCGCCCGCCAGATCCTCGCGGTGTCCTGCTGGTACCGGTCATTCGGCTGATTCGGCATGACCATTACCGTCCCAAAAGAAGTTGTACATGTATGGAAATGAATATGACGGTCGATCGATGTCTCGGGTTCCCGGGCATCGGCCTCACTCGGTACGTCTACCCGGGCGGTCAGGCCGTCAACCGGCCCACGTCCGGCGCAACGTGCGGTCGGCCCGGCCGGCACGGCGTACGGTGATCACGACGAGGTGGTCGTACCCGAGCGGGCGAGGGAGGTGTCCGGTGCTCGACCGCCGGCTCTACCTGCACCTGGTCACCTGGCTGGGCCAGTGGCCGGCCGGCCCCGGCCTGCACGTCGTCGGCTCCCGCCGGCGCGGGCGACCGGCCTGGGACGGGCGGCTGCGACCGGCGATCGCCGTGCAGTCCGCCGGCAGCACCGTGCTCTCGGTGCCGCCGGAGCGGGTGGAGGCGATCCGCGCGCTGGCCCGCGGGCCGGAGGCCGAACTGCTCGCGGCGCTGCCCGCCGCCGTCGGCCAACCGGACTGGATGCTGGCCGACGACGTCTTCCGCTGGTGCCTGGACCCGGCCCCGCTGCCCGAGGTGGGGCAGTGGGTCCCACCGACCGACTCGGCGTTCCCGCCCTGGCTGCGGCTGTTCGACCGGGAGGTGCTGGTGGTCCGGGACGCCGACGGCGGCTACCTCGCCGGTGTCGGGATCAAGCGGCACGACAAGCACGGACACGAGCTGGCGGTGGGTACGGCGCCGGCCGCGCGTGGCCGGGGCCTGGCCCGCAAGCTGGTCGCCCAGGCCGCCCGGCGGGTGCTCGACGAGGGCGCCGTCCCGACGTACCGGCATGATCCGGCCAACGTCGCCTCCGCCCTGGTGGCCGACGCGGCCGGCTTCCCGGACCGGGGCTGGCGATCGTACGGCGTCTATCCCCGCTGACCGCGCCGTGCCGCGTTGTGGTGGCAGGGCGCGGACCGTGGATTCCGGGCCGAATCCACGGTCCGCAGCCTTCCCCCAGGCCCTCTGTGCGTCGGCGGACCCGCCGACCGGTCCCGCTGATGGTGACGCTACGTACGGATCGGCCCGTGAGCAAGAGGTAACCGACCGTTTCGGCGTGTCCAGTAGTGGACTTGAGCTGCGGCAAGAGTCGTCGACCCGGTGGGCGGCGATGGTGACGGAGCGTGCGGGGCGGGGCGGGCGGCGGACCGGGTCCGGGCTGTCGCGCCGTCCGGCGGGTATCGTCGTGCCGCGACGGCGGCGAGGAGCGGGACATGCGGGTGGACAGGCGGCACGAGGACGGCGGGCGGATCGTGCTGCGGCCCGTCGGCGACCTGGACATCGCCACCGCCGCCGTGGTGCAGGACGCTCTGGACGCCGCCCTCGACCTGCCGGACACGGTGGAGCTGGTGGTGGACCTCGCCGAGGTGCCCTTCCTGGACTCGACCGGGGTCGCCGCCCTGCTGCGCGGGGCCGCCGAGGCCGTCGGTCGGGGTGCCAGGTTCCGGGTGGTCGACCCGCAGCCGGTGGTGGCCCGGGTGCTGCGGATCACCGGCGTCGACAGCCTGATCGGGCTCGCGCCCCGGCACCAGAGCCCGTCCGCCGTCGACCCCGACGCCCCTGCCGCCTAGCTGTAGCGCCCCGGCCACCGCTGGCCGGCGGCAGCGCCGCAACCAGGCCTCAGCCGATCAGCCCCAGCGCCTCCGCCGCCGCCCGGCCGTTGGCGTGGCTCGCCCCGTAGGTGGTGACGAAGGCGCGTACGCCGGTCGGCCGCCAGCGCCCCGGCCAGCCCATCTCCACCACGGTCACCGGGTACGCGGCGGCCAGCGCGTCGACCAGCGCGGCGCCGCCGGGCAGCCGGTGCAGGTGCCGCCCGACCAGCACGATCGGCCGGCCGTCGGCGAGCCGCCCCAGCGCGGCGGGATCGGTCTCGGTGGCGACGACGCGTACCTCCTCCAGGCCGTCCAGGTGCGGGCCCAGACCCCAGGGCACCCGCCCCTCGGCCATGGTGGCGGTGGCGTGCAGCTGCACCACCAGCGGCCGGGCCAGCCCGTCGACCACGCCCTCGACGCGGACCGCCCGGCGCGCGGCGGCGTACCCGAGGTCGGTGGGGATGGTCGGCGGGATGCCGGCGGCCCGGGTCCAGGCGGCGAGCGCGGCGGTGCGGTCGGCCGCCTCCTCGACCCGGGCGCGGTCCAGCCGGCCGTCGCCGATCGCCGCGACGATCTCGCCGGCCACGTGCTCGACCAGCGCGGCGTCGACCTTCGCGCCGATGCAGAGCAGGTCCGCGCCGGCGGCCAGCGCGCGCACGGCGGCCGGGCCGACCCCGCCGGCGGCCAGCGCGGCGCCCTGCATCTCCAGCGCGTCGGTGATCACCGTGCCGGTGAAGCCGTACTCGCCGCGGAGCAGGTCGACCAGGACGGCCCGGCTGAACGTGGCCGGCCCGTCCCCGGTCAGCGCCGGCACCCGGATGTGCGCGGTCATCACGGCCCGGGTGCCCGCCTCGACGACCGCCGCGAACGGCGGCAGGTCGCGCTCGCGCAGCAGGGCCGGGGACACGTCCACGGTGGGCAGCTCGTGGTGCGAGTCGGCCACGGTGGCGCCGTGCCCGGGGAAGTGCTTGGCGCAGGCGGCGACCCCGACCGACTGGAGACCCTCGACGGCGGCGGCGGAGTGCGCGGCGACCCGGGCCGGATCGGCGCCGAACGACCGGGTGCCGATCACCGGGTTCTCGTCGGCGGTGTTGACGTCGACGGTCGGGGCCAGGTCGACGGTGATGCCGAGGGCGGCCAGCTCGGCGCCGATGGCCGCGTAGACCCGGCCGGTGAGCGCGGTGTCGTCGACCGCGCCGAGCGCCGCGTTGCCCGGGTACGGGCTGCCGGTGGCGTGCGCCAGCCGGGTGACGTCGCCGCCCTCCTCGTCGATGGCGATCAGCACGTCCGGCCGGCCGGTGCGCAGCGCGAGGGTGCTCGCGGCCACCTGCGCGGGATCGTGGACGTTGGTGCCGAACAGGGTGTGCCCGGCCAGCCCCTCGGCGACCAGGTCGACGGCCCACTGCGGCGGCACCGGCCCCGGGTACGCGGCGAGCAGCGTGCCCAGCGCGAGCCGGCGCAGTCCTGGATCCAGCCCCACGTGTCTTTCCCCCTTCGGTGCCGGACGGCACGAGTGTCGCACCGGGAGCGGTCGGTCGTCCGAGTTCCC
This sequence comes from Micromonospora purpureochromogenes, assembly GCF_900091515.1. Classification (NCBI taxonomy): domain Bacteria; kingdom Bacillati; phylum Actinomycetota; class Actinomycetes; order Micromonosporales; family Micromonosporaceae; genus Micromonospora; species Micromonospora purpureochromogenes. The sequence continues at coordinate 5,847,265 of NZ_LT607410.1, read as the reverse complement.
GGGTACGGGGTGGCCGATACGCTACGGGCACCCGCCCGCAGGTCGATTCGGTTGGCGAAGTTTACGGAAACCAGAGGACGTGGCATGAGTGCGACCCGGCTGCCCGGCACACCCCGCCTGTTGCGGGCGCTCAACGACCGAGCGGCACTGGAGCTGCTGCTCGAACGGGGCCCGCTGACCCGGGCCCGGCTCGGCGAGCTGACCGGCCTGTCCAAGGTCACCGCCTCGCAGCTGGTCGAGCGGCTGGAGGAGCGCGGGCTGGTCACCCGGGTCGGTGAGCAGGCCGGCGGGCGGGGCCCGAACGCCCAGCTCTACGCGGTACGCCCGGGCAGCGCGCACGTGGTCGGGGTGGACGTCGGCGCGGAGCGGGTGGTGGCGGCCTGCGCCGACATCACCGGAGCCGTCATCGGCCGGGTGGAGCAGTCCACCCGGGACACCGACGACCCGGTCGGCGTGGTGCACAACGCCGTGGTGCGGGCGGCGAGCAGCGCCGGCGCGGAGCTGTCCAGCGTGCGGCGGGTGGTGCTGGGCACCCCCGGCCTGGTGGACCCGGGCACCGGCGACATCACCTTCGCCTTCAACCTGCCGCGCTGGCACCGCGGCCTGCTCGCCGCGCTCCGCGAGGACCTGCACACCCCGGTGGTCTTCGAGAACGACGTCAACCTCGCCGCCGTCGCCGAGGCGCAGTCCGGCGCGGCCCAGGGGCTGGCGGACTTCGTGCTGGTCTGGGTGGGCGCCGGCGTCGGTCTGGCGATCATGCTGGGCGGGCGGCTGCACCACGGCAGCACCGGCGCGGCTGGTGAGATCGGCTACCTGCCGGTGCCCGGGGTGCCGATCCCGCGCGACGTCTCCCGCCGGGCCAAGCCGGCGTTCCAGCAGCTCGCCGGGGCGGACGCCGTTCGCGCGGTGGCCCGTGAGCACGGCTTCGACGCCGGCTGCGCGGCCGACGCGGTGCGCGACGCCGTCGCCGCCGGTACGGCCGGCGCCCCGATGCTCGACGAGCTGGCCCGGCGGCTGGCCCTCGGCGTGGCCAGCACCTGCGTGGTGCTGGACCCGCCGCTGGTGGTGCTCGCCGGCGAGGTCGGGCAGGCCGGCGGGGCGGCGCTGGCCGAGCGGGTGCAGCAGGAGGTCGCCGCGATCACGCTGGTCCGGCCCCGGGTGGTGCCGACCGGGCTGACCGAGGAGCCGATCCTGCGCGGCGCGCTGCGTACGGCGCTGGACGCCGTCCGGGACGAGGTCTTCGGGTCGACGGTCGGCTGACCCCCGTCGCCGTACGCCACCCGCCATGTGAAGGAATTCTTCACCACCGGCCCGACCTCGGCAAGATCCTGCCGAGGCCGGGCCGGTGGGCGCCGTCGTCGTGCCGGGCGCCCGGCCCGACGACCGCTCAGATCAGGTCGCGCCGGCGGAACACCGCGAACGCGGCCGCCGTCACCGCGCCGGCCAGGGCCACCAGCACCAGCAGCGCCGGGGCCCAGGTGATCGTGTACGTGCCGTCGCAGAAGCCGAAACCGGTCGAGTTCCGGCAGACCTGGTCGTCGTAGAGCTCCATCCGGCCGTTGAGCCAGGCACCGATGTAGGTGGAGAGCATCAGCTGGTCCGGTCGGGCCACGTCGAGGATCTCGAACACCAGCCGCGCGCCCAGCTCCCAGACCACCGCGTACGCGGCCACCGCGCCGAGCGCCGCCGAGGTGTGCCGGCCCAGCGTGGCGATGCCGAAGCCCAGCGCGGTGGCGAGCAGCACCAGCACCAGGCCGCGCCCGTAGCGGCCGCCCAGGTCCTGCCAGAACGCCGCGTCCAGCCGGCCCGGCAGCCCGGCGGCCTGCGCGATCGTCCAGAACGTGCCGAGGTAGACCACCGTCGCCACCAGCGACAGCAGCGTCACCACCCCGAGCAGCGTGCCCAGCTTCGCGCCGAGCACGGTGAGCCGGCGCGGCCGCCACAGCAGCAGGTTGACCACCCCGCCGGAGTTCAGGTCGGCGCCGATGTAGGAGGCCCCGACCAGGAAACCGAAGAGCACCAGGAAGGCGATCAGGAAGTAGAGCAGCGGACCCGCCTGCTGGCCGAAGACGAAGACGCCGGAGAGGTAGTCGGCGACCACCGGCAGTTGGTCCCGGAGCACCGGGTCCACCTCGCTGCAGTCGGCCGGCAGGTAGCTGTTCTCGTCGACCGGCAACTCGCCCGCCTTGACCTTCAGGCAGTACTGATGGTCGGCCTCCATGCCGCGGATCACCTGGGCGAGCTGCGCCTCCGCCGCGGCGACCTCGCTCGCCGACGGCTGGTGCGACCCGACCAGGGTGGTCGCCGTGGTGATGGCGAAGGCCAGGGCCAGCAGCACCAGCATCAGCTGGACGAAACGGCGGGCGGCGAGCCGCTCCGCCTCGGCACGGACGAGGTTCACGCCTGCACCCCCCGGCCGGCGGTCACGTCGATGTCGATCATGGGTGCGTCAGGTCCCTCCCCGGGCAGGGCGGCCTCGCCCACCTGCCGCGGCAGTGTCGGATGTGGTGGGGTGCCGGTCAGCTCCAGGAAGACGCTCTCCAGGTCGGGGCGGATCGGGGTCAGCTCGCGTACCCAGACGCCCTGCTCGCCCAGCGTGCGGGCGATCAGCTCGGGATCCTCCGCGCCGGTGACCACCAGCCGCCCGTCGTGGTCGGTGACCGACAGGCCGGCCGCCCCCAGCAGGTCGGCGGCCCGGCCCGGCTCCGCCACCCGTACCTGCCACTCGTGCTGGTCGTAGCCGGCCAGCACCTCCTCGACCCGGCCCGCCGCCACCCGGCGACCCCGGGAGATGATCGTGACGTGGTCGCAGATCAGCTGGATCTCGGCCAGGATGTGGCTGGAGACCAGCACCGTCACCCCCGCCTCGGCCAGCGACCGCATCAGGTCCCGCATCTCGCGGATGCCGGCCGGGTCCAGCCCGTTCGCCGGCTCGTCCAGGATCAGCAGCTCGGGATCCTTGAGCAGGGCGGAGGCCACCGCCAGGCGCTGCTTCATGCCCAGCGAGTAGCCCTTGACCCGGTCCTGGCCGCGGTCGCGCAGCCCGACCTGCTCCAGCACCTCGTCGACCCGGCCGGTCGGCACCCCGCCGGCCAGCGCGAGCAGCCGCAGCGTGCGGTGACCGGTGAAGTTTCCGAAGAACTGCGGGCTCTCCACGATCGCGCCGACCCGGCCGGCCACCCGGGCCAGCTGTTCCGGCGCGGGGGCGCCGAGCACGCTCATCCGGCCGCCGTCGGCGCTCACCAGGCCCAGCAGCGCGCGCAGGGTGGTGGTCTTGCCGGAGCCGTTCGGGCCGAGGAACCCGTGCACCTGCCCCGCCTCGACCACCATGTCGAAGCCGTCCACCGCGACCCGGCGCCCCTGCCGCAGCGTGTGGAACGTCTTGTGTAGGCCCTCGATCTCGACGACCGCGCTCATCCGCAGCGCTCCTGACCTCGATCGGGCATGTGACGTCCTCCGGAGATGGTGACCAACGACACGGGGCCTCACCCTAAGGCGAGGCCGCCGCCCATGGGGGGCACCCCGCGGGCTGCGTGGTTGGATGGAGCGGTGACTGGTGACCTGATCCCCGGCGCCGCCGGCGCCCCCGCCGCCCCCGCACCCGTGGACGAGGATCTGGTGGTCAGCCTCGACGGTGTCGGCGTCCGGCGCTCCGGCACCGCGCTGCTGCACGACGTGGACTGGCGGGTCGAGCTCGACGAGCGCTGGGTCGTCCTCGGCCCCAACGGCGCGGGCAAGACCACCCTGCTCAACCTGGCCGCCGGCCGGCTGCACCCGACCAGCGGCACCGCGCACGTGCTGGGCGAGCGGATCGGCCGCACCGACGTCAACGAGCTGCGGATGCGCATCGGCCTCTCCACCTCCGCGCTGGCCGAGCGGGTATCCGCCGAGGAGCGGGTCAGCGACGTGGTGGTTACCGCAGCCTGGTCGGTGGTCGGCCGGTGGCGGGAGAGCTACGACCGCACCGACGAGTCCCGGGCCCGCGCGCTGCTCGGGCAGCTGGGTGTCGGGCACCTCGCCGAGCGGGCGTACGGGACGCTCTCCGAGGGCGAGCGCAAGCGGGTGCAGATCGCCCGCGCCCTGATGACCGACCCCGAGCTGCTGCTCCTCGACGAGCCGGCCGCCGGGCTCGACCTGGGCGGGCGCGAGGACCTGGTGGCCCGGCTGGCCGAGCTGGCGTACGACCCGGACGCCCCCGCCCTCGTCCTGGTCACCCACCACGTCGAGGAGATCCCGCCGGGCTTCACCCATGCGCTGCTGCTGCGCGAGGGCGGGGTGGTCGCCCAGGGGCTGCTCGCCGAGACGCTCAGCGGCGACAACCTCTCCAAGACCTTCGGCCTGCCGCTGGTGGTCGAGCGGCGCGGCGAGCGGTACACCGCCCGGGCCGCCTGAGCCGGCCGGCTCCCGGCCGACGGCTGGTCCTAGACTCGCCGCAACGTGCAGGTCGGCAGGAGGTCGTGGTGCGGCAGACCCGGGTCGTCGTGGTGGGCAGCGCGAACATGGACCTCGTGGGCACCGGCCCGACGCTGCCGCGGCCCGGGGAGACCGTGCTCGGCAGCGACTTCGTGACGGTGCCCGGCGGCAAGGGCGCCAACCAGGCGATCGCCGCGGTCCGGGCCGGCGCGTCCTGCGCCTTCCTCGGCGCGATCGGCTCCGACGCCTTCGGCGTCACCCTGCGCGCCCGGATCACCGCCGCCGGGGTGGACACCGGCCAGCTGCGGGTGGTCTACGGCGCGTCCGGGGTGGCGCTGGTCATGGTCAACGTCGTCGGGGAGAACGCCATCCTGGTGACCCCCGGCGCCAACACCGCCTTCACCGGCCTCACCGGTGGCGAGCTGGACGCCGTACGCGGGGCAGACGTGCTGGTCGCGCAGCTGGAGATCCCGGTCGAGACGGTGACCGCCGCGGCGCTGGCGGCCCGGGAGGCCGGCACCCGGGTCATCCTCAACGCCGCGCCGGCCCGGCAGGTGCCGGCCGAGCTGCTGGCCGCGGTGAACCTGCTCGTGGTCAACGAGCCGGAGGCACAGGCGCTCACCGGCCGGGGCCGGGACGAGCCGCGGGCGCTGCTGGAACTGGTGCCCCGCGCGGTACTGACCCTCGGCGGCGAGGGCGCCTGGTACGGCGACCGGGACGGCGCGGACGTGCACGTGCCGGCGGTCCAGGTGGACGTCGTCGACACCACCGCCGCGGGCGACGCGTTCACCGCCGCGCTGGCGGTGGCCTGGGGCGAGGGCCGGGAGGTGCTGGACGCGGTGCGCTGGGCCGCGGCGGCCGGCGCGGCCTGCGTACGCCGGCTCGGCGCCTCGGTGGCGCTGCCCCGGCGGGACGAGATCGACGCGCTCTACGCCCCGCCGGCCGGCTGACACCACCCACCCGCGACCCCGGCCGCCCCGGAGCGCCCGGTCAGCCGCGACCGCCAGGTCAGGTGGCGTCGCGGGGGAACGCCCGGCGGTACGCCGACGGCGAGGTGCGCATCGCCCGGCCGAAGTGGTGCCGGTAGGTGACCGCGCTGTCGAACCCGACCGACCGGGCCACCTCGGCGACCGGCAGTCCGGTCGACTCCAGCAGCACCAGGCTGGCCCGCACCCGCTGGTCGATCAGCCAGCGGATCGGGCTGGTCCCCGCGGCCCGGGCGAACTGCCGCAGGTAGGTGCGGGAGGACATGTGCGCCTGCCGGGCCAGCCGCTGCACGGTCAGCGGCTCGGCGAGGTGGGCCAGCGCCCAGTCCATGCTGCGGGCGATCCGGTCGTCGCCCGGGTCGGCCGGCACCGGCGCCTCGATGAACTGCGCCTGCCCGCCGTCGCGGTGCGGCGGGATCACCAGCCGCCGGGCCACCGCGTTGGCGATCGCCGCGCCGAAGTCCCGGCGGACGACGTGCACGCAGAGGTCCAGGCCGGCGGCACTGCCGGCGCTGGTCAGCACGTCGCCGTCGTCGAGGTAGAGCACGTCCGGGTCGACCTCGACGCGCGGGTACCGCCGGGCCAGCAGGTCGGCGTACCGCCAGTGGGTGGTGGCCCGCCGGCCGTCGAGCAGGCCGGCGCCGGCGAGCGCGAACGCCCCGGAGCAGATCGACATGATCCGCGCGCCGGCCCGGTGCGCCCGGCGCAGCGCGGTGACCAGCTCCGGTGACGGGTCGGCGGTCACGTCGGGCACGCCGGGGACGATCACCGTCCCGGCCCCGGCCAGCATGTCGAGGCCGTACGGGGTGTGCAGGGCGGCGCCGCCGACCACCGGAACCGGGCCGGGGCGTTCCGCGCAGACGGTCAGCGCGTACCAGTCGACGTCGAACTCGGGGCGGGGCAGCCCGAACACCTCGGTGACGATGCCGGTCTCGAAGACCGACATCCCCGGGTACGCCAGCACGGCCACCGTACGGGTCATGGCGGGATATTAGCGGAGGACGTCGTTCCCGCCACTCCCGCCGGTGGCGGTGGCCGACCCAGGATCGGAGGCATGTCGTACACGCTCTCGGTGCCGCCGGCCGACCCGGCCGCCGCCGCCGCCCACTTCCTCGACCGGCTGAGCTTCGAGACCGACGTCAGCGACGTGCACGCCGACCTGACCGCCCGGGTGTCCGGCCTGGTGGTGGTGGACTCACGGGGGCCGGACGCCTGGCGGCAGGGGCACCTGCCCGGCGCGGTGCACCTGCCGACGGCCGAGATCGCCACTCGTGCCGCCGGGCTGGTGCCGGCCGGCGCGGCGGTGGTCACCTACTGCTGGGGGCCGGGGTGCAACGGCGCCACCCGGGCGGCGCTGGAGTTCGCCCGCCTCGGCTACCGGGTCAAGGAGATGCTGGGCGGCTACGAGTACTGGGTCCGGGAGGGGCTGCCGGTGCGTACCCCGACCGGGGAGACCCGCCGGCCGGTCGACGACCTGACGGCTCCGCGCACGGCCGTCCGCTGCGACTGCTGACCCCCGGCCGGTCAGTCGGTCGGGTCGTCGGTGAGGCGCTCGCCGCGGCGGCGCAGCATGTTGAGGCCGGGGATGCCGGCGACGGCGAGCTTGAGGTCGCGGGTGACGTCGAGCAGGTCGTGCAGGTCCGGGCCGACCCGGTCCAGGGTGGCCAGGATCGGCAGGATGTCGGCGGTCAGGTGCTCCTTGAGCTTGGGCAGCTCGTCCACCAGCCGGATCGCCGCGGTCACCTCCTCGTGGCTGAGCTGCTCGATGAAGCGGGTCGCCATCGGCGCGGCCCGGCGCAGCGCCGGCTCGTACGCCGCCATCAGCTCGCCCGCCGTGGCGGTGGCCTGCTCGGCGGCGACGATCGTGCCCGCGGCCCGGCCGGCCACGGCGTCCGCCTCGGCGACCACCGTGCCGGCCGCCCGGGCCACCCGCTCGGCCTCCCCGACCACCACGGCCGCCGCGCCGGACACCTGCTCGGCCTCGCCGACCACCACGGCGGCCGCCGCGGCGACCTCGGTGGCGGTCTCGATCGCGGTGGTCGCCGCCGCGCTGATCACCGCCACCTCGCGGACCGCCGCCTCGGCGTCGGTGAGTACCCGGTCGGTCCGGTCCAGGGTGCCCTCGATCCGGTCCACCACCCCGTTGATCCGGGCCAGCAGCGCCTCCACCCCATCGAGCACCGCGAACGCGCGGGCCGGCACGGCGGCGAACGAGGCGGCCGAGCCGAACGCCTGGTCGAGGGCGGAGCGGGTGAGGCCGACGACCGCGGTCGGCCGGGGGAGGGGGATAGCCATGTGACCAGTGTGCGTCGGCCCGGCCACCGGCGCCCGACGGCGCGGTCCCGGTCACTGCCCGGCTCAGCGTCGCGCGGGCACCGGCCCGCGCGCTCGGGCGATAGGGTGCCCGGCATGTCGGTCCGCCCCCTCGGCGCCACGCCGGTCGCCGGCCGGGTCGCGGTCCTCGCGGTCCTCGCCGCGCTCGCCCTGGCGTTCGGCGGGTACGGGCTGGCCCGGGCCGACGGGGGGCTGACCACTCGACGGGCGACCGTCGACGGGGTGCCGTTGACCGAGGTGCGGGCCGCCGGCGTGGCGGGCCGCCGACCCGGCGTGGTGATCGCCCACGGGTTCGCCGGCTCGGCCCGGCTGATGCGTCCGATCGCCGACACGGTGGCCCGGCAGGGCGCGGTCGCGCTGCTGCTCGACGTCGCCGGGCACGGCGCCAACCCGGCCCGGCTGCCCGGCGCCGGGCGGGACGCCGCCGACTCCCGCGCCACCCTGGAGCACGACCTGTCCGTCGCCGTCGCGTACCTGCGTTCCCGGCCGGACGTCGACCCGGCGCGGATCGTCCTGGTCGGACACTCGATGGGCGCCGGCGCGGTCATCCGCTACGCCGCCGGCCACCCGGACGTCACCCGCACCGTCGCCATCTCGCTGCCCGACTCCGGCGACCTGCCCGACGGCCGGCCGGACGGGCTGCTGCTGATCGTCGGCGGCGCGGAGTTCCCCGCCTTCCGCGACACCGCCGAAACGACGTCCCGCCGGGGGGTCGGGCGGCGGCTGGTGGTCGTACCCGGCGTCGAGCACATCTCGGTGCTCTTCGCCGGTCGTACCCATGACGAGGTCGCGGCGTGGGTGGGTGGCGGTGGAGATCCGCCGCGACCCCTCGCGCGGCTGGCGCCGGCCGGGTTGCTGCTGTTCGGGTTCGGGCTCGGCTTCGTCCCGCTGGCGATCCTGCTGCTCGGCCGCCGGCCCCGGCCGTCCCGGCGGGCCGCCCCGACCCCCGTGGTGCTGGCGGTGGCGGCGTCCGCCGCCGGCCTGGGTGCGCTGGTCGGCGCGCTGGCGCCGACCACCCGGCTCCCGCTCGCGGTGGGCGGCCACGTCACCGGTTTTCTGCTGGTGACCGGCGTACTGCTGGCCGCCGCCGCGCGGTGGTGGCCGCTGCCCGCCGCCACCGTGACCCCGGTCCGGGCGACCGCGCCGGTCGCCCGCCGCGCGCCGGTGCGGTCCGTGATCGCCGCCGTCCTGCTCACCGGGTACGCGGTGACCGCCGTCGCCGTCCCGATCCACCTCGGGTTCACCTCGGCGCTGCCGGTCGGCGACCGGTGGTGGTTGCTGCCCGTGGTGGCCGCCGCCTGCCTGGTCTTCCTCACCGGCGCGGAGCTGGCGACGGCCGGCCGGAGCTGGCGGTACGCGGCCGTCGGCGGGATCGCCGTGCTGGCCCTGACCGCCTTGGCCCTGGTGGGGCTGGCACCCGGGTTCGTGCTGCTGGTGGTGCCGCTGTTCGCGGTGCTGGTCGGCTGGCAGGCGGCCTGGGCGGCGGTGCTGCGTCGGGCTGGCGCGCCCCGGTGGCTGCCGGCCCTGGTCGGTGCGGCGCTGCTGGCCTGGCCGATGGCCACCACCCTGCCGTTGAGTTGAGTCGCCGCCGGGTCGCCGGGTGGGCGGCGGCCTCGGCACGACGGGTGGTCATCGGTGCTCCCCCTGGTGTTCGACGGCGCGCTGCACGGCCCGGTAGATCTGCCCGAACCGTAAGGCGTCCGGGGTGCGCACCAACATCACCTCCTGCCCGTGGTGCTGCACCCACAGCTCGTGCACCCGGTTGCCGCGCTCGTAGGAGCGGTCCAGCCAGCTCAGCGGCAGCTCCAGGAACGGGGTCAGGGCCAGCGCGCCGACCGCGCAACCGGCCACGATCACCAGCGCCAGCTTCCAGTTGCCCCGGTCCTGCGCCGACCAGGCCAGCGAGATCACGCAGACCAGCGCCACCAGTGGTGGCAGCGAGAGCAGCAGCACGAGTACGCCGCGGCCCAGCACCCGCCCCCGGACGGCCAGCGTCGTCGCACCCCGCGCGTGCCAGACGTACGTCACGTCGGCGATCCGGACCGCCTGCCCACCGGCCCGGATCGACTCCGAGGTCACCTGGACGGTGTCGTCCCGGTAATAGAGGGTCATCACTAGACCCTAACCATCCGTGGACCGGACCGGCCCCCGTCGCTCCGGCAGCCGGTCGCCCCTCCGGTCCGCGCGTCCGCCCGGGGTCCAGGGTGCCCTGCTGGACGCTGTCGAGCTGATGTCGTCAACGACTCACCCGGCCGGGCATGCCCGGCGTGCGGTGCGGTGTCGAGCCGTGTCTGCAACGGTGGCGAGTCCGGCCTTCGCGCAACGCACGACGAATGGCTCGACGTCGACGAGTGGAACGTCATGGGTGTCGAAAGGCGGCGGTGACACCCGTGGGGTTCCACCGGTGGCCCGAACCGGTGGCGCAGGGGGGAGTGGGGGGGGAGGCTCGGGGACGGTGGGTTGTGGGCAGTGGAGGGGCACCACTGCGGCTGAGTCGTTGACGACATCAGCTCCACAGCGTCCGAGGGGGCGCCCGCCACCGCCGGGAGCCGGCACGGGGCCCAGTGCTCAAGGGAGCGCGGACCGGGGGAGCGGCGGCGTCGCCGGCGGGACGGCGGGAAGGGGCCGGGCGGCGTACCGTGCGGGCGCATGGTCGACAGCGAGCGCAACGTCGAGGTGGTCCGCCGGTACCTGCGCACGTTCGTCACCCGGGACCTGGCCGAGCTGCGGGCGGTGGTCGCCGAGGACGTGGAGATCTACGGGTCCGGCCGGGCCGTCCGGGGCCGGCACTTCGTCGAAGGGGCCGTCGCCGCGCCGGGGCTGACCGTGCTCGACCAGGAGATCCGGGAACTCTTCGCGGCGGGCGACCGGGTGGTCGTCTCGATGGCGCAGACCTACCGGCGGGACGCCACCGGCGCCACGGCCGTGCAGAGCGCCTGCAAGATGTACCGGTTGGCCGGCGGCCGGATCGTTCAGTTCTGGGGCGAGCAGGATCTCTACGGCCTGCTGCGGGGGCTGGAGATGGTGCCCGACGGGCCGATCGAGTTCTGAGGGCCGAGCATCGGGCGGCGGCTCTCCATCGCCCGCTGCACCGCCCGGTAGACCTGGCCGAAGCGCAGCGCGTCACCGGTGCGCAGCAGCAGCACCGGCCGGCCCCGCCAGCGGGCCCACATCTCCCACTGCCGACTGCCCCGGGCGTACGAGCGGTCGAGGTGTTCGAAGAGGAAGTCGGCGAGCGGGCCGACGGCGAGCCCGACCAGCACCGAGGCGCCCACGATGGCGACGGTGACGGTGAGCGAGCGGTGCAGCCAGACGGCCAGCGCCACCCCCAGCACGGCGGCGACCAGGGGGCCGGCCAGCGCCACGCCCAGGGCGCCGCGTCCGGCGAGCACCCGCCACGAACGGCTGCCCCGCTGGTGCCAGACCATGCCGATCTCGGCGAGCGGGAAGGTGCGCCCGTCCACCCGGATCGCGGTGGAGGTGACCTGCACCGACCTGTCGTCGTAGTAAGTGATCATGGCGGTACTCCCGGTGGCGGGGCTGACACCAGCCTACGTACCCCAACGACCGGGCCGTAAGGTTGGCACGCGACTTCGACGAGGAAGTGAGGGCAGCGTGAGCGAGTTCGTGCGGCTGGAGACCAAGGACGGCATCGGCACCATCCGGCTGGAGCGGCCGCCGATGAACGCGCTCAACACCCAGGTGCAGGAGGAGTTGCGCGCCGCGGCCGCGGCGGCCACCGCCGACGCCGGCGTCCGCGCCGTCATCGTGTACGGCGGGGAGAAGGTCTTCGCCGCCGGCGCGGACATCAAGGAGATGGCCGACATGTCCTACGTGGACATGGCGGAGCGGGCCGCGGACCTGTCCAGCGCCCTCGGCGCCATCGCCCGGATCCCCAAGCCGGTGGTCGCCGCGATCACCGGGTACGCCCTCGGCGGCGGCTGCGAGCTGGCCCTGGCCTGTGACTGGCGGGTGGTGGCCGAGGACGCCAAGCTCGGCCAGCCGGAGATCAAGCTCGGCATCATCCCCGGCGCCGGCGGCACCCAGCGGCTGGCCCGCCTGGTCGGCCCGGCCCGCGCGAAGGATCTGATCATGTCCGGCCGGATGGTGGACGCCCAGGAGGCGCTGCGGATCGGCCTGGCCGACCGGGTCGCCCCGGCCGCGCAGGTCTACGACACGGCCGTCGAGCTGGTGACGCCGTACCTGACCGGCCCGGTGCAGGCGTTGCGCGCGGCGAAGCTCGCCGTCGACGGCGGCCTGGACATGGACCTCAACTCCGGTCTGGCCTGGGAGAGCCAGCTCTTCGCGGCGCTCTTCGCCACTGACGACCGGCGCGAGGGCATGGCCGCCTTCGTGGCGAAGCGCAAGCCGGACTTCACCGGCCGCTGACCGTCGGCCCGGGCCGGCGACCCGCGTGGTCGCCGGCCCGCCCAGGTGAACCGAGAAGTGTTCACATCTTCCGTACCGGCCAGTAGCCTGTGACACCGGTCATGTGACGAGGGGAGCGGCGATGACGGAACGGGTCGAGGGCCACGGCGGGGAGCTCGCGCTGGCGGCGCTGCGCGCCAACGGCGTACGGGAGATGTTCACCCTCTCCGGCGGGCACGTCTTCCCGCTCTACGACGCCGCCCACAAGCACGGGTTCCCGATCTACGACGTGCGGCACGAGCAGTCGGCGGTGTTCGCCGCCGAAGCGGTGGCCAAGCTCAACCGCCGTCCCGGCCTGGCCGTGCTCACCGCCGGCCCCGGCGTCACCAACGGCGTCTCCGGGCTGACCAGCGCGTTCTTCAACGCCTCTCCGGTGCTGGTGCTGGGCGGGCGGGCGCCGCAGTTCCGCTGGGGCTCGGGCAGCCTCCAGGAGATGGACCACCTGCCGCTGGTCGCCCCGGTCACCAAGCACGCCGAGACGGTGTTCAGCACCGACGACATCCCGCGCGCCGTCACCGCCGCCCTGACCAGCGCGCTCACCCCGCACCGGGGCCCGGCCTTCCTGGACTTCCCGCTGGAGGCGGTCTTCAGCGTCGGCGACGCCGAGCTGCCCGCGCCGGTCGCCGTCGCGCCGGTCGAGCCGGACCCGGACGAGGTGGCCCGCGCCGGCCGGCTGATCGCTGGCGCGCAGCGCCCGGTGTTCATCGCCGGCTCCGACGTGTACGCCGGCGACGCGGTCGCCGCCCTCCGCGAGGCCGCCGAGGCGCTCGGGGTGCCGGTCTTCACCAACGGCATGGGACGCGGATCGCTGCCGCCGGAGCACCCGCTCGCCTTCGCCAAGGCCCGCCGGGTCGCCCTGAAGAACGCCGACGTGGTCGTCGTCATCGGCACCCCGCTGGACTTCCGGCTCAGCTTCGGCGACTTCGGCGACGCGGCGGTGGTGCACATCGTCGACGCCCCCAGCCAGCGGGCCGGGCACGTTCAGCCCGCCGTCAGCCCCGCCGGCGACCTGCGGCTGATTCTCTCCGCGCTGGCCGGGCAGAGCGGCGACCGGGTCGACCACGCCGACTGGATCGCCCAGCTGCGCACCGCCGAGGACGCCGCGAAGGCCCGCGACGCCGAGGAGATGGCCGCCGACACCGACCCGATCCGGCCGGCCCGGGTCTACGGCGAGCTGCGCCGGGTGCTCGCCCCCGACGCGATCACCATCGGCGACGGCGGCGACTTCGTCTCGTACGCCGGCCGCTACCTGGAGCCGGCCCAGCCGGGCACCTGGCTCGACCCCGGTCCGTACGGGTGCCTGGGCACCGGCATGGGCTACGCGATGGGCGCCCGGGTCAGCCACCCGGACCGGCAGATCTGCGTGCTGATGGGCGACGGCGCGGCCGGCTTCTCGCTGATGGACGTGGAGTCCCTGGTCCGGCAGCGGCTGCCGGTGGTCATCGTGGTCGGCAACAACGGCATCTGGGGGCTGGAGAAGCACCCGATGCGGGCCATGTACGGCTACGACGTCGCCGCCGACCTCCAGCCGGAGCTGCGCTACGACAAGGTGGTCGAGGCGCTGGGCGGGGCCGGCGAGACGGTGGCCAAGGCCGCCGACCTCGGGCCGGCCCTGGCCCGCGCCTTCGACGCCGGGGTGCCGTACCTGGTCAACGTGCTCACCGACCCGACGGATGCGTACCCGCGCTCGTCGAACCTGGCCTGAGCACGACGTCGCGACCGCCGCAGCCGGGTGACCGGCGGCGGCGGTCGCGTTCTGTCAGCAGCTAAATCAGCGGAATGTCAGCGGCCGTCGTCGTAACGTCAGACCCCTCGCGCATCGTTGGGCGACCAGCGATAACGATCGGAGTTCTGATGACATACGCGATCCGCGCCGAGGGGCTGGTGCGCCGCTTCGGCGCCACCACCGCTCTCGCCGGGGTCGACCTGGAGGTTCCCACGGGGACGGTATTCGGGTTGCTCGGCCCCAACGGCGCCGGAAAGACCACCGCGGTACGGGTGCTGGCCACCCTGCTCGCCCCGGACGAGGGGCACGCCACGGTCGGCGGGTACGACGTCGGCCGCGACGCCCACCGGGTGCGCCAGCTGATCGGTCTGACCGGCCAGTACGCCTCGGTCGACGAGACCCTGACCGGCACCGAGAACCTGCTGCTCATCGGCCGGCTGCTCGGGCTCGGCCGGGCCCAGGCGCGGGCCCGCGCCGCGGAGCTGCTCGCCGACTTCCAGCTCACCGACGCCGCCGGCCGGGCGGCCAAGACCTACTCCGGTGGCATGCGCCGCCGGCTGGACCTGGCGGCCAGCCTGGTCGGGCGGCCGCAGGTGCTCTTCCTCGACGAGCCGACCACCGGGCTCGACCCGCGCAGCCGCAACGAGCTGTGGGACATCGTGCGCACCCTGGTCGCCGACGGGGTGACCGTGCTGCTCACCACGCAGTACCTGGAGGAGGCCGACCAGCTCGCCGGGCAGATCGCGGTGGTCGACCACGGGCGGGTGATCGCCCAGGGCACCCCCGAGGAGCTGAAGGCGAAGACCGGCGGACAGGTGCTCACCGTGCGCCCGGTCGACCCGGCCGACCTGCCGACCGTGCGGGCCATCGCCGGCGAGGTGGCCCGGGCGACGCCGGAGGTCGCCCAGACCACCGTCACCGTGCCGGTGAACGACCCGGACGTGCTGCCCGCGGTGGTCCGCCGGCTCGACGCCGCCGAGGTCCAGGTGGCGGAGCTGGCCCTGCGCGGTTCCAGTCTGGACGAGGTCTTCCTCTCCCTCACCGGCCACCGGGCCGAGCAGGACGCCTCCGCCGACGTACTCGAAGGGACCCCGGCATGACCGCCGTCACCGCGCCCGCTACCGCGCTCGCCCCGGCCCGCCGGCTCGGCGTCGGCGCCGGCCTGCGGCACACCCTCACCCTCGCCTGGCGCAGCCTGGTGCAGATCAAGCACAACCCGATGGAGCTGCTCGACCTGAGCATCCAGCCGGTGATGTTCGTGCTGCTCTTCACCTACGTCTTCGGCACCGCCATCGCCGGCTCGTCCGGCGAGTACCTGACCTTCATGCTGCCCGGCATCATGGTGCAGAACGCGCTCTTCGCCACCATGACCACCGGGTTCGGGTTGAACAACGACCTGACCAAGGGGGTCTTCGACCGGCTCCGGGCACTGCCGATCGCCCGCTGGGCGCCGCTGGCCGGCCGGATCCTCGCCGACACGGTCAAGCAGGCCTGGTCGATCGCGCTGCTGCTCGGCGTCGGGATGATCCTCGGCTTCCGGGTCGGCAACGGTCTGCTCGGCGTGCTGGCCGCGTTCGCCCTGCTGCTGGCGTTCACGCTGGCCGCGTCGTGGATCTCGGTGCTGGTCGGGGTGCTGGTCAGCGAGCCGGAGAAGGTGCAGATCTTCGGCTTCATGGTGATCTTCCCGCTCACCTTCACCAGCAACATCTTCGTGCCCACCGACCGGATGCCCGGCTGGTTGCAGAACTGGGTCGAGATCAACCCGGTCACCGTCGTCGCCGACGCGCTGCGGGGGCTGCTGGTCAGCGGCCCGGTGGCCGGCCCGGTGCTGCAGACCCTGCTCTGGGGCGCCGGCATCGCGGTGCTCTTCGCGCCGCTGTCCCTGCGCGCGCTCAAGCGTCGAGTGTGACCCGGACGGCCTCCCCGGCCGGCTCCGGTACACCTCGGCGAAGGCTTCCGCAGAGCGCCGGGCGGGCGGCGTCCGGGCCGCTGCGGGCGGCCGTCACCGGGGACGCGCGAGCGGGGCCCGCCTAGACCTCCGGGCGATCCTCCTCGCGCGGCGGGTCGCCCTCGCGGTGGCGCAGGTCGTCCTCCCGCCGGCGCAGGTCCTCCTCCCAGCGGCGGAACAGTTCCTCGTCGTTGCGACGGGAGCGTTCGGCGATGGAGTCGAGGAACTCCCGGTCGTCGTCGGGCGCGACCGGTCGGTGCCGGTCCCGTCCGGTGGGGGCGGGGCCGGCCGGGCCGGGCCGGGCGGGGGTGGTCTTGCGGCCGGCGAGGAACCAGGCGATCGAGCCGACCAGCGGGAAGAACAAGATGATCAGCACCCACGCGATGCGGGGCAGCGCACGGATGTCCTCCTCGTCGGCGGAGAGACAGCTGATCAGCGCGCAGACGGCCAGGACGATCTGGACCGCGAAGAGCAGGAGGGACAACCGGGCCATGCCCCCATGATGGCGCACCGCGGCCCGTCACCACATCCCGCGTAGGACCAGCGGCACGGCGAGCAGCGCCAGCACGGCGGTGGCCAGGGCGACCGAGGGCAGGGCCGGCGAGCCGACCGGGATCGGCCCGCTGCCCGCGGCCCGCCGCCAGCAGGCCGCCAGCGCCCCGGCCCAGACCAGCACCACGGCTGCGGCGAGCAGCGCGCCGGGCACGTCCCCGGTGAGGGCGAGCCGGACCGCCAGCACCGTCACCACGGTGAGCGCCAGGGCGGTGCGCCGCCAGGCCAGCCGGGTGCGCTCCGGTTGCAGCCCCGGGTCGCCGGTCACCGGCCGCCGACCCCCCTCGCCAGCACCGCGACCACCAGCAGCAGCGCGCCCAGCCCGACGATCAGGGCGAGCACGGCGGGGAATCGGGAGACCGGCAGTTCCTCGCCGAGCCGGATGGCCCGTTCGGTACGTGCCCAGTGGTCCACCGCCCGCACCGCCACGGTGCCGCCGAGCAGCAGCAGCCCGACCGCGATCGCCTCGCGCAGATGGCGCACCGGCATCGGTGGCAGGAACTGGGCGGCGGCCAGCCCGCCGGCGATCAGCGCCAGCCCGGTGCGCAGCCAGGCCAGGAAGGTGCGTTCGTTGGCCAGCGAGAAGCGGTAGTCGGGGGCGGTGCCGACCGACCTGAGCTCCGACGGGTCGAACCACCGCCTGATCGCCTGCCACACGGCGTCGATTATCCGCTTTGTGCCGGGCATAGCCTGGACGGATGACCGATCTTGAGCCTGGCGCGCTGCGCGCCGCGTACGACAGCCAGATCCGCCCGGAGATCCCGGACCCGGTGCCGGCCGGGGTGACCGTCGAACGGGACGGCCCGCTGGTCCGGATCCTCGGCCTCGACCACGGCGGCTTCCTCACCTACCGGACGCTGGACGGGCTGGCCGGCGCGGAGCTGGACGCGCTGATCGCCCGGCAGGTCGAGCTGTTCCGGCAGCGGGGCGAGTCGGTGGAGTGGAAGCTGAACGCCCACGACGAGCCGGCCGACCTGGCCGACCGGCTGCGCGCCGCCGGATTCGTGCCGGAGGACCGGGAGACCGTCCTGATCGGACCGGTCGCGCCGCTGGCCGGCGCCGTCCCGGTGCTGCCCGAGGGGGTACGCCTGCGCGAGGTCACCTCCCGGGCGGACCTGGAGCGGATCGCCGCGATGGAGCAGGAGGTGTGGCAGGCCGACCGCAGCCACCTGGTGACCGGGCTGGAGAAGGAGATCGCCGCCGACCCGCAGTCGATCACCGTGGTGGTGGCCGAGGCGGGGGACCGGGTGGTCAGCGCCGGCTGGGTCCGCTACCTGGCGAACACCGGCTTCGCCAGCCTGTGGGGCGGCTCGACGTTGGAGCAGTGGCGGCACCGGGGCATCTACCGGGCGCTGGTGGCGTACCGGGCGCGCCTGGCGGACCAGCGGGGCAAGGCGTTGCTCCAGGTGGACGCCTCGGAGGACAGCCGGCCGATCCTTCAGCGGCTCGGCTTCGTACCGGTCACCACGACCACCCCGTACGTCTACACTCCGTGATGATGGAGCAGCGGCTGACGGACGACGAGCGGCTCACCCTCAAGACCGGCGCGTTCGGGGCGGTCTTCCTGGTGTCGAACGCCGATCCGGGCATGTTCGCCATGATCCGGGAGAGCATCGCCGCGTCCGGGGCGCTCAACGGCGCCAGCGGGGTGGTGAAGGAGGCGCTCACCACCGGGCCGCTGCCCAGGTTGCCCCGGGACTCCGCGCTGGAGGTCGAGTCCGTGGTGCTGCCGGCGCTCGGCCGGGCGGTCGACATCCTGCGGGAGAAGTCGCCGCAGGACCTGACCGTGTACCGGGACGTGGTGCTGGCGGCGGCCGACCGGGTGGCCCGGGCGCACCGGGGCGTCGCACCGGCCGAGGCGGCCGTGATCGAACGGATCAGGGGAGCCCTCGCCGAACCGGCGTGACCGCCTATCCGCCCGCCGGGGGCGGCCCGCCCGCCGGGTCGCCGCCGGGCGCGGTCCAGACGGTGTGCACGGTGTCACGGACGCAGAGGTCGCGGACCCGGCCGCACGCGCACCGGTACGCCTGCTGCGTCGCCGGGCGGCCGCAGCGCTCCGGTGCGCGGTCGCCGCCGGTCTTCGCGCCGATCGGACGCCCCGCATCCTGTCCCGACATGTCGTGACACCTCCCGGTTTGTGAGTCTAGCCGGGCGCGCGGCTCCGGTGAGCTGTGTCACTCTGAGTGCCCGGGAAGCCGAACCTACTGGCAGGTAACATTGCGCCGTGGGCAACTGCACAAGCGCCCGCGGTTGACCGGGCGTCAACGGACGCGCGAGGCTGCGCCCGTGACCGGGCGAGCGATCGCCACACCAACAGGAGGGTCGTCGAAACGCGATGAACATCGTCGTACTCGTCAAGCAGGTGCCCGATTCGGGCGCGGACCGCAACCTGCGTCCTGACGACAACACCGTCGACCGCGGTTCGGCGAACAACGTCATCAACGAGATGGACGAGTACGCCATCGAAGAGGCGTTGAAGATCAAGGAGGCGCACGGCGGCGAGGTCACCATCCTGACCATGGGTCCGGACCGGGCGACCGAGTCGATCCGCAAGGCGCTCTCCATGGGCCCGGACAAGGCCGTGCACGTGGTGGACGACGCTCTGCACGGGTCCTGCGCCGTCGCCACCTCGAAGGTGCTCGCCGCCGCCCTCGGTCAGCTCAACGCCGACCTGGTCATCTGCGGTGCCGAGTCCACCGACGGCCGGGTCCAGGTCATGCCGCACATGATCGCCGAGCGGCTGGGCGTCGCGGCGCTCACCGGCGCCCGCAAGCTCACCGTCGACGGCGCCACGCTGTCCGTCGAGCGGCAGACCGAGGAGGGCTACGAGGTCATCACCGCCTCGACCCCGGCCGTGGTCTCCGTCTGGGACACCATCAACGAGCCGCGCTACCCGTCCTTCAAGGGCATCATGGCCGCCAAGAAGAAGCCGGTGCAGACGCTCTCCCTGGGTGACCTCGGCGTCGCCCCGACCGAGGTGGGCTTCGACGGCGCGACCAGCGCCGTGCTGGAGCACACCAAGCGCCCGCCGCGGTCCGGCGGCGCCAAGATCACCGACGAGGGCGAGGGCGGCGTCAAGCTGGTCGAGTTCCTCGCCACCGAGAAGTTCGTGTGAGAGGTCTGGACATGTCTGAGGTTCTCGTCGTCGTCGAAGCCACCCGGGAATTCGGCGTCAAGAAGGTCACCCTGGAGATGCTCACCCTCGCTCGCGAGCTGGGCACCCCGAGCGCGGTGGTGCTCGGTGGCGCCGGCGCCGCCGAGGCGCTGAGCGCCAAGCTGGGCGAGTACGGCGCGGAGAAGATCTACGCCGCCGAGAGCGAGGAGATCGACGGCTACCTGGTGGCCCCGAAGGCCACCGTGCTGGCCGAGCTGGTCAAGCGGGTGCAGCCGGCCGCCGTGCTGCTCGCCTCCGCGCAGGAGGGCAAGGAGATCGCCGCCCGCCTCGCCGTCAAGCTCGACAACGGCATCCTGACCGACGTGGTCGGCCTGGCCGCCGACGGCACCGCGACCCAGGTCGCCTTCGCCGGCTCCACCATCGTCAAGTCCAAGGTCACCAAGGGCCTGCCGCTGGTCACCGTCCGGCCGAACTCGGTCAACCCGACCCCGGCGCCGGCCACCCCGGCCGTCGAGCAGCTCACGGTGGCGGTCACCGACACCGACAAGCTGGCCAAGGTCGTCGACCGGGTCGCCGAGCAGAAGGGCTCCCGCCCCGAGCTGACCGAGGCCGGCATCGTGGTCTCCGGTGGTCGTGGTGTCGGCAACGCCGACAACTTCAAGCTGGTCGAGGAGCTGGCCGACCTGCTCGGCGGCGCCGTCGGCGCGTCCCGCGCGGCGGTCGACTCCGGCTTCTACCCGCACCAGTTCCAGGTGGGCCAGACCGGCAAGACCGTCTCCCCGCAGCTCTACGTCGCGCTGGGCATCTCCGGCGCGATCCAGCACCGGGCCGGCATGCAGACCTCGAAGACGATCGTCGCCGTGAACAAGGACGGCGAGGCCCCGATCTTCGAGCTGGCCGACTTCGGCGTGGTGGGCGACCTGTTCAAGGTCGTGCCGCAGGCCGCCGAGGAGATCCGCAAGCGCAAGTGACCCCGCCTCGGGGCGCCGCCGGCCGGCGCCCCGAAGCGGCGCACATACAGAGAAAGAGTGGCCATTCCGCGAAGGATGGCCACTCTTTCTCTGTATGTGTTCCCGTTCCCGTCGCGGTGGGAAAGGGAGCTGATCGGCGGGCCGGGGAGCTGAGCCGGCCCGCCGATCAGCCCGTCAGGGTGCCCCTCAGCAAACTGTCGCCGGAGTGGGCGGGCTTGTTGTCGTACTGCTCGGCGGAAACGTCGACAACCGAGTATGCCTGAAGATCGACATTTGGTGGTAGCGGGAGCAGCGCATCCCCCGACGCATCGCGTAGCACACCGATCGAGAACATCTCCATGCTGGTCGGGTTGATCAGCCAGACCTCGTAATACCCGGGAACGTCCGGGAGATTCGCGACGTGCAGGTGCAGCCGGCCGTCGGTGAAGATCCGGGCGTCGCCGTTGGCGTCCTTCGGCGTCCTCCCGTACGCGGACAGCGGCGCGCTGGCCAGGACGGCCTGCTGCGGGGCCCGATCCGGCTCCCGGTCGGTGGCGTCCAGCACGGCGATGGTGCCGACCACGCCGAGCACGGCGGCGGCGGTGGCCGTCACCACGGTCGTCGCCCAGCGCGGCCAGCCCCGACGCCGGCCGGTGCGGCCCCGGTCCGGCAGCGCAGGCGCGGCGGACGCCGGCTGCTGCCGGCGAGCCTCGGCCAGCGAGGGCAGCGCCCGCACGGCGCCGATCTCGGCGACGATGCCCTGCCAGACGTGCTCGGGCGGGTCGGGCAGCTCGCGCAGTCCCTCGGTGTCGGCGCCGAGGCCGGCGACGTGCCGAAGATCCTCCAGCTCGCCGCGGCAGGTGGCGCAGGTGCCGAGGTGGTCGGTCTCGCCGTTGTCCGCCTCGCTCTCACCGAGCGCCAGGAAGACCAGCCGGTCGTGGGCCAGGTGCTGCACCGTCCACCTCCCATCTGCGTTTCAAGCTCGCCATGCCGCGTCGGATGTGACTCTTGACCGTGCCCAGCGGCACCCCGGTCATCGCCGCTATCTGTTGGTGTGTCAGGTCGTCGTAGAACGCCAACTCCAGCATGCGTCGCTGGTCGTCCGGCAGGCGGGCCAGCTCGTCGGCGACCACCAGCCGGTCGACCACCGCGTCCGGGTCGGGGCCGGTGGTGGTCGGTTCGGGCAGTTGCCGCACCGTCTCCACCACCCGGGTCTCCCGGGCGGAGGCGCGCAGCCGGTCGATCACCTTGCGCCGCCCGATCCCGAGCAGCCAGCCGATCAACGAGCCCTTCGTCGGGTCGAAGGTCTCCCGCCCGAGCCACGCCGCCACGAAGGTGGCCTGGGTGACGTCCTCCGCGTCGCTGCGGTTGGCCAGCGTGCTGGTGGCCAGGTGGAGCACCGCCCGGCCGTACCGGTCGTACGCCTCCCGCAGGGCGGTCTCGTCGCCCGCGCGGAAGCGGTCCGCCAGGTCGTCCTGCGCTGGGGGATCCGGCTCCTGTCGTACCGCCGTCACCGAACGGTTCGCCTTTCCGGGGGCATGCCCGACTGTAACTCCCACAGCCCTCGCCCCACTTTCCCGGTGCCCGTGTGCCGAGTCATCTCACCTGCTCTTCGTTCCCGGAGCCGGTTCCGGATGCGGGGCGCGCCGAGAAAAAGAAATCGAATCCGGCTGCATCCGGCGGTCCGGACGGCGGCGTAACCCGTTCTGCAAGCCAGGCCTGACGAATCAGCACCAAGCCCCAGGAGGCAGACAATGCAGCTCTCGATCTTCCGTCGGGTCGCCGCGGGTGGCGCGGTCGCCGCGCTGACGTTCGCCGGCGTCGGCGCCGTCACCACGAGCCCCGTCTACGCCGCCTCGTCCAAGGTCTCCGTCGTGCACGGGATCCCGGACACCCCGGTCGACGTGTACGTCAACGGCAAGAAGACGCTGGACAACTTCAAGCCGGGCGACGTGGCCGGCCCGCTGAGCCTGGCGGAGGGCGCGTACGACGTCGCCCTGACCAAGCCGGGCGAGGCGATCGACAAGGCGATCCTCAGCGTCGACGACGCCGAGGTCCCGGGCGGGGCGAACATCAGCCTCGCGGCGCACCTCGACGAGGCCGGCAAGCCGAAGATCACCCCGTTCGTCAACGACACGTCGAAGGTGGACGCCGGCAAGGCCCGGCTGATCGTCCGGCACACCGCGGCCGCCCCGGCCGTCGACGTGCGGGCCGGCGGCACCCCGGTCTTCGAGGACCTGACCAACCCGAACGAGGCCAAGGGTGACGTCGACGCCGGCACGGTGCAGGCGGACGTGGTGCTCGCCGGCACCGACACCGTGGCCATCGGCCCGGCGGACCTGACCCTCAAGGAGGGCACCGCCACGATCGTCTACGCGATCGGCTCGGCCGAGGCCAAGAACCTCGACCTGGTCGCGCAGACCATCACCGGGCTGCACTCGGCGCCGGGCGGCGTGCCCAGCGGCACCGGCGGCCAGGCCGGCACCGGCGTGGACACCTGGTGGTACGTGCTGGCCGGCGCCGGCGCGCTGCTGCTGGTCGGCGGCGGGGCGCGGGTGGCCACCGCCCGGACCGGTCGCAAGTGACGGTGCGCAACCGCGGGGCGCTGGGGGCCATCGCCGCCGGCGTCGCCGCGCTCACCGTAGCCGCCCTGGTGGCGTGCGGCTCGCAGCCGGTCGAGGACGTCGGCGCCGACGAGGCGGCGGCCCTGGCCACCGCCACCCCGACCCCGTCGGCGACCGCCACCGGCGCCTCCGTGCCGGTCACCTCGGGTGAGCTGCCCGCCGGCGGGGAGACCGTCCCGCCGGTGAAGCTGAGCATCCCGGGGATCGGCGTGACCGCCACCGTCGACCCGGTCGGCATCAACACGCGCACCGACGAGTTCGAGGTGCCGCCGAGCGTCGACCGGATCGGCTGGTACCGCTACGGCCCCGGCCTGGAGGCCGAGGCGGGGTCGGTGGTGATCGCCGGGCACGTGGACAGTGCCGAGCAGGGCAAGGGGGCCTTCTTCCGGCTGCGCGAGCTGGACCGCGACGACGCCCTCACCGTCACCGGCGCCGACGGGAAGCAGCGGGCGTACCGGGTGGTCGCCCGCGAGGAGTACGCCAAGACGAAGATCCCGCTGGAGCGGTACTTCGCCCGGGACGGCCGACCGCGGCTGACGCTGATCACCTGTGGTGGCCCGTTCGAGCCGAAGACCCGGCACTACCGGGACAACGTCGTCGTCACGGCCGTACCGGCCTGAGCCGTGACACAGGTGGCCCCGCCATCCGCCGGCCCTCCCCGCCCCGATGGCGCCCTCGTGCGGCGCCCCGCCCGGCGCGGACCCCGCCGGGCCGGCCCGCCGGAGCGGGGAGGGCGCTCTCCCCGCCCCGGCGCCGGGCCCGGCCCCCGGTGGTCCGGCGTCCGGCGGGACGGCTGCAGGCCGTTAGGCTGAACGGTGATGGCATACCTGGATCACGCGGCGACGACCCCGATGCTCGACGAGGCGTTGGCGGCGTACGTCGCCACCGCCCGCGAGGTCGGCAACGCGTCGTCGCTGCACGCGGCGGGCCGGCGCGCCCGGCGACGGGTGGAGGAGTCGCGGGAACGGGTCGCCGCAGCGCTGGGCGCCCGCCCTTCCGAGGTGGTCTTCACCGGCGGCGGCACGGAAAGCGACAACCTCGCCGTCAAGGGCGTCTTCTGGGCCCGCCGCGCCGCCGACCCGGGCCGGGTCCGGGTGGTCTCCAGCGCGGTCGAGCACCACGCGGTGCTCGACGCGGTGGACTGGCTGGCCGACCACGAGGGCGCCGAGGTGGGCTGGCTGCCGGTGGACGCGGCCGGCCGGCTCGACCCGGAACGGCTCCGCGCCGAGCTGGCCGCGCACGCCGACCGGGTCGCCGTGGTGACCGCGATGTGGGCCAACAACGAGGTCGGCACGGTCCAGCCGGTGGCCGAGCTGGCCGCGGTGGCCGCCGCGCACGGGGTCCCGTTCCACACCGACGCGATCCAGGCGGTCGGTCAGGTGCCGGTGGACTTCGCCGCCAGCGGCGTCTCGGCGCTCACCGTCACCGGGCACAAGCTCGGCGGCCCGACCGGGGTCGGTGCCCTGCTGCTGGCCCGCGACGTGCCGGCCACCCCGCTGCTGCACGGCGGCGGCCAGGAGCGCGACGTCCGCTCCGGCACGCTCGACACCGCCGGCATCGTGGCCTTCGCCGTCGCCGTCGAGGCCGCGGTGAAGGGTCAGCAGGAGTACGCCGTACGGGTGGCCGCGCTCCGCGACGACCTGGTCCGGCGGGTCCGCGAGGCGGTGCCCGAGGTGATCTTCAACGGCGACCCGACCGACCGGCTGCCCGGCAACGCGCACTTCTCCTTCCCCGGCTGCGAGGGGGACGCGCTGCTGCTCCTGCTCGACGCCCAGGGCATCGCCTGCTCCACCGGCTCGGCCTGCTCAGCCGGGGTGGCCCAGCCCTCGCACGTGCTGATCGCGATGGGCGCCGACGACGACCGGGCCCGCTCCTCGCTGCGCTTCACCCTCGGCCACACCAGCACCCCCGCCGACGTGGACGCCCTGATCGCCGCCCTCCCGGCGGCCGTCGACCGGGCCCGCCGCGCGGCCGCCCTGCGTACCCTCCGCTGACCCGCCGCCATCCCGCCGCGGCGACCGGCGGCGGGTGCTTTGCCGCCGGCCCCGACGGTCGGCCGCGGTGCCGCTTCGCCCGGTTCGTCCCGGCCGTGAGTGCCCGAACGCGCGGCTGGCGGTGACCGGCGGCGCAGCCGGGTGGCGGGGGTGGGGAGGGCGGCGCGGGGGCGGATAGGGTCGTGGGGTGAGGGAGGTGTCACGGTGAGGGTTCTGGCGGCGATGTCGGGCGGGGTGGACTCCGCCGTCGCGGCGGCGCGCGCCGTGGAGGCGGGGCACGACGTGACCGGGGTGCACCTGGCGCTGGCCCGCAACCCGCAGACCTACCGCACCGGGGCGCGCGGCTGCTGCACCCTGGAGGACTCCCGGGACGCGCGACGGGCCGCCGACGTGATCGGCATCCCGTTCTACGTCTGGGACATGGCCGAGCGGTTCCACGCCGACGTGGTGGACGACTTCGTCGCCGAGTACGCGGCCGGCCGTACCCCGAATCCCTGCCTGCGCTGCAACGAGAAGATCAAGTTCGCGGCGGTGCTGGACCGGGCGGTGGCCCTGGGCTTCGACGCGGTGGTCACCGGCCACCACGCCCGGCTCGGCGCGGACGGCCTGCTGCGCCGCAGCGTCGACCTCGCCAAGGACCAGTCGTACGTGCTCGCCGTGCTGACCCGGGAGCAGCTCGACCGGTCCCTCTTCCCGCTCGGTGACTCCACCAAGGCGCAGGTCCGCGAGGAGGCGGCCCGGCGCGGGCTGGCGGTGGCCGACAAGCCGGACTCGCACGACATCTGCTTCATCGCCGACGGCGACACCCGCGGCTTCCTCGCCGGCCGGCTCGGCGAGGCGCCCGGCGACGTGGTCGACGCGCTCACCGGCACGGTGGTGGGCAGCCACACCGGCGCGTACGCGTACACCGTCGGGCAGCGGCGCGGCCTGCACCTGGACCGGCCCGCCCCGGACGGCCGCCCCCGCTACGTGCTCTCCATCACCCCGAAGACCAACACGGTGACCGTCGGCCCGGCCGAGGCGCTGGACGTCTCCCGGGTGCGGGCCACCCGTCCCGTCTGGACCGGCGGCGAGCGGCCGACCGCGCCGGTCGAGTGCGAGGTCCAGCTGCGCGCCCACGGTGACGTGGTTCCCGCCACCGTGGAGCTGGCCGACGACGGGCTCCGCGCCGAGCTGCGCCGCCCGGTACGCGGGGTGGCCGCCGGGCAGGCGATCGTCGCGTACCGGCCGGATCCGGCCGGAGACGTGGTGCTCGGCTCGGCCACCATCACCGGCTGACCGCTGCCGTCCGCCTCCGGCCGGCCACGCCGAGCGGCTACCCTTCGGCCGTGACTGATCAGCCTTGGCCCTGGCCCGCGGGGGCGGCGACCGGCATCGGTTCGCTGCCCGGCACCGACATCGCCGAAGCGCAGCGGGTCGTCCTCGGCGAGCTGCCCGCCCTACCCCACCTGCCCGAACTGCCCGCCCGTGGACCGGGCGCCGACCTCATCGGCCGGACCGGCGGGTTGCTGGTGGAGCTGCCGGTCGAGCTCTACGCGGGCCGCTGGCGGATCGCGTTGCGCCCCGGCCGGGACCTGCGGCGGGCCCGGGACCTGATGGAACGCGACCTCGACCAGCTCGCCGAGCAGGCCGAGGGGTACACCGGGCCGGTGAAGATCCAGGCGGCCGGACCGTTCACCCTGGCGGCCGCGCTGGAGCTGCCGATCGGCGGGCGGCTGCTGCGTGATCCGGGCGCGGTGCGCGACCTGGCCGGATCCCTGGCCGAGGGGCTGCGGCTGCACGTCGAGGCGGTGGCCCGCCGGCTGCCCGGGGCGTCGGTGCTGCTCCAGCTCGACGAGCCGTCCCTGCCGGCGGTGCTCGCCGGGCGGGTGCCCACCGAGAGCGGCTTCGGCGCGCACCGGCCGGTCGGGTCCGAGGTGGCCCGCGACCTGCTGCGCAGCGTGATGGAGGCGGCCGGGGTGCCGACCGTGGTGCACTGCTGCGCGCCGGACGTGCCGCTGGAGCTGATCCGGTCGACCGGGGCGGTCGCCGTGGCGCTGGACCTCGCGCTGGTCACCGACCTGGACCCGCTCGGCGAGGTGATCGACGCCGG
Organism: Micromonospora purpureochromogenes; assembly: GCF_900091515.1. Taxonomy (NCBI): domain Bacteria; kingdom Bacillati; phylum Actinomycetota; class Actinomycetes; order Micromonosporales; family Micromonosporaceae; genus Micromonospora; species Micromonospora purpureochromogenes. The sequence continues at coordinate 5,820,103 of NZ_LT607410.1, read as the reverse complement.
GCTCGGGCTGTTCGCCGGCGCCGCGCCCACCCAGCCGCCGTCCGCCGGTCGCGCGCCGACCTCGGCCGAGGTCGCCGACCGGGTACGCACGCTCTGGGACCGCCTCGGCTTCCCGCGTCGACAGCTCGCCGAGCAGGTGGTGGTCACCCCGGCCTGCGGTCTGGCCAACGCCACCCCCGGGTACGCCCGGGCCGTGCTGGCCGCCTGCCGGGACGCCGGCCGGCGACTGCACGAGGAGTGAGGTTTTCCGTCGTACCCGGCGGGCAGGATGGCCGTCATGATTGGACAGCTGCGCTCAACGGTGATCGACTGCCCCGATCCACGGACTCTGGCCGGCTTCTACGCCGAGCTGCTCGGCCTGCCGCTGGTGGAGGAGAACTCCGACGGCGACGACTGGGTGGTGCTCGGCGGCTCGCCGGGGCACCAGCCGCGGCTCGCCTTCCAGAAGGCGCTCAACCTGCGGGCCCCGGCCTGGCCGGATCCGGAGCGGCCCCAGCAGTTCCACCTCGACGTCACCGTCGACGACATCGAGGCGGCGGAGAAGGCGGTGCTCGCCCTCGGCGCGCGCCGGTTGCCGGGCGAGGGGGACGGCTGGCGGGTCTACGCCGACCCCGCCGGTCACCCGTTCTGCCTCTGCTGGGACTGAGCCGACCGCGGCCGGCCGGGGGTTGCGGCCGGGCGGCATGATCGCGGGCGTGATCGACTCCCCGCCCCGCCGTGCCTCCGGTTCGCTCTTCGGTCTCGCTTACGGCGACGCCCTCGGCAAGCCGACCGAGTTCCTGACCGTCGCCGAGATCACCCGTCGCTACGGCCCGGGCGGCCCGCGTGAGCTGGTCGGCGATCCGGCGCTGGTCACCGACGACACGCAGATGGCGCTGGCCGTGGCGTGGGCGCTGCACGACGCGTCCGCGTACACCCCGGAGGTGGTCGAGCCGCTGCTGCGGCAGCGCTTCGGCGAGTGGGCGGTCAGCCCGGACAACAATCGCGCCCCGGGGATGACCTGCCTGCGGGCCTGCGCCGAGCTGGGCCGCGGGCTGCGCTGGCAGGAGGCGACCGTGGCCGGCTCGAAGGGCTGCGGCGCGAACATGCGGGTCACGCCGGTAGGGCTGCTCGACGTCGACCTGGACACCCTCGCCGGGCTGGCCCAGCTCCAGGCCGGTCTCACCCACGGTCATCCGACCGGCCTGGCGGCCAGCGAGCTGACCGCGTACGCGGTGCGGCTGCTGCGCGACGGCGCGGGCCTGACCGAACTGCCCGGCCTGCTCATCGCGCGGGCGGAAGAGCAGCGGCGGGTCTACCGCGCCGACTGGCTCGGCGACCTCTGGCAGCGGCCCGGCGCGACGTCCCCGGAGGAGTTCGTCGCCCGGGGCTGGGACGAGTGCCGGCAGGCGTTGGACCGCCTGGTCGCCGCGCTGGGCCGGCCCGATGACGGCGGCGACCCGTGCCGGGACACCGGCGAGGCGTGGATCGCCGAGGAGGCGCTGGCCACCGCCCTGCTCTGCGCGCTGCGCCACCCCGACGACCCGGTCGCCGCGATCGCCCGGGGCGCGAGCACCGCCGGCGACTCCGACTCGATCGCCGCCCTGGCCGGCGCCTTCGTCGGCGCCGCCCGCGGCCTGGCCGCCTGGCCGCGGGACTGGTCGACCCGCATCGAGTACGCCGACCAGCTCACCACCCTCGCCACCCGCTGGGACTGACCCGTCCCGGCCGCCCGACCTGCGCTGATCATGAGGTTGGCGGCGGCTTGAAGATCGACCACTGCGGCCAACCTCATGATCAACAGGATCCCGGGCGGGGTCAGGTGGGGAGGTGGGGGAGGGACCGCAGGCGGCGCCAGAGGGTCTGGTCGCAGGTGCCGGCGCGGTGGGTGAAGGCGCTGCTCGGGACGTGGACGGACTCGGCCAGGTCGAGCCAGCTGTCGTGGTCGGCGTCGGGGTCCCACTCGCGGGTCGGGATGCGGACGTGGTCGTCGCGGTTGCTCTTGTCCTGGCTGGTGATCTTCAGTACGTCGGCGCCCCGGTCGTCGGCGCGGAGCACCAGGCAGGGGCGCACCTTCGAGCCGGTCCCGTCGTGGTACGGGACGTCGGCCCACCAGATCTCGCCCGGCCGGGGCGTACCCGTCGGGGTGCGCGGGCGGGGCGGCGCGGTGGGGCGGGCCCGATCCCGCGGTGGCGTGCCGCGCTCGGGCCGGGTGCGTTCGCCCCCCGCCGGGCGGCCGCCGCGTCGTCGCCACTCGTTCCAGGCCCAACCCGCGGCCACGGCCAGCACGACCAGTACCGCCCACCACACCCACTCGGGCATTCCCACACCTTGCCTCTCCGGCGCCCACGCCGCCGACGTCCGGCGATCGTCGCACGGTCGGCGGGTCCCCGCGCGTCGGGCGCGGCGGGGGTGCCGGGGGATTGTCCGACCGGCCCGATAGCGTGCGGGGGTAGCGTGATCACGGGGGAGATCCCACTGGTGTCCGGAGGCGGCAGGGTGTCCGAAGAAGCGATCCCTCAGCAGGTCAGCCCCGCGCAGGAGGCGGCGGCCGGTGGCGAGCCGACCCCCGAGGCGCGGGACCGGCACGCCACGCTGAGCCAGGAGCTCACCGAACACCAGTACCGCTACTACGTCCTCGACGCGCCGACCATCTCCGACGCCGAGTTCGACCGGCGGCTGCGCGAGCTGGGGGCGCTGGAGGCCGAGTTCCCGGCGCTGCGCAGCCCCGAGTCGCCCACCCAGCGGGTCGGCGGCACCTTCTCCACCGACTTCACCCCGGTCACCCACGCCGAGCGGATGCTCTCCCTCGACAACGCCTTCGCCGACGAGGAGCTGACCGCCTGGGCCGAGCGGGTCGAGCGGGACGCCGGCGGCCCGGTGCCCTACCTGTGCGAGCTGAAGGTCGACGGCCTGGCCATCAACCTGACCTACGAGAAGGGCCGCCTGGTCCGCGCCGCCACCCGCGGCGACGGGCGGACCGGCGAGGACGTGACGGCCAACGTCCGCAGCATCCGCGACGTGCCGGGCCGGCTGACCCCGTCGGCCGAGTTCGGCGACCTGCCCGAGCTGCTGGAGGTGCGCGGCGAGATCTACTTCCCGGTGGCCGCCTTCGCCGACCTCAACGCCGGCCTGGTGGAGCAGGGCAAGGCCCCGTTCGCCAACCCGCGCAACGCCGCCGCCGGCAGCCTGCGGCAGAAGGACCCCCGGATCACCGCCTCCCGGCCGCTGCGCCTGGTGGTGCACGGCATCGGTGCCCGGCGCGGTTTCCGGCCCACCGCCCAGTCCGAGTCGTACGCGGCGCTGAAGGCGTGGGGCCTGCCGACCAGCGACCGCTGGCGGGTGGTGCCCGACCTGGCCGGCGTCGCGGACTACATCGCCTACTACGCCGAGCACCGGCACGACGTCGAGCACGAGATCGACGGCGTGGTGGTGAAGGTCGACCCGGTCTCCATCCAGGGCCGGCTCGGCTCGACCAGCCGGGCGCCGCGCTGGGCGATCGCCTTCAAGTACCCGCCGGAGGAGGTGACCACCAAGCTGCTCGACATCGACGTCAACGTCGGGCGCACCGGGCGGGTCACCCCGTTCGCCGTGCTCGAACCGGTGCGGGTGGCCGGCTCCACGGTCGCCCTGGCGACCCTGCACAACGCCCGCGAGGTCGAGCGCAAGGGGGTGCTGATCGGCGACACGGTGGTGCTGCGCAAGGCCGGCGACGTGATCCCCGAGGTGCTCGGCCCGGTGGTCGACCTGCGGCCCGCCGACGCCCGCCCGTTCGTCATGCCCACCACCTGCCCGGCCTGCGGCACCCCGCTGGCGCCGGCCAAGGAGGGCGACGTCGACATCCGCTGCCCCAACAGCCGCAGTTGCCCGGCGCAGCTGCGCGAGCGGGTGTTCCACCTGGCCGGGCGGGGCGCCTTCGACATCGAGGTGCTCGGCTACAAGGGCGCCGCCGCGCTGCTTGACGCGGAGATCATCACCGACGAGGGTGACCTGTTCCAGCTCGACGCCGAGCAGCTCGCCCGCTCGCCGTTCTTCGTCAACAAGGACGGCACCCTCGGCAGCAACGCCACCAAGCTGCTGGACAACCTCGCCGTCGCCCGCGAGCGTGACCTGTGGCGGGTGCTGGTCGCGCTCTCCATCCGGCACGTCGGCCCCACCGCCGCGCAGGCCCTCGCCCGGCACTTCCGCTCGATCGAGGCGATCGACGCGGCCAGCGAGGAGGAACTCTCCTCGGTGGACGGGGTCGGCCCGACCATCGCCGCGAGCATCAAGGAATGGTTCGCCGTCGACTGGCACCGCGAGGTCGTGCAGAAGTGGGCCCGGGCCGGCGTACGGATGGCCGAGGAGGCGGTCGACGAGGGGCCACGCCCGCTGGAGGGGGTCACCGTGGTGGTGACCGGCACCCTCGCCGGGTTCAGCCGGGACCAGGCGTCCGAGGCTATCCAGAGCCTCGGCGGCAAGGTCAGCGGCTCGGTCTCCAAGAAGACCGGCTTCGTGGTGGTCGGCGACAACCCCGGTTCCAAGGCCGACAAGGCGGCCACCCTCAAGGTGCCGGTCCTCGACGAGGACGGTTTCCGGGTGCTGCTCGACCGGGGGCCGGACGCGGCCCGGGAGGTCGCCCGCGTCGAGGGGTGAGCCGGCGCCCCGGCGGGGATCTTGGGGTCGTATACCAACTTAATTACGACTACGACCGATTCGTGACTGTCGCCTCGGGCTACGGCCACTCAGGGCGTTTCATTGGGGCACGGTGCGCGACCGGCGCGCGCCGCGGACCGCATGCCCGGGAGGTGCGATGGAGACCGCCGACCCCCGCAACTCCGTCCCGCCTGGGCGGGAGGCGCGGTTCGCCGGCTTCGTCGCCGCGGTGGTCGGGCTGGCGCTGCTGGTCTCCGCCCTGCCGCTGATCGGGCTCCCCGACCGCCTGCCCCGGCTGCCGGCGGCGTTCTGGGCGATGGCGGCGCTCGCCGTCGCCTGTGACGCGCGGCCCTTCGTCCCGCCCGGCCGGCGGCACACCTCGGCCGTCTTCCCGTCCACCTGCTTCACCTTCGCGATCCTGCTCGGCTGGGGGCTGGGCCCGGCCGTGGCGGTGCAGGCCGTCGCGGTCGCCGTCTCCGGCTGGCGGATGCGCCACGCCCTCTGGCGGACCACCTTCAACGCCGCCCAGTACGCCTGCGCGCTCGGCGCCGCGTACCTGGTGCTCCGGCTCGGGCCGGGCGGACTCTTCGACGGCGGCCGGCTGGGCTGGACGGACGTGACCGCCGTCGGCGGCGCCACCCTCACCTGGTTCGCCGTCAACTACGGCCTGGTCAGCAGCGCGCTGCGGCTGCGCTTCGGCGGCCGGTGGTGGCCGAGCGTGCGCCAGGCGCTGCCGTACGAGCTGCTCTCCACCGGTTCGCTGCTGCTGCTCGCCCCGGTGCTGGTCACCGCCGCCCGGGCCAGCGCCGCGCTGATCCCGCTGGTGCTGGTGCCGCTCTTCGCCGTCTACCGGATGTCCCGGCTCTCCACCGAGCAGGAACACCTCGCCGCGCTGGACCCGCTCACCGGCCTGCCCAACCGCAAGGCGCTGCTCGCCGAGGTGGCCGAGCAGGTGCACCTGCACGCCGAGCGGGTCGCCAAGGGCGACCGGGACGCCCACCTGGCCCTGCTCCTGATCGACCTGGACCGGTTCAAGAACGTCAACGACGCGCTCGGTCACGCCGTCGGCGACCGGCTGCTGGTCGAGGTGAGCGCCCGGCTGGTGGACGTCGTCGGCGGCCGGGACATGCTGGCCCGCCTCGGCGGGGACGAGTTCGCCATCGTCGCCGGCCGGCTCGACGGCGTCGACGAGGCCCGCGAGCTGGCCGACCGGGTGGTGACGGCGCTCACCGAACCGGTGTCGCTGGACGGGCTGCCGCTGGACGTCGGCGCTTCGATCGGCATCGCGCTCTTCCCCGAGCACGGCGAGGACTTCGCCACCCTGATGCGCCACGCCGACGTGGCGATGTACGACGCCAAGCACCGCAACGACACCGTCGCCGTCTACGCCGCCGAGTCGGACCACAACTCGGCCGAGCGCCTGGGGCTCCTGGCCGACCTGCGCCGCGTACTCGAGGCGGGGCCGCCCGCCGGGCGGACCGTGCGGGGCGGTGACGGCGCCGCGCTGCCCGCCCGGCTCGCCGCCGGGACGGACGCCGCGGGACCGGACGGCACCGGGGCGAACGGCGCGGGCGCGCGGTGGTGGCCCCGGCGCCGGCGGGCGCGGGTCACGGTGGACGGCTCCGACGAACTGCTGAACCAGATCCTGACCGGCGCCGACCCCACCCGCCGCCGCGCCGGGCAGCCCACCGCCGAGCCCGAGCGGCCCGAGTCGCCGGCGGTTTCCGCCCCGGTGGAACGGGTTGAGGACGCGGCGGCCGACGTGGGCGTCATCACGATGTACTACCAACCGCAGATCGCCATCGCCACCGGCGAGGTCGTCGGGGTGGAGGCGCTGCTGCGCTGGCGGCACCCGCGCCGGGGCATGGTGGACCCGGAGGAGCTGATCCGGGTGGCCGAGCAGAGCGCGGTGATGCGGCTGCTCACCCAGCGGGTGGTCGACGACGTGGTGGAACAGCTGGCCAAGTGGTCGGCGGCCGGCGTCCACCTGCGGGCGGCGCTCAACGTCAGCGTCCGCGACCTGCACACCGGCGAGATCGCCGACCGGATCGCCGACCGGCTGGCCGCCTTCGGGGTGGCCCCCGAACGACTGCAACTGGAGATCACCGAGGGCGCGCTGATGGCCGACCCCCGCCGGGTGCTCACCACCATCTCCCGGCTGCACCGGATCGGGGTGGCCATCTCCCTGGACGACTTCGGCACCGGGTACTCGTCGTTGCAGCACCTGCGCCGGCTGCCGCTGGCCGAGGTGAAGGTGGACCGCTCGTTCGTCCTCGGGATGGCCGACGACGCCGACGACGCCGCCATCGTCCGGTCGATGATCGAGCTGGCCGGCGCGCTCGGCCTGCGGGTGGTCGCCGAGGGCGTGGAGGACGAGCGGACCTGGCGGATGCTGCACGCGGCCGGCTGCGACGTGGCGCAGGGCTGGTTCCACGCCCGGCCGATGCCGGCCGACGAGCTGGTGACCTGGCTGGCCCGGTACCGGCCGGTGCACCCGAGCGGCGGCCCGGACGCCGAGGTGCCGCGCCGCCCCACCCGCTGACCGCGGGGGTGGTTGGCCGACCGCCGGGACGGCCGTGGCGGGCCGACCGGCTGAGCCGGCGGCGGCGACCGGACCGACTCACCGGGCGGGCGCAGGGGGAGTCGGAGGCGTCGGCGTGACCGCAGGACAATAGACTCGCTCCGGTCACCGCGCGTCATCTCCGATCGCGCGGCCGGCACACCGAAGACGCAGCAGGACAGCCACGAAGGGGGCACCGATGGCCGCCATCTCCCGCGAGGAGGTCGCGCACCTGGCGCGACTGTCGCGGCTCGCCGTCACCGAGGAGGAGTTGGACGTCTTCGCCGGCCAGCTCGACGTGATCCTCCAGTCGGTGGCCCAGGTCGGCGAGGTCGCCGCGGCGGACATCCCGCCGACCTCCCACTCGGTGCCGCTGACCAACGTGCTCCGCGAGGACGTGGTGACGCCGTGCCTGACGCCGGAGGAGGCGCTGTCGGGCGCGCCGGACGCCGACCAGCAGCGGTTCCGCGTCCCGCGGATCCTGGACGAGGATGTGGCCTCATGAGCGACCTGACCAGAATGACCGCGACGGAGATCGCCGGTCTCGTCGCCAGCGGTGAGACCTCCGCCGTCGAGGTGACGCAGGCCCACCTGGGCCGGATCGCCGCCGTCGACGACCAGGTGCACGCCTTCCTGCACGTCGACACCGAGGGTGCGCTGGCCGCCGCCCGCGCGGTCGACGAGCGCCGGGCCGCCGGCGAGGAGCTGGGCCCGCTGGCCGGCGTGCCGGTCGCCGTCAAGGACGTGCTCACCACCAAGGGCGTGCCGACCACCGTCGGGTCCAAGATCCTCGAGGGGTGGCGCCCGCCGTACGACTCGACGATCGTGCAGCGGCTGCGCGACGCCGGCACGGTGATGCTCGGCAAGACCAACATGGACGAGTTCGCGATGGGCTCCTCCACCGAGTACTCCGCGTACGGCCCGACCCACAACCCGTGGGACCTGGACCGGATCCCGGGCGGCTCGGGTGGCGGCAGCGCCGCCGCGCTGGCCGCCTACGAGGCGCCGCTGGCGATCGGCTCGGACACCGGCGGCTCGATCCGCCAGCCTGGCGCGGTCACCGGCACCGTCGGCGCGAAGCCCACCTACGGCGGCACCTCCCGGTACGGCCTGGTGGCGTTCTCCTCGTCGCTGGACACCCCCGGCCCGTGTGCCCGTACGGTGCTCGACGCCGCGCTGCTGCACCAGGTGATCGGCGGGCACGACCCGCGGGACTCGACCTCCATCCCGGCCCCGGTGCCGGACGTGGTGGCCGCCGCGAAGCTCGGCGCCACCGGCGACCTGACCGGCGTGAAGCTCGGCATCGTCACCGAGTTGACCGGGGAGGGCGCGGAGCCGGGCGTGATGGCCGCCTTCCGCGAGTCGGTCGACACCCTGGCCAAGCTGGGCGCCGAGATCGTCGAGGTGTCCTGCCCGCACTTCCGGTACGCCCTGCCGGCGTACTACCTGATCGCGCCCAGCGAGTGCTCCTCCAACCTGGCCCGGTTCGACGGCGTCCGGTTCGGCCTGCGGGTCGGCGACGACGGCAACCGGTCGCTGGAGGAGGTCATGTCGCTGACCCGGGAGGCCGGCTTCGGCGCCGAGGTCAAGCGGCGCATCATGATCGGCACCTACGCCCTCTCCTCGGGCTACTACGACGCCTACTACGGGCAGGCGCAGAAGGTCCGCACCCTGATCACCCGGGACTTCACCGCCGCCTTCGAGCGGGTCGACGCGCTGATCTCGCCGACCACCCCGTTCGTGGCGTTCCCGATCGGCGCGCGCACCTCGGACCCCTACCAGATGTACCTGGCGGACCTGTTCACCATCCCGACCAACCTGTACGGCGGCCCGGGCATCTCGGTGCCCTGCGGCCTCTCCGACGGGCTCCCCGTCGGCCTGCAGGTGATGGCCCCGACGATGGCCGACGACCGGATGTACCGGGTCGCCGCCGCGCTGGAGTCCGTGGTCGGCACGTTCACCCCACCGGCGCTGTGAGGCAGGAGCTCAGATGACCACGACACTGCCCGCGTACGACGAGGTCGTCGCGCGCTACGAACCGGTGATCGGCCTGGAGACCCACGTCGAGCTGGGCACGAACACCAAGATGTTCTGCGGCTGCCCGACCGACTTCGGCGGCGAGCCGAACACCCGGGTCTGCCCGGTCTGCCTGGGCCTGCCCGGCTCGCTGCCGGTGGCCAACAAGGCGGCCATCGAGGCGACCATCCGGATCGGTCTGGCGCTGAACTGCTCCATCGCCGAGTGGTGCCGGTTCGCCCGGAAGAACTACTTCTACCCGGACATGCCGAAGGACTTCCAGATCAGCCAGTACGACGAGCCGCTGTGCTTCGACGGCTACCTGGACGTCGAGATCGGCGGCGAGCTGGTGCGGATCGGCATCGAGCGGGTGCACCTGGAGGAGGACACCGGCAAGACGCTGCACGTCGGTGGCGCCACCGGCCGCATCCACGGCGCGACCGAGTCGCTGGTCGACTACAACCGCGCCGGCATCCCGCTGGTGGAGATCGTCACCAGGCCGGTCCCGGGCACCGGCGCGCTGGCGCCGGACGTGGCCCGGGCGTACGTCACCGAGCTGCGCGACGTGCTCCGCTCGCTGGGCGTCTCCGACGTGCGGATGGAGGAGGGCTCGCTGCGCTGCGACGTGAACACCTCCCTCAACCTGCCCGGCGAGGAGTGGGGCACCCGCACCGAGACCAAGAACGTCAACTCGCTGCGCTCGGTGGAGCGGGCGGTCCGCTCGGAGATGCTGCGGCAGGCCGCCGTGCTCGACGCCGGCGGGAAGATCACCCAGGAGACCCGGCACTTCCACGAGGACACCGGCGACACCACGCCGGGCCGGTCCAAGGAGACCGCCACCGACTACCGGTACTTCCCGGAGCCGGACCTGGTGCCGCTCGCCCCGGACACCGCCTGGGTGGCCGAGCTGAAGGCCGCCCTGCCGGAGCTGCCCCGGCTGCACCGACGCCGGCTGCAGCAGGTGTGGGGCCTGTCCGACCTGGACATGCAGTCGGTGCTCAACGCCGGCGCGGTGGAGCTGATCGAGGCCACCATCGCCGCCGGCGCGACTCCGGCCGCCGCCCGCAAGTGGTGGCTGGGTGAGCTGTCCCGGCGGGCCAACGAGGCCGGCATCGAGCTGGCCGACGTCGGCGCCACCCCGGCGCAGGTCGCCGAGCTCCAGGGCCTGGTCGACGCGGGCAGGCTCAACGACAAGCTGGCCCGTACCGTCCTGGAGGGCGTGGTGGCCGGCGAGGGCTCGCCGACCGAGATCATGGCCAACCGGAACCTGGAGGTCGTCTCCGACACCGGCGCGCTCACCGCCGCCGTGGACGAGGCCATCGCCGCCAACCCGGAGGTCGCGGACAAGATCCGCAGCGGCAAGGTCGCCGCGGCCGGCGCGCTGGTCGGCGCGGTCATGAAGACCACCCGCGGCCAGGCCGACGCCAAGACCGTCCGCGAGCTGATCCTGGAGCGCCTGGGCGCCCAGGGCTGAGCCCGACACGTCGAAGGCCGCCGTCGCAACCCGGCGGCGGCCTTCCCCGCTTCCCCCGAGTACGCGCGATCCGCGTCACCCCTCGCGAGGGCGTCAACGGCGACGCCCGGATGGAGTCACCGTGAACCAGCACGACCTCGACGTCCTCGACGAGATCCAGCGGCGGGTGCTCTGGCTCGCCACCCGGATCGTGGACGCGGCCAACCACGACCGGGACAACGGCGACGGGGTGAAGGTCGGCGGCCACCAGGCCTCCAGCGCCTCGCTGGTCACCGCGATGACCGCGCTCTGGTTCGCCCACCTCGACGCCGAGGACCGGGTCGCGGTCAAGCCGCACGCCTCGCCGGTGTTCCACGCCATCCAGTACCTGCTGGGCAACCTGGACCGGTCGTACCTGCCGAAGCTGCGGGCGCGGGGCGGGCTCCAGTCGTACCCGTCGCGCACCAAGGACCCGGACGAGGTGGACTTCTCCACCGGCTCCGTCGGGCTCGGCGCCGCCGCGCCGCTCTTCGCCGCGGTCACCCGCCGCTACGTCGACGCGCACTTCGGGGCGCGTCCGCACTCCCGGTTCGTCGCCCTGATCGGCGACGCCGAGCTGGACGAGGGGAACATCTGGGAGGCCGTCGCCGACCCGGCCACCACCGGGCTGGGCAACGTGATGTGGCTGGTCGACTTCAACCGCCAGTCGCTCGACCGGGTCGTCCCCGGCATCCGGATCAACCAGTGGCGGGGCCAGTTCGAGGCCGCCGGCTGGCACGTCGTGGAGGTCAAGTACGGCCGCAAGCTCGCCGAGGCGTACGCCCGGCCGGGCGGCGAGGCGCTGCGCGACTGGATCGACCTGATGCCCAACGAGCAGTACCAGTCGCTGTTCGGGCTGGCCGGGCCGGCCCTGCGCAAGCAGTTCCTCGACGGCGCGCCGGCCGAGGTGGGCGCCTTCGTCGCGGACATCGGAGACGACGAGCTGGGCCCGCTGGTGACCGACCTGGGCGGGCACGACCTGGAAGCCATGCTCGACGCGTACGCGCAGTGCGACGCGGTGACCGACCGGCCCAGCGTGGTCTTCGCGTACACCGTCAAGGGGTGGGGGCTGCCGATCGCCGGCAACCCGCGCAACCACTCCGCGCTGCTCAGCACCGAGCAGGTCGACGCGTTGCGCGCCGCCAACGGTCTGACCGCGGAGACCGAGTGGGACCGCCTGGACCCGGCGTCGCACGCCGGCATCCGGGCCGGCGAGCGCCGGGAGGCGCTGTCCCGCGCGCCCCGCGAGCGGTCGCTGGGGGTCACCGTCCCGGAGACCACCCGGGTACGCGCCAACAAGCCCGTCTCCACCCAGGAGGTCTTCGGCCGGGTGCTGGTCGACCTGGCCCGGGACCCCGCCGTCGCGCCGTACCTGGTGACCACCGCGCCGGACGTGGCCACCTCCACCAACCTCGCCGGGTTCATCAACAAGACCGGCGTCTTCGCCCCCACCGAGCAGCGTTCGTGGACCGAGGACCGGATGCTGCGCTGGACGGAGAGCCCCGCCGGCCAGCACATCGAGCTGGGCATCTCGGAGATGAACCTGTTCCTGCTGCTCGGGCAGCTCGGCCTGTCGTGGGACCTGTCGGGGCAGCCGCTGCTGCCGATCGGCACCGTCTACGACCCGTTCGTGCTGCGCGGCCTGGACGCCTTCCTCTACGGCACCTACTCGGGCTCCCGGTTCGTGGTTGCCGGCACCCCGTCGGGCATCACCCTCGCTCCCGAGGGCGGCGCCCACCAGTCGACCATCACCGCCTCCGTCGGTCTGGAACTGCCCGGCGTCACCTTCCTCGAGCCGGCGTACGCGGCCAGCCTGGACTGGCTGCTCTGCGACGCGCTCGGGCAGATGGCCGGCGGGTCGACGCCGGCGGCCACCGCCGCGCCGGCCGAGGACGGGGCGTACTACTTCCGGCTGAGCACCCGGCCGATCGACCAGGCGCCGTTCGAGGCGGCCCGGGCCCGGATCTCCGACGCGGTGCTGCGGCGGCAGGTGGTCGCCGGGGCGTACCGGCTGGTCGACGCGCACCAGGCGTACCCGCAGCTGGCGGACGCCCCGGTGGTCACCCTGGCCGGCTCCGGCGCGGTGCTGCCGGAGGTGCTCGCGGCGGCTGCGGAGCTGGCGGAGGAGGGCATCGCCGCGCACGTGGTGGACGTGACCTCGCTGGACCGGCTCTACCGGGCCTGGCAGCGGACCCTGCGCCAGGGTGTACGGACCGCGACCGTGCCGAGCGTGCCCGGCGCGCTGCGGGCGGCGTTCGGCGACCGGGCCCCGGTGGTGACCGTGCACGACGCCGCCTCGCACGCGATGGCCTGGCTGGGCTCGGCGCTCGGCGTGCCGGCGGTGCCGCTCGGGGTGGACGAGTTCGGCCAGTCCGGCAGCGTCCGCGAGCTGTACGAGCTGCACGACCTGCTGCCCGGCAGCATCGTCAACGCCGCCCTGGCCGCGCTGTCCCTGCGCTGAGCCAGGGGCGCGAAGCCTGAGCCGAGCCCGCCCCGCCGCCATCTGCGGTGGCGGCGGCGGGACCGGCCCGGTTCGGGCCGGGGCACCGGCCGATCGTTGCCGGCCCCCGTCGGGCCGTTTCGGAGCCACCTGCCAATCACCCGGCGTGAGGATCGCGGAGGGTGACGGTTGGCGTGGGTCCGTGGACCTGCAATTGCCCCTTTGCTCTGCTGCCCTCGCAGCAACACCGCTATTGACCAGGGCGTCCCCGACCACGATCTCCAGGTGCTCGGTTACCTTGGGTGACTGTTGCCTCCGCGGCAGCAGAGCAAAGCGCGCGAGTCGGGGTGCCGGTGATGGAGAGAAGCTTGCGCCGGGTGACGATCCCCGAAGCCGAAGCCGAAGCCGAAGCCGAAGCCGAAGCCGGTCCGGCGTCGGCTCGGCAGCCGGCGCTCGGCCGTGGGCCGCTGCCGAGCACGAGCCGGCCGTGCGGCTCGCTGCCGTCCGATGGCGCGGCCGGGGCCGTCAGCGGGTCGGGGTGGGGGTGACGGGGACCGGGGCGCCCTGCGCCGGCTCCTTGACCACGTGGCGTTCCAGGTTGACCTGCGCCTGCCCGGTGCCGCCGACCGTGATGTCGTCGTAGGCCTGGAGCAGTTTCCGCTGGTCGAAGTAGAGCACGGTCATCGACAGCGGGGTCGGCTTCTCGCCCTCCAGACCGCGCAGCCCGGCCCCGCCGGTGGAGCCCTCCACCATCAACTGGGTGGACTGCTTGCCGAGCTGCTGCGGCAGCTTGGACACCTGCCGGGCGTGGGTGTGCCCGGCGAGCACCAGGGGGCAGGTGCCGGAGAGCGGGCCGGCCGAGGCCGGGTCGTGCAGCAGCGCGATGTTGACCGGTCGGGGTGACCGCTGCACGGTGGCGGCGAGCTGCTCACCGGCCCCGATCACCTGCTCGGCAACCTGCTTGGTCAGGCCGCTGCCGGCCGGCGAGGTCTCCTTGTCGGGGGTGAACCGGGGGTCGCCGATCCCGGCGATGGTCAGCCCGGCGACCGTGGTGGTCGAGTTGTTGAGCACGATCGCGTTCGGTTGCCGGGCCACCGCCGCGGCGGTCCGCGAGGAGTCGTGGTTGCCCCGGATGTAGACGTACGGCTTCTTGAGCAGGCCGATCGAGCCCACGAAGGAGGCCTCCGGCTCGCTGCCCCAGTCGGTGATGTCGCCGGTGTCGATCACCACGTCGATGTCGAACTGCTCCACCACCGTGCGGATCAGCTGCCAGCCGGTCGGGTTGAGGTGCATGTCGGAGACGTGCAGCACCCGGGTGGTGCCGGGCGCCGGCTCGTACACCGGCAGCGCCGAGACCGTGGTGTAGAGCTGGCTGACGTTGCCGACGATGCGTTGCAACTGCTCGGCGTAGCGCGAGTAGTCGTTGGCGATGCGGCGGGCGTCGCCGACGATCGCCGGGGCGTTGACCAGCAGCCCCTCGTACCGTGGCTCCTCGATCGCCTGGGGGCGCAGGGTGCCCGCGGCGAGCCCCAGGCTGCCGGCGGTGGCCGCCAGCGCGAGCCCGGTGGACCAGGCGGTGCGGCGGACGTCCCGGAAGATCAGCCCGGCCAGCAGCAGCGTGGCCAGCACGGCCGACCCGGCGGTACGCAGCCCGAGCCGCATCACGCCGTCGCGGACGTCCTCGACCGCCGACAGGCTGGCCCGGTTGATGCTGGCCGGGTCGTCGATCAGCGCCTCGGTCTTGCGCTGGTCCAGCGCGCCCAGCCGGACGGTCAGGTGGGTCGGCCCGTCGTGGCTGTCGAGTTGGAGCGCGCCCAGCGGCGGGACGTCGACAGTGGTGCTGCCCTTGACCGCCGGGGCGAGGGTGAGGTTGGCCCGGAACGGGCCGATGTCGGTGTTCACCCGGCCGCCGGCCAGCACCCCGATCACTGCCCCGGCCAGCGCGACCGTCAGGACGGCGAGCACCACGCCCACCCGCCGGGCCCATCCCGACCGGCCCGCCCGGCCGGCCCGGTCCCGCCCGGGCCGCCAGCGTCGCTCACGCCGGGCCGGGGGAGTGTCCTCGTCCCCAAGCCCGCGCTGCTCGTTCTCCCCACCGTCCATGCTGAGATTCTCACCTGCCCAATGATGGATCTTGGCAAACCCCACGGACGGCGGCGCGTTCCGCGCTGAAACTCCCGGTGTGTCGCGCCTCCCGGCGGCTCGTGACAGCCGTTCGGCCGGTGCTCAGCTGCGCCCGGCGCCACCGTCGGCGAAGACCAGCCGCAGCAGCCGGTCGTCCTCCGGCGCCGGCTCGCCCCGCCCGTCGTGGTTGGACGTGGAGACCCAGAGCGAGCCGTCCGGGGCGGCGGCCACCGCCCGCAGCCGACCGTACCGGCCGGCCAGCAGCTGGCGGGGCTGCCCGAGCACGGTGCCGGTGTCGGTCAGCTCGACCAGCCACAGCCGCTCGCCGCGCAGGCAGGCGGTGACCAGCAGCCGGCCCGTCGCGGCCAGCCCCGAGCAGGATGCCTCCGCGGTGCGCCACTGCACGATCGGGTCGGCGTACCGCTTGTCGGCGGCCTGCCCCTCGACGGTGGGCCAGCCGTGGTTGGCGCCCTTGTCGATCCGGTTGATCTCGTCCCAGGTGTTCTGGCCGAACTCGGTGGCGTACATCCGCTTGCCCGCGTCCCAGGCCATGCCCTGCACGTTGCGGTGCCCCAGCGACCACACCGGCGAGTCGGGGAACGGGTTGCCGGGCGCCGGTCTGCCGTCGGCGGTGATCCGCAGGATCTTGCCGCCGAGGCTCTTCCGGTCCTGCGCGAAGTTCCGGTTACCGGCGTCACCGGTGCTCACGTAGAGCTGCCCGTCCGGGCCGAAGGCCAGCCCGCCGCCGTCGTGGTTGCCCGCCTTCGGGATGCCGGTGAGGATCGGCGTCGGCGTGCCGCCGAGCTTCAGCCGGGCGACCCGGTTGTCCCGCTCGGTGGTGTAGTAGACGAAGACGGTCTCGTCCTTGGCGTACGCGGGGGAGACCGCGATGCCGAGCAGCCCCGCCTCGCCGCCGGCCGCCACGTCCGGCACGGTCTGCACCGGCGCGACCCGCAGCCCCTCCGTTCCGGACTCCGGGCCGACCTTGAGGATCCGCCCACTGTCCCGCTCGGTGACCAGGGCGCCGCCGTCCGGCAGGAACGCGATGCCCCACGGCACCCGCAGTCCCTTGGCCAGGACCGTGGCGACCACCTCCTGACCGGCGCCGCCGGCGCTGGCCGACGCGGACGGGGTGGGCAGGTTGGGCGGCTCGCCGGCCGGGTCCGGCTCCGGCGGGCCGAAGCTGCACCCGGAGGTGGCCAGCAGCAGCGCCGCGCAGGACGCCGCCAGCGCCGCACGACGGCGGCCGGTGCGGGGGTACGGGGGACGGGCGCTCACCCGGCCCAGCCTAGCCCGCGAATCCGGACTCCCCGGGCGACCGGCGACGGTCGAGGACGTCGCGACCCGCTCAGCGGGCCCGGACGGCGAGCAGCGCGACGTCGTCCTCGCGCCGGTCTGAGGAGGCGAGCAGCAGGTCGCACAGGTCGGCGAGGGGGAGCGGGCCGGTGCCGGCGAGTCGGCTCAGCAGCTCGGCCAGCCCCTCGTCGATGGAGCGGTCCCGGCGCTCGATCAGCCCGTCGGTGTAGAGCAGCAGGGTGTCCCCCACCGCCAGGGTGGTCTCCTGGCTGCTGCGGGGGATCGGCCGGGCGAAGCCCAGCAGCGGCTCCCGTCGACCGCCGAGGACCCGGACCACGCCCTCGGCGTCGACCAGCAGCGGCGGTGGGTGTCCGGCGTTGCACCAGCTCACGGTCAGGCCGCCGGCCGCGCGGGGACGCAGCCGGGCCAGGGTGGCCGTGGCGGCGGCCGGGATGCGCAGCCCGGAGATGGCCCGGTCCAGCCGGATCATCAGCTCGTCCACCGGGTCGGTCCGGCCGAAGGCGTTGCCCCGGACCAGGTTGCGCAGCTGGCCCATGGTCGCGGCGGCCTCGATGTCGTGGCCGGCGACGTCACCGATCGCCACGACCAGGTCGCCGTCGGGCTGGACGAAGGCGTCGTACCAGTCCCCGCCCACCTCGACCCGGTCCGCCACCGGCTGGTAGCGGGCGGCCAGCTGGACCCGGGGGCTCTCCGGCAGGACCGGCAGCATGCTGTGCTGGAGCACCTCGGCCACGTGCCGCTGCTCGTCGTACATCCAGCTGTTGCCGAGCGCCTGGCCGGCCCGACGGCCGATCTCCAGGGCGATGTGCAGGTCACTGTCGTCGAACGGCCGCCGCCCCGGGCCGTTGATCAGCGTCACGCAGCCGACCACCGCACCGCGCCCGGGCGCCGGCACCGGCACCGACAGGTGCGACGCGAAGCCGAGCTGCTCGGCGAGCGACACCATCTCCGGGTCGGTGGTGGCCGCCGGACGTCGTCCAGGGTGGCCGCGCTGCCCAGCACGGGCTGGCCGGTGCGCAGCACCGTACGGGTGATCGACTGTGGGCCGAGGCCGGTCGTCATCAGTTCGGCGAAGCGGCCGACCTGGGCGGCCCACTCCGGGTCCCGGTGCAGGGCGGTGACCCGGCGTGGCGCGCCCGCCCGGTCGACCAGCGTCACCAGCGCCCAGTCGGCCAGCAGCGGCACCACGGCCGCGGTCAGCCGGTCCACCGCGGTGGCCACGTCGAGGGTGCCCGTCAGGGTCTCGCTCAGCGCGGAGAGCAGCTTGAGTCGCTCGTGCGCCTCCTCGACCCGCCGCCGGGCCTCCTCCGCGCCGTCGAGCGCGATCCGCAGCCGCAGCTCCGACGAGCACGCGGCGGCGAGGTCGGCCAGGGTACGCAGCTGGTGGGCGGTCCACGCGCGGGGCTTGCTGTCGATGGCGCACAGCGAGCCGAGCACCCGGCCGTCCAGGTCGGTCAGCGGCATCCCCGCGTACGCGACCACGCCCAGCTCCGCGATGGCCAGGTTGTGCCACACCCGGGGATAGAGCCGGGCGTCGGGCAGCACCATCGGGATCTCGATGTCCACCACGTGCTGGCAGAACGAGTGGCTCAGCGGGGTCTGCCGACGGGCCGCCCACGGCTCCGGCAGGCCGACCGCGCCCGGGAAGAACTGCCGTTCGCCGGTGACCAGCGACACCAGCGCGACCGGCACCTCCAGCAGGTCGCTCACCAGCCGGGCGAAGCGGTCGAACGCCTCGTCGGGTTCGGCGTCCAGGCCGGTCTCGGCGAGCGAGCGCAGCCGCGCCGGGTCCGTCAGCGCGGGCATGTCCACCGCGGGCAGCGGACCGCGACGGTGCGGGGAGCGCTCGGACATCGGTCACCTGTCTGCGGGCGTGCGGGGCACCGGGTTGCGCTCCGACCCTCGGTTATACCCGGCAGGCGGCGGTGCCGCCCACGGGCGGCGTCGCCCGCCGCCCGCCCCCGATGAGCCGGTCCGCCGGGACCGGGTCGGGTCGCGGTCGCTATCGTCGGCGGACGTGAAGGTATGGATTCCGCACGAGGCCGGGGTCGGGTTGCTCGGCGAGGCGCCCGCGGGAGTCACCGTCCAGGCGTGGACGGACCCGCAACGCCCGCCGTCGGACCCGGCCGGGGTGCGGTTCTGGGTGCCGCCGTTCCTGGCCGCCGGGGACACCGCCGCGATGCTGGCGCGGCTGCCGGACCTGGCGGTGGTCCAGCTCCTCTCCGCCGGGGCGGACGCCTGGGTCGGCCGGGTGCCGGCCGGGGTGACCCTCTGCGACGCGCGGGGCGTGCACGACGCCGGCACCGCCGAGTGGGTGCTCACCGCGATCCTGGCCCAGCTGCGCGGGTTCCCCGCGATGGCCCGGGCCCAGGCCCGCCGGGAGTGGGCGTACGACGAGGTCGCACCGACCGACGAGCTGACCGGCAAGCGGGTGCTGATCGTCGGCGCCGGCTCGATCGGCGCGGCGGTGCACGCCCGGCTGGCCCCGTTCGACGTCACCGTCACGCTGGTCGCCCGCACCGCCCGTCCGGCCGACGGCGTGCACGGGGTGGACGAGCTGCCCCGGCTGCTGCCGGAGGCGGAGGTGGTGGTGCTGCTGGTGCCGCTGACCGAGCAGACCAGGGGCATGGTGGACGCGGCCTTCCTCGCCGCGATGCCCGACGGCGCGCTGCTGGTGAACGCGGCCCGGGGCCCGGTGGCCCGGACGGAGGCGCTGGTGGCGGAGCTGTCCAGCGGCCGGCTGCGGGCCGCGCTGGACGTCACCGATCCCGAGCCGCTGCCCGCCGACCATCCGCTGTGGGAGCTGCCCAACGTGCTGCTCACCCCGCACGTCGCCGGCTCGGTACGCGGCCTGCTGCCGCGGGCGTACCGGCTGGTGGGTGCGCAGCTGCGGCGGTTCGCCGCGGGGGAGCCGCTGGTCAACACGGTGACCGACGGCTACTGAGCGGGCTCAGCGCTCGCCGGGCAGGTGCTGCCCGGTGGCGGAGACCAGCCGGGGCAGGTCGGTGCCGCGCACCGCGGGCAGCATGACCTCCTGCCCGTCGTCGAGGCGGGCGACGGCGCGGCCGCGGGGGTCGGCGGTCAGCTCGACGACCCGGTCCCAGGCGATCCGGCGGCTGCCGGCCACGGCCCGCAGCCGCAGCTCCCGCCGGTCGGCGTCGGTGCCCGCCCGCCACGCCCACAGCGCGACGGCCAGCGGGATCAGCAGCACCGGCAGCAGGTACCACTCGGCGGTGGCCAGCGGCAGGGCGCCGATGAAGGCGACGATCGCCGCGACCAGGATGGCCTGGTTGTACCGGAAGCGGATGGTGTCGGCGCTACTCACCCTCCGATGATCCCACCCCGGCACGGCCCCGCTCCGCCCGGGCGGTGGACGGTGACCGGCGCCATCCGGCAGTGACATGGGTCACTGCGCGGGGCCGTAACCGAGGTTCCGATCCGTCGTTGGCGGGGGTGGTGGGTGTCGGATATCTG
Source organism: Micromonospora purpureochromogenes (assembly GCF_900091515.1). Taxonomy (NCBI): domain Bacteria; kingdom Bacillati; phylum Actinomycetota; class Actinomycetes; order Micromonosporales; family Micromonosporaceae; genus Micromonospora; species Micromonospora purpureochromogenes. Next base: position 5,800,066 of record NZ_LT607410.1, on the reverse strand, counting down.
TCCTGTGTCCCGTCCCGCCCGCATCGCCGCACCGCCCCGTGTCCCCCTCACGAAGGCGACCGTCGTGCCTCACGCGTACCTGGTCCACCGCCCCGCGCCCGCGGTGGCCGCCCTGCTGGCGGCGGCCGCACTGCTGGCCGCCGCCGCCCTGGCCGGCGTGCTGCCACCGCTGGCCGCCACGACGCTTGCCGGCGCGGCCGGCTGCGCCCTGGCCGGTGTCCGACTCTCCCGGGAGGCCGCCGCCGGTGGCGGCCGGGACCGGCGGGCGCCGCGTCGCCGGCGGGCCGCCGCGCTGCTCGACGCCGCCGTGCTGGTGGTCGGCCTGACCGTCGCCGTCCTGCCGCTGGCCGCCGGGGAACAGCGCGCGAACGTCGCGGCCCACGGGTTGGCCGCCGCGACCCTGCTGTACGGCGGCGGCCTGCTCCTGCTCCCCGGCCACTCCCGGCTGGCGCCCCGGGTCCGGCTGCGCCGGACCGTCGACGTGCTCGGGCTCGGCACCGCCCTGCTGTTCGCCGGGTGGGTGCTGTTGCCGCCGGGTGACGTCCCCCCGTTGGCCCGCGCCGTCACGGTGCTCGGTGCGGGCGGGCTCGCCGTGCTGCTGGTGAGCGCGCTGGCCGAGCGGCGCCGTCGGCCCGGCGCGGCGCTCTGTCGGGCCGGGGCGGCGACCGCCCTGCTCGGCCTGGCCGACCTGGTGGTGCTGCTGGCCTACCGGGCGCCGGCCGTGACGACGCTGACCGCGGTCGCGCCGCTGCTGGCGGGTGCCCTGTTCACCGCCGCCGGGATGGCGCGGGTGTCGGCCGGGGATCCGGCGCTGGGCACCGGTCCGCCACCGGCCTGGCCCCGGGTGACCGCGCCGGCCGCGGTGGCCACCCTCGCCGCCGGGTACCACCTCTGGGCGGTCGGCAGCTTCACGCCGACCGCGGTCCTGCTCGGGCTCGCGGTGATCCCGCCGCTGGTCGGGCGGGAGCTGATCACCGCCGCCGACAACCGGCACTGGGCCAGTCGGCTGGCCGCCCGGGAGGCGCACTTCCGGGCGCTGGTCTCCGGTGGCCGCGACCTGATTCTGCTGCTCGACGACGAGCTGCGGGTGCGCTGGCTCTCCGCGGCCGGCGCCCGGTGGTTCGGGCTGCGCGACGACGAGGTGCGCGGCCGGCGGCTGGCCGACCTGCTGCACCCCGACGACGCGCCGGGCGCGCTCGGCCGGCTCGCCGCGCCCCGGGGCGGCCAGGAGCCGCTGCTGCTGGTGGCTCGGATGGCCACCGGCGACGGGGGCTGGCGGGAGACCGAGTCGACCGTGAGCGACCTGCGCGGGGTGCCCGAGGTCGACGCGGTGGTGCTGCACGTGCGTGACATCGGCGAGCGGCGCCGGTTGGAACGCGAGCTGCACCGGCTGGCCGCCACCGACCAGCTCACCGGCCTGGCCAACCGGCGCGAGCTGATCCGGGCGCTCGTCGCGCGCGGCGGCGGCCCGGGCGCGCTGCTGCTGGTGGAGGTGCACGGCCTCGGCGCGGTGACCGAGGGAGTGGGGCCGTCGGCGGCGGACGGCCTGCTGCTCACGGCCGCCCGCCGGCTGCGCGACGTGGTCGGCCCGCACGACCTGGTGGCCCGGTTGGCCGGCGAGGAGTTCGCCGTGCTCACCAACGCCGGTCCGGTGCCGGCGTACGCGCTGGGTGGCCGCCTGGTCGCCGCGCTCGGCGAGCCCTGTCCGACGCCCGGGTCGATGGTGCGGCTGCGGGTGAGCGTCGGCCTGGCCGAGCTGGCCGGCACCGGGCCGGAGGACGCGCTGCGCCAGGCGGATCTGGCCCGGCGGCGCGCCGTCCAGCTCGGCCGCAACCGGGTCGAGTGGTACGACGCCTACCTGGAGGAGCAGCTGGTCCGCCGGCTGGACCTGGAGCGAGAGCTGCCCGGCGCGGCCACCCGGGGCGAGCTGGACCTGGTCTACCAGCCGGTGCTGGGGCTGGCCGACCGGCAGCCGGTCGGCACCGAGGCGCTGCTGCGCTGGCGCAGCCCGGTGCTGGGCACCGTGCTCCCGGCCGAGCTGCTGCCGGTGGCCGAGGACCTCGACCTCGTCGGTGAGCTGGGACGCTGGGTGCTGGACCGGGCCTGCCGGCAGCTCGCCAGCTGGTCGACCGGGGGCCGGGAGCTCTGGATGGCGGTCAACGTGACCCCCCGGGAGCTGCTGGCCCCGGATTTCCTGCCCGGGGTGGCCGCCACGCTGGCCGGGCACGGAGTGCCGGCGCACCGGCTGGTGGTCGAGGTGGCGGAGCCCCGGATCGGCCGGGACCTGCCCACCGTGGTGGCCCGACTGGCCGGCCTGCGGTCGCTGGGGGCGCGCACCGCGCTGGACGACTTCCGCGCCGAGCACGCCTCCCTGGCCCAGCTGCGCCGGCTCCCGATCGACCTGCTCAAGGTCCGGCCGCAGCTGGTGGGGTCGGCGCACGACCCGCAGCGACCGCTGATCGACGTGGTGGTCAGCCTCGGCGAACGGCTCGGCCTGTCGGTGGTGGTGGAGGAGCTGGAGTCCGACGCCGACGTCGACCGGGCGCGGCGGGCCGGGTGCCCGTACGGCCAGGGGTTCGCGCTGGCCCGGCCGGCCACGGCGGAGCGGGTGGAGGCGTACTTCGAGGAGTTCCCGTCCGCCTCCCGCTGACCGGGGCTGTCAGCAAATGCTGAACCGGTTCACCTGACCCGGGGCGGCGCGGTGCTGCCGCGCGGGGTCAGGTGGGCGGTCTCGTCCTGCAGGCCGCTCACCGGCTCGCCGGCGATCACCGCCAGCAGCTGCCGCGCGGCGTGCGCGCCGTACGCCGGGATGTCCCGCCCCAGCGCGGTCAGCGGCGGGTGCACCAGCTGGCAGAGCGGCGAGTCGTCCCAGGCCACGATCGAGAGGTCGCCGGGGACGGCCAGCCCCATCTCCTGCGCCACCGAGAGCCCGGCGATCGCCATGACGTCGTTGTCGTAGATCACCGCGGTGGGGCGGTTGGCGGAGCTGAGCAGGCGGCGGGTGGCGCGGGCGCCCTCCTCGCCGGTGTAGTCGGACCAGACGGTGACGGCGTCGGCCAGCCCGAGCCGCCGGCACACCTCGGCGAAGGCGTCGGTGCGGATCTCGGTGTGCAGCAGCGAGGGCAGGCCGCCGACCCGGGCGATCCGCCGGTGCCCGAGGGCGACCAGGTATTCGACCGTTTCCACCAGTGCCGCCGCGTCGTCCGACCAGACGCTGGCCAGGCTGCCGGTGTGGCCGGGTCCGCCGATCACCACGGCCGGCAGTTGCAGCTCCTCCAGGGCCGGCACCCGCCGGTCGTCGGTGCGCAGGTCGCAGACGAAGACGCCGTCGACGCGCCGTTCGGCCCACCAGCGGCGGTAGACCGCGATCTCCGCCTCCTGGTCGGCCACCACTTGCAGGGTGAGCGCGTACGACCGGGCGGAGAGTTCCGCCTCGACGCCGCTGATCAGCTCCATGAAGAACGGCTCGATGCCCAGTATCCGGGCGGGCCGGCACAGGGCCAGGCCGACGGCGTTGGCGGTGGCGCCGGAGAGCGCGCGGGCGGCGCTGCTCGGGCTGAACCCGATCTCGGTGGCGATGGCCAGGATCCGTTGACGGGTGGCCTCCGAGACGCCCGGCTGCCCGTTGAGCGCGTACGACACCGCGCCCTTGGACACCCCGGCACGTCGCGCGACGTCGGCGATGGTCGGCCGCTTCACCGGCGTGCTCCTCAATCCTCGCGGCCCCTGGGCCGGTCCCACGGCGCCGGGATCACCGGCGGCCCTCACGCTACCCCGACCCGGTCGGGGGGACGTCCTTCCGGATCGGCGGACAGCGGGCCTGCTGAACGATCACTTGCGCGGTTGAGCGTACGGCCCGTACGGTGGCCTCACTTATCCGGTTCAGTGGACGTCTCTCGATATAGGGAGCGTTCCCGCTTGGCGCGCGGAATCATGAAAGGCGCGGTGAAGTCGTGACCCGGCAGACGTTGCACGAGGGCTGGACGCTGCGGGCCGTACCGGGGTCGCAGGTGCCGGACGGGATCGCCGGCCGGGCGGTGCCCGGCACCGTGCCCGGCTGCGTGCACACCGACCTGCTGGCCGCAGGCCTGATCCCCGACCCGTTCGTCGACGACAACGAGACGGCGCTGGCCTGGATCGGGCGCACCGACTGGGTCTACGAGACCACCTTCGACCGGCGGGCCGGCGACGACCAGCGGGTCGACCTGATCTGCGCCGGCCTCGACACGGTCGCCACGATCACCCTGAACGGGGTCGAGGTCGGCCGCACCGAGAACATGCACCGCGGCCACCGGTTCGCCGTCGGCGCGCTGCTGGGCCCGGGGGCGAACACGCTGACCGTCCGGTTCGACTCGGCGTACCGCTACGCGCAACGGCATCGGGACGCCCTCGGCGACCGGCCGAACGCGTACCCGGAGCCGTTCCAGTTCATTCGCAAGATGGCCTGCAACTTCGGCTGGGACTGGGGACCGACCCTCGTCACCGCCGGCATCTGGCAGGAGATCGGCCTGCACGCCTGGTCCACCGCCCGGCTCGCCACCGTCCGTCCGCTGGTCACTGTCGCCGGCGGGGTGGGACGGGTCGAACTGCACGTCGAGGTGGAGCGGGTCGTGGCCACCCCGTTGACCGTCCGGGCCGCGGTCGCCGGCGCGGCCGTCGAGGCCGTCGTCCCGGCGGGGGAGCGCACGGCGGTGGCGGCCCTCACCGTCCGCGACCCCGAGCTGTGGTGGCCCCGGGGGTACGGCGAGCAGGCGCTGCACCGGCTCGACGTCACGCTCTGCGCGCCGGACGGCCGGACCCTGGACGCCTGGTCCCGCCGGATCGGCTTCCGGTCGGTACGCCTCGACACCACCCCGGACGCCCACGGCACCCCCTTCGCGCTGCACGTCAACGACACCCCGGTCTTCGTTCGCGGGATCAACTGGATCCCCGACGACCCCTTCCCCAGCCGGATCACCCGGGAGCGGCTGGCGCACCGGCTCGACCAGGCCGCCGGAGCCGGGGTGAACCTGCTGCGGGTCTGGGGCGGCGGCCGGTACGAGTCGGAGGACTTCTACGACCTCGCCGACGAGCTGGGGATCCTCGTGCAGCAGGATTTCCTCTTCGCCTGCGCGGCGTACCCGGAGGAGGAGCCGTTCGGCACCGAGGTGGCCGCCGAGGCGACCGAGCAGGTCACCCGGCTGGCCGGCCACCCGTCGCTGGTGCTCTGGACGGGCAACAACGAGAACATCTGGGGCTGGTACGACTGGGACTGGCAGGAGCCGCTGGCCGGGCGCACCTGGGGGCGGGGCTACTACCTCGACCTGCTGCCCCGGATCGTCGGCGAGCTGGACCCGACCCGGCCGTACTGGCCGGGCAGCCCGTGGTCGGGCAGCGAGGAGATCCACCCCAACGACCCGGCGCACGGCACCACGCACATCTGGGACGTCTGGAACACCGACGACTACCCGAAGTACCGCGAGTACGTGCCCCGCTTCGTCGCCGAGTTCGGCTACCAGGCACCCGCGGCGTACGCGACGCTGCGCCGGGCGCTGACCGACGAGCCGCTCGCGCCCGACTCGCCGGGCATGGCGCACCACCAGAAGGCCACCGACGGCGACGCCAAGCTCCAGCGTGGGCTCGACGCCCACCTGCCCGAGCCGGCGGACTTCGACGACTGGCACTACCTCACCCAGCTCAACCAGGCGCGGGCCATCCAGCTCGGGGTGGAGCACTTCCGTTCGCACCGGGACGTCTGCGCCGGCACCATCGTCTGGCAGCTCAACGACTGCTGGCCGGTGACCTCGTGGTCGGCGATCGACGGCGACGGCCGCCGCAAGCCGCTCTGGTACGCCCTGCGCCGGGCGTACGCGGACCGGCTGCTCACCGTCCAGCCGCGCGACGGCGGGCTGGCCCTGGTGGCGGTCAACGAGACCGGCGAGCCGTGGCGGGCCCCGGCGACGGTCACCCGGCTGACCCTGGCCGGTGAGCCGAGGGCGAAGACGAGGTACCCGCTGGACGTCCCGCCGTACTCGGCGGTGGTGCTGGCGCTGCCCGCGGATCTGGCCGGGCCGGAGGAGGCCCGTCGGGAGCTGCTGGTCGCCGAGGCCGGCGACCGGGCCGAGCGGGCCCTCTGGTTCTTCGCCGAGGACCGGGAGATCGACTGGCCGGCGGCCCGCTTCGACGCGACGGTCGAGCCGGGCGGCGACGGCCGGCGGGTCCGGGTGACCGCCCGGACGGTGCTGCGCGACCTGACCCTCTTCCCGGACCGGCTGGACCCGTCCGCCGAGGTCGACCGGGCGCTGGTCACCCTGCTGCCGGGGGAGTCGACGACCTTCACCGTGTCGGCCGAGCGGCCACTGGACCCGGTGGCGCTGACCGCCCGGCCCGTGCTGCGCTGCGTGAACGACATCATCGGGGCGAGCAGAACCGCCCCGACCGCTTCGGAAGGCGTGCGGGCCTGAGTGGCGTGGGCGCCCGGCCGGGGTAACCGCCCCCGTGGTCGGCGCGGAGGCGGATCCCGCCACGAGCGAGATGCCTGTGGGTCATATTTGTGCCTCTCAGGTATATCGCCGTTTGGGCAGATGCCCTTCCCCCGGCGACACGCCTGCCCACCGCCACTCGACGGTGGGCGTGGCGCACTCCCGTCCCCCCGAAAGTGGCCCGGATCGACCCATGCTTGAAGAACTCTTCAAGTGCTAAAGTGTTCAAGGCGATGACGGTCAACCATGGGATGGGGAGAAGACGGGCGTGTCGGTGCCGCTGTATCAGGCGAAGGCGGAGTTGTTCCGCACCCTGGGGCACCCGGTGCGGATCCGGGTCCTCGAACTGCTCCAGGACGGTCCCAAGCCCGTCCGTGACCTGCTGGCGACCATCGACGTCGAGGCGTCCAACCTCTCCCAGCAGCTCGCCGTGCTACGCCGCGCCGGCCTGGTCACCTCCTACCGGGACGGCCCCCTGGTGATGTACGCGCTCAGCACTCCCGACGTGGCCGACCTGCTGGCCGCCGGGCGGCGCATTCTCGGGGCGGTCCTCACCGACCGCGACGGGCTCCTCGACGAGCTGCGCGCCGACGGGCGCGACCGGTGAGCAGGGCGGTAGCGGGCCACCAACCACCACCGTCCGCCCGTCGGGAGGAGAGCGTCCGCGGACCGGGGGGCTCAGCGCGGGTAGCCGGCTCAGACCGGCGGCAGGGCGTTCCCGGCCTGGTGGGACGGCGCGTGCTCGGGCTGCTTCCCGGCCGCGCCGACTGGGCCGCCGTCCGCCGCTCGCCGCGCCGGGACCTGCTCGCCGGGCTGACCGTGGCGGTGGTCGCGCTGCCCCTGGCCCTGGCGTTCGGGGTCACCTCCGGGCTGGGCGCGCAGGCCGGGCTGGTCACCGCCGTGGTGGCCGGCGCGGTGGCCGCCATCTTCGGCGGCTCGAACCTCCAGGTGTCCGGCCCGACCGGCGCGATGACGGTGGTGCTGGTGCCGGTGGTGCAGCAGTTCGGCCCGACCGGGGTGCTGATGGTCGGCGCGATGGCGGGACTGATCCTGGTCGCCCTGGCGCTGGCCCGCCTCGGCCGGTACGTCCGCTACCTGCCCGCCCCCGTGATCGAGGGCTTCACCGCCGGCATCGCGGTGGTCATCGCCCTGCAACAGGTGCCGGCCGCGCTCGGCGTGACCGACGCCGAGGGCGACCGGGTCTGGGCGGTGGCTGCCGACGCGGTCGTCCGGTTCGTCGTACACCCTCGGCCGGCGGCCGTTGCGGTGGCCCTGGGTGTCGCGGCGCTGATGCTGCTCGGCGCCCGGTGGCGACCCGGACTGCCGTTCTCGCTGCTCGGGGTGGCCGCCGCGACGGTGCTGGCCGAGACCAGCCCGGTCGAGCTGGTCCGGATCGGCGCCCTGCCGCAGGGCCTGCCGGCGCCGTCGCTGGACTTCCTCGACCTGGGCGCGGCCAGTGTGCTGCTGCCATCAGCGCTCGCGGTGGCCGCGCTCGCCGCGCTGGAGAGCCTGCTGTCGGCCACCGTGGCCGATGGGATGACCGTCAGCGAGCGGCACGACCCGGACCGGGAACTCTTCGGCCAGGGCCTGGCCAACCTCGCCTCCCCGCTCTTCGGTGGCATTCCCGCGACCGCCGCGATCGCCCGGACGGCGGTCAACGTCCGCGCCGGGGCGTCCTCGAAACTGGCGGCGCTGACCCATGCCGTCGCGCTCGCGGTGATCGTGCTGGCCGCCGCGCCCCTGGTCGGCCGGATCCCCCTCGCCGCCCTGGCCGGCGTCCTGCTCGCCACGACCGTCCGGATGGTCGAGGCGGGTTCGCTCTGGGCGCTCGCGCGGGCCACCCGGGGCGACGCGCTGGTGCTCGTGCTCACCTTCGCCGTCACGGTCATCTGGGACCTGGTCACCGCCGTCGCGGTCGGCGTTGCCGTCGCGGTTGTCGTCGCGCTGCGCGCAGTGGCCCGCAGCGCGCGGCTGGAGCAGGTCCCGCTCGACGCCGGGGACCACAGCGCCGAGGAACACGCCCTGCTGGCCGAGCACATCGTCGCCTACCGGCTGGACGGGCCGCTCTTCTTCGCCGCCGCCCACACCTTCCTGCTGGAACTCTCCGACGTCGCGGACGTCCGGGTCGTGATCCTGCGGATGTCCCGGGTGTCCACCGTCGACGCCACCGGCGCGCAGGTCCTCGGCGACGCGATCACCCGGTTGCGGGCGCGGGGAATCACCGTGTTGCTCTCCGGCATCACCCCCGGCCACGACCAGGTGCTGGCCACCCTCGGCGTCGCGGACCAGCTGCGCCGGGAGGGCCTGGTCTTCCCGGACACCCCGGCCGCCATTCGCCACGCCCGCCCCATCGCCCTCGGCGTGACGGCCGGGGCCGCGCAGTGAGCGCAAGCAGCGGCTCGGTACGACCTTCGGGCCGAGGGCAGCCGACGCCAGGAACTACTCGGGCACCCGCCGGTACGCGCCGTCGCTGGCCGACGTCGCCATCAAGGCGTACGCGCGCAGCGCCGCCGACACCGGCCGCTGCCGGTCGACCGGGGTGTACGGCCGCTCCCGCTTCTCCTCGGCGACCCGGCGCGCCTGGAGCACGTCGTCGGGCACGTTGAGCTCGATGGACCGGCCGGGGATGTCGATGACGATCTCGTCGCCCTCGGCGACCAGCGCGATCAGGCCGCCCGAGGCCGCCTCGGGGGAGACGTGCCCGATGGAGAGCCCGGAGGTGCCGCCGGAGAAGCGGCCGTCGGTGAGCAGCGCGCAGGCCCGGCCCAGCCCCCGGCCCTTGAGGAACGAGGTGGGGTAGAGCATCTCCTGCATGCCGGGGCCGCCCTTCGGGCCCTCGTAGCGGATCACCACGACGTCCCCGGCGACGACCTGCTTGGCCAGGATCGCCGAGACCGCGTCGTCCTGCGACTCGTAGACCTTCGCCGGGCCGCGGAAGGTCAGGCACTCCTCGGGCACCCCGGCGGTCTTCACCACGCAACCTTCCGGGGCGAGGTTGCCGTACAGGATGGCCAGCCCACCGTCGGCCGAGTACGCGTGCTCCCGGTCCCGGACGCAGCCGCCGGCCGCGTCGGTGTCCAGCGACGACCAGCGGTTGGTGGTGGAGAACGGCTCGGTGGTGCGCACCCCGCCCGGGGCGGCGTGGAACAGCTCGACCGCCTCCGGCGTCGGCGAGCCGCCCCGCACGTCCCAGTCGGCCAGCCAGCGCTCCAGCGAGGGGGAGTGCACGGCGTGCACGTCCCGGTGGAGCAGGCCGGCCCGGTCCAGCTCGCCGAGGATGGCGGGGATGCCGCCGGCCCGGTGCACGTCCTCCATGTGGTACTGCGGCGAGTTCGGCGCGACCTTGGCCAGGCAGGGCACCCGGCGGGAGATCGCGTCGATGTCGGCCACCTGGAAGTCCAGCTCGGCCTCGCGGGCGGCGGCGAGCAGGTGCAGGATCGTGTTGGTCGACCCGCCCATCGCCACGTCCAGGGCGACCGCGTTCTCGAAGGCGGCCCGGCTGGCGACGGCGCGGGGCAGCACCGAGGCGTCGTCGCCGTCGTACCACCGCTTGGCGATCTCCACGGCGGTGCGGCCGGCCTCGACGAAGAGCGACCGGCGCGTGGCGTGGGTGGCCAGCGTCGAGCCGTTGCCCGGCAGCGCCAGGCCGATCGCCTCGGTGAGGCAGTTCATCGAGTTGGCGGTGAACATGCCGGAGCAGGAGCCGCAGGTCGGGCACGCGGAGCGCTCGATCTCGCCGAGCTGGTCGTCGGTGACCGCCTCGTTGGACGAGGCGATCATGGCGTCGATCAGGTCGATCTTGGAGTGCACGATCCCCTCGATCGCCACCGTCTTGCCGGCCTCCATCGGCCCGCCGGAGACGAAGACGGTCGGGATGTTCAGCCGCAGGGCGGCCAGCAGCATCCCTGGGGTGATCTTGTCGCAGTTCGAGATGCAGACCAGGGCGTCGGCGCAGTGCGCGTTGACCATGTACTCGACCGCGTCGGCGATCAACTCCCGGCTGGGCAGCGAGTAGAGCATGCCGCCGTGGCCCATGGCGATGCCGTCGTCGACGGCGATGGTGTTGAACTCGCGGCCCACCCCGCCGGCCTCGGCCACCGCGTCGGCGACCAGGCCGCCGAGGTCCTTCAGATGTACGTGACCCGGGACGAACTGGGTGAAACTGTTGGCGATGGCGACGATCGGCTTGCCGAAGTCGTCGTCGGTCATCCCGGTGGCCCGCCAGAGGGCCCGGGCGCCGGCCATCGTCCGACCGTGGGTGGAGGTCCTCGACCGCAGCTCAGGCATGGATACCAGTCTGGCACCGTCCCGGCGGCGGCCCCCGGCGGTCCGAGCGTGTCCCAACAGATGCACACCCGGTTTCCCGCGCGGGGCCCGGATCCGGCAGAGTTGAGGACGTGCGTTTCCCCCCGGGCATGGTCGCCGTCGCGCTCCCCGGCGCCCTGGTCGCCGTGACCGCCACCGTGCTGCTCGTCGGGTCGGTCCGGCGGCGCAGCGGCCCGGACCGCCGGCCGTACGCGCTGCTGGCCGCCGCCGGCGGGTTCGCCCTGGTCGGCCTGCTGCTCGGGGTGGGCCTGGTGCTCGGTGACCCGCACCACCCGCCGCACCCGGCCCGGCTCACCGGGTGGCCCGTCCTGATCTCCGTCGCGGTGACGCTGAGCGGCCTGGCCGCCGCCGCCGGGCTGCTCCGCCTGCCGGGAGTGGTGGTGTCCCGGCCGGCGACCGCCCGGCTGCTGCTGGACGCGCTGATCGTCGCGACCGCCCTCTGGTTCGTCGGCTGGGTGCTCTTCTCCGCGCCCACCCGGCTGCTCGGCTCCGCCACCCCGGTGGCCTGCCCGGCGATCCTGCTGGCCACGGTCAACACCGCGCTCACCGTCGGGGTGACCCTGACCGTGCTGCTGCGCGCCGCTGGGCCCCGCGGCCGGTTCGGGCTGCTCGGCGCCGGCATCACCGGCAACGCCGCCGGCGGGCTGGGCGTGGCCGCCGGGGTCTGCCAGGGCGGCCCGGGAATGACCCTGACCAGCGCCGGGCTGCTCGCCGTGGGCCTGCTGGCGGTCGCGCTGGCGGTGTACCGGGTCGAGGCGCCGGGGCAGGTCGACGTCGACCTGATCCGCCGGGACGGCGCGTACGCCTTCGTCCCGATGTTCGCGATGGCGGCCTCGGCGATGTACCACCTGGCCCAGGGCGGGCGCTTCGACGCGCTCGCCATCGTCGCCGGCAGCGTCGAGGGGTTCGCGCTGGTGGCCCGGCAGTACCTCACCCTCAACGACATGCGTGGATACGCCGGCCGGCTGGCCGAGCGCGAGAAGCACTTCCGCGAGCTGGCCCACACCGACCCGCTGACCGGGCTGGCCAACCGGCGGGGCCTGCTGCGGGAGCTGCAACGCTGCGCCGACGAGGGCGTCGGCTGCGTGCTGCTCGGGCTCGACCTGGACGGCTTCAAGAACGTCAACGACATGCGCGGCCACGACGTCGGCGACATGGTGCTGGCCGAGGTGGGCCGGCGGCTGAGGGGCAACCTGCGCCCCGGCGACCTGGCCGCCCGGCTCGGCGGCGACGAGTTCGCCGTGCTGATGCGCGGCCGGCCGGCCGACGCCGACGTGGTCGCCGAGCGGCTGCTCGGGGTGCTCGGCCGGGCGTACGAGCAGTCGGGCGGGCCGGTCTTCCTCTCGGTGAGCATCGGGGTGGCCGGCCAGTGCGGCGACGCCGACTCGGTGGCCCTGCTGCGCCACGCCGACCTGGCCCTGCGCTACGCCAAGCAGCGCGGCAAGAACCGCATCGAGCGCTACGACGGCACGCACGACCAGCTGCTGCTGCGGCGGACCCGGCTGGAGCACGAGATGCGCGGCGCGATCGAGCGCGACGAGCTGCGGCTGGTCTTCCAGCCGGTCGCCTCGCTGCCCTCGGTCCGCCCGGTCGGCGCCGAGGCGCTGCTGCGCTGGCACCACCCGGAGCTGGGCAACGTCCGCCCCGACGAGTTCATCCCGCTCGCCGAGGAGTGCGGGATGATCGCCAAGCTGGGCGCCTGGGTGCTGCACCAGGCCTGCTGGCAGCTCTCCCGCTGGCTGGCCGACGGCCACGACGTCTGGGTCTCGGTCAACGTCTCGCCGCGCGAGCTGCACGCCCCGGAGTACGTCGTCCAGGTGGCCGAGGCGCTGCGCGCCCACCACGTGCCGCCGCAGCGGCTGGTGCTGGAGGTCACCGAGCACGCCGTCGCCACCGACCTCGACGAGCTGATCCGGCGGCTGACCGCGCTGCGACGCACCGGGGTGCGGATCGCGCTGGACGACTTCGGCGCGGGCTACTCGTCCCTCGGGCAGCTGCGCCGGCTGCCGATCGACATCCTCAAGATCGACCACAGCCTGGTCGCCGAGCACGAGCCGGTCCGCCCGGTGGACACCGACGGGCCGGCCTTCGCCCCGATGGTCGACATCGTGATGCGCCTCGGGCACCAGCTCGGGCTGGAGGTGATCGCCGAGGGCGTCACCACGCCGACGGAGCTGGCCGCGGTGGTCGCCGCCGGCTGCCGGTTCGGCCAGGGCGCGCTCTTCGGCTGGGGCGTGCCGGCCGAGCACCTGGAGGCGATGCTGGACGCCGCCACCTCGCCCGGCGCCCGCCCGGGGCCGCTGCCGGCCACGCCGTTCGCCGGTGGGCGGACGGTGCCCGCGCCGCGCGTCGGTGGGACGGGATCCGCGCAGGTCGGACCGGTCGCCAAGCCCACGACGGGAGACGGTGTCCCCCGTTCGTGAACCAACATGTGGGATCAGTTGACTCATCGCGTGAGATGCGTCAGGCTGGTCCACATGTCGTTGATCCCGTCGCAGCGAGTACTTACCTGAGCGCACTCTCCCTCACCGAGAGTGCGCTGGCCCCGTGCATCTGCACGAGGGCCGTTTTTATTGCCGTCGGACTCCACCGGGCGGGCCCCGCCCGCGTCGCACGTGTCGAAAGAGCCTCCACCCTCCAGCCGAAGGCCTGAACCGCCATGACGAGACCCACGCCAGAGACACTCGCCCACTCCGCCCGGCGGGCCCGCACGGCCACCGAGCCGGCCGGCGACGCCGACCACACCCCCGCGCCGCGCGGGGCCGCCGCGGCCACCCCGGCCGTACGGCAGCCCGCCCCGGCCCAGGTCTCCGGGGCCGGCTCGCTCGTGCGGTCCCTCGAGGCGCTCGGCGTCGACGTCGTCTTCGGCATCCCCGGCGGGGCGATCCTGCCCGCGTACGACCCGCTCTACGACTCGACCGTGCGCCACATCCTGGTCCGCCACGAGCAGGGCGCCGGCCACGCCGCCACCGGGTACGCGCAGGCCACCGGCCGGGTCGGCGTCTGCATCGCCACCTCCGGCCCGGGCGCGACCAACCTGGTCACCCCGATCGCCGACGCGTACATGGACTCGGTGCCGATGGTCGCGATCACCGGTCAGGTCGCGCGGCCCTCGATCGGTACGGACGCCTTCCAGGAGGCGGACATCCAGGGCATCACGCTGCCGATCACCAAGCACAACTTCCTGGTCCAGACTCCGGAGGAGATCCCGCAGGTGCTGGCCGAGGCCTTCCACCTGGCCTCCACCGGGCGGCCCGGGCCGGTGCTGGTCGACATCCCCAAGGACGTCCTGCAGGCGGCGACCACCTTCAGTTGGCCGCCCACCCTGGACCTGCCCGGCTACCGGCCGACCCTGCACCCGCACGGCAAGCAGATCCGCGAGGCGGCCCGGCTGATGACCAGCGCCCGCCGTCCGGTGCTCTACGTCGGCGGCGGCGTGCTCAAGGCCGGCGCCACCGAGGGCCTGCGCAAGCTGGCCGAGCAGACCGGCATCCCGGTGGTCACCACGCTGATGGCGCTGGGGGCGTTCCCCGACTCGCACCGCCAGCACCTGGGCATGCCGGGCATGCACGGCACCGTCGCCGCGGTCTACGGCCTGCAGAAGGCCGACCTGATCGTGGCGCTCGGCGCGCGCTTCGACGACCGGGTCACCGGCCAGCTCGACTCGTTCGCCCCGGACGCCACCGTCGTGCACGCCGACATCGACCCCGCCGAGATCGGCAAGAACCGGCACGCGGACGTGCCGATCGTCGGCGACGCCAAGCACGTCATCGACGAGCTGGTCGCCGCGGTCGCCACCGAGCGCAACGCGGGCCGCCGGCCCGACCTCGGCGACTGGTGGACCCAGCTGGACGACCTGCGCGAGCGCTACCCGCTGGGGTACGAGGAGCCGTCCGACGGCACCCTCTCCCCGCAGTACGTGATCAAGCGGCTGGGCGAGATCGCCGGCCCGGACGCGGTCTACGTGGCCGGTGTGGGCCAGCACCAGATGTGGGCCAGCCAGTTCATCTCGTACGAGAAGCCGGGCAGCTGGCTCAACTCCGGCGGCCTCGGCACCATGGGGTACGCCGTGCCGGCGGCGATGGGCGCCAAGGTGGGCCGGCCGGACACGGTGGTCTGGGCGGTGGACGGCGACGGCTGCTTCCAGATGACCAACCAGGAGCTGGCCACCTGCGCGCTGGAGGGCATCCCGATCAAGGTCGCCGTGATCAACAACGGCAACCTCGGCATGGTCCGGCAGTGGCAGACCCTCTTCTACGGTGAGCGGTACTCCAACACCGAGCTGGGCACCCACAAGCACCGCATCCCGGACTTCGTCAAGCTCGCCGAGGCGCTCGGCTGCGTCGGCCTGCGCTGCGAGACCGCCGAGGACGTCGACAAGACGATCGAGGCGGCGATGGCGATCACCGACGCGCCCGTCGTGATCGACTTCGTGGTCGGCAAGGACGCGATGGTCTGGCCGATGGTGGCCGCCGGCACCAGCAACGACGAGATCATGTTCGCCCGTGGCGTCCGCCCGGCCTTCGACGAAGACGAGATCTAGGTCATGACCGAATGCACCGAGCGCAGCGAGGGCCATGAGGGCATGACAAAGGAGGCACGATGACTCTGCACACCCTTTCGGTCCTGGTGGAGAACAAGCCGGGTGTCCTGGCCCGGGTCTCCGGCCTGTTCTCCCGGCGCGGGTTCAACATCGACAGCCTCGCCGTGGGCGAGACCGAGAACCCGGACGTCTCCCGGATCACCATCGTGGTCAACGCCGAGTCGTCCCCGTTGGAGCAGGTCACCAAGCAGCTCAACAAGCTGGTCAACGTACTGAAGATCGTGGAGCTGGACCCGCAGGTCTCGGTGGCCCGGGAGCTGCTGCTGGTCAAGGTCCGCGCGGACCGCAACGCCCGGGCGCAGGTGCTGGAGACGGTCAACCTGTTCCGGGCCCGGGTGGTCGACGTCGCGCCGGACACGCTGACCATCGAGGCCACCGGCACCCCCGACAAGCTGGACGCGCTGCTGCGCGACCTCGAACCGTTCGGCATCAAGGAGATGGTCCAGTCCGGCACGGTGGCGATCGGGCGCGGCTCGCGCTCCATCACCGCCGGGCCCGCGCTGCGCGCCGCCTGACCTGACCTCGCCGGCGCTCCGCGCCGCCCGAACCACCGCACAAGTCCACGACGGGCCGCTCGGACCGCCGTACGAAAGGGAAGTCAATGAGCGTTGAGGTGTACTACGACGACGACGCCGACCTGGGCCTGATCCAGGGCCGCAAGGTCGCGGTGATCGGGTACGGCAGCCAGGGCCACGCCCACGCGCTGTCGCTGCGCGACTCCGGCGTCGACGTGGTGATCGGCCTGCCGGCGGGCTCGAAGAGCCGGCCGAAGGCCGAGGAGCAGGGCCTGCGGGTGCTCACGCCGGCCGAGGCGGCCGCCGAGGCGGACGTCATCATGATCCTGGCGCCGGACACCGCGCAGCGCGGCCTGTACGCCGAGGCGATCGCCCCCAACCTCGCCCCCGGCAAGGCGCTCTTCTTCGGCCACGGCTTCAACATCCGGTACGACCTGATCAAGCCGCCGGCCGACGTGGACGTGGCGATGGTCGCCCCGAAGGGCCCCGGTCACCTGGTCCGCCGCCAGTACGTCGACGGCAAGGGCGTGCCCTGCCTGGTCGCCGTCGAGCAGGACGCCAGCGGCACCGCGTTCCAGCTCGCCCTGTCGTACGCCAAGGGCATCGGCGGCACCCGGGCCGGCGCGATCCGGACCACCTTCACCGAGGAGACCGAGACCGACCTCTTCGGCGAGCAGGCGGTGCTCTGCGGCGGTGCGGCGGCGCTGGTGCAGACCGGTTTCGAGGTGCTCACCGAGGCCGGCTACGCCCCCGAGGTGGCCTACTTCGAGTGCCTGCACGAGCTGAAGCTGATCGTCGACCTGATGTACGAGGGCGGCATCGCCCGGATGCGCTACAGCGTCTCCGACACCGCCGAGTACGGCGACCTCTCCCGTGGCCCCCGGGTCATCGACTCCCGGGTCAAGGACGAGATGCGCAAGATCCTCGGTGAGATCCAGTCCGGCGAGTTCGCCCGCGAGTGGGTGGCCGAGGACGAGGCCGGCCGGCCGAACTTCGCCAAGTGGCGGGCCGAGGGCGCGGCCCACCCGATCGAGGAGACCGGGCAGAAGCTGCGCGCCATGATGAGCTGGGTCGACCGGCCCATCACCGAGACCGCCTGACGCGCGGTCCCGCCCCGGCGGGGCCACCGCGACGCGGCCCGCGACCCGACGCTCTCCCCGGCGTCGGGTCGCGGGCCGCGTTGGCTCCCAGGCGGTCGGACCGACGTCAGGGCGCCGCGCACGACCTGCCGTCCCGCCGGGCTGCGCAGCCACCCCCCGGCGGTCGCCCACACCGGGCTCCCCAGGGGTCGCCGCACCGCATGTCCGCGTCGGCGGCCGTCACACTGCGTGCGGTCTCACGCGGAGGCACCCGATCCGGGTCGGGCGAAGCGCACCGCCTCCGCCTCAGCGGCCGTCCGGTCCGCCTCGTGCTGGCGGCCGAGCCGGGTCAGCGTGCCGGCGAGGTCGCCCAACGCCCGGGCCAGCGGCAGCCGGTGGGCGTCGGGGTCCACGGCGAACAGGTCGCGGCGGACCGCCACCCCCTCCCGCAGCAGGTCGCTCGCGCCGAGCGGGTCCCCGACGGCCTCGACCGCCCGGCCCAGCTCCGCGAGGGAGTCGGCGAGCAGCTCGCGATACCGGACGTCGGCCCCGGCCAGCTTCCGGGCCAGCGCCACCGCCTCCCGGCCGGCGGGCAGGCCCGCCTCCGCCTCCGCCACCGCGCGGGTCGCCGCCAGGGCGCGGACCAGCCGGGGCCACCACACCTCCGGCAGCTCCTCGGAGTACGCCCGGCAGACCGCGACCGCCTCCGCGACCGGCGCGCCGGCCGACGGGAGTTCGCCGGCGGCGATCCGCAGCTCCGCCAGGTCGAGCAGGGCCCGGACGAGCACCTCGTCGTCGACGTCGCGGGCCAGCTCGACCGCCTCGGTGAGCCGGTCGGCCGCCTCGTCCCGCCGGCCCGCCCGGGCGAGCAGCGCCGCGAGGGTGAGCAGCGCGTCGGCCAACCCACCCGGTCGGCCGCGCGGGCCGGCCGCCACCGTCGCCCGCCAGTGGGCGACCGCCTCCTCGGCGGTCCGGCGGGCCTGGCCGGGGTCGCCCAGGGCGTCCTGACAGCACGCCAGCAGGCTCAGCACCCGGGCCAGTCGCGGCCGGGACGGCGGGTGCAGCCGGAGCCAGAGCGGCGATGCCAGCTCGGTACGGACCTCGGAGACCAGCTCTGACGCCTCGGCGTGCCGTCCCGCCGCGACCAGCGACTCGGCCAACCCGATCGCCAGCAGGTGGCCGGCCGGGGCGTACCGGGCCCGGCGCACCAGGGGCAGCGCCCGGTGCCGCGCCATCGCCTCCCGCCGGACGGCCAGCGCCTCCTCCTGCCGGCCCAGCGTCGCCTGGCAGTCCCCGATCACGCCCAGCGTCAACGCCGAGCGCACCCGCTCATCGGCGCCCCGGGGGCCGATCCGCCGCCAGATCGTCCGGGCGCCCAACGCCAGCGGCAGCGCCTCGCGTACCGCGCCGCAGGTGTGCAGGTGCACGGCCGCCAGCCGGCGGGCCTCGGCGAGCACGAGCAGCGCGGCGCGGTCGGTGGTGTCCTCGACGTACCCGATCGCCTCCCGGCACTGCGCGGCGGCCGACGCCGCGGTGCGGTCGTCCGGGACGGCGGCCTGCGCGACCAGGGCCCGGGCGAGGCCGGTGCGGTGCCGGCCGGGCTGCTGCTCATCCAGCCGGCGGTAGAGCGCCACCGCCTCGTCAGCGGCGGCCGTGCGCCGGGCGGTGGCGGTGGCGCTCGGCAGGCTGCCCACGTGCTGGGACCGGGTGACCAACGCCTCGGCCAGCGGCGGGCCAAACCGGAGCGGGGCCCGCCGGGCCAGCCGGCGCAGCAGGGCGATGCGGACGGTGGGCGACACGGCCGGCTCCCTCCCCGTGAAGGTGCTGCGCTCCGTTGTATCCGGGCCGTGCCACCGGGGCAGCGGGTGAACGCGGGATGACGGGCGTGCGACGACGCTGTGTGAGGGCCCTCACCCCGCCGTCCGGGACACGTCGGGCATCGGGCCACCTACGATCCCTGGTAGGTGCGTAGCCGGCACCCACACGGCCATGGCTCGGATCAGCGCAGGGCGCAGCGCGGCGTCCCGACGCCCCGGGCCGACCGCATACGACCTCTACGAGGACCGATGAATCCTGTCGTACTGATCGCCGAAGAACTCGCCCCCGCCGCCATCGAGGTGCTCGCCCACGACTTCGACGTACGCCACGTCGACGGCACCGATCGCCCGGCCCTGCTCTCCGCGCTCTCCGAGGCCGACGCGGTGATCGTGCGCAGCGCCACCCAGATCGACGCCGAGGCGATCGCGGCCGCGCCGCGGCTCAAGGTGGTCGCCCGGGCCGGCGTCGGGCTGGACAACGTCGAGGTGCCGGCCGCCACCGCGCGGGGCGTCATGGTCGTCAACGCTCCCACCTCCAACATCGTCTCCGCCGCCGAGCAGGCCGTCGCGCTGCTGCTCGCCGTCGCGCGCAACACCGCCGCGGCCAGCGCCGCCCTCAAGGCGGGGGAGTGGAAGCGGTCCAAGTACACCGGCGTCGAGCTGCAGGGCAAGACCGTCGGCGTGGTCGGCCTGGGCCGCATCGGCGTGCTCTTCGCCCAGCGCATCGCCGCCTTCGGCACCCGGCTCATCGCGTACGACCCCTACATCCAGCCGGCCCGGGCCGCCCAGCTCGGCGTCCGCCTGGTGGGCCTGGAGGAGCTGCTGCGGGAGAGCGACTTCATCTCCATCCACCTGCCGAAGACCCCGGAGACCGTGGGCCTGATCGGTGAGAAGGAGCTGGGGGTCGTCAAGCCCGGCGTCCGGATCGTCAACGCCGCCCGCGGCGGCCTGGTCGACGAGCAGGCCCTGGCCGACGCGATCGCCGAGGGCCGGGTCGCCGGCGCCGGCGTCGACGTGTACGCCAAGGAGCCCTGCACCTCCTCGCCGCTGTTCGCCTTCGACAACGTGGTGGCCACCCCGCACCTGGGCGCCTCCACCCACGAGGCGCAGGACAAGGCCGGGCTGGCCGTGGCGAAGAGCGTCAAGCTGGCGCTGCAGGGCGAGTTCGTGCCGGACGCGGTCAACGTGCAGGCCGGCGGCGTGGTCGCCGAGGACGTCCGCCCGCTGCTGCCGCTGGCCGAGAAGCTGGGCCGGGCCTTCACCGCCGTCGCCGGCGGGGTGGCCGCCAGCGTCACCGTCGAGGTGCGCGGCGAGATCGTCAACCACGACGTGTCGGTCCTCAAGCTCGCCGCCACCAAGGGGCTGTTCAGCTCGGTGGTCGAGGAGCAGGTCACCTACGTCAACGCGCCGCACCTGGCCGCCGAGCGGGGCGTCGAGGTGACCCTCGCGACGCAGGCCGAGACGGTCGACCACCCCAACCTGGTCACCGTCCGCGGCGCGCTGCCCGACGGCCGTACGGTCAGCGTCTCCGGCACCGTCACCAACACCGGCACTCGCGACGTCATCAAGCTGACCGAGGTGGACGGTTTCGACGTGGAGATCGGCGCGGAGGGCATCCTGCTCTTCCTGCGCTACGTCGACCGGCCCGGCGTGGTCGGCACCGTCGGCACCCTGCTCGGCGAGGCCGGCGTCAACATCGCCGCCATGCAGGTGGCCCGTCGGGAGGCCGGCGGCGAGACGCTGATGACCCTCACCGTCGACCAGGCGCTCGGGGCGGACCTGCTCACCTCGGCGGCCGACTCGATCGGCGCGACCTCGGCCAGCGCCGCCGACCTGCGCGACGAGTAGTACCCGTAGGCACGACGCAGGGGGCCCGGCCGTCTCGGCCGGGCCCCTCGCCGTACGGCGGGTCAGCCCGCGACGCGGGACGGCGGCGGATAGACCGAGCCGTCCTGGGCGTCGAAGAGCATCAGGTCGTGCTGGCCGGCCAGCCGCTCGATGTCGAGCAGCACCTGGTCCTCGCAGGTCGGGACGAGGTTCAGCTCGATGTGGTCGTTGGCCGCGTGCAGCGGTGCGACCTCCCACGGCGTACCCGGCCCGGCGTGCCGATCCGGGTAGCTGGCGGTGATGGCCCGGTAGAAGCCGACGACCCGTGGGTCGGGGTGCCGGTCATCGTGGCGTCCCTCGCGGCACCGCCGCACCGCCGCCCGGACGTCCTCCGGGGTGGCCCCGGCAGGCAGGGCCCACACGCTCAGATCGAAACTCACGGCGGACAGCGTGCCATCCGCCGTTCACCTTCCTGCAGCGGACCCGCCGACGAGCGACTCCGAGTGTGACGGGAAGTCCGTCCAAGACGGTCCGCTGTGGAGACTCTTGCGTCGAGTTGCGTCGATTCGCTAGCGTACCGGTGCGGTCGCCGGCCGAGTGGAGCGTTCGGCCCGTCTTCGGGTGACGAGGTCAGGCGTTCCGGCCGACCGGTCCGTACCCCTCGATTGCGCGAGCCACGCGCACTCGTCGCTGACCGGCCCCCACGGTCGTTGCCGAGACCGTGGGGGCCGATCGCGGGCCAGCCGACCGCGCCACCGTGGACCCCCTCCACCGGTCGGCCGACGTGCCCCCGCCGCGCTCAGCGACGCTGGTGGGCGAAGAGCGCCTGATATCCCGAGCCGTTGCGGAACCAGGCGAGCCCGGTCGGGCCGGCCGCGTACAGCGCGGTGGCGTAGGCGTCCGCCACCGCCAGGTCGGGCCCGACGACGGTGGCGGCGACGAGCTGGTCGGCGGGTTCGCCGGTGTGCGGGTCGACCACGTGGTCCCGGCGGCCCGTCACCCCGGAGGTGCCCACCGCGCCGGCCGTCATCTCCAACACCAGCGGCGCGCGACGCCCGTCGGTCGGGTGGTGCACCGCGACCCGCCAGGGCCCGCCGTGCGCGGCGTGACCCCGCACGGTGAGGTCCGCGCCGGAGAGCACGGCGTAGTCGTGAATGCCGGCGGCACGCAGCCGGGCCGCCGCCCGCTCCACCGCCCAGCCGTTGAGCAGGCCGCCGGGATCGAAACCGCCGGGTACGGCCCAGGCGTCGAACCAGCCGTCGGTGGCGGCGCGCATCGCCGCGCAGCGGTCCACCAGGTCCGCCAGCGGCGGGTACGACTCGGGCGCGATCTCGCCGCGACGCAGCCGGGAGACCAGGCTGTCCGGCCGGCCGGGGCCGTAGGTGAGGTCGATGGCCCGCAGTTCGGCGACGGCGTCCCGCAGCGCGTCCCCGACCAGCCGGCGCCCGACGTGCTCGGGGGCGTTGAGCAGGAGCGAGTACTCGGCGGTGCTGGTGCCTACGGTGTACCGGACGGCGATCCGGTCGACGGCGGCCTCGCCGGTCCGGTCGACCCGGTGGCTGCTGGTGCCCAGCCGCAGGTCCGGCCGGCGCCGGGTGAACGCCGCCTGGTCCACCCACCGGGTGCGGGGCTGCTCGTTCGTCCCGGCCGGTCGGTACCGCTGGTCGATCCGCATGACACCGCTCCTTCGCCGACGGCGCCGCGCCACCGCGGCGAATCCCGTCACGGGCCCCCGTGACCCGTTCGTCATCGACCATAGGCAGCGGACATGACCGCACCATGAATGTCACCTGGGAGCCTCCTGAGCATCCGCATGTCCCGAATGTTGGAAGACGCGTACCGGGAGGCGGGACGGCGACGTACCGTGCACGAGAACGACGAGATGAGGAGCGCCAGGTGGCACGGATCGCGGTGGTGGCCGGGGACGGTATCGGACCCGAGGTGGTCGCGCAGGCCCTCAAGGTCCTCGACGCCGTGCATCCCGGGATCGAGACCACCCGCTACGACCTCGGCGCGGCGCGGTACCACCGCACCGGCGAGGTGCTGCCCGACGCGGTGCTGACCGAGCTGGCCGACCACGACGCCATCCTGCTCGGCGCCGTCGGCGACCCCTCGGTACCGCCGGGCGTGCTGGAGCGTGGCCTGCTGCTGAAGCTCCGCTTCGCCTTCGACCAGTACGTCAACCTGCGCCCGTCGCGGCTCTGGCCCGGCGTGCCGGGTCCGCTGGCCAACGTCAAGCCCGGCGAGGTCGATCTGGTGGTCGTCCGGGAGGGCACCGAGGGGCTCTACGCGGGCGCCGGCGGCGTGCTGCACCGGGACACCCCGGCCGAGGTGGCCACCGAGGAGAGCCTGAACACCCGGCACGGGGTCGAGCGGGTCGTCCGGGACGCCTTCGCCCGGGCCGCCCGGCGCGAGCGCCGCAAGGTCACCCTGGTGCACAAGACCAACGTGCTGACCCACGCCGGTTCGCTGTGGGCGCGCGCCTTCGCGGCCGTGGCCGCCGAGCACCCGGACGTGACCACCGAGTACCAGCACGTCGACGCCGCCGCGATGTTCCTGGTCACCCAGCCCCAGCGCTACGACGTGGTGGTCACCGACAACCTCTTCGGCGACATCCTCACCGACATCGCCGCCGCCGTCACCGGCGGGATCGGGCTCGCCGCCAGCGGCAGCATCAACCCCGACGGGACGTACCCGTCGATGTTCGAGCCGGTACACGGCTCGGCGCCGGACATCGCCGGCAAGGGGCTCGCCGACCCGGTTGCCGCGGTGCTCTCCGCCGCGCTCCTGCTCGACCAGCTCGGCCACGCCGATGCCGCCGCGCGGGTGACCGCCGCGGTCGCCGTGGAGCTGGCCAACCGCACCCCGGGCATACCGCTGCGCACCGAGGAGGTCGGCGACCGGCTCGCCGCCCACGCCGTGGCCTGACCGGCCGCCGGCACGCTCCACCGGTCCGCCTCTCGGGTCCGCCGGACCCGGGGCGGGCCCTCTCGGCCCCGCCGTCGTCGCCGCTCCGCAGGCCCCCGCGGCGCCCCATCCGGGGCGTTCGATCCGCCGGGGCGGAGCTATCCGCTGAACGACCGTTCGGGGTAAGTTTCTGGCACCAGTGATTCGGTGTGCGATCCCGCACGCCGTCGACCCGCAGGGAGGTCAGCGCGATGAGCGGTGGTGACAAGCTCGATTTCGAGATCCGTCCGAATCCCGCACCGGTATCCGCCGCCGACCGGGCCGCCCTGCTGGCCAACCCGGGCTTCGGCCGGGTCTTCACCGACCACATGGTCACCATCCGCTACGCCGAGGGCAAGGGCTGGTACGACGCCCGGGTCGAGGCGCGCGCGCCGATCCCGATGGATCCGGCCAGCGCCGTGCTGCACTACGCGCAGGAGATCTTCGAAGGGCTCAAGGCGTACCGGACGGCGGACGGGGCGGTCACCATGTTCCGCCCCGAGGCCAACGCCAACCGGTTCATCGCCTCCGCCCAGCGGCTGGCCATGCCGGAGCTGCCGGCGGAGACGTTCGTCGAGTCGCTGCGCCGGCTGGTCGAGATCGACCGGGAGTGGATCCCGGACGGGCCGGACGCCAGCCTCTACCTGCGGCCCTTCATGTTCGCCAGCGAGGTCTTCCTCGGCGTCCGCCCGGCCAACGAGTACCTCTACTGCGTGATCGCCTCACCGGCCGGGGCGTACTTCGCCGGCGGGGTCAAGCCGGTCACCGTCTGGGTCTCCCCGGACTACACCCGTGCGGCGCCCGGTGGCACCGGCGCGGCGAAGTGCGGCGGCAACTACGCCGCCTCGCTGGCCGCCCAGGCCGAGGCGATCGAGGCGGGCTGCGACCAGGTGGTCTTCCTCGACGCGGTGGAGCGCCGGTTCGTCGACGAGCTGGGCGGCATGAACGTCTTCTTCGTCTACGACGACAACACCCTGGTCACCCCGCCGCTGACCGGCACGATCCTGCCCGGCATCACCCGCGACGCGGTGCTCACCCTGGCCGCCGCGGCCGGGCACCGGGTCGAGGAGCGGCCGGTCAGCTTCGCCGACTGGCAGGCGGACGCCGCCAGCGGTCGGCTGCGTGAGGTCTTCGCCTGCGGCACCGCCGCGGTGGTCACCCCGATCGGCCGGGTGCGCTTCCCCGACGGGGAGTTCCTCATCGGCGGGGGCGAGCCGGGCCGGTCGACCATGGCGCTGCGCGAGCAGCTCGTGTCGATCCAGCGCGGCGAGGCCGAGGACCCGCACGGCTGGGTGCAGCGCGTCCTCTGACCACTCGTACCGACCGCCGGCCCGCCGCCGTCCTGCGGCGCGGCCGGCGGTCGGGCATCGCGGGTGGCCCGTGCGGGACGCCGGCTAGTCCAGCAGGTGGTCGCGGAGGGCGGCGAGCTGGTCGTCGGTCACTCCGGCGTGGCGCAGGTAGCCCTCCACCGAGCCGTGCCCCTGCCGCAGCTCGGTCAGGAAGAGCGCCATCGCCTCGGCCGGCGAGGCCAGAAACGGCGGGGGCGGTTCCTCGGTCTGCGGGGCGGTGGCCGCCAGCCAGGCGCTGAACCGGGCCGACGCCTCGCTGCTCAGCGCGTAGTCCACGACGATGTCGGCGTCGCTCACGCCGAGCACCGAGAGGGTGAGCGCGCAGACGATACCGGTGCGGTCCTTGCCGGCCACGCAGTGCACGACCACCGGCGCGGTCGCGCTGTCGGCGATCAGCCCGACCGCTTCGGCCAGCCCGGCGGTGCCGGTCTGGGCGAGGTCGGCGTACCGGTCGGCGAGGTAGCGGGCCAGGTCGGACCCCGGCTCATACCGGCGCTGCGCCCAGTCCGCGTGCTCGGGGTGGATGTGCCGGTAGGTGAGCCCGTCCAGCTCCGGCACCCGGCCGTCCCGTTCCACCTCGGACGGTCGCCGCAGGTCGATCACGGTCCGGATGCCGAGGGCGACGAAGGCGTCCCGGTCGGCCCCGTCGAGCCGGTGCGGTGAGTCGGAGCGGTAGAGCCGGCCCCAGCGCACGGTGCGGCCGTCGTGGCCGGGGTAGCCGCCGACGTCGCGGAAGTTGAACATGGCGGAGAAGGGGATGCTGCGGTTGACCTCGATGGCGTCCACCTTGACACGGTAACGGCCGGTGGGGCGTCGCCCCACCGGCCGTCGTGTTCGATCTGCTTACCGCGCGGTGCCCGGGGGCAGGTTGCCGTAGCTGTCGTCGTAGTAGCCGCCCAGCTTGTCCCGGTAGGCCGGGTCGCTGTGGCTGGTCTCGTCGTACTCCGGCGCGGCCTTGATCTGGTCCTTGCTGCGGTCGACGTAGACCTTGCGGTCGTCGTGGGCGACCTGGTTGACCGTGCCGGCCGGCAGCATGACCTTCTTGCCGAAGATCCACGGCCCGGTGTCGACGACCAGGTAGCTGCCGCCGACCTCGTGACTCGCGCTGTCGATCTTGCCGATGCCGCCGTCGGTGGCCTCGACCTTGTAGCCAACCAGGTCGGCGTCGGCCACCGCGGCCTCGTCGCGGTAGCTCCACGGGCTGAACGCGCCGGCGGGAGCGCCGCCGGCGACGGCGCCCTGGCCGCCGTCGATCATCGGTTCGGTGGTGCCGTGCGTGGTGTGCGGGTCGAGCCTGTCCATGAGATGACTCCTGCCTCGACTGTGTTAGTCGTATCGGAGAGAACGTGCTCCCCTGTCCGGAATCAGGTACCCGGGTCGCCCGCCTTCACACCCCGTGACCGAAAACGACGACGGGCCGGCACCGCAAGATGCGGCACCGGCCCGTCCGGCCGTCCGGGTCAGACCAGGGCGGCCTGCGCGTCGAGGGCCACCGCGGCGGCGTGCACGACGGCGGCGATGCGCAGCCCCTCGTGGACCTGCTCCCGGGTGAACCCGGCGCCACGCAGCGCCTTCTCGTGCGACTCCAGGCAGACGCCGCAGCCGGTGATCGCCGAGACGGCGAGGCACCACAGCTCGAAGTCGCCCTTGTCGACGCCCGGCCGGGCGATGATCTGCATCCGCAGCCGGGCCGGCATCGAGGCGTACAGGTCGTCGCCGATCAGGTGCTTGGCGCGGTAGTAGACGTTGTTCATCGCCATGATGGTGGCGGCGCCCTTGGCGGCCTCGATCGCCTGCGGCGTGAGGTGGGCGGTCGCCTCGTCGGCGATCTCCTTCAGCACGACCGGGTTGCGCGCCGCGACCGCGCAGGCCAGGGCGGTGCCCCAGGCCTGCTCCGGCTTGAGGGTCGAGGTGCCGACGGTCGAGCCGAGGTT
The DNA here is from genome assembly GCF_900091515.1 of Micromonospora purpureochromogenes. Taxonomy (NCBI): domain Bacteria; kingdom Bacillati; phylum Actinomycetota; class Actinomycetes; order Micromonosporales; family Micromonosporaceae; genus Micromonospora; species Micromonospora purpureochromogenes. The sequence continues at coordinate 5,773,209 of NZ_LT607410.1, read as the reverse complement.
GAGCTTGATGTCCTTGGCGTACTCGGGCAGAGCCGCCTTGACCGCGTCCAGACCCATCTCAGGCACCGGCGCCGGCGAGCAGCGCGTTGGCGTCCAGGGTCTCGCCGCCCTTGTTCCAGTTGCACGGGCAGAGCTCGTCGGTCTGCAGGGCGTCGAGCACCCGCAGCACCTCGGAGACGTTGCGGCCGACCGAGCCGGCGGTGACCATGGCGAACTGGATCTCGTTGTCCGGGTCGACGATGAAGGTGGCCCGCTGCGCCACGCCGTCCTCGCCGAGCACGCCGCAGGCGGCGGTCAGCTCGCGCTTGATGTCGCTGAGCATCGGGAAGGGCAGCTCGCGCAGGTCCGGGTGGTCCTTGCGCCAGGCGTAGTGGACGAACTCGTTGTCCACCGAGACGCCGAGCACCTGGGCGTCGCGGTCGGCGAACTCGCCGTTGAGGCGGCCGAACTCAGCGATCTCCGTCGGGCAGATGAAGGTGAAGTCCTTCGGCCAGAAGAAGACCACCCGCCACTTGCCCTCGTAGGACTTGTGGTTGATGGTCTCGAACGCCTTGTCGGCGTCCAGCGAGACGCAGGCGGTGAGTTCGTACTCAGGGAAGCGGTCACCGACAGTGAGCACGGGTCCTCCTTGGCAGCGGTTGTCAACGGCGTGAGGCCGGTAACTGGATCGGTTCCAGATACTTCCGCAGCGTTGTTTCCGCCTGGTGGCGGCCGGGTGACTTGTGAAGTCGATCACGAGCGGCGCGTTCCGCCCCGGTCGTGGTGATTGATCGGGTATCGGCCACCCAGAGTCACCGTCCCGGTATGTGGATTGTTCCTCCCAAAACCGGGGGTGGGGTGGCAGAGTGGCGATCGTGACCAGCACCGTCCTGATTATTGGCAGCTAGCGCGCCGGCTTCCCCTCCGCCGAGCGCGCAGACCTCCCGCATCCGCGGGGGGTCTTTTTGTTGCTCCCCCGCCCGAGGTCCGTGAGGAAGGCACTCCATGACGTTCCAGGTGTACGACACGACGCTGCGCGACGGTGCCCAGCGTGAGGGGCTCAGCTACTCGGTGGTCGACAAGCTGGCCGTGGCGCGGCTGCTCGACGAGTTCGGGGTGGGCTTCATCGAGGGCGGGTGGCCGGGCGCGGTGCCGAAGGACACCGAGTTCTTCCGCCGGGCGCGGACCGAGCTGGACCTGCGGCACGCCGTCCTGGTCGCCTTCGGCGCCACCCGCCGGGCCGGGGTGCCGGTGGCGGCCGACCCGCAGGTGCGCGGGCTGCTCGACGCCGAGACCCCGGCGGTGGCCCTGGTCGCCAAGGCCGACCTGCGCCACGTCGAGCGGGCGCTGCGCACCACCGGCCCGGAGAACCTGGCGATGATCCGCGACACCGTCGCCCACCTGGTCGCCGAGGGCCGGCGGGTCTTCGTCGACGGCGAGCACTTCTTCGACGGCTACCGGCACGACCCGGCGTACGGCGCCGCGGTGGTGGAGACCGCGCTCGCCGCCGGCGCCGAGCGGTTCGTGCTCTGCGACACCAACGGCGGGATGCTGCCGTCCATGGTGACCGCCGCGATCGCCGACCTGACCGCGCGCACCGGCATCGCCCCGGAGCTGTTCGGCATGCACGCCCAGAACGACACCGCCTGCGCGGTGGCCAACACCGTCGCCGCCGTCGAGGCCGGGGTCCGCCACGTCCAGGGCACCGCCAACGGGTACGGCGAACGCCCCGGCAACGCCGACATCTTCGCGGTCGTCGCCAACCTCCAGCTCAAGCTCGGGCTGCCCGTCCTACCCGAGGGCTGCCTGGAGCAGATGGTGCGGGTCGCGCACGCCATCGCCGAGATCGCCAACATCGCCCCCGACACCCACCAGGCGTACGCCGGGGCCGCCGCCTTCGCCCACAAGGCCGGGCTGCACGCGAGCGCGATCAAGGTAGACCCGTTGCTCTACAACCACGTGGACCCGTCGGTGGTGGGCAACGACATGCGGATCCTGGTGACCGAGATGGCCGGCCGGGCCAGCGTCGAGCTCAAGAGCCGCGAGCTGGGCCTGGACCTGGCCGGCCATCCCGAGGCGCTGTCGAAGGTCACCAGCCGGGTCAAGGAGCTGGAGGCGAGCGGCTGGTCGTTCGAGGCGGCCGACGCGTCGTTCGAGCTGCTGGTCCGCTCGGAGCTGCCGGACGCCGCGCCGCCCCGGCCGTTCGCGCTGGAGTCCTACCGGGTGCTGGTCGAGCACCGCGAGGACGGCGCGGTGGTCTCCGAGGCGACCGTGAAGATCCGGGTACGCGGCGAGCGGGTGATCGCCACCGCCGAGGGGAACGGCCCGATCAACGCCCTCGACGAGGCGCTGCGGGTCGGCCTGTCCCGGCACTACCCGGAGCTGCGCGACTTCGAGCTGGCCGACTACAAGGTGCGCATCCTGGAGGGCAGCCACGGCACCGGCGCGGTGACCCGGGTGCTGGTCGAGACCGCCGACGGCAGCGGCCGTGACTGGACCACCGTCGGCGTGCACCCCAACGTGGTCGAGGCGAGCTGGCACGCCCTGGTCGACGCGCTCACCTACGGCCTGGACCGCGCCCGGGTCTGAGCCGCCTGTCGGCCCGGCCGGGCCGGGTCGGGGCCCGCCGGGGTCAGGCCGTCGGCAGGCGCAGCTCGGCCAGCACCGCGCGGTGGTCGCTGCCGGGCACCGGGTGCACGGCGACGGACCGGACGGCGATCCGCCGGTCGACCAGCACGTGGTCGATGGTGACCGGTGGGATGAGGTCGCCGTCGTACGGGCCCCAGGTGCCGGCGAACCCCGCCCCGGCGGCGTCGGCCGCGTCGACGTACCCGGTGGCCAGCAGCGCGCGCAGCGGGGCGTGGTCGAGGGTGGCGTTGAAGTCGCCGGCGAGGATGCGCAGCGGCCCGTCCGGGGTGGCCGGGGGCTGCGCCCGCAGGTCGGTGAACCACTCGTCGACCACGCCGACCGCGTAGGGCGCGGCCGGGTGCGCCGACTCGACCCGCACCGGGGGCGCCCCCGGCACCGCCACGATGGCGTACGCCTGGGTGAACAGGAAGCCGGCGTTGCGCCGGAAGCCACCCTCGGCGAGCGGGAGCCGCGAGTAGAGGGCGGAGCCGGTGGTGCCCACCTCCGGGTTGAGCTGCCGGTGGGGCAGCAGCCCGCTCAGGCCCTGCCGGTCGAGCGCGTCGCGGGCCTCGGGGGTGAACTCCTGCACGGCCAGCACGTCCACCCGGTGCCGGCGCACCAGGTCCACCAGCGTCCGCGCGTCGGCGCCGCCCTTGAGCAGGTTGGCGGTGAGCACCCGCAGCACCGGCCCGCCGGCCGCCGGCTGGTCGGCGGCGACCGCCCGGGGGGCCACCGCGCCGAACAGCGCCAGCGCCACCACCGCCGCGGCCACCGCCGGCCCGCGGCGCCGCAGGGCGAGCGCCAGCACCAGCGCGACCAGGCTCCAGCCCGCGACGTACGGGGTGAAGGCGAGCGCCTGCACCAACGGCCCGCGCTCCAGCCCGGCGAGGCGGACCAGCGCCCAGGCGGCACCGGGCACCACGGCCAGCCAGCAGAGCAGGGCGCGTACCGGCGGCCGGGTCCGGGCCGGCAGCTCCATGGTGATCATGAACGTCAGACTAGCGCTCACGCCCGCGCCGCAAGGCCCCCGACCCGTTTCATGAATGGTGCAGCCCTCGCCTCTCGCAATTACGGCAATCATCCGGAATGAATGCGCAACGGCTTGATCGACTATTGACGCTCGGCTTTTTCCGGTGCTACCTTCCTCGTGGTTGTGGCGCCACAATGCACGTAGTAACCCCAGCTCAAGCCGGGTATGAACCGTTGAAGTGCCAACGTTTCAGGTGCGGTCGAAAGTGTATTGCTTTCGTCAACCCGGCTCGTCCGCAACAATCAACCGGCCCGTCGTAAATGCGGGTCGGCCGTATCACCACGGTCAGAAAAGGGGAGACCTGTCATGACCACATTCTTCAGGCGCAAGGCGGCGGCGGTGACGCTCGGTGTCCTGGCGCTGACCCTGGCCGGCGGGGGAATCGCCGCCGCCCAGCCGACGAGCAGGGCCGCGGCCGAGGTCGGTCAGCCCGGCGTCCGGCAGCCCGGCGGCAACACCCAACCGCCGGTCTCGGCCGCCGAGGCGCGTGCGGCCAAGGCGGCGCTGCGGCAGGGCGCCACGCTGGCCGCCCCGCCCGGAGCCGGCGCCGTCGCCTTCGCCGTCGTCGCCGCCAACGGCACGCTGCTCCAGCACTCCGCCAACGTCGTGTCCACCACCAAGTACGGCCCGGGCCGGTACCAGGTGCTGCTCGACTACAACGTCGTGCTGAAGGCGCACGTGGCGACCATCGGCACGAACGACCCGAACAACGTCCCGCCCAGTGGCGAGGTCGCGGTCGCGCCGCGCTACCTGACCCCCAACGCGGTCTTCGTCCAGACCCGGACCTCCGGTGGTACGGCCGCCGACCGCCCGTTCCACCTGGTCGTAGCCAACTGAGCGACACCCGAGGCGGTGCCGGTCCCCACCCGGGGGGTCGGCACCGTCTGGTGTGGAACGCGCCGTCCTCGCCCGCCGGCGCCGTAACGGGCGGCTCGTCCCGCTCCGGGTGGGAAAGGGCCTGCCAGGGGGTGATATTCCGACGTTTGCCCGCCCGGTACCCCGGGAAGCAAGCACCGTGACGGACATCTCGGACACCCTGGCCAGCCTGCCCAGCCCGGCCGATCCCGACGCGGCGGCCACCGAGCTGGAACAGACCCTCTTCGAGGTCAGACGCGTGATCGTCGGGCAGGATCGGCTCGTCGAGCGCCTGCTCACCGCACTGATCGCCGACGGGCACTGCCTGCTGGAGGGCGTACCCGGCGTGGCGAAGACCCTCGCCGCGCACACCCTCGCCACCGTCGTCGGCGGCACCTTCTCCCGGATCCAGTTCACCCCCGACCTGGTCCCCTCCGACATCGTCGGCACCCGCATCTACCGGGCGTCGAAGGAGAGCTTCGACGTCGAGCTGGGCCCGATCATGGCCAACCTGGTGCTGGCCGACGAGATCAACCGGGCCCCGGCCAAGGTGCAGTCCGCCCTGCTGGAGGCGATGGCCGAGCGGCAGGTCTCCATCGGTGGTCGGAGCTGGCCGGTGCCGGTGCCGTTCCTGGTGCTCGCGACCCAGAACCCGATCGAGTCCGAGGGGGTCTACCAGCTCCCCGAGGCGCAGCGCGACCGGTTCCTCATGAAGATCGTCGTGGACTACCCGAGCGACGCCGACGAGCTGGCCATCCTCTACCGGATGAGCACCGACCGGCCCCGCGCCCACCAGGTGCTCGACCCGGGCCGGCTGCGCGCGCTGCAACTGCGTGCCGAGCACGTCTTCGTGCACCACGCGCTCGCCGAGTACGTCGTCCGCCTCATCCTCGCCACCCGCGACCCGGGCCGCTTCGGGCTGCCGGAGATCGCCCCGATGCTGGCGTACGGGGCGAGCCCCCGGGCCACCCTCGGCCTGGTCGCCGCGGCCCGCGCCCAGGCGCTGCTGCGCGGCCGGGAGTACGTGCTGCCGGAGGACGTCCGCGATCTCGCCGTGGACGTGCTGGCCCACCGGCTGGTGCTCTCCTTCGACGCGGTGGCCGACGGGGTCTCGCCCGAGGCGCTGGTGCACCGGCTGGTGCAGGCGGTGCCCCCGCCCGTGCTGGCCACCGGGATGCCCGAGCACGCCGGCGACCTGGCTGCCGCATGAGGCGCCGCACCGCGCCGGCGCCCGCCGGACCGGGCCTGGCCGACCTCGCCGGGGACCAGCGGCTGCGCCGGCTGGAACTGACCGTCACCCGTCGGCTGGACGGGCTGCTCCAAGGCCAGCACCGGGGTCTGCTGCCCGGGCCGGGCAGCGAGATCGCCGGCAGCCGGGAGTACCGCCCCGGCGAGGACGAGGTGCGCCGGATGGACTGGGCGGTGACCGCCCGCACCACCGTGCCGCACGTCCGCGAGGTCGACGCCGACCGGGAACTGAGCACCTGGCTGCTGGTGGACGCCAGCCCCAGCATGGAGTTCGGCACCGCCGAACTGGACAAGCGGGAGCTGTCGGTGGCCGCCGTCGCGGCGATCGGCTTCCTCACCGCCGGCACCGGCAACCGGCTCGGCGCGCAGCTGCTCACCCCGACCGGGCTGCGCCGCTTCCCGGCCCGCAGCGGCCGTACCCATCTGCTGGGCGTGCTCCGCGCGCTGCTGGCCGCGCCGCGTACCGGTGACCACGACGAGCGGACGGAACCGCCCGACCCACCCGACCTGGCGGAGGCGCTCGCGGCCGTGCAGCGGGTCGCCACCCGGCGCGGCCTGGTCGTGGTGGTCTCCGACTTCCTCGACGGCCTGCCGGAGCACCACGACGAGCCCGCCGGTTGGGAGCCGGCGCTGCGCCGCCTCGCCGCCCGGCACCAGGTGCTCGCGGTCGAGATCACCGACCCACGCGAGCTGGAACTGCCCGACGTCGGCCTGATCACGCTCGTCTGCCCGGAGACCGGCCGGCGGCGGGAGGTCTGGACCGGCGACGAGGTGCTGCGCCGGCGCTACGCCAGCGCGGCAGCCGCCCAGCGCGAGCAGGTACGCCGGGCGCTGCGCCGCTCCGGCGCCACCCACCTGCCGCTGCGCACCGACCGGGACTGGACCGCCGACGTGGTACGGCACGTGCACGCGCAGCGCCGCCTGGCCGCCGCGCCGGCCGCCGCCCGGGGAGGTGTCGCGTGACCTGGCAGTCGCCCGCCCGGCTCCTGCTGCTGCTCGGCGTGTTCGCGCTGGCCGGCGGCTACCTGCTCGCCCAGCGCCGGCGCAGCCGGTACGCGGTGCGCTTCACCAACCTCCGGCTGCTCGACCGGGTCGCGCCGACCCGGCCGGCCTGGCGGCGGCACGTGCCGGCCGGTCTCTTCCTGGCCATGCTGGCGCTGCTGGTGGTGGGCTTCGCCCGGCCGACGGCCGAGGTTCGGGTGCCCCGCGAACGGGCCACCGTCATGGTCGCCGTCGACGTCTCCACCTCGATGCTCGCCACCGACGTGGAACCGGACCGGCTCGCCGCCGCCAAGCACGCGGCCCGGCGGTTCGTCGACGGGCTGCCCGACGAGTTCAACGTCGGCCTGGTCGCGTTCGCCGGCAGCGCGGCGGTGGTGGTGCCGCCCGGCACCGACCGGGAGGCGCTGCACGAGGGGATCGACCGGCTCGCCGAGGGCATCACCGGGGTGCAGGGCACCGCGATCGGCGAGGCGATCAGCGCCTCGCTCGGCGCGGTCAAGAGCCTGGACGCCACGGCGGCGAAGCAGCCACCGCCGGCCCGGGTCATCCTGCTCTCCGACGGGGCGAACACCTCCGGCATGGACCCGATGGAGGCCGCCGCGGCGGCGGTGACGGCCAAGGTGCCGGTGCACACCATCTCCTTCGGCACCCCCGGCGGGTTCGTCGACCGGGGCGGCCGGCCGATCCAGGTGCCGGTCGACGGGCAGACCCTCAAGGCGGTGGCCGAGGACACCGGGGGTGGCTTCCACGAGGCGGGCAACAGCGCGGAACTGCGCAAGGTCTACGAGGACATCGGCTCGTCGGTCGGCTACCGCACCGAACGCCAGGACATCTCCGCCCGCTTCATCGGCCTCGGGCTGGTGTTCGCGATGGGCGCCGCAGCCGGGTCGATGCGGTGGTTCTCCCGCCTGCCCTGAGCCCGCCGAAGCGACAGTGAGGAGCGCACGCATGGCAGTGCAGACCGGACTGGGCGAGCCCCGGGGACCGTGGTTCGTCTCGCCCGAGCTGGGGCCGGACGGGCGGCCCCGGTGGGACGTACCGGGGGCGGGGGAGGGCCCGTCGCGGCGGCGCTGGCGCGGCCGGCTGCTGACGGCGGCGGCGGTGGTGGCGCTCTCCACCGTCTCCGGCGCGGCGGCCGGTGGCTGGGTGGCCGGCCGGGACGGCGGCGCGGGGCCCGCGGCGGCGTCCGCCGCGCCGGTGCCGGCCGAGCTGGTGACCGCGGCGCAGAAGACCGTGCCGGGGGTGGTGTCGGTGATGGTCGGCGGCGGCGCCGCCAGTTCGGCGTCCGGCTCCGGGTTCGCCATCGACAACCAGCAGCACATCATCACCAACGACCACATCCTGGCCAAGGGCGGTGGCGGCGAGGTGACCGTCGAGCTCTCCGACGGGCGGCGGTACGCCGCCGAGGTGGTCGGCCGGGAGCCGGGCAGCGACCTGGCGGTGCTGCGGGTGCCGGCGGTGGCCGGGCTGGCGCCGCTGCCGCTGGCCAAGCCGCGCTCCACCAAGGTCGGTGAGCCGGTGCTGGCGGTCGGTTCGCCGCTCGGCCTGGCCGGCACGGTCACCGCCGGCATCGTCAGCGCCCTCGACCGCCAGGTACGCCTCGGCACCACCCGGCGCAGCGCGGTGCAGACCGACGCCTCGATCAACCCGGGCAACTCGGGAGGGCCGCTGGTCAACGCCCGGGGGGAGGTGGTCGGGGTGAACACCGCGATCGCCACCATCGACGGCAACGGCTCGATCGGCATCGGGTTCGCCATCCCGATCGAGCAGGTGCAGCAGACCGCCGACACCATCATCGGCAAGGGCGGCTGAGTCGGGCGTGCCCGGGACGCGGCGGTCGTAACGGTAAAAGTGTCGGATTCCTGGCGAGGAACCATCGGCCGATAGAAATATCACGCTGAGTATGGATACTGGCGTGGGTGGAGCTTCCTCTCATAGCGGTCCTGCTGGCGGTGGGACTCTTCATCGGATGGGGCGTGGGCGTGCAGTACGCCCGGGCCAAGCGCGGCTGGACCGACTACAAGGCCGCCAAGAACGCGGTGCCGGGCGCCCGGAAGACCGCGTGGCTGCTGGTCCGGGCCGTCACCACCAAGGTCGGCGTCATCGCGCTGCTGCTCGTCGGGGCGGTCGCGTACGCCGCCGTCGGCCCCGACCACGAACGGGCGGAACCGGCGCCCAGCCCGTCGCCGAGCTCGTCCGCCACCCACGGTGCCCCGAAGGGGCGCTAGCCTCGGGGCGTGGACGACGGACTGCGGGTGACCGACCGGTGGATCGTGCCCGCCGCCGAACTGCGGGAACGGTTCTCCCGCTCGTCCGGGCCGGGCGGGCAGGGGGTCAACACCGCCGACTCCCGGGTGGAGTTGAGCTTCGACCTGGCCGCCTCGCCCAGCCTGCCGCCGGCGCTGCGGGCGCGGGCGCTGGAACGGCTGGCCGGCCGCCTGGTCGACGGGGTGGTGACCATCGCCGCCAGCGAGCACCGCGCCCAACTCGCCAACCGGGAGGCGGCCCGGGAGCGGCTGACCGCGCTGCTGCGCGAGGCCGTCGCGCCGCCGCCGCCGCCCCGACGGCCGACCCGCCCGTCGCGCGGCGCCAAGGAACGCCGGCTGGCGGAGAAGAAGCGCCAGTCGCAACGCAAGCGGGAACGCCGGGTCGACGGCGACTGAGCGGGAAATCCGGTGTGCCGGCGCGGGAGCGGTGCCTAGGCTGCCAGCATGTCCACCGACACCCTCGTCACGCTGCACGGTCGTTCGCTGCTCGCCTGCGCCCCCGACGGGCCCCGGCTGTGCGGGGGCGGGGACGCGCTGGACGTGATCGGCGAGGCGCTCGGCCAGCGGGCGGAGCTGGTGGTGCTGCCGGTACGGCGGCTCGCCGACGAGTTCTTCACGCTGCGCACCGGGGTGGCCGGTGAGCTGGTGCAGAAGTTCGTCAACTACCGGCTGCCTGTGGTGGTGGTCGGCGACATCTCCGCGCACGTCGCGCGCAGCATCGCCCTGCGGGACTTCGTCACCGAGTCCAACCGCGGTCGCCAGCTCTGGTTCGTCGAGACGATGGCGGAGCTGGAGGAGCGGCTGCGCCCGGCGGCGTGAACCGGCCAGCGCCCGCCGGATGGCGGGGGCCCCGCCGGGTGCGGCGGGCGACCTCGAAGACCTTCCGCCAGCGGTCCGGCCTTACGCCTCGGGCCACCAGGCGCACGCACATTCAGCCGCAGGCCGGGCGCTCCATGTACTGGCGGAGGCCGGGCGGCCAAGGGCAGCCCCGCTCGCCGCAGAGCGGCTCGAAGCAGCTGTCGATGCCTTCGGGCCGGAGCGCGCACGGGCTATAGCTAGCTGCCGGAGGCGGTTGGCCTCCCTGCCGTGAACTGACCAAGAGCACGCTCGCAGTAGCCGATCAGGCGTTGACGAAGCGCGCCGGCGCGCGCCGCGAAGTCACGCTGACAGCGGACATACTCGGCCCGTCCCTCGGGCGTCTCGATGGGCAGGAAGTCGAGCCCGATGCTTGTCAGGTCGTACGGACTGGCCCGCATGTCAAGCGTCCGAATCTCCTTGGCCAGCTCGAAGCAGTCGGCGATGAGTTCGCTCGGAACGAGCGGCGCCAGCTTGTAGGCCCAACGATAAACGTCCATGTTCGCGTGTAGGCACGCTGGCTGATCATGCTCGTGTTGCGTCTCGCGGGTCGGCTGGAGCACGTTCAGGGGGCGGGCTGCCGGAGTGAAGAAGCGGAAGGCGTCGAAATGACTGCACCGGACGGCCAACTCGTCGACGAGAGCGGCTGTCGCTTCCGCGCCGAGCCGCAACGGAAGGATGTTGTGGCGTACCTCGGCCTGCGTCTGCCGGTAGACCATCGCCCACTCGTGCATCCCGAAGCAACCGAAGTGCGGCGGCCTGGTGGCGGTGGAGACGAGCAGGCGGTGAATCCACTCCACCGATTCCCGGCGCCGTTCCAGTACCGCCAGCACGTCCAGATGGGCTGCGCCGTGCTCGTCGCTGACGTAGAAGGCCCCGAACTCCTCGGGCCTTGCGTGCTGTAGCAGGAATCCCGGGCCGGGTTGCCACCGCCGAAACTGGGCCGGCCGGTAGTTGTAGTAGGTGAGGAGGAACTCCTCGATCGATTGCCGGCCGTGCCTTGCTCGCTTCGCAAGGTGATCACCCAGCAAGCTGTCGACCCGGGCGACGTGCGCGGCCCGGCGGGCCTGCCAGTCGGCCGCGTCGAGGGCGGCGGGTGCGAGGGCGGCGGTCACGGACTAAAGGGTACGACCGCCGCCCCGGCCGCCGGTCAGGGCACGTCCACCCGGACCCCGGCGGAGAAGACCCCGCTGCGCAGCTCCAGCTGCTTCGGCTGCTGCGCCCCGTTGACCGTGAACACCAGCGGCAGCACCACCCGGTTGCCGGCCGCGACCGGCTGGGCGAAGACGTCCCGGCCCAGGTTCGCCAGCCGGGTGGCCGGCTCGTCGGTGCTGACCCAGTTGCCTCCGGGCAGGTAGGCGCGCTGGAGTTGGCCGTGCCACACCTGCTGCTCGGGCGTGAGGTTGCGCACCCCGACGGTCGCGAGGCACCGGCGGCCCGTCCCGCCGGCCGTCTCGCAGGCCACCCGGTAGACGGTGAACTCGAACGCGTTCTCGCGCAGCGGCACGCCGACGCTGCCGGTGGCGCCGCGACCCATCCAGGCGCCGCTGGTCGGCTGCTTGGTGGTGTCGATCGCGGCGACCCGCTGGGTGGCCGTCCACGCGGCGGCGAAGACCACCCCGGCCAGGATCGCCCCGGCCACGCCGACGATCATCCAGACCGGTGGCTTCCGCCGTCGCCCCGACCCGCCCGGGGCGGCCGGGCGCGGGTAGACGGTGCCACCGCCGGGCGCGGCGGCGCCGCCCGCGTACGTGGGATTGCCGACGACCGTCGGGGCCGCGCCGGTCGGCTCGACGCCGCTGCGCCGCCGCCGGGCCCGCTGCCCCCACCACAGGCCACCGCCGGCGATCACCAGCAGCGCGGCCAGCGCCGCCGCCAGGATCGGCGGCCGCCGCCAGGGCGGAGCAGCCTTCTCCACCCGGGTCGCCGGTGCCGCCGCGGCCTGCCAGGTCGCGGTCGCGCAGTCGTACGGCCGGTTGCCGTCGCTGGTGAAGGCGCAGGCCGGCGCGGTCACCGAGGTGCCCGGCGGGGTCGCCGCCAGGGCGGTGTCCAACGTCGTCGTGCTGCGGGCGGACAGCCGGAGCCGCCAGGTCACCTCGGCCGTGCCGTTCCCGGCGGACCGGATGGCCCGACCGCCCGCGCTGACCGCGGTCGGCGACGCGCCGGCCGGCAGCTCCTGCCGCACCATGGTGTCGAGCGGGAAGACGCTGTCGTTGCGCAGCTGGATCCGGTAGCCCGGCACCGGCGTCCCGGCCGGGGCCACCGTCACGGTGACCGGCTGGGCCGGTCGGGGCGAACCCGGATTCGCGGTGGTGGCCATCCCCGGCGCCGGCATCCCCGGGGGCACCGGGATGACGGCTCCGGTCGCCGCCGCCCCGGGCGCCGCCGGTGGTGCGTGCCCCGCCGGCTGAGGGGTGGCCATCGGCGTGGCCGGACCCGTGGGCAGGGGTGTGGCGGCCGGGCCGGTGGGCGTGGCCGTGGCCAGCGGGCTGGCCGGCGTGGTGACCGCCGGTGCCGCTTCCGCCCTGGTCGTGGGCGTCGCCGTCGGCAGCGCCGGCACGGCGGCGAGGATGCCCAGGCCGTTCACGAACACGGCGAGGGCCCTGTGGTGTCGTCTCGATGCAGGCATACGAACGAACCTCCGGAGCCGACGGTAGGGGCGCGGACACTCCGCCCGGGTACGAAGTGCCGAAGCTCGCCCCGAACGGCGGCCGATCGCCTACCCTGCGCCGCCGCCGACGCCGACGCCGCGGCCTCCGGTGTCGACGGGGTGCCACCACGTGGGCGGGAGCTAGATTGGCCAGGTGCGTATCGCTCGTTTTGCTCATGCCAAGGGAATGTCGTTCGGGGTCGTCGAGGGCGAGCCGGGGGTGGGCCCGCAGGGCCTGACCATCGCCGAGATCGAGGGCCACCCGTTCGGTCAGGTCACCTTCTCCGGCGCCCGCTGGGCGCTCTCCGACGTCCGACTGCTCTCGCCGATCCTGCCCAGCAAGGTGGTCTGTGTCGGTCGCAACTACGCCGAGCACGCCGCCGAGCACGGCAGCGAGGTGCCGAAGGAGCCGCTGCTCTTCCTGAAGCCGTCCACGTCGGTGATCGGCCCGCGGGACGCCATCCGGCTGCCCATCTTCTCCAAACAGGTCGAGCACGAGGCGGAGCTGGCCGTGGTGATCGGCGCCCCGGGGGCCCGGCGCGCCGACCGGGCCGCCGCGGCGAAGGCCATCTTCGGCTACACCTGCGCCAACGACGTGACGGCGCGGGACCTCCAGCGCTCGGACGGGCAGTGGACCCGGGCCAAGGGCTTCGACTCGTTCTGCCCCATCGGCCCCTGGATCACCACCGGACTGGACGTCTCCGACCTGGAGATCCGGTGCGAGGTGGGCCGCAACCCGGAGGAGATGGAGGTACGCCAGCTCGGCCGGACGAAGGACATGGTCTTCGACGTACCGGCCCTGGTGTCCTACATCTCGCACGTGATGACGCTGCTGCCCGGCGACGTGGTGCTGACCGGCACGCCGGCAGGGGTTAGCCCGCTCACGGAGGGGGATACGGTCACCGTGCGGATCGAGGGGATCGGCGAGCTCACCAATCCGGTGGTGCCGGTCGCCTGACGCGTCCGACGCCCCGTTTCCGCAGCTCACAGGTGTTTCGGGGGGTTGGATTTGGCCTGCCGGCGCGGGGAGGGTAAAGTTCATTCCCGGCGCCGCAAGGGGCCAATGGGGTATGGGGTAATTGGCAGCCCGACTGATTCTGGTTCAGTTAGTCTAGGTTCGAGTCCTGGTACCCCAGCGCAACCGCGGATTCGCGAGAATCCCGGACGCTGGATTCTGGCGGAGTTCCGCTCCGTCCCTCCCAGAGGGACGGCAGATGATCTCTGATAGAATGCAGCTTCCCCACCCGCGAGGGTGGGGAAGCTGGTGAAGTTCTGGCCCCGTCGTCTAGCGGCCCAGGACGCCGCCCTCTCAAGGCGGTAGCGCCGGTTCGAATCCGGTCGGGGCTACAGTGCTGACAGCCCGTTCCACCTCGGTGGGGCGGGCTGTTCCGTGTTCCCGCCTTCCGCCGCGCCCGCGGTTGCGGTCGCGAGCCGCCGGACCCCCTCGTCGTCGGACGCTGGTGGTGCCGCTAGACTACAGCCGCGCCGCCCACCAGGGCGGTGAAGCAGGAAAAGTGCCTGGCCCCGTCGTCTAGCGGCCCAGGACGCCGCCCTCTCAAGGCGGTAGCGCCGGTTCGAATCCGGTCGGGGCTACACCGTCGAACAGCCCGTCTCGCGTCAGCGAGGCGGGCTGTTCGCTTTCCCCGCCGCGGCCCGGCGCCGCCCGCGGGCTCCGGGCGGCGCTGCAGGGAGCGGCGGAAAGCGCGGGCCGACGTCGGCTCAGCAGGGAGCGCCTGCGGGTGGCGGTCGGAGCCGGCGGGCGGAGCTTCGAGCCTAGGCCCCGACAGTGCCGCCTGGCGGAGCTTCGAGCCTCGGCCCCGACAGTGCCGGCGGGCGGAGCTCCGAGCCTCGGCCCCGACAGTGCCGACTGGCGGACCCTGATCCCTGAATGCGGGCCCGGCGAGTGCCGGTCCGGCCGCTGCGTGTCGCCGAGGCGCCGGCTCGGCGAGCGATTGGTGCCCTGGAGTCGGCCGGTGAGCGGGAGCCACAGGGGGTGTCGCAGACGCTGTAGAGCTGATGTCGTAGACGAATCAGAGCTGATGTCGTAGACGAATCACCGGTCGGGGCCGGCGGCCGGCGGCAGCCCATCCCACCCGTGATTCGTTCACGACATCAGCTCTACAGCGACCGACCGATACCCCGACCGGCCGACCAGATCGGCTCGAGGTCGCCCCCGCCGCCGGCCTCGGTGATCAAGGGGTTCGCGTCACGCCGGAGGCGGCTGCGGACGCGAACCTCTTGGTCAACTTCAGCCCAGGTGGGCGAGTCCGGGTCGGGCGGCGCTGGCCAGGGGGCAGGCAGCGCCGGGTTGAGCGGAGGCAGGGCCGAGTCGGGTGTGGCGAGGCCGGTGCGGGGTCGGGGGAGGGACGGGGGTCAGAGGCCGGAGAGGCGCTGACCGGCTCTCACCACGGCCATCGCGTGGCGTTCGCCGGGGCGGCGGCCCAGGCGCTCGATGGGGCCGGAGATGCTGATCGCGGCGATCACCCGGCCGGTGCGGTCGCGGATCGGGGCCGAGACGCTCGCCACACCCGCCTCCCGCTCGGCGACGCTCTGCGCCCAGCCCCGGCGGCGCACCTCGGCGAGGGTGCGGCCGGTGAACTTGGCGCGGGGCAGCAGCGGCATGACCGCCTCCGGGGGCTCCCAGGCGAGCAGGATCTGCGCCGCCGAACCGGCCGTCATCGGCAGCACCGAGCCGACCGGCACGGTGTCCCGCAGGCCGCTGGCCCGCTCGGCGGCGGCCACGCAGACCCGCTCGTCGGCGCGGCGCAGGTAGAGCTGGGCGCTCTCCCCGGTGGCGTCGCGCAGCGCGGCCAGCAGCGGCTCGGCGGCGGTCAGCAGCACGTCGGGGGCGGCGTTGGCCAGCTCGCCGAGCCGGGGCCCCGGACGCCAGCGCCCCTGGGTGTCCCGGACCAGCATGCGGTGGATCTCCAGCGCCTGCGCCAGCCGGTGCGCGGTGGCCCGGGGCAGCTTGGTGCGTTCAACGAGTTCGGCCAGGCTGGCGCCGTCGACACAGGCGGCCAGGATGACCACCGCCTTGTCGAGCACGCCGACACCGCTCATACTGTGTCCCACAAGCCGAAACTTACCTCCCAGAATTTAGGATGTCCAGATGGTGGGAGTCACTCGACCGAGGACCCTGGCCGAGAAGGTCTGGGACGCGCACGTGGTACGGACCGCCGAGGGTGAACCGGACCTGCTCTACATCGACCTGCACCTGTTGCACGAGGTGACCAGCCCGCAGGCGTTCGACGGGCTGCGCCTGGCCGGTCGTCCGGTTCGCCGTCCCGATCTCACGCTCGCGACCGAGGACCACAACACCCCGACCGGGTACGACGACCCGAGTTTCCGGTCCCGCCGCGGTGACCTGCTCACCATCGCGGACCCCACCTCGCGTACGCAGATCGAGACGTTGCGCCGCAACTGCGCGGAGTTCGGGGTGCGGCTGCACCCGCTCGGCGACGAGAACCAGGGCATCGTGCACGTGATCGGCCCCCAGCTGGGCGTCACCCAGCCCGGCATGACCATCGTCTGCGGCGACTCGCACACCGCCACCCACGGCGCCTTCGGTGCGCTCGCCTTCGGCATCGGCACCAGTGAGGTGGAGCACGTACTGGCCACCCAGACGCTGCCGCAGGCCCGCCCGCGCACCATGGCGGTGACGGTGACCGGCCAGCTCGGTCCCGGCGTCACCGCCAAGGACCTGGTCCTCGCGCTGATCGCCCAGGTGGGCACCGGCGGCGGGCGCGGCCACATCGTCGAGTACCGGGGCGAGGCGATCCGCGCGCTGTCCATGGAGGGGCGGATGACCGTCGCCAACATGTCCATCGAGTGGGGCGCCAAGGCCGGTCTGATCGCGCCGGACGAGACCACGTTCGCGTACCTCAAGGGGCGGCCGCACGCGCCCCGGGGCGCCGACTGGGACGCGGCGGTGGCCTACTGGCGGACCCTGCCCACCGACGAGGACGCGACCTTCGACGCCGAGGTGACCCTCGACGCCAGCCGGATCACCCCGTTCGTCACCTGGGGCACCAACCCGGGCCAGGGCGCGCCGCTCGGCTCGACCGTGCCGGCCCCGGAGGACTTCGGCACCGACGCGGAGCGGACCGCCGCCCGCCGGGCGCTGGAGTACATGGCGCTGACCCCGGGCACGCCGCTGCGCGACCTCGCGGTCGACGTGGTCTTCGTCGGCTCCTGCACCAACGGGCGGCTGGAGGACCTCCGCGCCGCCGCCGACGTGCTGCGCGGGCGCAAGGTCGCCGGCGGCGTACGCATGCTCGTGGTGCCCGGTTCCGCGGCCGTGCGGGAGGCGGCCGAGGCGGAGGGGCTGGACAAGGTCTTCGCCGACGCGGGCGCCGAGTGGCGTTTCGCCGGCTGCTCCATGTGCCTCGGGATGAACCCCGACACGTTGAAGCCCGGCGAGCGCTCGGCCTCGACCTCCAACCGCAACTTCGAGGGCCGCCAGGGCCGGGGAGGGCGCACCCACCTGGTGTCCCCGCCGGTCGCCGCCGCCACCGCCGTGGTCGGCCGGCTCGCCGCCCCCGCCGACCTGTAGAAGGGCAGCCGAGATGGACAAGTTCACCACCCACACCGGCACCGCCGTGCCGTTGCGGCGGTCCAACGTGGACACCGATCAGATCATTCCGGCCGTGTACCTCAAGCGGGTGACCCGGACCGGTTTCGCGGACGGACTCTTCAGCGCGTGGCGGGAAGATCCGGCATTCGTGCTCAACGATCCAACCCATTCCGGAGCGTCGATTCTCGTGGCCGGTCCGGAGTTCGGCACCGGATCATCGCGCGAGCACGCCGTCTGGGCGCTGCGCGACTGGGGCTTCCGCGCGGTGATCTCGCCGCGATTCGGTGACATCTTCCGGGGCAACGCCCTCAAGGAAGGTCTCCTTCCGGTGGAGCTGGAATTGAAAGCCGTCGAGGAGATCTGGGATCGGGTCGAGTCCGATCCGACCAGCGCGGTCACCGTCGACCTGGTCGCCCGCGAGGTTCGGGTCGGCCCGGCGAGCTGGTCGTTCCCGCTGGACGACCACAGCCGCTGGCGGCTGATGGAAGGCTTGGATGACATTGGACTGACTCTCCGGCACGCCGCCGAGATCGGCGCGTACGAGGCGTCCCGGCCGTCGTTCAAGCCCGCCGTGGCATAGCCGTACGCCCGACCGCTCATCGGTTTTCGCCCCCACCGGTCCGCCCGGTGGGGGCGAATCCGTTACGACACAAGGGCTTTTTTCCACTGAATGTTTGTGTCCCGGCAGCACAGGGCATACCGTGCGCGCAGAATGGCTCGCGTCGAGTCAGTTGCACAACCGGGAGGAAGTCGTGAACAAGGCCGAGCTCATTGAGGCGCTCGCCGCTCGCCTGGGAGAAGACCGCAAGAAGGCGCAGGCGGCGCTCGACGCGGTCCTCGCCGAGGTCCAGGCGGCGGTCACCAAGGGCGAGAAGGTGGCGATCACCGGATTCGGAGCGTTCGAAAAGCGTGTCCGGGGTGCCCGAACAGCGCGCAACCCGCGTACCGGTGAGGCGGTGAAGGTCAAGAAGACATCCGTCCCGACCTTCCGCGCCGGCGCCGGTTTCAAGGAGATGGTGGCCAGCGGCAAGGTGGCGAAGGCCGCCGCGCCGGCGAAGAAGGCCGCCGCCGCCAAGACCACCGGCGCGAAGGCGACGGGGGCCAAGGCGACCGGCGCCAAGGCCGCCGCCGCGAAGAAGACGACCGCCGCGGCCGCCAAGAAGACCGCCGCGACCAAGGCCGCCCCCACCAAGAAGGCCGCGCCGGCGAAGAAGACCGCCGCGGCCACCAAGACCGCCGCGGCCAAGAAGGCCGCGCCGGCGAAGAAGACCACGCCGGCGAAGAAGACCACCGCCGCCAAGACCACGGCCGCCAAGAAGGCTCCGGCGAAGAAGGCTCCGGCGAAGAAGGCCGCCGCCCGGCGCTGACCTGGGCACGTACGCCTGTGAGGGGCGCCCACCGCGCGGTGGGCGCCCCTCACGGCGTTTCCCGCCCGTTGACCCGGAGCCCGCCGGCTGCGCAGAATCGCCGCACCGCCACCGGTCGGCGAGGAGGCCTCGTGCGCTACCGCCACCGCACCACCGTCGTCACCGCCCTCGGCCTGATCCTGCTGACCGACGTGCTGCGGGTCTTCCTGCCGTCGGTCATCACCATCTTCGGGCAGGCGGCGTCCACTCCGGCCGAGCTGCTCGGGGCGTTCGCGCTCGGCTGGTTCGTGCTCCCCCTGGCCGTGCCGACGTTGGTGCGCCGGGTCGGCGTCCGGCCGGTGGCCCTCGTCGCCGCGGTGGTGCTGGCCGGCGCCCGGCTCGCCGTCACCGGCTTCCCCGGCGGGCGGGCCCAGCTCTGGCTCGCCACCGCCGGCCTGGTCGCCGGGCTCTGCTGGCTCACCGCCGTGGCCGCCGGGTCGAATCGGCCGGTACCGGGGCTGGCGCTCGGCCTGGCCGCCGCCGCGGTCCTGCACACCGTCTCCGACACCTACCGCTCGCCCTGGCTGGGCGGCGTGGAGGTCTGGGTGGTGGGCGTCGTGCTGGCCGCGCTCTTCCTGGCCGGACAGGCGCTGCCCGCGCTGCCCGCGCCGCCCGCCGGCGTCGGTGGCGCGCGTGCCTGGCTGCTGGCCGGGCCGGCGCTGCTGCTCGCCGGCATGGTGGCGCTCTCTCCGGCGGTGGCCCGCACGGCGATGTCCTACCAGTTCGGCCTGCTGGGGTCGTCGCCCGCGCAGGGCTCGGGAGCGGCCGTCGCGCCGCTGTTCGGGCCGCTGCCGGTCGCGGCGGCGGTGGGTGGGTTCCTGCTCGCCGCGCTGACGCCGCCGCGCCGGCCGGTCGGGCGGTGGATCGGCCCGGTGGCCCTGCTCGCCGGGGCCGTGCTGGTGGCCCTGGGGCGGGGCGAGCTGCTGCTGCCGGCCGTCCTGCTCACCGCGGTCGGCCTCGGTGGCTGCCTGGCCCGCTGTGACACCGCTGGGGCGCCGGAATCCGTCCGCCCAGCCGGTCCGGCCGCGCCGGCCGGTGGACCGGCCGCACGAGCCGGCCAGCCGGCGACCGTGTCGGCCGGCGTCTCGTCGGCGACGGCCGAGACCAGGGTCACTCCACCGACGGTTCCCGTCGGCGTCGCACCGGCCGCGGGGGACCCCGGCGTCGAGCCGTGGGCGGGGGGACCGGGGGACGGCGAGGCGAGCGGATCCGACCGGGCGGCGGGCCGCCGCGGGTACGCCACGGTCGGCGGGATGCTGGTCTTCGCCGTCGCGGCGGTGCTCTACTACGCCGCCTACGACCTCGGCTACCCCAACGGATGGGTGCCGGTGGCGGTGGCCGTCCTGACGGCTGCCGTCGCGCTGTCCGCCGCCCCCGTGCCGGCGCTGTCCGCCGGGCCCGTGCCGGCGCGTACCGGGCCGTCGCTGCCTCCGGTGCGGACCGCCGCGTGGGCCACGGCGCTGGCGCTGGTCGCCGCGTTGACCGCCGACGAGACGCTGGTGGCCGGCAACCGCGAGGGACCGCCGGCGACGGTGCGGGTGGCGGCGTACAACATCCGGATGGGCTTCGGCATCGAGGGCCGGTTCGATCCGGACGCCCTGGCGCGCGCCGTCGGCCGGGCCGACGTGGTGGTGCTCAGCGAGGTGGACCGGGGTTGGCTGCTCAACGGCGGCCACGACACCCTCGACCTGCTGGCCGAGCGGCTGGACATGCCGTACGTCTTCGCCCCGGCGGCCGACCCGCTCTGGGGTGACGCGGTGCTGAGCCGGTGGCCGCTGGCGGCGGCGCGCACCCGCCGGCTGCCCGCGATGGGCGCGCCGACCGGGGCGCAGGCCCTCGGCGTCACCGTCGACCTCGGTGCCGACGTACGCCTCGCGGTGGTGGCCACCCACCTGCAACCGCCGCCCGGGCGGGAGCCGGTGGTCCAGGCCCGCGCGGTGGCCGCGTTCGCCCTCGGGTACGCCGCCGGCCGCCCCCTGGTGGTGGCCGGCGACCTGAACACCGAACCCGGTGCTCCCGGCTTCGCGGAGTTCACCCGCGCCGGCCTGGTGGACGCGCTGGCGGCGGCCCGGCCGTTGCCGACCAGCCCGGCCGACGACCCGCGCGAGCAGATCGACCACGTCTTCGTCTCGCCCGGCCTCACCGGCGCCGACGTCGTCGCGCCGCGCGGCACCGCCAGCGACCACCTGCCGGTGGCGGTGACCCTGACCCTGCCGCCCGCCTGACCGGGACGGCGCATGCGCCGGTCTCAGAGCCGGTCGGCGGCGACCAGCCGGTCGGCGGCGAAGGCGAGCAGCCAGCCGCCGCCCTTCGGGGTGGTGAAGTCGTAGGTCCGCCCGGTCAACCGCTCCAGCGCGCCCGGAATCACCTTGCCCTGGCTGCACACCGCGACCGGTTCGCCGGCGGCGGCCAGCTCCGCCAGCCGGCCGGCGACCGCCAGCGCGCACTCGTCGCCGAGCTGGCCCGGCCGCGGCTCGTCCAGATCGCCGTCCACCTCGATCGGCAGGTCGAGCAGTGCGGCCGCCGGGTCGAGGGTCTGCACGCAGCGGCGTGCCGACGCGGACAGCAGCCGGGTGGGGCGGACCAGCGCCACCAGCGGGGCCAGCCGCTCGGCCTGGGCCCGGCCGGTCACGTCCAGCGGGCGCCCGTCGTCCGGGCCGGACCAGGTGGCGCGCCTGCCGGCGCGGGCGTGCCGGATCAGCGCGATCGTCCCGGTGACCCGGGGCAGCGCGGCGAACGCGGCCAGCACCTCCGCGTCGTGCGGGTAGCTGACCAGCCGGATCGCGTCGTCGACCGCGAGCCAGCGCACGTCGTCGACCTCGGTGCCGGGTTGGAAGCCGCCCTCGCCCACCGCCCGCATCGACCAGTAGTCCACCGTCTTCGGCCGGCCCTCGCTGCGGTAGCGCACCGTGGGGAGCCGGACCTGTGGCACGGCCTGCACGTCGGTCTCCTCGGCCACCTCGCGGACGGCGGCCAGCAGCGGGTGCTCGCCGGGCTCCAGCTTGCCCTTCGGCAGCGACCAGTCGCCGTAGCGGGGCCGGTGCACCAGGCAGACCTGGCGGCCCCCGTCGGCGTCCGGCTGCCAGGCGACTCCACCGGCCGCCCGGATGTCGACCGGTTGCTCCTGCGCCATCTGATCACCCTACGTCCGGGCGACCCGCCGTACGGGCCGCTCAGCTTCGTCCGACGGCACAGCGCCGAACCGCCCGGACCCGTCACGGCGGGCCGGCGGCGGTGGGCCCTCCCGGTCAGCCGGCGGTGCCGCCGACCCGGCGCAGCAGCAGCTCCTGCAGGTCCGTCAGCGGCTCCTCCGGGGTGCTGGCGCGGCGGGTCCAGGTGCCGTCGCCGGCCAGCTCGAACGAGTCCACCTCGGGGCTGAACGCGGCGGTCAGCACGTGGTCGAGTTCGGCCCGGGCGACCGGGTCGCTCACCTGCACCAGGGCCTCCACCCGCCGGTCCAGGTTGCGGTGCATCAGGTCGGCCGAGCCCATCCAGAACTCCGCGTCGCCGTTGTTGCCGAACCGGAAGATCCGCGAGTGCTCCAGGAACCGGCCGAGGATCGAGCGGACCCGGATCTTCTCCGACAGCCCCGGCACCCCCGGTCGCAGCGTGCACATGCCCCGGATCAGCAGGTCGACGTGGACGCCGGCCCGGGACGCCCGGTAGAGCGCGTCGGTGATCTCCTCGTCGACCAGCGCGTTCACCTTGAACTGCACCAGCCCGGGCATGCCGAGCCGGACGTGGTCGATCTCCCGCTCGATCCGCTCGATCAGCCCGCTGCGGATGCCCTGCGGCGCCACCAGCAGCCGCCGGTACGCGGTCTGCCGGCTGTAGCCGGTGAGCACGTTGAACAGGTCGGTCAGGTCGGCGCCGATCTCCGGGTCGGCGGTGAGGACGCCGAAGTCCTCGTAGAGCCGGGCGGTCTTCGGGTGGTAGTTGCCGGTGCCGATGTGGCAGTAGCGGCGGATCTGATTGCCCTCCTGGCGTACCACCAGGGCGGTCTTGCAGTGCGTCTTGAGGCCGACCAGGCCGTAGACGACGTGGCAGCCGGCCCGCTCCAGGGTGCGCGCCCAGCCGATGTTGGCCACCTCGTCGAAGCGCGCCTTCACCTCCACCAGCACCACCACCTGCTTGCCGGCGGCGGCCGCGTCGACCAGCGCGTCGACGATGGGGGAGTCGCCGCTGGTGCGGTAGAGGGTCTGCTTGATGGCGAGGACGTTCGGGTCGGCGGCGGCCTGCTCGATGAAGCGCTGCACGCTGGTGGCGAACGAGTGGTACGGGTGGTGCACCAGCACGTCCCCGTCCCGCAGCGTGGCGAAGACGCTGCGCGGCACCTCGCCCTCGGCGAGCCGGGGGTGGGTGGCCGGCACGAACGGCGGGTCCTTCAGGTCGGGGCGGTCGGCCTCGCCGTAGAGCTGCCAGAGCGCCGAGAGGTCCAGCAGCCCGGGTACCCGGAGCACGTCGTGCCCGTCCATGTCGAGTTCCCGGACGAGCAGCTCCAGCATGTGGTCGGAGATGCTGGCGGCGACCTCCAGGCGTACCGGCGGGCCGAAGCGGCGCCGGGCCAGCTCGCGCTCGAGCGCCTGGAGCAGGTCCTCGTCGCGGTCCTCGTCGACCTCCACCTCGGCGTTGCGGGTGACCCGGAACAGGTGGCACTCGACCACCTGCATGCCGGAGAAGAGCTGGCCCAGATGCACCGAGATGAGTTCCTCGACCGGCAGCATCCGCAGCCCCGGCTGCTCCCGGGCGACCCGGACGAAGCGCGGCACGTTGTTGGGCACCTTCACCCGGGCGAACAGCTCGGAGCCGCCGTCCGGGTCGCGGACCGCCACCGCCAGGTTCAGCGACCGGCCGGAGATGTACGGGAACGGGTGCGCCGGGTCGACGGCGAGCGGGGTGAGCACCGGGAAGATGTGCTCGCGGAAGTAGGTGCGCAGCCGTTCCCGCTCGGGGTGGTCCAGCTCCGCCCAGCGCAGGACGCGGACGTCCTCGGCGGCCAGTTTGGGCAGCACGTCCTCGACGAAGCAGGCGGCGTGCCGGCCGACCAGTTCGGCGGCCTTTTCGGTGATCAGCTCCAGCTGGGTGCGCAGCGGCAGCCGGTCGCCGCCGCGTACCGGCAGGCCGGCGGAGAGGCGGCGCTTCAGCCCGGCCACCCGCACCATGTAGAACTCGTCGAGGTTGCTGGCGAAGATGGCCAGGAACTTGGCCCGCTCCAGCAGCGGGGTGCGCGCGTCCTCGGCCAGCGCCAGCACCCGGGCGTTGAAGTCCAGCCAGGAGAGCTCCCGGTTGAGGAACCGGTCCTCGGGCAGCGGCGCGACGGCCGGCGGCTCGCCGTCCGGACCGCTCGGCGGGGTGGGCCGGTCGCCCGGGTCGAGCACCTCCTCCAGCCCGGCGGAGGCCCCGGCGGCGCTGGCGCCGGGGGAGTCGGGGGTGGTGGCGACGGTCTCCTCGGGAGCGCGGGTGCCGCCGCGGCGGCGGGCGCCGTTGCGGGGGCCGGTCGGGTCGGCGGCGTGGGGCGGGCGGGCGGGGTGCTCGCGAGGGGTGCTCACCCGCTCATAATCACCCGATCCGGGTTAACGCAAAATGAACTCGGGCGGGTCGGTTCAGGCCATCGTCGGCAATGTCACCCGGACGACCTCGCCGTCCGGACCGAGGTCCACCCGCAGCCGCTGCCCGAGGCGGAGCAGCCGCAGCCCGGAGGCGTCGAAGGCGGGCGCCGGGAAGGCCAGCTCGGTGCCGTCGTCCAGGAGCAGCACGCCGGTGCGGGTCTGCGCGTCGAAGGTCGCCACCGTGCCCTGCATGCCAGCACCGTACCCCGACGCGCTCTCCCCTCGGGCGGCGGCGAGCGCGGCGGTGCGCGGCCCCAGCCCGAGGTGCCGCGCCGCCGCCAGGTCGGCGGCGGTGTCCACGTCGCGGCGCAGCGAGGGCCACGGCCCGGCCAGCGGCAGCGCCCCGCCGGCGGCGTGCGCCGCCGCCGAGCCGACCCCGAACCGGGGCGCCAGCGGCACGCCGGGCGGTGTGGTGAGCAGCACGGTGCCGCTGCCCGGGGCGTCGGCGACGAAGCGGCGTACCCCCGGGTCGTCGGCGGCGGCCCGCAGCGCCGCCGCCAGCTCCGCCGGACGCAGCGCCGGCAGGTCGGCGGTGAGCCCCGCCACCCAGGCGCCTGCGGCGGCGGCCGCGGCGCCGTGCCGGAACGCGGCGTTCAGCCCGGCCTCCGGCTCGTCCGGCACGATCCGGGCGCCGGCCGCGCCCAGCAGCGCCGCGGCCCGCTCGTCGCCGGTGACCACCAGGACCTCGGCGACCGCGGGGCAGGCCCGCACCGCGCGGACCGTGTCGGCCGCCAGGGCCAGGGCCAGCTCCTCGTGGGGTACGGCCGGCAGCGCGCCCCGCAGCCGGCTCTTCGCCGCGCCCAGGCGCTTCACCGGCACCACCACGGTCCACCGCCTTTGAGAGGCGGTCGGGAAACCCGGCGGCGGCTGCGGCGGGCCCAGCCGACGACCGGCGGCGTTGGAGACTGGTCCGGATACAACACCGGTATCCGGACCACTCTCCGCCTTGCCGGATCGCCGGCTGGACTCCGCCTCGCTCGCCCCGGGGTTTCCCGACCGCCTCTGACCCACGCGACAATCCTGCCAGCGTCGAGGGCGGTACCCGCACTGGCCGTACCCGGGGCGAGCAGGCATGATTTCCGCTGCGGGCCGCACCGGTGGGTGCGGCGCGTGGGGTTGGGGCGACGAGGAGGCAGGGTGACACGGCGCAGGCTGGGTTTCTGGCAACGTTTCGCCGTGGCGCTGGTCAAGCCCGTGATGCTGGTCTGGACCCGGCGTACCTGGCGCGGAGCCGAGCAGTTGCGCCGCGACGGCGGCATCATCATCGTGCCGAACCATCTCTCGCACGCCGACCCGCTGGTCTCGGCGCACTTCATCTACGAGGCCGGCCGGTGGCCGCAGTACCTCGGCAAGGCCAGCGTGTTCCGGGTGCCGGTGATCGGGTGGATCCTGCACCGCTGCCGGCAGATCCCGGTGGAACGCGGCACCGCCGACGC
This sequence comes from Micromonospora purpureochromogenes, assembly GCF_900091515.1. Taxonomy (NCBI): domain Bacteria; kingdom Bacillati; phylum Actinomycetota; class Actinomycetes; order Micromonosporales; family Micromonosporaceae; genus Micromonospora; species Micromonospora purpureochromogenes. The sequence continues at coordinate 5,747,671 of NZ_LT607410.1, read as the reverse complement.
GGTCAAGTCGCTGGACCAGCTGATCGCCGCGCTCGACGCCGGCGGCGCGGTGGTGATCTACCCGGAGGGCACCATCACCCGCGAGCCGGAGCTGTGGCCGATGAAGGGCAAGACCGGGGCGGCCCGGCTGGCGCTGGCCACCGGAGCGCCGGTGATCCCGCTGGCGATGTGGGGCCCGGAGAAGCTGTTCGACCCGCGGACCACCCGCTTCGGCCTGCGGCCCCGCACCCCGGTGACCGTGGTCGCCGGCGAGCCGGTCGACCTGAGCCGGTGGGCGGGCGCCACCCCGAGCCGGGCGGTGCTGGAAGAGATGACCGACGAGATCATGTTGAGCCTGCGCGACCTGCTCACCGACATCCGGGGTGGCACGCCGCCCCCGCTGTGGGAACGTCCCGCCCGTCCGCGTACTCCCGAGGTGTCCTGATGAGCGAGCGGATCGACCAGCTCAGTGTGGTGGCGCCGGGCGCCGCCGATCGTGTGGAGGCGAGGGCATGAGCGGACACGTGGCGGTGCTGGGGGCGGGGTCCTGGGGGACCGCCTTCGCCAAGATCCTCGCCGACGCCGGCCGGGACGTGACGATCTGGGCCCGGCGGGAGTCGGTCGCCGACGCCATCCGGGTCCACCGGCGCAACCCGGACTACCTGCCCGACCTGCGGCTGCCCGAGCGGGTCACCGCGACCGGCGAGGCGGCCAAGGCGATCTCCGGCGCCGAGCTGGTGGTGCTCTCGGTGCCGTCGCAGACGCTGCGCGGCAACCTCGCCGACTGGGCCGGCCACCTCGCCCCGGACTCGACCCTGGTCTCCCTGATGAAGGGCATCGAGCTGGGCACCACCCGGCGGATGAGCGAGGTGATCGTCGAGACCGCCGGGGTCAGCCCGGACCGGGTGGTGGTGGTCTCCGGCCCCAATCTGGCCCCCGAGATCGCCGCCGAGCAGCCCGCCGCGACCGTGGTCGCCGGCACCGACGCCCGCCGCGCCGCGCTGGTGCAGTCCTCGATCCGGACGCCGTACTTCCGCCCGTACACCAACGACGACGTGATCGGCTGTGAGCTGGGCGGGGCGGTCAAGAACGTGATCGCCCTGGCGTACGGGATCGCCACCGCGATGGGGTTCGGCGACAACACCCGGGCGATGCTGATGACCCGCGGGCTCGCCGAGACCGCCCGGCTGGGCGTCGCGCTCGGCGCCGACCCGATCACCTTCGCCGGCCTCGCCGGCATGGGTGACCTGGTCGCCTCCTGCTCCTCGCCGCTGGCCCGCAACCGCACCTTCGGCGAGCACCTCGGCAGGGGGGAGACGCTGGAGCAGGCGCAGGCGGCGACCCGGCAGACCGCCGAGGGCGTGAAGAGCTGCCTGGCCATCCGGGACCTGGCCCGGGCGCACGGGGTGGAGATGCCGATCACCGAGCAGATCGAGCGGATCTGCCACGAGGGAATGGACCCCCGGCTCGCCGTGGACGCCCTGATGAGCCGTACCGCCAAGCCCGAGTCGTACGAGTGAGCGCCGTCGAGCCGCAGTGGCGGGACGGCACCCGCTGCGTCCGGGCCGGGCTGCCGGAGCCGGTGCCCGGCGACCCGTTCCTGCCCGGGCCGGTCTTCGCCGCGCCGTACCACCTCGACCCGTGGGAGGGACCGGCCGCCGCGGCGAACGGCTACGGCCGGCCGGACAACCCCACCCGGCGGCTGCTCGAGTCGGCCATCGGCGAGTTGGAGGGGGGCGACTGCCGGGTCTTCGCCAGCGGTCAGGCCGCCATCACCGGGCTGCTGCTGGCCGTGCTGCGGCCCGGGGACACCGTGCTCCTCCCCGCCGACGGGTACTTCCCGGTACGCGCCTTCGCCACCGCCACCCTGGAGGGGATGGGGGTGCGGGTCGGATTCGTGCCGACCGTCGGGCCGTACCCGTCGTTCGAGGGCGTCCGGCTGCTGATGCTGGAGACCCCGGCGAACCCCGGCCTGGACGTGGTCGACGTCGCCGCGCTCGCGCGGGAGGCGCACGCCGCCGGCACCCTGCTGGTGGTCGACAACACCACCGCCACCCCGCTCGGGCAGCGCCCGCTGGACCTCGGCGCCGACCTGGTGGTCGCCTCCGGCACCAAGGCGCTGACCGGGCACTCCGACCTGCTGCTGGGCTACGTGGCGACCCGCTCGGCGGAGCTGCTGGAGACGCTGACCGCCTGGCGCACCACCACCGGTGCGGTGCCCGGGGCCTTCGACGCCTGGCTGGCGCACCGGTCGCTGGCCACCCTCGACCTGCGGCTGGCCCGGCAGTCCGCCAACGCGGCGGCCGTGGCCGAGCTGCTCGCCGGCCGCGCCGACGTCACCGGCCTGCGCTGGCCCGGGCGGCCGGCGGACCCGGCGTACCCGGTGGCCTCGGCGCAGATGCGGCGGATGCCCGGCGTGGTCTCCTTCGACCTCGGCGACGCCGACCGGGTGAGCCGGTTCGTCGAGGCCGCCCGGCTGGTCGCCGCCGCGACCTCCTTCGGCGGCCTGCACACCACCGCCGACCGGCGGGCGCAGTGGGGCGACGACACCGCGCCGGGCTTCGTCCGGCTCTCCTGCGGCGTGGAGGACACCGCCGACCTGGTCGCCGACATCGCCGCCGCGCTGGACGCCGCCGGGCCGGTCGGTCCGCTATCGTGATCCCCGGCCCGCGCGGGCCCCGACCCGAGGAGGTGAGTCCGATCCGCCAGACAGCAGGAACGGCGCTCCCCTCCGAGTCCCCGTCGCACCGCTAGGCGACGGCCGGGAGCGCCGACGAGCGTTCCCGAAAGGCATCCCATGGCACCGACCGCGTTCCACGTCGACCGTCCCGCCCTCGTCTCGCGGCTGCGCGCCGCCGGCTGCGTCTACGCCGAGGACGAGGCGGAACTGCTCCTCGCCGCCGCCGACTCCGCCGAGACGCTGACCGCGCTCGCCGACCGCCGGGTCGCCGGCGTTCCCCTGGAACACCTGCTCGGCTGGGCCGAGTTCTGCGGCCTGCGGGTCGCCGTCGACGCCGGCGTCTTCGTGCCGCGGGGCCGTACCGCCCTGCTGGTGCAGGCCGCGGCCGCGGTCGCCGGGCCGGCGCCGGCGGTGGTCGACCTGTGCTGCGGCTCCGGCGGCACCACGCTCGCCCTCGCCGCGCGCCTCGCCCCGCGCTGGCTCGCCGCCGTGGACGTGGACCCGGCCGCGGTGGCCTGCGCCCGGCGCAACCTCGCCGGCCACGACGTGCCGGTGCTGACCGGCGACCTGTACGACCCGCTCCCGCCCGCCTGGCGGGGACGCCTCGACCTGGTGGTGGCCAACGCCCCGTACGTGCCGACGGAGGCGGTGGGGCTGCTGCCGGCCGAGGCGCGGCTGCACGAGGCGCCGGTGGCGCTGGACGGCGGGGCGGACGGGCTGGCCGTGTTGCGCCGGGTGGCCGCCGGCGCGGTGAACTGGCTGGCGCCCGGTGGCCACCTGGTGGTGGAGGTCAGCGAGACCCAGGCGGACGTTCTCTGCACGGCGATGAGCGGGCTGGGGCTGGTGCCGACGGTGGTGCGGGAGCCGGACTGGGACGCCACCGCGGTCACCGCCCGCCGGCCCGACTGACCGGCCGGTTACGCGGGTGCGCTGGCCGTTCGCGGCATGGCGGGGGCGCGGAACGGGAACTAGCCTCGTTCCAGAGTCGGCGGGAGGCGGTAACGGTGGGCAGCGTGGACGTGCCGGTGGTGGTCGGTCTGGACAACGGTGGCACGAGCGACAACGCCACCGTGCTCACCCTGGACGGCCGGTTCCTGCTCGACGGGCTGCTGGAGATCCCCAGCGAGGTCCAGGCCGGCCCGGAGGCGGCGATCGAGGCGCTGGCCCGCGCGCTGGACGGCGTCCTGGCGCACACCGGCGTGCCCTGCGAGCTGGTGCGGGCGGTCGGGCTGGACACGCCGGGGCCGGCCAGCGCCACCGGCGTCATCTCCTCGCGCGGGTCGACCAACTTCGCCCAGCCGGCCTGGCACGGGTACGACGTGCGCGGCGCGCTGGAGCGGCGGCTCGGCCTGCCGGTGGTCTACCACAACGACGGCAACGCGGCCGCGCTCTACGCCCACCACGTCCACTTCGGAGCGGAGGCGATGGTCCGGTCCTCGGTGTCGGCGATCGTCGGCACCGGGCTCGGCGGCGGTGTGGTGGAGAACGGTCGGGTGGTCACCGGCGCGGCCGGGATGGCCGGCGAGTTCGGGCACGTGCACATCCCGCTGACCGGGCTGCTCGCCCCCGGCCAGCCGGAGCCGACCTGCGCCTGCGGCTTCGTCGGGGACGCCGAGAGCATCGCCTCGCTGACCGGGATCCGGCGCAGCCTGCTGCCGTTCTGGTTGGCGCGCCACCCCGACCACCCGCTCGCCGCCGAGCCGGCCGACCGGGCCGCCAAGCTGCTCCGGGGGTACGCCGAGCGCGGCGACGAACTGGCCCGGGAGGTCTTCGCCCAGCAGGCGGCGGCGCTCGGCCGGCTGTTCACCATCGCGGCCAACTTCACCGACCCGCACGCGTACTTCGTCGGGGGTGGGGTGGTGGAGGCGGCGCCGGAGTTCCGGGAGTGGTTCCTGGCCGCCGTGCGGGAGAACACCGTGCTCCGCGCCGAGCAGGCGGCCGTGGCCACCTTCGCCCTGGTGCCCGACCGCGACATGGCCGGCGCGCGCGGCGTGGCCATCGCCGCGCTGGAGGCGCTGCGCGCCGCTCCCGCCCCGCAGCCCACCCTGGCCGCCTGACCCGCCCCTGCGGCCAGGATGGGGCCGGGGGTCAGGGGCGGGGTGGGGCGGTGGCGAAGGCGGCCCAGGCGGTCGGGGGGAAGAGCAGCACCGGGCCGGCCGGGTCCTTCGAGTCGCGGACCGCGACCAGGTCCGGCACGGTCGCCAGCTCCACGCAGGCGCCCTGGTCCCCGCTGTATGTGCTCTTGCGCCAGCTGGCCGTCGCCAGCGCCGCGCTGATCGTCGGTGTCATGGTCCTACCGTCCCTTCAACAGTTGCAGGAGCTGGTCGCGGCTGTCCGTCGGGCTGAGCGCGACGGTCCGCAGGTGTTCCATGATCTTGGTGCAGGTACGCAGGTCGCCCGGCCGGTCGAGGACCATCTGCCCGGCGACCGTCTCCACCGAGGCGATGATCGGGTCCTCGGGGTCGGCGAACTCGAGGATGTGCAGCGAGCCGCGGGTGCCCCGGTGGTAGCCCGCCGCCAGCGGGATGACCTGCACCGTGACGTTGGGCAGCTCGGCCATCTTGAGCAGGTGGTGCAGCTGCCGCTCCATCACCGAGCGGTCACCGACCGGGCGCAGCAGCGCGCCCTCGTCGATGATCGCGTCGAAGATGGGCGGGTCGTCGGCGATGATCCGCTGCTGCCGGTCCAGCCGTAGCTGCACCCGCTGCTCGACCTGGTCGTCGCCGAGGGTGTGCGGCCCGCCGCGCATCACGCCCCGGATGTAGTCCGCGGTCTGCAACAGGCCGGGTACCACCGAGGGCTCGAAGTTGGCGATGCCGGTCGCCTCCGCCTCCAGGGCGATGAAGTCGATGGTGCGTTTGTCCAGCAGGTGCGAGTACGGCACCCACCAGCCGGGCTTGCGGGTGTCCTTGGCCAGCTGCACCGCCGCCGCGATGTCGTCCGACCCGACGCCGTAGAGGCTGAGCAGCGCGCGCACGGTGGCCGGGTTGACCAGCGTCTGGGCGTTCTCGTAGCGGGACAGGGTGCTGCGGGTGCTGTTGATCTCGTCGGCGGCGGCCTCGAGGGTCAGGCCGGCGGCCTCGCGGTGGGTGCGCAGGGCGATGCCCAGCCGGCGGGCCCGGGCGGTCTTCGGAGCCATACGTCGATGGTGACATATCTTTCCGGGAACGCGTGCATGAGAGAACGTCGATGAGAGTTGCATTCACGCGTGTCCACCTGTCAATCTGTGATGGCGTCCTCACCAACGGTTGTCGTGGCGACGGCGGTGGTGAGCGACCGGAGGGGATGGGGCGCGTGGCGATCGGGTTTACTCCCCCGTACCCGATCGCCACGCGCCACCCGCGACCGTCCACCGGGAGGACTTCGCCGATGACCGTGACCGGACACCGGGGCGAGCGGCGATGACCCGCTTCCTCGTGGTGCTCACCGACGTCCGCCCCGTGGAGGGCGAGATCCGCGACGAGCGACGGGCCCCCGAACGGCGCCGCCAGGTGGTCGGCGCGAGCAGCCGGGAGGCCGCCGACCGCATCGCCGGTGCGTTCATGGCGCTGGGCATGGTGCGCGCCGGACGGCAGCGGGTGAAGGTCATCGCCGTCGGCCGCCGACACGGCCCCGTCAGCGTCGGAGGCGACTGAGACGACTACGCACCGTATCGGTATGGGTGACCGTTTGCGAGGGAGACACGCGTCCTCGCGGGTATCCCCATCGGCGCGCCGCCACCCACAGTAAGGTCGACCGGGTGAGCGCCGCTGGCGGCTCCGCAGTCGCGTACCGAGAGGTGACCCAGTGACCACCCCAGGCAAGACCCGCGTGGCGATCGTCTTCGGCGGCCGTAGCCCCGAGCACGGCATCTCCTGCGTCAGCGCCGGCAGCGTGCTCGGCGCGCTGGACCCCGACGAGTTCGAGGTGGTGCCGGTCGGCATCACCCGCCAGGGGCAGTGGGTGTTGGCCAGCGGTGACCCGGCCCGGCTCGCCATCAGCGACCGCAAGCTGCCGGAGATCACCGCCGGCTCCGGCGCCGAGGTGGTGCTCCGCGCCGACCCGACCGCGGGCGGCCTGATGGTGCTCGACCCGACCGAGGGCCCCCGGGCGCTCGCCGACGTGGACGTGGTCTTCCCGGTGCTGCACGGCGCGTACGGCGAGGACGGCACCATCCAGGGCATGCTGGAGATGGCCGACATCCCGTACGTCGGGGCGAAGGTCTTCGCCTCCGCCGCCGCGATGGACAAGGAGTTCACCAAGAAGCTCTGCGCCGCCGAGGGCATCCCGGTCGGCCCGTACGCGGTGCTGCGCAACGGGATGACGCTCAGCGAGCAGGACAAGCAGCGGCTCGGCCTGCCGGTCTTCGTCAAGCCGTCCCGGGCCGGCTCGTCGTTCGGCATCACCAAGGTCGACGACTGGGCGCAGCTCGACGCGGCGGTGGCCACCGCCCGCGAGATCGACACGAAGGTGCTGGTCGAGGGCGCGATCGTCGGCCGGGAGATCGAGTGCGGTGTGCTGGAGGGCGAGGCCGGCGGCGCGCCCGAGGCGTCCGTGCTGGCCGAGGTGCGGGTGGTCTCCGGCCACGACTGGTACGACTTCGAGGCCAAGTACATCGACGACGCCTGCGAGTACGACATCCCCGCCGGGCTGCCGGACGAGGTGACCCGGCAGGTGCGCGAGTACGCCACCCGGGCCTTCACCGCGCTGGACTGCTCCGGCCTGGCCCGGGTCGACTTCTTCGTCACCCCGGAGCTGGACGTCTACCTCAACGAGATCAACACGATGCCGGGCTTCACCCCGACCTCGATGTTCCCCCGGATGTGGGCGGCCTCCGGCCTGGAGTACCCCAAGCTGGTCAACCGCCTCATCCGCACCGCCCTGCACCGCAACACCGGCCCCCGCTGACCCCCCGCACCTCCCTCAAGATTCCGCCACTTTCACGGAAAGAGTGGCCATCCGCGCCCGGATGGCCACTCTTTCTCCGAAAGTGCACCCGAGTCCGGTCGTGCGGCCCGGGGGCGCGGGGGAGGGGGAGGGGAGCGGGGGTCAGCCGGTGCAGCCGGCGGGGGTGTCGCCGGCGGAGGGGACCGAGGCGACGACGGCGTCGGCGAACGGGGCGATCCACTGCAACGGCTGCTCGTACGCGCGCGGGACGGTCACCCGGACCGCGGTCTCCCGGTCGACGGTGGTGAGCACGGTCGCGTCGGCCTCCTCGGCCGCGTACCAGCAGACCTTGTTGATCGTCCAGACGTCGCCGGTGGCCGGGACGGCCGGCTCGGCGCCGCCGCAGGCCACGGTGAGCGCCGGGTCGCCGTACGCGGCGTTCTGCTCGGCGCCGGCGGTCACCGGCCGCTGGGTCAGGTCCCGCACCGACGGCGGCAGCTGCGACATCAGCGCCCGGCAGACGGTGGCCGGCCGGGCGGCCAGCGCCGGGGCGGCCATCTCGACCGGGGCGGTGGACTGCGGGCGGGCGCTGGTGGCGGTGGGGCTGGGCGCGGCGGCCGGGGTGTCCGGCGCCAGCTTGGCGAAGGTGAACCCGGCCACGGCCACCGTCACCGGCACCGCGATCAGGGTGGCGACCAGCGCGGCGCGGCGGGTCGCCCGGTCCCAGCCCGGCTTGCGGGCGGCGGTCTGCGCGGCCGGCTTCTTCCCGGTCGGTCCGACCGGCTTCCTGGCGGTGGTCGAAGCGGTCTGCTCGGCCGGCTCGGCGCCGGCGGTCGGGGAGGAAATGATCTCGTCCACTTACAGGCGCACCACCGAACACGTGAGGGTGCGGGTGATGCCGGGCACCATCTGCACCTTGCTGACGATCAGTTTGCCGAGCTCGTCGACGGTGTTCGCCTCGGTCAGCACCACCACGTCGTACGGCCCGGTGACGGCGTCGACCCGTACCACGCCGGCAAGGTCCGCGATCAGCCCGGCCACGTCACGCGCCCGGCCGACCTCGGTCTGGATGAGGATGTACGCCTGTACCACGACTCGACCTCCGTCCGTCGCCGCCCGCGGGCGGCCCGAAGGGTGAAAGTACCTTACGGAGCAGGCGTGATCCCTATCGGTGGTCGAGAGGAAGCAGTGAGCGAGCGCGGCGAGGGAGTGGCATGAGTGTCGGAGGTCTCGGAGAGTTCCGCCTGATCGACCGGGTGACCGCGCGGCTGACGTACGGACCGGGCTGCCTGCTCGGTCCAGGCGACGACGGCGCGGTGGTGGCCGCCCCGGACGCGCGGGTGGTCGCGTCGACGGACGTGCTGGTCGAGGGGCGGCACTTCCGGCGGGACTGGTCCGGCGCGCGGGACGTCGGCCACCGGGCGGCGGCGGCCAACCTGGCCGACATCGCCGCCATGGGGGCCACGCCGACCGCGCTGCTGGTCGCCCTCTGCATGCCGACGGGCCTGGAGACGGCCTGGGCGGAGGAGTTGGCCGACGGGCTGGCCGCGGAGGCGGCCAGGGTGGGAGCGAGCGTGGTGGGCGGGGACATGTCCGCCAGCCCGACCCTGACCATCGCCGTCACCGCCCTCGGCGACCTCGGCGGCCGGGCGCCGGTGCTGCGCTCCGGGGCGCGGCCCGGGGACGTGGTGGCGGTGGCCGGGCGCAACGGCTGGGCGGCGGCCGGGCTGACCGTGCTCTCCCGCGGGTTCCGCACGCCCCGGCTGCTGGTCGAGGCGTACCGGCGGCCGGAGGTGCCGTACACCGCCGGCCCGCACGCGGCCCGGCTCGGCGCCACCGCCATGATTGACATCTCGGACGGGCTGCTGGCCGACCTGGGGCACGTGGCCAAGGCCAGCGGGGTCGGCCTCGACGTGCACCGGGACGCCTTCGAGGTGCCCCGGCAGATGCGCGACGCCGCGCAGGCGCTCGGCGTCGACCCGTACTCGTGGATCCTCGGCGGCGGGGACGACCACGCGTTGGCCGCGACCTTCCCCCGCTCGGTGGCACTGCCCGACGAGTGGCGGCCGGTGGGCCGGGTGATGGAGGGCGCCGGCGTCACCGTCGACGGTGAGAAGTACGACGGTCCGGGCGGCTGGGACCACTTCCGGTAAGGGGCGGTCGTACCCTTCACCCGTGAGTGAGATCGAGATTCGCGCGCTGGCCTTCGACTCGCCGGTGGCGCGGTCGCTGATCCGCGCGGCCCTCGCCGACCTGGGCCAGCGGTACGGCGGCAGCGGCGACGAGACGCCGGTCGACGCGGCCGAGTTCGTCCCACCGCAGGGCGCCTTCCTGGTCGCGTACCTCGACGGCGAACCGGTCGGCTGCGGCGGCTGGCGCAGCCACGGCGACGACACCGCCGAGCTGAAGCGGATGTACACCGCCCCGACCGCCCGGGGCCGCGGGGTGGCCCGCGCCGTGCTGGCCGCCGTCGAGGAGTCCGCCCGCTACCACGGGCGCAAGCGGATGATCCTGGAGTGCGGCGACAAGCAGCCCGAGGCGATCGCCATGTACACCTCGGCCGGGTACGAGCGGATCCCCAACTTCGGCTTCTACGCCGACGCGCCGGGCTGCCTCTCCTTCGGCCGTACCCTCTGACCTGCCCCGCGGGGTCGGTCTCAGCCGACGCTGATCTCCACCAGCCCCGCCGCGTGCCGGGCGGCCCGGGTCGCCTCGGCGGGGTCGTCGCCCCAGGCCAGCACCAGACCGCTGCGCCGGGCCGAGGAGACCACCTCGCCGAGGGTGTCGCCGACCGCGACGTCCACCTGCGCGCTGAGCACCCCGGGCGCCCGCAGCGCGGCGCGCACGCCGGTCACGGCGGTCACCGTGCCGGGCGGGGCGAGCAGGAACTCCACCGCCGCCGCGCCCGCCGGCCGGGCCGGCAGCGCGGGCCGTTCGCCGCGCAGCAGCCGCAGGTACGCGGGGATGAACCCACAGTCGTACGCGACCGAGACCAGCGCGGTGATCATGTCACCGGGCAGTCGGGCGGCGCACTCCACCAGGGTCGGCACCCCGTCGGCGACGATCCACTCGCTGTGCAGCACCCCGGTGCGGAACCCGGCCGCCGCCGCCAGCCGGCTGGCCACCTGGACCAGCTCGGCCCGGGCGGCCGGGGGCAGGGCGGACGGCACGGTGTGACCGGTCTCGACCGGTCGGGGGCCGGGCAGCACCCGCTTGTCGGTGACGTTGGCGAAGCACACCTCGCCGTCGGTGACCAGCAGCTCGACGCTGTGCTCCGGGCCGACGACCAACTGCTCGACCAGCACCTCGGTGGGCAGGCCCCGGTCGGTGGCCTCAGGCGGCTCCTCCGGCGTGGCGGTCGTCGCCCAGGCCGAGGCGATCGCCGCCGGTTCGGTGATCAGCTGCACGCCCAGGCTGCCGGAGCGCCGGGTCGGCTTCAGCACGCACCGGCCGCCGAAGCGCTCCGCGAAGGCCGCGGCCCGCTCGGGCGTGCCGACGAGCTCGTACGCCGGGTTGGGCAGCCCGGCCCCGGCGGCGACCTGCCGCATCCGGTGCTTGTCGGCGAAGATCTCGGCGGCCTCCGGGCCGGCGCCGGGCAGGCCGAGCCGATCGGCCAGGCGGGCGGCGGCAGGGACGGCGTACTCGATGCCGGGCACCACCAGCCGCGCGGCGGCCAGCCGCGGTTCCCGGGCCAGCAGCGCGTCGACGTCCACCCCGGTCTGGTACTCGGCGGGCACCACCCGCGAGACGACGGGCAGGTCGGCCGCGAGCGCCGCGACGCCCCGGCGGTGGATGACGTCGGGCTCCTCGACCAGCACGACGGCGCCGGGCGGTAGCCGCTCGTCGAGCCAGCGCAGCATGCCGAGCGCGGCCCCGATGAAGATCAGCTCGTCGCGGCCCAGGTCCAGGTCCACCGGTCGGTCCTCCGTACGGCGTCGGTGCGCCGAGGCCGGAGACCGGGCGGTCGGGTGGCGCAGGCAGACCGTAGCCGGGTGCCCGGGGCGGGTCGAGAGAGTCGTCGGGGACCAGTCACCGGTGCGGCGAACGGCCCCGGACACGACAGAACCGGCGGACCGTCACGGCCCGCCGGTGCTGGCGAATGTTCGAGCTGGAGGCGTTACCGCGTCAGGCGCGGGTGACCTTGCCGGCCTTGATGCACGAGGTGCAGACCTGCATCTTCTTGGTGTTACCGCCACCGGCCGGGGTACGCACCGACTGGATGTTCGGGTTCCAGCGGCGGTTGGTCCGCCGGTGCGAGTGGGACACGTTGTGGCCGAAGCCCGGTCCCTTGCCACAGACGTCGCACACGCTAGCCACGGGATACTCCTGGGATTGATACGTTCATGAGGTCGCCGGCAGGCGCTGCCCGGGCAACCTGGCCAGGTTACCCGATGACCGGGGTGTCGGACCAACCGCCCCGGAGGGACCGGCTGGGTGTGAGGCGGGCCACCGGCACGGCGGGCGCAAGAGACACGCCGGGGCGGACCGTCCGGCCCGGGGGGGTGTCGGTGCGCGACAGTAGGCTTCTGGCCGTGCTGGACACCCTCGACGCCGCCGCGGTGCGCCGCTGGTGCGCGAGTGGGCTCACCGCGCTGCGGCGGCACCAGGGTGAGATCGACGAGCTCAACGTCTACCCCGTCCCGGACGGCGACACCGGCACCAACATGGTGCTCACCCTCACCTCCGCCCAGCAGGCGCTGGCGATGGACCTCGACACCCTTCCCGGGGACGGGGCCACCGCGCACGGGCACGCGCTGCGGCTGATGGCGCGCGGGGCGCTGCTCGGCGCCCGGGGCAACTCCGGGGTGATCCTGTCGCAGATCCTGCGCGGCCTGGCCGACGCGCTCGGCTCCGTTCCGGCCGTGGCCGGCCGGGAGCTGGCCGTCGCGCTGCGCGCCGCCGCCGACGCGGCCTACGCGGCCGTCGCCCGCCCGGTGGAGGGGACACTGCTCACCGTGGTGGCGGCCGCAGCGACGGCCGCCGAGCAGGCCGACAGCGACGACCTGCGCACGGTGGCCCGGGCGGCGGCGGGCGAGGCCGCCCGCGCCCTGGCCCGCACCCCGGACCAGCTGCCCGAGCTGGCCCGGGCCGGCGTCGTCGACGCCGGCGGCCGGGGGCTCTGCCTGCTGCTCGACGCGCTGGTCGAGGTGGTCACCGGGGAGAGCCCACCCCGGCCGGCGCCGGTGACCCGGGCGGTCCGCCCGCCGCTCACCACCGTCCGCGAGGCCGGCTCCGACGAGTACGCGTACGAGGTGCAGTTCCTGCTCGACGCCGACCACGAGGCGGTGGCCCGGATGCGCGCCGAGCTGGCCGGGCTGGGCGACTCGCTGGTGGTGGTCGGCGACGGCGCCTCACCGGCGGCCTCCACCACCTGGAACGTGCACGTGCACGTCAACGACGTGGGCGCCGCGGTCGAGGCGGGCGTGGTCGCCGGCCGGCCGTACCGGATCTCGGTGACCCGCTTCGCCGACCAGACCGCGCCGGCGCCCCGGCCCGGCCCGTCCGCCGACGGCCGGGCGGCCGTGGTGGTCGCCGCCGGCGCGGGCATCGCGGAGCTCTTCGCCGGCGAGGGCGCCACCGTCGTGCCGGCCAACCCGTCCACCGGCGAGCTGCTGGACGCGATCCGCGCCACCGACGCGGCCCGCGTGGTGGTGCTCCCCAACGACCCGAACACCCAGGCCGTGGCGAGTGCCGCCGCGAAGGAGGCGCACCGGCTGGGCATCAAGGTCAGCGTGGTGCCGACCCGCTCCCCGGTGCAGGCGCTGGCCGCGCTCGCGGTGCGCGATCCCCGGCGGCGCTTCGAGGACGACGTGATCGCGATGGCCGAGGCCGCCGGCGCCTGCCGGTACGCCGAGGTCTGCCACGCCAGCCGGGAGGCGCTCACCGTGGCCGGCCCCTGCCGCCCCGGCGACGTGCTGGCGCTGGTGGAGGGGGAGGTGCACCTGATCGGCGCCGACCTGGTCGACACCTGCGCCGCGGTGGTCGACCGGATGCTGGGCGGCGGTGGTGAGCTGGTCACCCTGCTCACCGGCGCGGACGCCCCGGACGGTCTCGCCGACGCGGTGCGCGCGCACGTCGGCCGGCGCTGGCCGTTCGTCGAGGTGCAGGCTTACCCGGGCGGCCAGCCGCACTATCCGCTCCTGGTGGGGGTCGAATGACGTCCGAGCCGTCCACGGTGGACACGCCGCTGAAGAAGCTGGTCGGGGAGAAGACGGCCAAGGCCCTGGCCAGCCACCTCGACCTGCACACCGCCGGCGACCTGGCCTACCACTTCCCCCGCCGGTACGACGAGCGTGGCGAGCACACCGACATCCGGTCCCTCGACGTGGGCGAGCAGGTCACCGTGCTGGCCCAGGTGCAGCGCACGGCGGTGCGGCCGATGCGCCAGCGCCGGGGCAACCTGCTGGAGGTGACCGTCGGCGACGGCTCCGGCGGCGTGCTCACCCTGACCTTCTTCGGCAACCAGGCGTGGCGGGAGCGGGAGCTGCGCCCCGGGCGCTGGGGGCTCTTCGCCGGCAAGGTCACCGAGTTCCGGGGCAAGCGGCAGCTCAACGGCCCGGAATACCAGCTCCTCGGGGATTCCACCGACGGCGAGGCGGCGGCGAGCGAGGAGATCGAGGAGTTCGCCGGCGCGCTGATCCCGGTCTACCCGGCCGCCGCAGCCGTACCGACCTGGGTGATCGCCCGCTGCGTCCGGGTGGTGCTGGACACCTTCACCCCGCCGGAGGACCCGCTGCCGGCGACCGTGCGGGCCGGGCGCAACCTGGTCGGCATCGGCACCGCCCTGCGGGAGATCCACCGCCCCTCCAGCAAGGAGGAGCTGTACCGGGCACGCCGCCGGCTGAAGTGGGACGAGGCGTTCGCCGTCCAGCTCACCCTGGTGCAACGCAAGCACCGGGCGGCGTCCTGGCCGGCCCGGCCCCGCCCGCCGAAGCCCGGCGGGCTGCTCGACGCGTTCGACGCCCGGCTGCCGTACGAGCTGACCTCCGGGCAGCGCGACGTCGGCGTCGAGATCGCCGCCGACCTGGCCACCCCGCACCCGATGCACCGGCTGTTGCAGGGCGAGGTGGGTTCGGGCAAGACGGTGGTGGCGCTGCGGGCCATGCTCCAGGTGGTCGACGCCGGGGGGCAGGCGGCGCTGCTCGCCCCGACCGAGGTGCTCGCCGCGCAGCATCACCGGGGCATGCTCGACCTGCTCGGGCCGCTGGCGATGGCCGGGGAGCTGGGCGGGGCCGACGACGCCACCCGGGTGGAGCTGGTCACCGGTTCGCTCGGGGCGGCGGCCCGGCGGCGGGCGCTGACCGAGGTGGCCGAGGGCCGGGCCGGCATCGTGCTCGGCACCCACGCCCTGCTCTACGAGGGAGTGGACTTCGCCGACCTCGGCCTGGTGGTCGTCGACGAGCAGCACCGGTTCGGCGTCGAGCAGCGCGACGCGCTGCGGTCCAAGGCCGACCAGCCGCCGCACGTGCTGGTGATGACCGCGACCCCGATCCCGCGCACGGTGGCGATGACGGTCTACGGCGATCTGGAGACCTCCACCCTGTCCCAGCTGCCGCGGGGCCGCTCGCCGATCGCCTCGCACGTGGTGCCGGCGGCGGAGAAGCCGGCCTTCCTGGACCGGGCCTGGCGCCGGCTGCGCGAGGAGGTCGCCGCCGGCCACCAGGCGTACGTGGTGTGCCCGCGGATCGGTGAGGGGCCGGCGAGCGAGGAGGAGCCGCCCCGGGAGGACGACAACGGGCGGCGGCCGCCCGTGGCCGTGACCGAGGTCGCGCCGCTGCTCGCCGAGGGGCCGCTGCACGGGCTGCGGATCGGCGTCCTGCACGGCAAGCTGCCCGCCGACGAGAAGGACGCGGTGATGCGCTCCTTCGCCGACGGCAAACTGGACGTGCTCGTCGCCACCACCGTGGTCGAGGTCGGCGTCAACGTGCCCAACGCCACCGTGATGATCGTGCTGGACGCCGACCGGTTCGGCGTCTCCCAGCTGCACCAGCTACGCGGCCGGGTGGGTCGGGGCACCGCCCCCGGGCTCTGCCTGCTGGTGACCGAGGCGGCCGAGGGGTCCTCGGCCCGGGAACGCCTCGACGCGGTGGCTTCCACCACGGACGGTTTCAAGCTGGCCGAACTTGACCTGGAACAGCGCCGGGAGGGCGACGTGCTCGGCGCCACCCAGTCGGGTCGCCGCTCGCATTTGCGGCTGCTGTCACTGCTGCGCGACACCGACCTGATCCGCGACGCCCGCGCCGAGGCGATCACCCTGGTCGAGGAGGACCCGGAGCTGGACCGGCACCCGGCGCTGGCCGCGTCGGTCGCCGCGCTGGTGGACGAGGAACGCGCCGAGTATCTGGAAAAGGGCTGACCGACCGGGCGTCGCGCGTCCCGCACGCTGCGTTCCGCGCTGCTGGGTTCCGCGCTGCTGGGTCCCGCGCGACTGCCTCCGGCGCGGCTGGGTCCCGCGCGGCTGGGTCCCGCGCGGCTGGGTCCCGCGCGGCTGGGTCCCGCGCGGCTGCGCGCCGCCCTGGCGGCGTGTGCGCCCGGGCGTTGCCGAATCGCCGGTCTGTGGGTTCGTCCCGCCGTGCGAGGCCACGTCACCCGTGCGGGTCCTTTCGAGCTGATGACGTAGACGATTCACGGCGGCCTGCCTCGCCCCCGCCCCGCGCGCCTCTTGGCGGCCAGCTTCGACCACCCTCTGCCGTGCCGCGGGGTTAGTGGTGGACCAGCGGGGTGAGCCGCGCCCCGTGCCATCCCACGCCGGCCGCAGGCGTCGCCCCCGACTTACCCGCGCTTAATCGTTTACGTCATCAGCTCGAAAGGACGTGCAGGGGGTGAGGTAGCCCCATACTTGCCTGCGCTGAATCGTTCACGTCATCAGCTCGAAAGGACGCGTAGGGGTGAGGTAGCCCGGCACTTGCCCGCGCTGAATCGTTCACGTCATCAGCTCGAAAGGACGCGTAGGGGTGAGGTAGCCCCGCACGTGTGCGGCAGGCCGCGCGGACCGGCGCCGCCCGCGCCGCCCGCGCTGCCCGCGCCGTGCGCGCTGCCCGCGCTGTCCGCGCCGGCCGGCGTGGGCGTCGGTCGAGCTGAGCCCCGGCCGGACGCTGTCGGGGATCAACGGGGCGGGCGGGAACGGCGCGAGGGCGCGCCGACCGGTCGGTCGACGCGCCCTCGGCTTCAGGCAGGTGGTGCTCAGGCGGTGAAGCGCACCCGGCGGCGGCGGGCCACCACGAACAGGATCGCGCCCGCGGCCAGCAGCACGACGGCGCCGGCGGCGATGCCACCGGTGGCGGCGCCGGTGACCGGCAGGCCGCCACCCTCACCCTCGTCGCACTTCTTCGGCTGGGTGTACTCGATGGTCTCGGAGCCCTCGACCACGTCGTAGGAGACGGTGACCTTCAGGCCCTGGTACGCGTCGAAGCTGACCGAGCTGGTCTTGCCCGGGGTCGACTCGAGCTTCTTGGTGACGCCCTTCTCGGTGGTGAACGTGGCGGTGAAGGGGATGCCCTTCGCCGGGTTCTCCACGATGAAGGTCATCTCGTCGCAGGTCTCCTCGAGCCGGAACACCGGCTCCTCCGGCTCGCTCGGCGTGGTGGCCGTGCTCGACGGGGTCGCGGTCGGGCTGGTGCTCGACGGCGACGGGGTGACCTCGGGGGACTTGGTCGGCTCCGGAGACTTGGTCGGCTCCGGCGTCGTCGGCGCGCTCGGCGACGGCGACTCGGTTGTGGCGCAGTCGCCGGCCGGCTGCGCGGAGACGGTGCGCTCCTCGGTGATGATCCGGTCGCCCCGCTCCCACCGGGCCTCGACGGTCAGCTTGAGCTCCGGCAGCGCCCCGGTGAAGGTGTGGGCCTGGGTGCCGGTCAGCGGGCCGTCACCCTTCTTGGGCAGCACCGCGTTCAGCGCCAGCGCGCCGGTGAAGCCACCCGGCACGGTCGACTCGAGCTTGGTGATGGTGCCCTCGATGTCGGTCTCGCTGTTGCCGACGGTCCAGCTGACGATGATCTTGCCGTCCGGCGCGGCGCAGTAGGTGCCCGAGGGCTCGGGGTGGTGGGCCATTGCGGGGCCGGCGACCGTGGCGACGCCGGCGAGGCCGATCAGCGTGCCGGCGGCGATCGCCGCGACGCGCCGGAACTTCAGGCGGTTCACGTGTACTCCTGACGGGGGGAGGTGCGCGGGGTGTGCGGCCGGGAGGCGAAAGCCGAGCCGACGGAGCGGTCGTGGCTCAGCGGCCTCTTCGAGCCGTGGCGCGTCCGCGCGAGCGCGTGCGCGCCGGGTGACCATACCGACGGGTAGCGGGCCGCCCCGTGGCCGAAGGTCGTTGTTGCCGTTTCGAGATCATCGATCCACTGAGCGTCACCGGACGGTTGCGTGACTCCAACGTGGACGGCGCGTCCGCGAAGGGCGCGCCGACCGGTCGGTCGGCGCGCCCTCAGGTGACCACAGTGGATCAGGCGGTGAAGCGGATCCGTCGGCGTCGGGCCACGACGAAGAGCGCCGCACCGGCCGCCAGCAGGGCGAGCGCGCCCGCGGCAATGCCGCCGGCCGCCGCGCCGGTCACCGGCAGGCCCTCACCGGGCGTGCCGCCGCCCGCGCCGCCCTCGGCGCAGTCCTTCGGCTGCTCCCAGGCCAGCGGCCCGCCGGAGTCCAGGTCGCCGGTGACCGTGACGGTGAGGCCCTTGCTGGCCGGGAAGCTGACGGAGCCGGTACGGCCCGGCTCGACGGTCAGCGTCCTGGCCTCGCCCTTGCTCGAGGTGAAGGTCGAGGTGACGGTCGCGCCGTCCTCCGGGTTGCTGATCCGGAAGGTCATCGCGTCGCAGGTCGACTCGTAGTCGGCGTCCGGCGCGCCCACCTCGGGCTGCTGGCAGTCCTCGGGCTTCTGCCAGCCGCCGGTGAAGTCCTTCATGCCCGCGGCCGTCACGGTGATCTCCTGCGCCTGCCCGGGGTTGAGCTTCCGGGTCTCGATCTTGCGCATGGGTACGGTGACGGTCTCGGTGAAGCCGCCGCTGCCGGTGATGGTGAAGGTCGCCGCAGCGTTGCCGGTCCGGTTGACCAGGGTCAGCTCGACGCTGCCCTCGCAGTCGGACCCGGCGATCACCTCGGGGGCTGCCGAGCAGCTGCCCGAGCCGCCGTTGTACCAGCCCTTCGGGCCGGTGGACCGGGCGCCGATGCCGGCGGAGCTGCCGACCTTGCGGTCGCCGTACCGGTCGCTGGTGTCGGTCAGCGGGTCGATCACGGTGCTGCCGAAGAGGAAGTCGACCTGGGTGTAGCAGTTCGGCACCTCGACCCGGAAGTCCAGGGTGGCCAGACCCAGCTCGCCGTCGGCCACGCCGACGAACTTCTTGATCGACTTGTCGAGCACGTACTGCGGCACGGCGAACCTGGCCGACGGCGTCACGTACGACACCAGGGCCAGCTCCTGCTGCTCGCCCGCACAGAGCGGGCCGTTGGTGAGGGTGATCGAGGCCTCGCCCTTCGGGCCGTCGAAGGTGTGCGTGTACTTCGCGTCGACGGCCTTGACGCAGTTCGGCGCCGGCTGCGTCGGCGTGCTCGGCGAGGCCGTCACGGTCGGGGAGGCCGACGGCGAGGGTGACGTGTTGGTGGCGCTCGCCGGCGCCGTGAAGGCGAAGGCCGTGGCGAGGCCGGCCAGCGCGGCGGCGGCCACGGCGAGCGGTCGCCGGAGCGACGGCTGGGGACGGATCACGCGTACTCCCGGGGTGAAGATGCGTCAGGGTGCGGCGTGGGGTGGCGGTGGCTGTGGTCCCGGTCGCATTGCGGCACGTCCCGTGACGGCGCGCTCCCCGGCGCCGCGCGGCCGGCGGAGCGTCGCCGGCACCCGGCCGACCCTAAACGGATCGTCGTCGGCGTTACAGCGCTCAGGATCGGCTAAGGATCATGTTATGAATCTGAGATCATTGATATACCAGCAGTGATCATGGAGGCACCCGTCCGGGACGCACCGTGTCGGACGGCCCCGCCCGGCCGTCGCGTAGCGTCATCGCCATGAGCAGGGGGAGACCGTGACCCGGATCGTCGCCGGCACGCTCGGCGGCCGGCGGATCGCCGCGCCGCCCGGCGCCGGCACCCGACCCACCTCCGACCGGGTTCGCGAGGCGTTGTTCAGCGCGGTGCAGACCGAGATCGACCTGGTCGGCGCCCGCTTCGCCGACCTGTACGCCGGCTCCGGCGCGGTCGGGCTGGAGGCGCTCTCCCGGGGCGCCGAGCACGTGCTGCTGGTCGAGTCCGACTCGCGCGCCGCGCGCGTGATCAGGGAGAACGTGGCCGCGCTCCGGGCCGCCCCGGCCGCTCGGCTGGTCACCGGCAAGGTGGCCGGCGTGCTCGCGGCCGGTCCGGGCGGCGAGCCCTACGACGTGGTCTTCGCCGACCCGCCGTACGCGGTGCCCGACGCCGACCTCACCGCCATGCTGGCCGCCCTGGTGGAACACGACTGGCTGGCCCCCGGAGCCCTGGTGGTGGTGGAGCGCTCCAGCCGCACCGGCCCGGTCGAGTGGGTGGAGGGCGTCACCGCGGAGCGCAGTCGCCGTTACGGCGAGACGACCCTTTGGTACGGTCGCCGATCATGAGACGTGCGGTGTGTCCCGGCTCGTTCGACCCGGTCACCAACGGACACCTCGACATCATCGGACGGGCCAGCCGGCTCTTCGACGAGGTGATCGTCGGCGTGCTGGTGAACCAGGCGAAGAGTGGCCTGTTCACCGTCGAGGAGCGGATCGACATGCTCCGCGAGGTGACCTCCTCGTACGAGAACGTCCGGGTCGAGTCCTTCCGTGGTCTGCTGGTCGACTTCTGCCGGGCGCAGGAGGCCAGCGTGTTGATCAAGGGCCTGCGGGCGGTCAGCGACTTCGACTACGAGTTGCAGATGGCGCAGATGAACATCGGCCTGGCCGGGGTCGAGACGCTGTTCATGCCGACCAACCCGCTCTACTCCTTCCTCTCCTCCAGTCTGGTCAAGGACGTGGCGAAGTGGGGTGGCGACATCTCCGCGCACGTGCCGGACCTGGTGCGCCACGAGCTGGTCGCCCGGCTCGGCCCGGAGCACCGGGGCTGACACCTCGCCACGCACCGCCGCCCGCCGGAACCGGCGGGCGGTGCGTCGCGACGCGCCGCGCCGGGGTGGATCGGGCGGGGCTCGCCCGCGCAGGACATCATGTGTGGAGCGGGAACCCGGCCGTAACCCGCATCATGTAGGTCGGCCGACGAACGACAGGAGTGAGGTACCGGTGGACCCGCTCGATCGCATCGACGAACTGATCGCCATGGTGGAGCAGGCCCGCTCCGTCCCGATGTCGCGGAACAACTGCATGGTCGACCGGGGCGAGATGATCGCGGCCCTGGACGAGCTGCGCGTCGAACTCCCCGCCGACCTGCGCCGGGCCGCCGCTCTCCTCGAGGAGCGGGACAAGATCATGGAGGCCGGCAAGCGGGAGGCCGACCGGATCATCAGCGAGGGTGAGGCGGAACACGCCCGCCTGGTGTCGGTGAACGAGATCACTGTCTCGGCGGAGCACGAGGGGGCCCGGATCATCGCGGAGGCCCGGGCCGAGGCGCAGCGGCTGCGCGACGAGGTCGACGACTACGTCGACACGGCACTGGCCAACTTCGAGCAGTTCCTGACCCGGGCGCTGGCCTCGATAGAGCGCGGCCGGGACAAGATGCACGCGCTGCGCGAGATCGGCACCTTCGGTGGGGACGAGGCCGAACGCCCGCTACCCTTCTGAGCGGCACCTCACCAGCCGACAGTCTCAGGTGGGCGCGCCCCCGGTTCGACGCTGGGGTGGTCGCCCAGGTAACCTTTTTTGTCGGCCTCTCACCGGCCGGAGTCTGACTATGCCCAAACACTCGCCATCGACACTCAATCCCAGGTCGCCGCTGGTCCTCGACACGAGGGACCTGCCGCGTCGGCCTGGTGCGTTGCGTACGGTCAAGCGGGTCGCCCCGGCACCGGCGGACCTCGGCGTGGAGTTGATCGGCGTGCCGGAGGGCGCGGACCTCGACCTCGACCTGAGGTTGGAGTCGGTGTCCGAGGGCGTGCTCGTCTCCGGGACCATCAGCGGTCCCGTCCGGGGCGAGTGCGGCCGGTGCCTGCGCGAGATCAACGACTCGGTGGTCGTGAACATCCAGGAGCTGTACGCGTACGAGAACAGCACCACGGACGACACGACCGACGAGGACGAGGTGGGCCGGATGCAGGGCGATCTGATCGACCTGGAGCCGGCGCTGCGGGACGCGGTGGTGCTGACGCTGCCGACCAACCCGCTCTGCCGGGAGGACTGCCCAGGACTGTGCCCCGAGTGCGGGGTGCACTGGGACGATCTGCCGGTCGACCACAGCCACCAGCAGATCGACCCGCGTTGGGCGGGCCTGTCGCAACTGAACCGTACAGAGGAGTAGGAACCGTGGCCGTCCCGAAGCGCAAGATGTCGCGCAGCAACACCCGGTCCCGCCGGGCGAACTGGAAGGCGGCCGTGGTCGCGACCGTGGCCTGCCCGCAGTGCAAGTCGGCCAAGCTGCCGCACGCCGCGTGCTCCGTCTGCGGCACGTACAACGGCCGCCAGGTCCTCGAGGTCTGAGACCTGGACGCCGAGTGACGCCCCCGACCACGGGTCGGGTGGCGCGCGCACCCTGGCGATCGCCCGGTGCCCCGGCTCCTTCCGACGCCGGCCGGCCTGCTCCGGCCGGCGTTCCGATGGAGCCGGGCACCGCGCGGATCGCCGTTGACCTCCTCGGCGGGGACGATGCCCCCGCCGTCGTGGTTGACGGCGCTCTGCGAGCCGTACGCGCCGATCCGAACCTGCACCTGCTGCTCGTCGGCCCGACCGAGGTCGCGGCCGCGGTGACCGATGCCCTCACCCCGGCGCAGCGCGCCCGGACGACGGTCCGCCCGGTGCGGGCCGCCGCCGGCCCGGCGCACCACGCGCCGCGCGCCGACAGCACCGTCCGCGCGGCCGTCGCCGCCATCCGCGACGGTGCCGCCGACGCGCTGGTCTCCGCCGGTTCGACCGGCGCCACCGTCTCCGCCGCCGCGCTCGGCTTCGGCCGCTGGGCCGACGTCCGCCAGCCGGCCCTGGTGGCCACCCTGCCGGCCGTCGCCGGCCCGGTGGTCCTGCTCGACGTCGGCGGCTCCCTGGAACCCCGCCCGCTCACCCTCGCCCGGCACGCCGTGCTCGGCGCCGCCTACGCCGCGGTCGCGCACGCCGTCGACCGGCCCAGGGTGGGCCTGCTCTCGGTCGGCACCGAGGCCGGCAAGGGCGACCGTCCCCGCAAGGCCGCCGACGCCCTGCTCACCGCCGCGTCGCTGCCCTGCGGGGCGCGCTACGTCGGCCTGGTCGAGGGGTACGACGTCGCGCTCGGCGCGCGCGCCGACGTGGTGGTCACCGACGGGTTCACCGGTAACGTGCTGCTCAAGGCGATCGAGGGCGCGTACGCGATGGCCGGCGGCCCGCCCGCCGGCGGCGGTGCCCCCCGCGCCGCGGCCCTGCTCGGGGTGACCGGGACGGTGGTGGTGTGCCACGGCGCCGCCGGAGCCGAGGACGTGGCCTCCGGCATCGCCCTCGCCGCCCACCTGTGGCGGCGGGGCGCCAGCGAGCGGGTCCGCGCGCTGCTCGACGGCGCCGCCGTCGGATCGCCGGCCGTGAACCGCACCGACGAGGTACGCCCGTGAGCGCGAGAACGGGGTTCGCGCCCCCGGCAGTCCCGAACGAAGAGGTAGGCACATGACGAACGACAAGCGGCGGCGTGCTCCCGTCGGTCACCTCGAGGCGGCGTTCGGTGTGACGCTCGAGCCCGAACTGCTGGAGCGCGCGCTCACCCACCGCTCGTACGCGTACGAGAACGGCGGTCTACCCACCAACGAGCGGCTGGAGTTCCTCGGCGACTCGGTGCTCGGGGTGGTGATCACCACCGCGCTCTTCCGCAACCACCCGGACCTGCCCGAGGGCCAGCTCGCCAAGCTGCGGGCCAGCGTGGTGAACATGCGCGCGCTGGCCGACGTGGCGCGCGGGCTGGGGCCGGACGGGCTGGGCGCGTACCTGCTGCTGGGCAAGGGCGAGGAGAGCACCGGCGGCCGGGACAAGGCGAGCATCCTCGCCGACACCCTGGAGGCGCTGCTCGGCGCGATCTACCTCCAGTACGGCCTGGAGACCGCCGCGATCGTCATCCACCGGCTCTTCGACCCGCTGATGGCGGAGTCGGCCGGCCGGGGCGCCGCGCTGGACTGGAAGACCAGCCTCCAGGAGCTCACCGCCGCGTTGGGGCTGGGCGTTCCGGAGTACCGCATCGAGGGCACCGGACCGGACCACCTCAAGACCTTCACGGCCTGGGTGGTGGTGGCCGGCAACCGCTACGGCGGGGCCGAGGGGCGCAGCAAGAAGGAGGCCGAGCAGCGGGCGGCCGAGGCGGCCTGGCGGGAGCTGACCGAGCAGGCCGAGAAGGAGCAGGCCGAGCAGGCCGAGAAGGAGCAGGCCGAGCGGGCGGCGGCGGAGGCCGGAGCGGCCACCGACCCGGCCGAGGCGGGGCTGGGCCGTGCCTGAGCTGCCCGAGGTCGAGACGGTCCGGCAGGGTCTGGCCCAGTGGGTCACCGGCCGCCGGATCACCTCGGTCGAGGTACGCCACCCGCGCGCCGTCCGGCGGCACGTCCCCGGCGCGGCCCACTTCGCCGACGTGCTGGCCGGTCGGACGGTCACCGACGTGCGCCGGCGCGGCAAGTACCTCTGGCTCCCGCTGGACAGCGGCGACGCCCTGATCGGCCACCTCGGGATGTCCGGCCAACTGCTGCTCCAGCCGATCGCGGCGGCCGACGAGCTGCACCTGCGGGTCCGGTTCCGGTTCGCCGACGACGGTCCGGAGCTGCGCTTCGTCGACCAGCGCACCTTCGGTGGCCTCGCGGTCAGCGAGGGCGGCGCCGAGCTGCCCGCGGAGATCGCGCACATCGCGCGGGACCCGATGGACGAGGAGTTCTCCGACGCCGGGTTCGTCGCGGCGCTGCGGCGACGGCGTACCGAGGTGAAGCGGGCGCTGCTGGACCAGACGTTGATCTCCGGGGTGGGCAACATCTACGCCGACGAGGCGCTCTGGCGGGCCAGGCTGCACGGCGCCCGCCCGACCGACGCGCTCACCGCGCCGGCCGCCACCCGGCTGCTCGGCCACGTGCGCGACGTCCTCGCGGAGGCGATCAAGCAGGGCGGCACCAGCTTCGACGAGCTCTACGTCAACGTCAACGGCGAGAGCGGCTACTTCGACCGGTCGCTCAACGCGTACGGGCGGGAGGGCGAGCCCTGCCGGCGGTGCGGTACGCCGATCCGGCGCGAGTCGTTCATGAACCGGTCGTCGTTCAGCTGCCCGCGGTGCCAGCCGCGGCCCCGGGGCGCCCTGAAGGGGTGACCCCGAGCCGGCTCGGGGTTGCGCCGGTGTGCCGTCCCCCGGCGTCCCGCAGATCCGCCCGGTTTGCCCGGCCGTCCGCTCCGATCACCCGCACGGCCGACGTTCGGCGCGTCCGGGACGAGCCGGGGCCGATCCCCGATGTCCGCGCCCGCCGTTGTCCCTAGCGTCGACACGGTCGGCAGCGGGCCGACGCGTGGAGGGGGGCCCGGGAGATGGGCAGGAGACCGGTGACCGTGCGGGTGGCGCGGTGGAGCGCCGAGCACCCGTGGCGCGCGATCGCGCTCTGGGTGGTGTTCGTGGCGGTGTGCTTCGTCGGGGGCAACGCCGCCGGCATGAAGGAGGCGACGGGCGCCGACCAGGCGGTGGGGGAGTCGGGCCGCGCCGAGGCGATCGTCACCGAGGGGAACTTCGCCGACCCGGCGGTCGAGAACATCCTGATCACCTCCCGGGCCGGGGCGCTGGACCAGGCCGCGGCGAAGCGCGCCGCGGCCGACGCCACCGACCGGCTCCGGCAGGTCACCGGGGTCGCCTCGGTGGGCACGCCGGTGCCGTCCCACGACGGCGACGCCCTGCTGCTGCCGATCACCATGTCCGGCGAGCGCGAGGACGCGTCCGACCGGGTGCAGCCGCTGCGCGACGCCACCGCCGAGGTCCAGGCGGCGCACCCGCAGCTGCGCGTCGAGGAGGTCGGCGGGCCGTCGATCAACCAGGCGCTGGACGAGACCCTGGGCAAGGACTTCAAGCGGGCCGAGCTGCTCAGCCTGCCGGTCACCCTGGCCATCCTGATCGTCGCGTTCGGCGCGCTGATCGCCGCCGGCGTGCCGGTGCTGCTGGCGCTCTCCTCGGTGGCCGCCGCGATGGGGCTGTCCACCCTCGCCTCGCACCTGGTGCCGGCCACCGACACCACGGCCAGCGTGATCCTGCTGATCGGCATGGCTGTCGGCGTCGACTACTCGCTGTTCTACGTGCGCCGGGAACGGGAGGAACGGGCCAAGGGGCGCTCCGGGCTCGACGCGGTGGAGATCGCGGCGGAGACGTCCGGGCACGCGGTGGTGGTCTCCGGCTTCGCCGTGGTCATCTCGATGGCCGGGCTGCTGCTCGCCAACGACGCGGTCTTCTCCTCCCTCGCAGTCGGCTCGATCCTGGTGGTCGCGGTCGCGGTGACCGGCTCGCTGACCGTGCTGCCGGCGCTGCTGGCCAAGCTCGGCCGCTGGGTCGACCGGCCCCGGGTGCCGCTGCTCTGGCGGCTCACCGCCCCGCGTACCGGGCCGGGCGGTCGACCGGCGGCGCCGCGCTTCTGGCCGGCCGTGCTGCGCCCCGCGCTGCGGGCGCCGCTGGCCACCCTGGTCGTCTCGGTCGGGCTGCTGCTCGCCCTGGCCGCGCCCGCGCTCGGCATGAAGCTGAACTTCCCCGGCATGGAGGACCTGCCGCGCACGACGCCGGCGATGCAGGCGTACGACCGGCTCACCGCCGCCTTCCCGAGCACCGGCACCAGCCACCAGGTGGCCGTACGGGCACCCGCCGAGCAGGCCGACCGGGTGCGCGCCGCGCTGACCGAGCTGGCCGGACGGGCCGGCGCCGACCCGCTGTTCGCCCCGGTCGAGGCGGACGGCCCGAAGATCGAGGTGTCGGCCGATCGGCGGGTGTCGGTGCTGGAACTGGCCACCCCGTACGCCGGCCGGTCCGACGAGGCGGCGCGCTCGCTGGACGAGCTCCGCGACGACCTGCTGCCGGCGGCGCTGAAGGGCATCCCCGGCGTCGAGTACGCGGTCGGCGGTGAGGTCGCCGGCAATCAGGACTACGCCGGGCACATCGAGGAGAAGCTGCCGATCGTGATGGCCTTCGTGCTGGCGCTGACCTTCGCGGTGATGGTGCTGACGTTCCGCTCGGTGGTCGTCGCGCTCACCTCGATCGTGCTCAACCTGCTCTCCGCCGGCGCCGCGTACGGCCTGCTGGTGCTGGTCTTCCAGGGCACCTGGGCGGAGGGGCTGCTCGGATTCACCTCGATGGGGGCGATCGTCTCCTGGCTGCCGCTCTTCCTCTTCGTGGTGCTCTTCGGGCTCTCCATGGACTACCACGTCTTCGTGGTCAGCCGGATCCGCGAGGGGGTCCGGGCCGGCATGTCGAACCGCGACGCGGTGGCGTACGGGATCACCTCGTCGGCGGGCGTGGTGACCAGCGCGGCCATCGTCATGGTCGGGGTGTTCGGGATCTTCGCCTCGCTCAGCACGATCGACATGAAGCAGCTCGGCGTCGGGCTGGCCGCCGCGATCCTGCTGGACGCCACGATCATCCGGGCGGTGGTGCTGCCGTCGCTGATGACGCTGCTCGGCGACGCCAACTGGTGGGCCCCGCGCTTCCTGCGGCAGAAGCCGGCGGCCCCGCCGGCCGACCCGCCCGCCCCGACCCCGGAGCTGGTCGGCGCCCGCTGAATCCCCGCCGAGGGGCCCCTGCCGCAGCAGGGGCCCCTCGCGGCGTCAGGGGAGCTGGCAGGGGTCCCGCCAGGCGTCCAGCGACCGGTTCTTGCGGATGGAGGCGAAGCCGTACCCGAGGGTGGTCACGCAGAACGTCGCGGTGTGCCCGGTGTACTCGACGTGGAAGACCGGCTTGTCCGCGTCGGCGAACGGCAGCAGCTTGGCGCAGACCTTCAGCCGGACGCACTCCTCGACGACCGCGAAGTCGAAGTCGGGCGCGAGCGCGGCCACCTGGCCGACGTCGTTCATCAGGCCGGGGGAGAGGTCGAGGGAGCGGGCCAGCACCGCCAGCCGCCGGTTGAACGTCAGTTGTTCGTCGTAGCCGAGCGGGAAGCCGGAGCGGTGGGCGTACCCGTCGGCGTCGGCCAGCGCCACCGCGCCGAAGCCCTTGCCCCGGCAGAGCCGGAACCGGTCGGCCAGCACCGGCTCCAGCACGTCCCACCGGCGTACGTCGAGCCAGCGGCGCTGCGCCCGGCCGGTGGGGGTGCCCCGCACCGCCGTCGGGAAGCGGGTGGCGTCCGGGTCGGTGCCGGCGTACGAGCCGACGTGCACCTGGCAGACCAGCCGGCGGTCCCGCCCGCGCAGCGCGGAGGTCTCGGCGGCGGTGGTCCGTACCGGGTCGAGCAGGAAGACGTCCGCTGCGACGTCGGTGTCGACCGGCCCCTCGAGCTGCCACTGCCACTGCCACCGGTGCGCGTACGCGGTCGGCCACGGCGTCGGCGCGCCCGGCGGGACCAGCGGGGTGTGGCAGGCGGGGGTCAGCAGGGTGAGCGCGACGGCGGCCGGCAGGGCCCCGCGGACGCCGCGCCGGGTCGGGGGTCGCCGGCGCGCGGCGGTCGGCAGCGGCCTGCTCCGCCGCGCGGACGCTGGCAGCCGGATCCGCATCGGCAGCTCCCGGGTCGTCGGGCGGCGCCACACCGCCCCGCGCCGTCCCGCACGGCGCACCTCACCCGGTCAAACGAGACGCCCCCGCCGACGACGCGGTCGCGTCGTGGACGGGGGCGCCCGGTACGCCTCAGCGCGGGGTGGCGAAGACCTGGGTCCAGTACGGCCCGTTGCTGCTGGCCACGCCGACGCCGATCTCGGTGAACGCGCAGTTGAGGATGTTGGCCCGGTGCCCGGAGCTGTTCATCCAGGCGTCCATCACCGCGGCCGGGGTCTGCTGGTTCCAGGCGACGTTCTCGCCGTAGGTGCGCCAGGTGTAGCCGACCCGCTCGATCCGGTCACCGGCGTCGCTGCCGTCGCTGCCGGTGTGCGACATCTTCTGGTGGTCGGCCTGGTCCTGGCTGTGCCGCTGGGCGGCCAGCATCAGCTTGTCGTCGATGCTCACCTTCCCGCAGCCGGCCTTGGCCCGTTCGGCGTTGACCAGGTCGACGACCTGCTGCGCCTGGCTGCTGACGCCGGGGCTGAGCGAGTTGGTGGTCGACGTGCCGCTGGTGCGGGTGCTCTGCCGGGACGGGGCCGTGGTCCGCTTCGGCGCGGGTGTCGGCTTGACCGTCCGGCTCGGCGACGGGGTCGGGCGGGCGGTGGTCGGCGTGCCGGTGGGGGAGGCGCCGGCGGTGCCGGCCAGCGCGTCGGCGGGGATCCCGGCGTCCGGCGCCAGCGGGGCGGCGGCGACGGTGTCGTCGACGGAGGCCTGGTCGGCCACTGTCTCGTTGCCACCGGCCAGCGCCAGCGCGCCGGCGCCGAGGCTCACCACCAGCGTGGCGGCCGCGGCGGCGCCGCCGAGGACCAGCGGGCGCGGGAAGCGGCTCCGCTGCCGGTGCCGGCCCTGTCCCTCGGCCGACGGCTCGGCGTCGACGGCCCGCAGGCCGCCGGTGGTGTGCCGCCAGTCGGCGGGCGGGGCGAACTCGGGAGCGGGCGCGAACGGGGCGCCGGGCGCGTCCGGGTACCCCGCGGGGTCGAGGTGACCATCCGACGGGCCGGCCGGGGTCCGGTCGGTCCACGCGTACGGCCGGTCGTCCGGTTCGGTACGCCACTGCGTGGTCGGGGCGTCCGCCAGGTCGTCGCCCGGCTGTTCCGGCTCGTCGCCGAAGAGGTACGCCGAGCGCGGCCCGGGGCGGTCGGTCAGCCAGGCCGGCGGCTCGTCGGTGGGCGGTTGCGGGCGCCGGGGGGCGTCGTCCGGGTCGATCGGGTCGGTCCAGCCGTACACGCCTGTCGCCTCCACGGGGTCGGTTGTGGGCCGCGCTGACGCTACGGGTGTGCCCTGAACTGCGGCAACGTGGCTAAGGAAGAGTTAAGGCGATGTCGACTCACGTGGTGACCGTACGCACATTTCCCGGCGTACAGTTAAGGAGTCCGGACAGAGCGTGTCCGAGCCTTACGGCCCCCGGGAAGTGGACAGGGTAGACGTGGAGATGATCTACGGCCTGCGAGAACTTGACGAAGACGGGGGTGTCGGCTCAATATGTAGGTGTCGCCAGTCGCGCCCAGTCATGCCCGGATTATGCCGGGGTGGCAGTCGCGGACAGTTATTGGGCGCGCGTTGGCCGGCCTTTCCGGCAGCGCATATCAAGGAGTCAGCATGGCGAAAGCCCTCTACGGCCACGTAGGCGCAGCGCCCGACCGGCGTCTGCTCGACGAGGTCACCCGTTTGCGGGCCAGGGTTCAGGCACTCGAGTTCGAGATCACCCGGCTGCGTGCCGACAATGATCGGCTCGCCGCGGCCGCCGCGGAGGCCGACGACCTCCTCCGGCTGGCCGAGCCGGCCCTGACCTGATCCACGGGATCCGGAAAAACTGAATCGCACCACCGCGAAAACGCGCGCCGACACTAATGTGCCGGCGCGCAGCTCTGTCTCCCGTGGTTTTCCGCCCGCAATTTCCCGATCTTGTGGGCGTCGACTCCGCCATTCGCCGTCCGGTCCGCGCGCGGTGGCCCTCCCGCGGGGCGGGTCGCGTGCCGACCGGTCGCCGCCGAGGGGTTAGTCTGCGGGTTCACCAGGCTCGCGCAGCCGGCGACGGTACGGCGGCCACCGGACGAGGATCGAGAAGGTGCATCTCAAGAGCCTGACGGTGAAGGGTTTCAAGTCCTTCGCCTCCGCCACGACGCTCAAGCTGGAGCCGGGGATCACCTGCGTGGTCGGCCCGAACGGCTCCGGCAAGTCCAACGTCGTCGACGCCATCGCCTGGGTGCTGGGCGAGCAGGGCGCCAAGGCGCTGCGCGGCGGCAAGATGGAGGACGTCATCTTCGCCGGCACCGCCGGGCGGGCGCCGCTGGGCCGGGCCGAGGTCACCCTCACCATCGACAACACCGACGGCGCCCTGCCGATCGAGTACACCGAGGTCTCCATCACCCGCCGGATGTTCCGCTCCGGCGAGAGCGAGTACGAGATCAACGGCGACTCCTGCCGCCTGCTCGACATCCAGGAACTGCTGTCGGACTCCGGCATCGGCCGGGAGATGCACATCATCGTCGGCCAGGGCCGGCTCGACGGCATGCTGCACGCCAAGCCGGAGGACCGGCGGGCGTTCATCGAGGAGGCGGCCGGCGTCCTCAAGCACCGCAAGCGCAAGGAAAAGGCGCTGCGGAAGCTCGACGCGATGCAAGTAAATCTCAACCGGCTCACCGACCTCACCGCCGAGCTGCGCCGCCAGCTCAAGCCGCTGGGCCGGCAGGCCGAGGTGGCCCGACGGGCCGCCGCCATCCAGGCCAACCTGCGCGACGCCCGGCTGCGGCTGCTCGCCGACGACCTCGCCACCCTGCGCACCACCCTGGACCGGGAGATCGCCGACGAGACCGCGCTGCGCGAGCGGCGCGAGCAGGTCGAGGCCGAACACAGCGAGGTGCAGGCCCGCCTGGGCGAGCTGGAGGCGGCCCTGGCCGAGGACGCGCCGCTGCTCGCCGCCGCCCAGGACACCTGGTACAAGCTCTCCGCCCTGCAGGAACGGTTCCGCTCCATCGAGCAGCTCGCCCGGGAACGGCTGCGCCACCTCAGCGCCACCACCGACGACGAGCGGCCCGGCCGCGACCCGGAGCAGCTGGAGGCCGAGTCGCAGCGGGTCCGCGAGCAGGAGGAGGAGCTGCGCGCGGCGCTCACCGACGACCAGATCCGGCTGGCCGAGGCGGTGGAGCACCGGCAGGAGCTGGAACGGCAACTGGCCGCCGCCGAGCGGGAGCTGGTCGCCGCCGCCAAGGCGATCGCCGACCGCCGGGAGGGCCTGGCCCGGCTCACCGGGCAGGTCAACTCGGCCCGGGCCCGCACCACCAGTGCCGGCGAGGAGATCGAGCGGCTCGCCGCCGCCCACGCCGACGCGCTGGCCCGCGCCGAGAAGGCCCAGGCCGACCTGGACGCGGTGGCCGAACAGTCCACCGAGGCGGACCGGGACAACGCCGAACTCGACGAGCGGCACGCCGAGGCGGTCGCCGTCCACGAGAAGGCCCAGGCCGCCGTGCGCTCCCTCGCCGACGCCGAGCGGGCCGCCGAGAAGGACGCCGCCACCTGGAAGGCCCGCGAGGAGGCGCTCGGCCTCGGCCTGCGCCGCAAGGACGGCGCGGGCGCGCTGCTGGCCCGCGCCGGCGAGGTGCCCGGCCTGCTGGGCAGCCTGGCCGGCCTGCTCACCGTCGCCCCCGGCCACGAGGCGGCCCTCGCCGCCGCCCTCGGCGGGCTCGCCGACGCCGTCGCGGTCAGCGGGGTGGACGAGGCCGTCGAGGCGATGCGGCTGCTGAAGATCTCCGACGCCGGGCGGGCCGGACTACTGGTCGGCAGCCCCGCCGGCCCCGGCATGGACGGCCCGGCCGACGCCCTGCGCCCGAAGCTGCCGGACACCGCCCGCTGGGCGCCCGACCTGGTGGAGTGCGCCGCCGAGATCCGCCCGGCCGTGCACCGGGCGCTGCGCGACGTGGTGCTCGTCGCCGACCTCGCCGCCGCGGCCGAGCTGGTCGCCGGCAACCCGGAGCTGCGCGCGGTCACCCCGGACGGCGACGTGGTCGGGGCGTACGCGGCGGCCGGCGGATCGGCCAAGGCGCCCAGCTACATCGAGGTGCAGGCCGCCGTCGAGGAGGCCCGCACCAACCGGCTCACCGCCGAGCGGACCAGCGCCGAGCTGCGCGACCAGCTGGTCGACGCGCGGGCCGAGGTGACCGCCGCCAAGGAGGCGGTGCAGCACGCCGCCGCCGCCAAGCGGGAGGCGGAGAGCCACCGCAACGCCGCCGCCCGCCGCCTCGCCGAGCTGGGCGCCGCCGCCCGATCCGCGAAGGCGGAGACCGACCGGCTCGGCGAGTCCCGCTCCCGCGCCGAGGCGGCCCGCGAACGCGACCTGCTCGCCCTGGCCGAGCTGGAGGAGCGGCTGCGGCTGGCCGAGGACACCCCGATCGACGCCGAGCCCTCCACCGAGGAGCGGGACCAGCTCGCCGCGATGGTGCCCCGGGCCCGGCAGAACGAGATGGAGGTCCGGCTGGCGGTGCGTACCGCCGAGGAGCGGGTCTCCTCGATCGCCGGCCGGGCCGACTCGCTGGCCCGACAGGCCACCGCCGAGCGGGCGGCGCGCGAACGCGCCGCGGCCCGGCGGGCGGCGCGCATCCGCGGCGCGGCCATCGCCCGGGCCGTGGTGGGCGGCGCCCGCGAGGCGCTCACCCGGCTCACCGCCTCGATCGCCGCGGCCGAGGAGCACCGCGACGCGGTGGCGCGCGAACGCGCCGCCCGCGAGGCCGAACTCCAGGAGGTACGCGGCGCGGCCAAGCGCCTCGGCGCGGAGCTGGAACGGCTGACCAGCCAGGTGCACCGCGACGAGGTGGCCCGCGCCGAGCAGCGGCTGCGCATCGAGCAGTTGGAGGCGAAGGCCGCCGAGGACTTCGGCCTGGACGTGGAGACCCTGGTCGCCGAATACGGCCCGGACCAGCTCGTCCCACCCACCCAGGTCGACGTGGCGACGGCCGAACGCGACGGCCTGCCGGTGCCCGAGCCGGTCCGCTACGAGCGGCCGGTGCAGGAGAAGCGGGCCGCCAAGGCGGAGCGGGAGCTGGCCCTGCTCGGCAAGGTCAACCCGCTCGCGCTGGAGGAGTTCGCCGCGCTGGAGGAGCGCTACAAGTTCCTCTCCGAGCAGCTGGAGGACCTGAAGGCCACCCGGCGGGACCTGCTCACCGTGGTCAAGGACGTCGACGACCGGATCCTGGAGGTCTTCGCCAGCGCCTTCGCAGACACCGCCCGGGAGTTCGAGCAGGTCTTCACCGTGCTCTTCCCCGGCGGCGAGGGCCGGCTGATCCTCACCGACCCGGAGGACCTGCTCACCACCGGCGTCGAGGTGGAGGCCCGCCCGCCGGGCAAGAAGATCAAGCGGCTGTCCCTGCTCTCCGGCGGCGAGCGGTCGCTGACCGCGGTGGCCATGCTGGTGGCGATCTTCCGCGCCCGGCCCAGCCCGTTCTACATCATGGACGAGGTGGAAGCGGCGCTGGACGACGTGAACCTCGGCAGACTGATCACGCTGCTGGCACAGTTGCGGGAGAAGAGCCAGCTGATCGTCATCACGCACCAGAAGCGGACGATGGAGATCGCCGACGCGCTCTACGGCGTGACCATGCGCAGCGGGGTCACCCAGGTGATCAGCCAACGGCTCAACCGGGCCGACGAGGACGAGCGGCCTGGCCGCGGCGAGGAGAACGGGTAGTGGCTCGGGAACGCGCGACGGCGCTCCTGCTGGACTTCGACGGCGTACTGCGCCGGTGGGACCCGGCGGTGGCCGCCGGCGTCGAGCGGGAGTACGGCCTCTCCGAGGGGGTGCTCGGCGAGATCGCCATGCAGTGGGGGCGGCTCCAGCCGGTGCTGACCGGCCGGGTCAGCCACGCCGAGTGGGTGGGCAGCGTGGCGGACGCGCTGACCGATTCGGTCGGCAGCCCGGAACGGGCCCGCGCCGCCGTCGAGCAGTGGCAGCGCTACCGGGGCGAGGTCGACCCGGAGGTGCTGGGGTTCGTCCGGGAGGTCCGCGCGGCCGGCGTCCGGGTCGGGCTGGGCACCAACGCCACCGACCTGCTCGACGCCGACCTCGCCGCGCTCGGCCTGGTCGGCGAGCTGGACGTCGTGGTCAACTCCTCGGTGATCGGCGTGCACAAGCCGGCCAAGGAGTACTTCCAGGCGGCCTGCGAGGCGCTGCAGACCTCGCCGGCCCGGGTGCTCTTCGTCGACGACGAGGACTGGGCGGTCCGCGGCGCCCGCGCCGCCGGACTGTCGGCGCACCGGTGGGGCGGCCCGGCCGACCTGCGCTACCTGCGGGCGGCGCTGGCGTACTGAGGCGCCGCACCCGTTGGCCCCGCTCGGGGAGCAGCTCCTGCCCGCCGGGCGCCGGAACTGACCGGCGCCCGGGCGGCGGGAGGGGTCAGTCGCCGGTCACCCCGTCGAGGCGTTCGCGGATCAGGTCGGCGTGGCCGTTGTGCCGCGCGTACTCCTCGATCATGTGGACGTATACCCAGCGGACGCTGAACTCGTCGGCGCTGCCGTCGCGGCGCGGGCGCGAGAAGGTCTGGTCCAGCGACAGGCCGGCGGCGGCCTTGCGGGCGGCCTCGACCTCGGCGGCGAAGGTGGCGAAGTCGGCCTCCGCGTCGGCGTCGGCGACGGCGTTGAAGTCGGCGTCCGGGTCCTCGTCCGTGCCGTAGATGCCGGCGATGTCCTGCCCGGCGGCCCGGATCCGGAACCACCAGCGCTCCACGTCCGCCATGTGCCGGACCAGCCCGAGCAGAGTCAGCCCGGACGGCTCCACGCTCGGCGTCCTGAGCTGCTCGGCGGCCAGCCCCGCGCACTTGAGCAGCAGCGTCTGCCGGTGGTAGTCGAGCCAGCCCTCCAGCATGGTGCGCTCGTCGCCGACGTACGGTTCGTTGGTCCGGTTGATCTCCGGTGCTCTCCAGGTCATCCCGACATCCTCGTC
Source organism: Micromonospora purpureochromogenes (assembly GCF_900091515.1). Classification (NCBI taxonomy): domain Bacteria; kingdom Bacillati; phylum Actinomycetota; class Actinomycetes; order Micromonosporales; family Micromonosporaceae; genus Micromonospora; species Micromonospora purpureochromogenes. Next base: position 5,712,428 of record NZ_LT607410.1, on the reverse strand, counting down.
CTCGGGTGTGACACCGGCGAGTGGTTATCGGCCGCCGGCTCGGGGTGCCCCGCCGGGCGGGTCAGGGCACCACGACGACCGGCCAGCGGCCGGTGCGGACCAGCCGGGTGGCGACGGAGCCGACGAGGCGGTGCCCCGCCTGCTCCGACGCCCCGACCACGACCAGGTCCGCCCGGGTCTCGTCGGCCGCCGCGCACAGCTCGGTGTACGCGTCCCCGCGCCGGCAGAGCAGGGTGACCGGTACGCCGAACTCGTCCGCGCCCCGCCGGCACTCCCGGCGCAGCTCGGCGACCAGCTCGTCGTGGGTGCGCTGCAGCGCACCGGCGTCCACGCCGGGGATCAGCGTGGTGAAGCCGGGCGGCGAGCTGACGAAGACGACGACCAGGGCGGAGCCCTGCCGGCGGGCCAGGCCGGCGGCGTACCAGGCGGCCCGCTCGGCGGTGCGGGTCCCGTCCACCCCGACGAGCACCACCCGCGGCCCGTCCGTGCCGCGCTCGAACGGCAGCGGACGGGTCTGCGGGCCGTACTCCTCGCGGTCCACCGGGGCGCTCACGACGTCACTGCCTGATGCCGGTCCGCACCACGGCGGCCCCGCCGCCGGCGGCGACGGTCGACTCGCGCTCGACCTCGACGGCGAGCGGGTCACCGGTGTGCCGGCGCAGCGGCACCTCCCGGATGAAGCAGACCGCGATCAGGGCGATCAGTCCGAACGGCGCGGCGACCAGGAAGATGTCCCCGGCGCCGTGGCCGTACGCGGACTCGACGACCAGGCGGATCGGGGCGGGCAGCGTGTGCACGTCGGGCAGGATGCCGCCGCTGCCGGAGCCGGTGGCCGGGATGCCCAGGCCGGCCAGCCCGTCGGCGATGTAGTCCTTGACCCGGTGCCCGAGCACCGCGCCGAGCGCCGAGACGCCGATCGCGCCGCCGAGGCTGCGGAAGAAGGCGACGGTCGAGCTGGCGGCGCCGAGTTCGTGCGCGCCGACGGTGTTCTGCACGGCCAGCACGAGGTTCTGCATGGTCATGCCGAGCCCGATGCCGATCAGCGCCATGTAGCCGGCGAGCAGCCAGTACGGGGTGTCGTAGCGCAGCGTGCCCATCAGCGCGAAGCCGAGGGTGAGCAGCGCCGAACCGGCCACCAGGTACCGCTTCCAGCGGCCGGTGTTGGTGATGATCCGGCCGGTGACCGTGGAGGACACCAGCAGGCCGAGGATCATCGGCAGGGTCATCAGGCCGGACATGGTCGGGCTCTCGCCGCGGCTGATCTGGAAGTACTGGCCGAGGAAGACCGACGCGCCGAACATGCCGACGCCGACCGCGATGCTGGCGATGACGGCGAGGGTGATGGTGCGGTTGCGGAACAGGTGCGGCGGGATCATCGGCTCGCTGGCCCGGTGCTCGACCCGGACGGCGAGCACGGCCAGCAGCAGTGCGCCGGCCACCATGGCGGCGGTCTGCCAGGAGAGCCAGGCGTACCGGTCGCCGGCGAGGGTGACCCAGATCAGCAGCAGCGAGACGGCGGCGGTGATCAGGGTGGCACCCCACCAGTCGATCTTCGCCGCCCGCTTGACCACCGGCAGGTGCAGCGTCTTCTGGAGCACGACCAGGGCGAGGATGGCGAACGGCACCCCGACGTAGAAGCACCAGCGCCAGCCGAGCCAGGAGGTGTCGACGATCACGCCGCCGATCAGCGGGCCGCCGATGGTGCCGACGGCCATCACCGCGCCGAGGTAGCCGCTGTAGCGGCCCCGCTCGCGCGGCGAGATCATCGTCGCCATGATCACCTGCGCCAGCGCGGTGAGGCCGCCGGCGCCCACGCCCTGGAGCACCCGGCAGGCGATCAGCTGCCCGGTGGACTGCGAGAGCCCGGCCAGCACGGAGCCCAGCACGAAGATGGTCAGGGAGAGCTGGACCAGGAGCTTCTTGCTGGCCAGGTCGGCGAGCTTGCCCCAGATCGGGGTGGTCGCGGTGGTCGCCAGCAGCGTCGAGGTGACCACCCACGTGTACGCGGACTGGCCACCCTTCAGCTCGGTGATGATCCGCGGCAGCGCGTTCGAGACGACCGTCGAGGAGAGGATGGCGACGAACATGCCCAGCAGCAGGCCGGAGAGGGCCTCCAGGATCTGCCGGTGGGTCATGTCGACGGCGGTCGCCCGGGTGGGCGCTGGCGCCTGGGTCATCGTGACTGCCTCCGGTGGGAGTGGCGAGAAGGGTTGCCTCGGGCAACCGTACGGCTTGGTTGCCTAAAGCAACAACTTGCCGGGCCGGCCCGGTATTCCGCCCGACGGTGGGATCAGAAGGCCTCGTTGAACCGGTGCAGCAGCCGGGCGAACTCCGCCACGTCCCGCCTCGGCCAGCTCTCCATCGTCTTGCGGATCTGCCCCAGCCGGGCCGCCCGCGCCGCGTCGAAGCGCCGGGTGCCCTCCTCGGTGAGGCTGATCAGCGCCGCCCGCCGATCGTCCGGGTCCGGGTCCCGGCGCACCAGGCCGAGCCCCTCCAGGCCGTGGATCTGCCGGCTGAGCGTGCCCTTGCCGATGCCGAGCCGGACGGCCAGGTCGGTCAGCCGGATCGAGCCGGAGCGCCGGAGCCAGAGCAGCAGCCCGTACGCGTTCGGCTCCAGGTTCGGGTGCACCTCCCGGGCGATCTCCCAGGACAGCGCGCGACCCCGGCGCAGCAACGCGGTCAGTTCGTCCTCCACCGCGCGCAGGGTCTCCGGCAGATGCTCTTCCACGGCACAGAGCGTACGGGGCCGGCTCAGGCCGCCGGGGTGAGCCGCTGCCGGGCGACCTCGCGCAGGTGGCCGTCGCTGGTGGTGCCCTCGATCAGCACCTCGGCCTGGCGGCCGGTGTGCGCGAGCGTGGCCACCGCGTTGCCGAAGTACGGCCCGGCCAGCTTCCGCCAGCGGACGCTCGGCCGGCGTACCCCGGCGGAGCGGGCCAGCGCCCGGGTGGCCGCGGCCGGCCCCGGCGACCAGCCCAGCTTCATCAGCGGGCGCATCCCGGCCGGCACCTGGTTGTGGATCGGGGAACAGGTCAACTGGTGCACCGGGGTGCGCACCGACGGGTCGTCGAACCGGGCCCGGGCGACGTACGAGTGGTGCACGTCGCCGGAGAGCACGCTGATCGAGGCCGGCGGCGCGTACGCCGGGCCGGCGCCGACCCGCTCGCCCGGGCTGCCCGGAGCGCCGCTGCCGAGCCGGGCGAAGAGCGCGCCGAGCGCGTCGAAGGAGCGGCTGAACGCGGCCCAGTGCTCCAGGTCACAGGCCCGGCGGATCCGCTCGGAGAGCCCGGCCAGCCACGGCCGGCGGGAGTCGGCGAGCCGCTCGTTCCACGCCTCGACGTGGTGGATCCCCGGCGGCAGCAGCCAGGGCAACGAGGCGCCGACCACCAGGTGGTCGTAGACCCCGTGCGCCCGGTCCAGGAACCAGGACCACTCGCCGGGCGGCAGCATTGCCCGGTTGCCCGGTTGCAGCACCCGGCTGCACCGGTTGTCCAGCATGACCAGCCGGGTCCGGCCCAGGTCGAGGGCGTAGCTCCACTGGTACTGCACGGCCCGCCAGCGCTCGGTGTCGTGCGCCTCGTCGGCCTCGGCGTCCACCCGCTCGCCGAACTCGCGCAGCACGGTGGTGGCGTCCTCGGCGGCGACCACCTTGGCGTAGAGCGGGTCGTCGGCAATCTCGTCCGGGGAGAGGTTGCCCAGGTGCTGGTAGACCCAGTAGGAGGCGAGACCGCTGCGGATCCGCTCGGCCCACCAGGGCTGCTCGCGCAGGTCCGCCCGCCAGGAGGCGGAGGTGTTCCAGTCGTCGATGACCTCGTGGTCGTCGAAGATCATCACGCTCGGCACGGTGGAGAGCAGCCAGCGGATCTCCGGGTCGCGCCACGACTCCAGGTAGAGCTTGGTGTACTCGTCGAAGCTCACCACCTGGTCGGTGGGGGCGTTCTTCGGACGCCGGCGGCGCCGCTTCAGCAGCCGCTTCACCGTGGGCGAGGTCACGTCGGCGTAGACCTGGTCGCCGAGCAGCACCAGCAGGTCGGGCAGGTCGGCCGGGTCCGGGTCGGCCATCAACCGCCGGGCGTACGCGTCGAGCGCGTCCGGGGGCAGCCGCCGGGTGGTGGCGTGCTGGGTGGTCTCCCGGCACGAGCCGAAGAGCAGCCGCACCGGCTGGTCCAGGTCGTCGGCGGCCCGGGTACGGATCACGCTGGGCGGGAAGCCGTCGCGCGGCATCGGCCAGGAGATTTCGCCGTCGACCAGCACCTCGTAGCTGGTGGCGCTGTCCGGAGTGAGCCCCTCGACCACCACGAGCGCGTAGTGGTGGTCGTACGCGGAGAAGGTCGGCGCCGAGCCGGCGGCCCCGTCGGCCGTGCGGACGGTGACCACGGCGGGCGCGCTGGTCTCGACCCAGACGGTGGCCCGCGTGCCGACCACCCGCCGCAGCAGGGGGCCGATGAGCAGGCATGGGGCGGACATGGTGAGACCTCCGAGGTGAGCGGACTTCATCATTACTACCCCGCCGGCGGTCGCACCACTGCTGGCTGTGGCCGAGCCTACCGCCGGAGCCGGCCGACGCCACGGGGTGCGGTCGATGAGACGCCGCCGCCGGCATCTGACAGGATTTCGGCATGACGGAATACCTCCTCGTCGCGCTCGCCCTGCTCGCGGTGCTGATCCTCGGCGGCCTCAGTCTGGTGGTGCCCCGGCTGCGCCGGCGCCCCGAGCCGCCGCTGCCGGAGACCGAGGTCGACACCCGGGCCGAGGAGGACCTGGCGGGTCCGCCCGTCCAGGCGCCCGAGGCCGAACTCACCACCGGCATCCTGGTCGAGCCGCCGGTGATCGTGGCGCCCCCGCTGGAGGTGCCCGAGCCGACCGCCGGCCGGCTGGTCCGGCTGCGCTCCCGGCTGTCCCGCTCGCAGAACGCCTTCGGCAAGGGTCTGCTCGGCCTGCTCAGTCGCGACCACCTCGACGAGGACACCTGGGAGGAGATCGAGGACAGCCTGATCACCGCCGACGTCGGCATCGACGCCACCCGGGAGATCGTCGACCGGCTCCGCGAGCGGACCCGGGTGCTGGGCACCCGCTCCGCCACCGAGCTGCGCGCGCTGCTCGCCGCCGAGCTGGTCAACGCCCTCGACCCGAGCCTGGACCGCGCCCTGCGGACCGCCGGAAAGGACGGCCGGCCGGCGGTGCTGATGGTGGTCGGCGTCAACGGCGCGGGCAAGACCACCACCTGCGGCAAGATCGCCCGGGTGCTGATCGCCGACGGCCGGACGGTCACCCTCGGCGCGGCCGACACCTTCCGGGCCGCCGCCGCCGACCAGCTGGAGACCTGGGGCAGCCGGGTCGGCGCCATCACCGTGCGCGGCGCGGAGCGCGCCGACCCGGCCAGTGTCGCCTTCGACGCCGTCCGCGAGGGCATCGAGGCCGGCACCGACACCGTCCTGATCGACACCGCCGGACGCCTGCAGAACAAGGTCGGCCTGATGGACGAGCTGGGCAAGGTCAAGCGGGTGGTGGAGAAGCACGGCCCGATCGACGAGACACTGCTCGTCCTGGACGCCACCACCGGCCAGAACGGCCTGGAGCAGGCCCGGGTCTTCACCGAGGTGGTCAACGTGACCGGGGTGGTGCTGAGCAAGCTCGACGGGACCGCCAAGGGCGGCATCGTGATCGCCGTGCAGCGCAAGCTCGGCATCCCGGTCAAGCTGGTCGGGCTGGGCGAGGGCGCGGACGACCTGGCCCCGTTCGACCCGGCGCAGTTCGTCGACGCGTTGCTCGGCACCGAGCCGCTCGCCCGGGACGCGTAATCTCGCAGTGACGACTGACGATCGCGCGTTTGCCGGGTGGCGTGACCCACGCCACGCGCCGCCGGCCCTGGGGAGACCGTACGTGACCTCGCAGGAGATCCCGCTGCACGGCGGGAACGTGAGCACCGTGGTCCGGGTCGGCGACACCGTCCGGCGCAACGCCGGCCCGTGGACGCCCTCGGTGCACGCCCTGCTGCGCCACCTGGAGTACGTCGGATTCACCGGCGCGCCCCGCGCGCTGGGCATGGACGAGCGCAACCGGGAGGTCCTGTCGTACCTGGAGGGGGAGTGCGGGGAATATCCGCTCGCCCCGCACTGGGTCACCGACGAGGCGCTGGTGACGGTGGCGACCATGCTGCGGATGTTCCACGACGCGCAGTACGGCTTCGCCCCGCCGCCCGGCGCGGTCTGGCGCTCGTTCGGCCCGCCCCCGCCGGACACCGAGGTGATCTGTCACCACGACGCCGCCCCGCACAACGTCATCTGGCGACCGGACGGCACCCTCGGGCTGATCGACTTCGACCTCGCCTCGCCCGGCGCGCGGATCTACGACGTGGCGTACGCGGCCTGGACCTGGGTGCCGATCTTCTCCGACCGGGACTCGATCACCCTCGGCTGGAAGCGCCCGGACCGGCCGCGCCGGCTGCGGCTCTTCGCCGACGCGTACGGGCTGATCCCGCGCGACCGGCACCGGTTGATCCGGACCATCCGTAAGCGGATCGTCGACCACGTCGAGGGCATCCGCCGGATGGCGTCGGCCGGCGAGCCGGCGTTCGTCCGGATCGTGCACAAGGGCCACCTGCGCCGCCCGATGCGGGATCTGCGGCTGCTCGACTACGAGCGGCACGCCCTGGAGTACGCCCTGCGCTGAGGTCGTCGACCCGGGAGGAGTGGCCGTTGCGCGCGCGACGGCCACTCTCGCCGTTTCGGGGGCGATGATCGACGTTCTTCACACGCCCGAAACAAGCCGTCACGCGTCGGAAATCGAGCGGTGTCGGTGAAGGAAACAGGCGGCGGCCAAGCTTCCCGCCAACCGGCTGACGGGCGATGCTGCCAGGTTCCAGCCGGATGGGAGGACTTCCACACCGAGAGGAGGCAGCGTGGAGATCAACACCGGCAACACCGCCTGGTTGCTCCTGTCGTCTGCGCTCGTGCTGCTCATGACGCCGGGGCTGGCCCTGTTCTACGGGGGGCTCAACCGGTCCAAGGGCGTACTCAACATGATGATGATGAGCTTCTCCGCGATCGGGCTCATCTCCGTACTCTGGGTCATCTACGGCTTCACCCTCGCGTTCGGCACCAACGACAACGCGGGCGTCAACAACGTGATCGGCAGCTTCACCCAGTACCTCGGCACCGAGACCAGCTTCATCGGCGAGGAGTGGCTCTTCCTCGGCGCGGGGACCGGCATCCCCACGTACGTCTTCCTGGTCTTCCAGATGATGTTCGCCGTCATCACGGTGGCCCTGATCAGCGGCGCGGTCTCCGACCGGCTGAAGTTCTCCGGCTGGCTGCTCTTCGCCTTCGCCTGGTTCACGCTGGTCTACATCCCGGTCGCGCACTGGGTGTGGGGTGGCGGCTTCATCGGCGCCAAGATCAAGGCATTGGACTTCGCCGGTGGCACCGCGGTCCACATCAACGCCGGCGCCGCCGCGCTCGGCCTGGTGCTGGTGCTCGGCAAGCGACTCGGCTGGCCCCGGGAGAGCTTCAAACCGCACAACGTCCCACTGGTCGCGCTCGGTGCCGGCCTGCTCTGGTTCGGCTGGTTCGGCTTCAACGCCGGCTCCGAGCTGACCGTCGACGGCACCACCGCGGTGGCCTTCGTCAACACCCAGGTCGCCACTGCCGCCGGCCTGGTCGGCTGGATCATCGTCGAGTGGCTGCGCAACGGGAAGCCGACCCTGGTCGGCGCCTCCTCCGGCGCCGTCGCCGGCCTGGTCGCCATCACCCCGGCCTGCGGCTTCATCGCCCCGCTGCCGTCGGTGCTGCTCGGCCTCGTCGCCGGCGCGGTCTGCGCGGTGGCGGTCGGCCTGAAGTACAAGCTCGGCTTCGACGACTCGCTCGACGTGGTCGGCGTGCACTTCGTCGCCGGCTGGATCGGGTCGCTCTCCATCGGCTTCTTCGCCACCCTCCAGGTCAACTCCGCCATCGAGGGCCTGGGCGCCAGCGAGGGCCTGTTCTACGGCGGCGGGCTGACCCAGCTCGGTCGTCAGGCGCTGGCCAGCGGCATCGTCTCGGTCTACTCCTTCGCGGTGGCCGTGGTGATCGCGCTCGCCGTCAAGGCGCTGATCGGGCTCCGCTCCGACGCGGAGGACGAGGTCGCCGGCATCGACGTGGCCGAGCACGCGGAGAGCGCGTACGACCAGTCGCCGACCACCGGCAGCGCCGGCGGTGGGGCCTTCGCGCTGGCCGGGCTGACCCCGGGCGCCGCGAAGTCGGCCTCGGACTCCGGCGGCGAACCGGCCACCGAGCCGGTCAGCGAGAACGTCGCCGGTTAACGTTCCTGGGATGGAGGGGTTGGACATGAAGCTGGTGACCGCGGTCATCAAGCCGTACCAGCTGGACGCGGTGAAGGAGGCCCTGCACGCCCTCGGCGTGGCCGGCCTGACCGTCAGCGAGGTCCAGGGGTACGGGCGGCAGAAGGGGCACACCGAGGTCTACCGGGGTGCCGAGTACACGGTCGAGTTCCTGCCCAAGATCCGGGTCGAGGTGCTCACCGACGAGATGGACGTCGACAAGATCGTGGATGCGATCGTCGCCGCCGCCCGCACCGGCAAGATCGGCGACGGCAAGGTCTGGGTCACCGGGGTCGAGGAGGTCGTCCGGGTCCGTACCGGCGAGCGCGGCCTCGACGCCCTCTAGGAGCCACCATGACCTCGTTGATCAAGAGGAATGCGTCAGGAAACGCCGACAACGGTGACGCAAACCTCTTGATCAACGAGGTCGGTGGCATCGGGGAGGCGGCGCGGCGGGAGCGGGCGGCGGGATTCGACGCCTGGCTCGGGTCGTTGCTGCCGGGGCGGGACGGGATCGCGCTGGTCGCCGTCGGCGGCCTGGGGCGGCGCCAGTGCGCGCCGCACGGCGACCTCGACCTGGTGCTGCTGCACGCCGGGGTGCCCGGCGTCGACGAGTTCGCCGCGTCGCTGTGGTACCCCATCTGGGACGCCGGCGTGCGGCTCGACCACTCGGTCCGCACCCTCGGCGAGGCGCTCTCGGTGGCCCAGGACGACGTCAAGGTCGCCCTGGCGCTGCTCGACGCGCGCTTCGTCGCCGGCGACCGGGCGCTCGCCGACACGCTCATCCGCACCGCCGCCGACCACTGGCGGCGCACCGCCGTCCGCCGGCTCCCCGCCCTCCGGGAGATCACGGAGAGCCGCTGGCGGACCCACGGCGAGCTGGCCTTCCTGCTCGAGGGAGACCTCAAGGAGGCCGCCGGCGGGCTGCGCGACGTGGGCCTGCTGCGGGCCATCGCCACCGCCGGCATCACCGACGCGCTGCGCCCCGCCGTCCGGGCCGCGCACCTGCGCCTGCTGGACACCCGCGACGCCCTGCACCAGCAGGTCGGCCGCCGAGTCGACCGGCTCCTCGCCCAGGAACGCGACGGCGTGGCCGGGCTGCTCGGCCTGCGCCAGTCCCCGCCCGGCGGCTCCGACGACGCGCAGCAGGCCGCTGCCGTGGTGAGCGACGGTGACGTCCTGCTGCGCCGGGTCGCCGGGGACGCCCGCACGGTCAGCCACGCCCTCGACGACGCCTGGCGCGCCGCCGACCGGTTGCGCTCCGGCCGCCGCCGGGGCGGCGACGGCCGTCCGGTGCGCCGGCCCGTCGCCCGGGACGTCGTCGAGCACGACGGGGAACTGGTGCTGGCCCGCACCGCCATCGGCGCCCGCCCCGACCCGAGCCTGTCGCTGCGGATCGCCGCCGCCGCGGCCACCACCCGGCTGCCGATCGCCCGGGCCACCTGCGAGTGGCTGGCCGCGTACTGCCCGCCGCTGCCCGCGCCCTGGCCGCCGGCCGCCCGCGCCGCGCTGATCACCCTGCTCGGGGCCGGTCCCGGTCTGGTGCCCGCCTGGGAGACCTGCGACCGGTACGGCCTGATCGACGGCTGGCTGCCGGAGTGGACCCGCCTGCGCAGCCTGCCCCAGCACAACCCGGTGCACCGGTTCACCCTCGACCGGCACCTGGTGCAGACCGCGTACGAGGCGAGCCGGCACACCCGCGAGGTGGACCGCCCCGACCTGCTGCTGCTCGGCGCGTTCCTGCACGACATCGGCAAGGGGCTGCCCGGCGACCACAGCACCGTGGGGGCGCCGGTGGCCGAGGCGGTGGCCGCCCGGATCGGCCTGCCCGCGCCCGAGGCGGCGCTGATCGGCACGCTGGTGCGGCTGCACCTGCTCCTGCCCGACGTGGCCACCCGGCGGGACCTCGACGACCCGGTGACCATCGCCGGGGTCGCCGAGCGGGTCGGCGACACCACAACGCTGGACCTGCTGCACGGCCTGGTCCGCGCCGACGCGGCGGCCACCGGGCCGGCCGCCTGGTCGGACTGGAAGGGGCGGCTGGTCGCCGAGCTGGTGGCCCGGGTGCGTACCGCGCTGGACACCGGCGCCCTGCCCGCGCCGCCGGCCCCGGACCCGGCGCTGGTGGCGGGGCCGCTGCCGGTCGTACACCTGACGGAGGACCGGGTGTCGGTGGCCGCGGCGGACCGGCGCGGCCTGCTCGCGACGGTGGCCGGCTGCCTGGCCCTGCACCGGCTGGAGGTACTGGCCGCGGACGCCTCCACGGTCGACGGCCGGGCCCTGGTCGAGTGCCGGGTGCAGCCCCGCTACGGGCTCGCGCCGGACCCGATCGCGCTCAGCACCGACCTGCGTCGCGCCGTCAACGGGGACGTCTCCGTCACCCAGCGGCTGCGCGGCCGCGCGCTCGCGGCGCGGGGGGAGGGGGCCGCGCCGCGAGTGGTGTGGCACCGGGAGGCGGCCACCGACGCGGTGCTGCTGGAGCTGCGCGCCGCCGACGCCGCCGGCCTGCTCTACCGGGTGACCTGCGCCCTCGACGAGGCCGGCGCCCAGGTCCGGGCGGCCCGGATCTCCACCCTCGGCGGCGACGTGGTGGACGCGTTCTACCTGGTGGGCGGCTGGCCCTCCGACGCCGAACGGGCCCGGCTCGAAGCGGCCGTGCTGGCCGCCGTCTGAGCCCTCCCGCTCGGGCCGGAAGCGGTCGAGGGGCGGGGGCGACTACGTCCGGCGGCGTAGTGGCGGAGCCGCCCGCCGGGCGACGTCCGGAAGTCCGCCGGCCGGCACCCTCGGGGCATGGACCTTCCAGTACGCACCCAGGGGCTCACGAAACGGTACGGCGGCCTGACGGCCGTGCGGGACCTGAACCTCACCGTCCGGCCCGGCGAGGTGTACGGCTTCCTCGGGCCCAACGGCGCCGGCAAGACCACCACCCTGCGGATGCTGCTCGGCCTGGTACGCCCCACCGCCGGCACCGTCCGGCTGCTCGGCCGGGCGCCGGGCGCCGGGCGGCTCACCGGTGTGGGCGCGCTGATCGAGGGCCCCGCCTTCTACCCGTACCTCTCCGGTCGGGACAACCTGCGGGTGCTCGCCCGCTACGCGGGGGTCGACGCCGCGCGGGTGGCGGTGGTGCTGGATCTGGTCGACCTGACCGACCGGGCCGGCGACCGGTACGCCGGCTACTCCCTGGGCATGAAGCAGCGCCTCGGGGTCGCCGCCGCGATGCTCAAGGACCCGCGCCTGCTGATTCTGGACGAGCCGACCAACGGCCTCGACCCGGCCGGTATGGCCGACATGCGGACGCTGATCCGCCGGCTCGGCGCGAGCGGCTGCACGGTGCTCTTCTCCAGCCATTTGCTCGGCGAGGTCGAGCAGGTCTGCGACCGGGTCGGGGTGGTCTCCCGGGGCCGGATGATCGCCGAGGGCAGCGTCGCCGACCTGCGCGGCGCGGCGGGCCTGCGGGTGCTGGCCGACCCGCTCGACGACGCCGCTGCGCGGGTCCGCGAGCTGGTCGGCGCGGACCGGGTGCGGGTGGTGGACGGCGGGTTGGACCTCGCCGTCGAGCCGGACCGGGCGGCGTGGCTCAACGCCGCGCTGGTCGGCGCCGGGGTGGCGGTCCGCGAGCTGCGACCCCGGGAGCGTGACCTGGAACAGGTGTTCTTCGACCTCATCGAGAAGGGAACGGCCGATGTCGCGTAGCTGGCGGGCCGAGACGATCAAAATGGTCCGACGGCCGGCGTCCTGGCTGCTGCTGGCCATCACGCTGGTGCTCTCCCTGGTCTTCACCTACCTCTTCCCGTACGCGAGCTACGCCGGCGGCACCGGCGGCCCGAACACCGACCGGACGCTGCCGATGCTGCTGCCCGATCACCTGGTGGGCAACTCCCTCGGCGGGCTGCCGGTCTTCCTCGGCGCCATCGTGCTGATCCACGGTGTGCTCGTGGTCGGTGGCGAGTACGGCTGGGGCACCTGGAAGACGGTGCTCTCCCAGGGCCCGTCCCGGCTGGAGGTGTACGCCGGCAAGCTGCTCGCCCTGGCGGCCGCCGCCCTCGTCGTCGTGCTCTGCGTCTTCGCCCTCGGCGCGGCGTCCAGCGCGCTGATCGCGGTCGCCGAGTCGCAGCCGGTGCGCTGGCCCCCGGTCGGTGACCTGCTCACCGGGATCGGGGCGGGGTGGCTCGTCGCGACGATGTGGGCGATGCTCGGTGCCGTGCTCGCCGTCGCGCTGCGTGCGGTGGCCCTGCCCGTCGGGCTGGGCCTGGTGTGGATGCTCGCCGTGCAGAACCTGCTCGCCGCGATCGCCGCGCCGCTGCTGGACTGGGTGGCCCAGGTGCAGAAGGGCCTGCCCGGGCCCAACGCCGGGTCGCTGGCGGCGGCGCTCGGGGCGCCCGCCGACACCCCCGGGGTCGCGTCCGCGGTCGGTGGCGGGCAGGCGGCGCTGGTGGTGGCGGCCTATCTCGTCGGGTTCGCCGTGGCGGGCGGGTGGTTGCTGCACCGCCGGGACATCGGTTAGACGCGGGGGAGGGACGACATGGACCAGAAGCGTCGCGGTTGGCGGGTGGGTGTCGGCGACAGCGCCCTGGCCCTGGGGTTGCTCGCCTTCGGGCTCGCCGGCACCCGCGGCGCCGCCGCGAGCGAGGGCGTCACCGTCGGCGGCGGGGCCTACGCCCTGGTGGCGGTGGCCGCGCTGGCGCTGGCCGTTCGACGGCGGTGGCCGCTGGTGACGCTCGCGGTCGGCACGCTGGCCGCCACGGTGTACCTGCTGCTCGGCTACCCCTACGGTCCGATCCTGATCTCGTTCTTCGTCGCGGTCTACACGGTCGCCGCGCATCGGCCGTTCCGGCCCGCCGGGACGGCCTGCGGCCTGGCGCTGCTCGTGCTGCTGAGCGGCGTGTTCGTCGGCGTCCGGCCGTGGGGTCCGCTCGGGGCCATGCCGGCGGCGGCGTGGGTGGTGGTGCCGTTCGCGGTCGGTACCACCGTGCGGCTGCTGCGGGAGAGCGCCGCCCGGGACCGCGCGGACGAGGCGCGCCGGCTGGCCGACGGCGAGCGGCTGCGGGTCGCCCGCGAGGTGCACGACGTGGTGGGGCACGGCCTGGCGGCGATCCACCTGCAGGCGGAGATCGCGCTGCACCTGCTGGCGAAGCGGCCGGAGCAGGCCGAGACCGCGTTGCGGGCGATCAGCCGGACCAGCAAGGAGGCCCTGGACGAGCTGCGGGTGACGCTCACCGTGGTCCGCCGGGACGAGGCGGACGCGCAGCGGGCCCCGGCCCCGGGGCTGGACCAGGTGCCGCAGCTGCGCGACCGGCTGGCCGGCGCCGGGGTCCCGGTCACCGTGACGGTCGACGGGGAGCCCCGCCCGCTGCCCGTGGCGGTCGACCTGGCCGCGTACCGGGTGGTGCAGGAGTCGTTGACCAACGTGCTGCGCCACGCCGGGCAGGCCAGCGCCGCGGTCCGGCTCCGGTACTCACCCGCCGAGGTCGCGGTGGAGGTGACCGACACCGGCCGGGGCGCGCCGGCCGGGCCCGGGCCGGGCGGCGGGTTTGGGCTGGCCGGGATGCGGGAGCGGGTCACCGCGCTCGGTGGCGCGTTCACCGCCGGGCCGGTCGCCGGCGGCGGTTTCCGGGTGTACGCGACGTTGCCGGTGAAGGAGGCTTCATGATCAAGGTGTTGCTCGCCGACGACCAGGACCTGATCCGGATCGGGCTGCGGGCCCTGGTGGAGAGCGAGGGCGACCTGACCGTGGTCGGCGAGGCCGCCGACGGGCTGCGCGCCGTGGAGCTGGCCCGCGCCGAGCGCCCGGACGTGGTGCTGATGGACGTCCGGATGCCGGGCGTGGACGGCATCGAGGCGACCCGGCGGATCGTCGCCGACCCGGCGCTGGCCGGCACCCGGGTGGTCGTGCTGACCACCTTCGAGCTCGACGAGTACGTCTTCGACGCGCTGCGGCACGGGGCGAGCGGCTTCCTGACCAAGGACACCCCGCCGGCGGAGCTGCTGCGGGCGATCCGCGTGGTGGCCGAGGGGGAGGCGCTGCTGTCGCCCTCGGTGACCCGCCGGGTGGTCCGGGAGTACGCCGCCCGGCCGGCCCGGGTGCCCCGCCCGCACCCCCGGCTGGACACCCTCACCGAGCGGGAGCGGGAGGTGGTAAGCCTGGTCGGCGAGGGGCTCAGCAACGCCGAGATCGCCGACCGGCTGGTGGTCAGCCCGGCCACCGCGCGTACCCATGTCAGCCGGGCGATGGTCAAGCTGGCCGCCCGGGACCGGGCCCAGCTGGTGGTCTTCGCGTACCAGTCGGGGCTGGTCGACACGTGATCGTCCGGCGGTCCGGGCCGGCGGGCCGGCCGCCAGGGGCGGGCGGCCGTGGTGGCCGCGGGCGCGCGGAAGATCGCGACCGGGCCGGCCGGGTCTGCGCTGCCAGGGCCCGACCCGGCCGCTGCGGGCCGGGCCGGTGGCGGTGGCCGGGCGGGAGCGCGGGTGCGGGCGGCGGGCTACCCTAGCGGTGGCCGGCTGGTACATGCCGGTCGCGTTGTGCCCGCCGTAACACTGACAAACGGGATGTTCGCGTGTTTGACACCTTGAGTGACCGCCTGACCGGGATCTTCACCAAGCTCCGCGGCAAGGGTCGGCTCACCGACGCCGACATCGACGCCACCGCGCGCGAGATCCGCATGGCGTTGCTGGAGGCGGACGTCGCGCTGCCCGTGGTCAAGGGCTTCATCGCCAAGCTCAAGGAGCGGGCCCGCGGCGCGGAGGTCTCCGAGGCGCTCAACCCGGCGCAGCAGATCGTCAAGATCGTCAACGAGGAGCTGATCAACGTCCTCGGCGGCGAGGGGCGGCGACTCCAGTTCGCCAAGCAGCCGCCGACCGTGATCATGCTGGCCGGCCTCCAGGGTTCCGGTAAGACCACCCTCGCCGGCAAGCTGGCCCGCTGGCTCAAGGCCCAGGGTCACCAGCCGCTGCTGGTCGCCGCCGACCTCCAGCGCCCCAACGCCGTCGGGCAGCTCCAGGTGCTCGGTGGCCGCGCCGGCGTCGAGGTGTACGCCCCGGAGCCCGGCAACGGCACCGGCGACCCGGTGCAGGTCGCGCGCGCCTCGATCGAGCACGCCCGGCGGGCCGCCCGGGACATCGTCATCGTCGACACCGCCGGCCGCCTCGGCATCGACGCCGAGATGATGCAGCAGGCCGCCGACATCCGCGACGCGGTCGACCCGGACGAGGTCATCTTCGTCATCGACGCGATGGTCGGTCAGGACGCGGTCCGCACCGCCGAGGCGTTCCGCGACGGCGTCGGGATCACCGGCGTGGTGCTGGCGAAGCTCGACGGCGACGCGCGCGGTGGCGCCGCGCTGTCGGTCCGGGAGGTCACCGGGCAGCCGATCCTCTTCGCCTCCACCGGCGAGAAGCTGGAGGACTTCGACGTCTTCCACCCCGACCGGATGGCCAGCCGGATCCTCGGCATGGGCGACGTCCTCACTCTGATCGAGCAGGCCGAGCAGGCCTTCGACACCGATCAGAAGGAGAAGATGACCGCCAAGCTGATGGGCGGCGAGCAGTTCACCCTGGACGACTTCCTCGACCAGCTCATCGCGGTCCGCCGGATGGGCCCGATCGCCAACGTGCTGGCCATGATGCCCGGCATGGGGCAGATGAAGGACCAGCTCGCCGAGCTGGACGACAAGCACTTCGACCGGGTCACCGCGATCATCCGGTCGATGACCCCGGGCGAGCGCACCAACCCGAAGATCATCAACGGCTCCCGCCGGGCCCGCATCGCCAATGGCTCCGGCGTCGCCGTGATGGACGTCAACCAGCTGCTCAACCGCTTCGCCGACGCGCAGAAGATGATGAAGCAGATGGGCGGCATGATGGGCCTGCCCGGCGCGGGCCGGCGCAAGGCGACCAAGTCGCCGAAGAACAAGCGCAAGGGCACCAAGGGTGGCGGTCGGCCGCGTACCGGGGCGGGCGCCGGGCTGCCGGGCGGCTTCCCGGGCGGCATGCCGCAGCTCCCGCCGGGGCTGGACCCGGGCGACCTGGCCGGCGGTCAGGGCCTGCCGCCGGGCTTCAAGCTCCCGAAGATCGACTTCAACAAGCTCGGCAAGGGCGACAACCGCCCGCGCTGACGCGTGTCGGTGGCGGTGGGCGACGTGGCCAGCACTTAGGGTCATGTCGCCCCCTGGAAGGAGGAGTCATGACCGTGGCGCCAATCCTGCCCGAGCGATCGGAGTGGACGGTCGACGACCTCGGCGACCTGCCGAAGGACCTTCCGTATGAGTTGATCAACGGAAGGTTGATCTTGCCGTCCCCCACCGCGCTCCATCAGGACCTCTGTGTCCGGATCCTGCTTGCCCTTGAGATCAACTGTCCGCCCGAGTACCTGGTCAGCATCGACCTCTCCATGCGGGTCGACCGGCGCAACGAGCCGCGGCCGGACGTGGTCGCTATCCGCCGGGAGCACGCCGACCGTAGCCCCGTGCCGGTGGAGGACGCGCTGCTCGCCGTCGAGGTGATCTCCCCGACCTCGGTCTTCCGCGACATGTACGACAAGGCGCGGGTCTACGCCCACGCCGGTGTGCAGACCTACTGGGTGGTCGACCCGCTGCGCGAGCGGATGACGCTGACGGAGTTCGTCCTCGGCCCCAAGGGCGAGTACGAGGCCGTCGCGCACACCGACGACGTCTTCGTCACCGAGCGCCCGTGGAAGGTCTCGGTCGACCTCCCGGCGCTGACCGCGCGGCGCGCGGGACTCCTTGCACGCGAGGGGGAGTAGACCGTACCGGCCGGGTCGGCCGGGCGGCGGTCGGTACCGCCACCCGGCCCCGGGTCACCGGTCCCGCGACCGCTTCGGTGGACGCTGACCCAGCAGACTCTCCCGCCGCGCCTCCTTGTGCTCGGCGCGGCGTCGCTGCCGCGGCGTCAGCTCCGGCCGGCCACTCTGCCGCAGGTAGTTGGGCACCCGTCGGTCGTTCGGAATCGGCATGCTCATCGCGCGACCTCCTGGTCGGGGTGGACGGCGAGGGGGATGTCCCGCAGCACGGGCACCTCCTGCCGTTGTGGCTCCCGGGTCAGGGTCGCGGTGAGCCGCTCCGAGCTGACCTTCAGGTACGGCGGTTCTTCGCCCTCGGCGTGCTCGGCCAGGGCGATGGCGACCGGCGGGCGGCACTGCCGGTCCGGGCGCACCTGGATGGTCTGCCCCGGCTGGACCAGGTACGACGGCCGGTTGACCTTGCCACCGTCGACGGTGAAGGTGTTGTGGGCGACAAGGTCCCGCGCGGCGTCGACCGAGGGCGCGAAGCCGGCCCGGTGCACCAGCGCGTCGATCCGCTGTTCCAACTGCCCGACCAGGTTCTCCGTGGCGTCGCCCGGCTGCCGGCCGGCCGTCACCACCGCGCGGGCCAACTGCCGCATGCGCAGCTCGTACGCCGCCCGGACCTGCCGCTCGTCGTTGTCGCTCAGCTGGAACCCGCGCGGGGCACGCCGCGGCCCGCCGCGGACGCCGATCGGGTGCCGCTGGCGGCGCAGCAGGTACCCGTACGCCGGGTGCAGCGGGAACTGGTCCGTGGGCGAGGGACGTACCGTCGTCCGGACAGACATCTTTCCTCCCTGACCTCTCGGGGTCCGACCACCGTCCACCGGCACCGGGTGAGGCCGCCCCACCCCATCCGGGTGAGCCTGCCGGGGTGACCGCCGGGGCGACTCCGGCCCGGCGCGGCACGGCGGGGGGTGATCCGGTAGGACTGTGCACATGGCTCTGCATGTGCGCGGTGTGCTCCTGCCGGACGACGAGGTCCGGGATCTCTGGCTGGTCGGCGACCGGGTCACCTTCGAACCGGTGCCCGGCGCCGAGACCGTGGTGGACGGCGGGTACGTGCTGCCCGGTCTGGTCGACGCGCACTGCCACATCGGCATCGCCCGGGGCGGTTCTCCGATCACCTCGCTCGACCAGGCCCGGGAGCTGGCCCGGATCGACCGGGACGCCGGGGTGCTCGCCATCCGGGACGCCGGATCGCCGTACCCGTACCCGGAACTCGACGACGAGCCGGACCTGCCGCGACTGGCCCGCGCCGGGCGGCACGTCGCCCCGCCGAAGCGCTACCTGCGCGACATCGGCGTGGAGGTCGGCGCGGCGGAGGTGGCCGCGACGGTGGCGGCCCAGGCCGCCGCCGGCAACGGCTGGGTCAAGCTGGTCGGTGACTGGATCGACCGGGGCGTCGGCGACCTCGCGCCGTCCTGGGACGCCGACACGATGACCGCGGCCGTCGCGTCCGCGCACGCCGCCGGGGCCCGTGCCGCCGTGCACACCTTCTCCGAGTCGGCGGTGGAGATCATGGTGCGCGCCGGGGTGGACTCGGTGGAGCACGGCACCGGCCTGAGCCTCGACCTGATCGACCTGATGGCCCGGCAGGGCACCGCGCTGATCCCCACGATGATCAACATTCGGACCTTCGGCGGCATCGCCGACCAGGCCCGGGCCAGGTTCCCCGGGTACGCCGACCACATGCTCACCCTGCGCGACCGGTTCCCGGAGGTGGTCCGGGCCGCGTACGAGGCCGGCGTGCCGATCTACGTCGGCACCGACGCGGGCGGCGGCATCGACCACGGGCTGGCCGCCGAGGAGATGCTGCTCCTGCACGAGCAGGCCGGCATGTCCGCGACGGACGTCCTCGCCGCCGCCTCCTGGGGGGCCCGCGCCTGGCTCGGCTTCCCCGGCCTGGTCGAGGGCGGCCTCGCCGACCTCACCGTCTACCCCGAGGACCCCCGCCGCGACCTGCGCGTCGTCCGCACCCCCTCCCGCACCATCCTCCGCGGCCACCCCCTCCCCTGACCCCGCCCCCCCGCCCCCGCCCCGCCCCCGCCCCCGCCCCCGCCCCCGCCCCCGCCCGGCCCGCCCCGGCGCGCACTTTCACGGAAAGCGTGGCTATTCGGCGCCGCTTAGCCACTCTTTCTCTACAAGTGTGCGGATCTTGGCGGGGTGTGCGGGGGAGGTGATGCGCGGCCCGTCATCACCCGCCGTGAGTCCACGCCGCCCCGCCCGGGCGTGCACTTTCACGGAAAGCGTGGCTATTCCGCGCCGAATGGCCACTCGTTCCGTGAAAGTGCGCGGATCTTGGGGGTGGGGTGGGGAGGGGAGGGTGGGACCGGGGTCAGGGGGTTGCTGCGGTGAGGAAGAGGTGGAGGGCGAGGTCGGCCAGGGAGGACGCGGTCTGGTCGATGGGGGCGCGGGGCAGCACGATGTGGCTGACCACGAGGCGGACGACGGTGTCGGCGGCGAATGCCAGGGCCGCCGGGTCGGCGGCGGGCAGGTGGTCGCCCGCCCAGTCCAGCAGGGCGCCGGAGGCCTCGGTGAGCACCAGTTCGGCGCGGGTGGTCAGGTACGGCAGCAGCGCGTCGGAGCCGCCCCGGGCGCTGGTCAGGATCGCCTTGATCAGCGGGTTGCCGGCCGCCTCGGTCAGGGTGTGCCAGATGGCCGCGTACGCGCCGGCCCGCACGTCGGCGCCGTGCTCACGCAGGGCCGCCCGGACGTCGGCGACGAACCGGTCCACCTCGCGCCGGGCGAGCGCCTCGGCCAGCCCCGCCTTGCTGCCGAACTCGTTGTAGACGGTCTGCCGGCTCACCCCGGCCGCGGCCGCCACCCCACCCATCCGTACCCCGTCCCAGCCGGACGCGACGGTCTGCGCGCGAGCGGCGTCGACGATCGTGTCGCGCAGCCGCTGCCGGGCGGAATCCCTCAGCTCACCCATGGTGGTCGAAGTCTACGATCGCCGTCCGGCCCGACGCCCGCCCGGCGGGCCCCGGGTCCGAGGCCGCCGCGGCGCCCGGCGACGCGGACGCGGCGCGCCGCCTCCCGGGCGCAGCGGCGAGCCGGACGACGCCTAGGATGTGCGGTCATGGCACGCGTGCTCACTCCCCGTGCGGAGGATTTCCCCCGCTGGTACCAGGACCTGATCGCCAAGGCGAAGCTGGCCGACAACGGCCCGGTCCGCGGCACCATGGTCATCCGTCCGGCCGGCTACGCCATCTGGGAGCGGATGCAGGCCGAGATGGACGCCCGGATCAAGGCGGCCGGCGCGGAGAACGCGTACTTCCCGCTCTTCATCCCGGAGAGCTACCTCAAGCGCGAGGCCCAGCACGTCGAGGGCTTCTCGCCGGAGCTCGCCGTGGTCACCCACGGTGGCGGCAAGCAGCTCGCCGAGCCGGTGGTGGTACGCCCCACCAGCGAGACGGTGATCGGCGAGTTCATGGCCAAGTGGATCGACTCGTACCGGGACCTGCCGCTGCTGCTCAACCAGTGGGCCAACGTGGTCCGCTGGGAGCTGCGCCCGCGGATCTTCCTGCGGACCAGCGAGTTCCTCTGGCAGGAGGGGCACACCGCGCACGCCACCCGTGAGGATGCCCGCGCCTACGCGCGGCGGATCCTGCACGAGGCGTACGAGGACCTGATGGTCAACGTGCTCGGCATCCCGGTGGTGGTCGGTCTGAAGACCGCCCGGGAGCGCTTCGCCGGCGCGACCGCCACGTACACCTGCGAAGGCATGATGGGCGACGGCAAGGCGCTCCAGCTCGGCACCAGCCACGAGCTGGGCCAGAACTTCGCCAAGGCCTTCGACATCAGCTACTCCTCGGCCGAGGGCGGCCGGGAGCACGCCTGGACGACCTCCTGGGGCACCTCGACCCGGATGCTCGGCGGCCTGATCATGGCCCACGGCGACGACAACGGCCTGCGGGTGCCGCCGAAGCTGGCGCCGATCCAGGCGTACGTGATGATCGTCAAGGACGGCGAGGGCGTCGCCGAGGCGGCGGCCAAGCTCCGCGACGGCCTGCGGGACGCCGGCGTCCGGGTCGCGCTCGACGACCGCACCGACACCGCGTTCGGCCGCCGGGCCGTCGACGCCGAGCTGCGCGGCTATCCGGTACGCGTCGAGGTCGGCCCCCGCGACCTGGCCGCCGGCAACGCGGTCGTGGTCCGGCGTACGGACGGCTCGAAGGCGCCCACCCCGGTGGCGGACGTGGTCGGCGCGGTGCTGGCCGCCCTGGAGGCCGACCAGCGGGTGCTGCACGACCAGGCGTTGGCCCACCGCGAGTCGCGCACCGTCGAGGTGTCGACGCTGGCCGAGGCGATCGAGGCGGCGGCCACCGGCTGGGCCAAGGTGCCGTGGTCGGCGGTCGGCGTGGCGGGTGAGGCCGAGGCGAACGGTCAGGGCGTCACCGTGCGCTGCCTGCTCCGCGCCGACGGCTCGGTGCCCGACTCGGAGGACGAGTCGGACCTGGTCGCCATCCTCGCCCGCGCCTACTGAGGTGCGCCCGGGCGGTCCCGCCGACCGGTTCGCGCCGGGTCGGCTGATCCTGCACCGCAACGTGCGGCGCGGCCGGATCGGCTGGGTCCGGCCGGGCCGGGTGGTCAGCGACGACGAGCGCGGACTGCTGATCTGGATCGCCCGGGACAGCCCGGTCGCCCACGAGGTCACCGAGGCCGGCCTGGGGATGCGGGCGATGCCGTTCGCCGAGTGGATCTCCTCGTCGTACCGGCTGGCGCGCGGCCGGTGGAGCGGCCCGCCCCTGCTGAAGTTCCTGCCCACCGGGGCGGCCCACTCGGTGTGGTGGTTCTCCGACGCGCGGGGCCGGTTCGCCAACTGGTACGTCAACCTGGAGGAGCCGGGCGTCCGCTGGGACGACGGCCAGGTCGCCGGGGTCGACGTGGTGGACCAGGACCTCGACGTGGTGGTGTACCCGGACCACAGCTGGCGGTGGAAGGACGAGGAGGAGTTCGCGGAGCGGCTCGCCTTCCCCGACGACTACTGGGTGGCCGACGAGGCGGCGGTACGGGCCGAGGGGGAGCGGGTGATCGCCCGGGCCGAGGCCGGGGTGTTCCCGTTCGACGGCACCTGGTGCGACTTCGTCCCGCCGCCGGACTGGGACGTACCCGACGAACTGCCGCCCGGCTGGGACCGTCCGCCGGTCCGCTGACCGTGTTCCGCGTCACCGCCGCGCCTCACCGGGTGACCTGTCCCGGGTCCGGTGTGAGAGATCGGCGCCGGATCTGGCAGAATGGGTCGCTGGTATCCGGCGCGCGTCCGGCGCCCTCTAACCCGGGCGTGTCGCCAGTCCACCGAGTTGTCTCCGGCCCAACCCCACTGTGCCGGGTGGCGCTCACCCGTGCACCGCCCGTACCGGGTCGGTGAGATCGCAACAGGAGCGAAACAACTGTGGCCGTAAAGATCCGGCTCCTGCGGATGGGCAAGATCCGCAACCCGCAGTACCGCATCGTCATCGCCGACTCGCGCACCAAGCGCGACGGTCGGGCGATCGAGTTCGTCGGCGTGTACCAGCCGAAGGAAGACCCTTCGGTGATCGAGGTCAAGTCGGACCGGGTCCAGTACTGGCTCTCCGTCGGCGCGCAGCCGAGCGAGGCGGTGCAGCGTCTGCTGGAGCTGACCGGTGACTGGCAGAAGTTCAAGGGCCTGCCGGCCCCGCCGCCGCTGAAGGTCGCCCCCGAGCGCGCCGACCGCAAGGCGGCGTACGAGGCCGAGGCGAAGGCCGCCGCCGGCCTGGCTCCGGAGGCCCCGGCCAAGCCGGCGAAGAAGGCCGCCAAGGCCGAGGCGCCGAAGACGGAGGCGCCGAAGACCGAGGCTCCGGCCGAGGCGCCGAAGACCGAGGCTCCGGCCGAGGCCCCGGCCGCTGCTGCCGACGCCGGTGAGCAGGCCTGACATGCCGCTGCGTCCCGCGCTGGAGCACCTGGTCAAGGGCATCGTGGATCACCCGGACGACGTGCGTGTCCGGATGGTCGACTCCCGTCGGGGCAAGCGGCTCGAGGTCCGCGTGCACCCCGAGGACCTCGGCACTGTGATCGGGCGGTCCGGCCGGACCGCCAAGGCACTGCGCCAGGTGATCGGCTCCATCGGTGGACGCGGAGTACGCGTCGACATCGTCGACTCGTACTGATGCTGCTCATCGTCGGCAGGATCGGCAAACCGCACGGCATCCGCGGTGAGGTCACCGTGGAGGTGCGGACCGACGAGCCCGAAGCGCGTTTCGCCCCCGGCACGGTTCTTCGGACCGAGCCGGGGGCGACCGCCCCGGCCAATCCCGCCCCCGGTCCCGGCGTTCCGTTCGCGGTCCCCGCGGAGCTGACCATCGAGGCGGCCCGCTGGCACCAGGGCCGGATGCTGGTCGCCTTCGAGGGCATCCTCGGCCGCGAGGTCGCCGAGGCGCTGCGCGGCACCCTGCTCGGCGTGGACAGCGCCGACGTCGCGCCGCCGGAGGACTCCGAGGAGTTCCACGACCACCAACTGGTCGGTCTCGCCGCGGTCACTCCGGCCGGCGAACACCTGGGCGAGGTGGCCCGGATCGACCACGCCCCCGCGTCGGACCTGCTGGTCCTGCGCCGCCCCGAGGGGCGTACCGCGCTGATCCCCTTCGTCAAGGCGATCGTCCCCGAGGTCGATCTCGCCGGCGGTCGCGTCGTGGTCGACCCGCCGGCCGGTCTGCTCGACCTCTGAGACCGGAGCCACCCCCCATGCGCGTCGACGTCGTGTCGATCTTCCCGGAGTACTTCGCCCCGCTGGATCTGTCGCTGATCGGCCGGGCCCGGGAGAACGGGACGCTGCGGCTGGCCGTACACGATCTGCGGAGCTGGACCCACGACGTGCACCGCACGGTCGACGACACGCCCTACGGCGGCGGCCCGGGCATGGTCATGCGGCCGGAGCCGTGGGGCGAGGCGCTCGACGCCCTCGCCCCCGACGAGCTCAGCCCGGACGGACACACCCTGCCCCGGCTCCTGGTGCCCTCGCCGGCCGGCGTCCGGTTCACCCAGGCCATGGCCCACGAGCTGGCCGCCGAGTCGCACCTGCTCTTCGCCTGCGGCCGGTACGAGGGCATCGACCAGCGGGTGCTGGAACACGCCGCGACCCGGATGCGGGTCACCGAGGTCTCCCTCGGCGACTACGTGCTCTTCGGCGGCGAGGTGGCGGTGCTGGTGATCCTGGAGGCGGTCACCCGACTGCTGCCCGGGGTGCTCGGCAACGCCGGCTCGCTGGACGAGGAGTCGCACGCGCACGGGCTGCTGGAGGCCCCGATGTACACCAAGCCGGCGACCTGGCGCGGGCACGAGGTGCCGGAGGTGCTCCGCTCCGGCGACCACGGGCGAATCGCCCGGTGGCGGCGCGACGAGGCGCTGGCCCGCACCGCCGCCCGGCGGCCCGACATGATCGCCGCGCTGCCCCCGAAGAGCCTGGACAAACGGGACGTCGCCGCGTTGGACCGGGCCGGATTGCAGCTGCCGCCGGGGGATGTGGCAAAGTAGGGGGGTTGCCGCATCCACCCGCGCCCGCGGGCGGCTGCGAGGATCCTCGACCGGGGTCGGCCCACCGACCACCACCCGGGGATCAGAATCACCCATCCGCGCACCGAGTGACGGTGCGCCGTGAGCCTCACGAGGACGCAGCGATGAACATCCTGGACGCCCTTGACGCCCAGTCGAAGCGGACCGACCTCCCCGACTTCCGTGCCGGTGACACCGTCAAGGTGCACGCCCGGGTCGTCGAGGGCAACCGGTCCCGTGTCCAGATCTTCCAGGGCGTCGTCATCCGCCGCCAGGGTGACGGTCTGCGCGAGACCTTCTCGGTCCGCAAGGTCAGCTTCGGTGTCGGCGTGGAGCGGACCTACCCGCTCAACGGCCCGGGCATCGACCGGATCGAGGTCGTGACCCGCGGTGACGTGCGTCGCGCCAAGCTCTACTACCTGCGCGAGCTGCGCGGCAAGAAGGCCAAGATCAAGGAGAAGCGGGAGAAGCAGCCCAGCTGACTTCCCGCTCGCCACGCCGCCTGAGCTGCGCGGGTGTCGTATCGACCAGATCGCATTACCCTGGTCGTACGGGCGCAGCGGGGCAGCGACGCCGCGACGCTGGTCACGGCGTGCGAATGTCCACTACCGCCCGTGGGGCCTCGACGAGGCTCCCGGGCGGTAGTGTCGTTTCTGCGGACCGGGGAGTGGCGTGGTGCAGGTGCTTGACGAGGACGGCACAGTCGATCCGTGGCGCCGGCGGACCCGGCGCACCCGCCGGCAGATGCCGCTCTGGCAGGAGCTTCCGCTGCTGCTGGTCGTCGCCTTCTGCCTGGCCGTGCTGATCCGCACCTTCCTGCTCCAGGCCTTCTTCATCCCCTCCGGCTCGATGGAGGACACCCTCCTCATCGGCGACCGGGTGCTGGTCAACAAGGTCGTCTACGACGTGCGCGACCCGGTGCGCGGCGAGGTCGTGGTCTTCCGGGGCACCGACCGGTGGGTCGCGCAGGAGGTCCAGGAGCCCGAGCCCGGCTTCGCCGGCAAGGTCGGGCGGACGTTCGGCGACCTGGTCGGGGTCAGCCGCCCGGGCGAGAAGGACTTCATCAAGCGGGTCATCGGCGTACCCGGCGACCGGGTGAAGTGCTGTGACGACCAGGGGCGCGTGCTGGTCAACGGCACCCCGCTGGACGAGCCGTACGTGATCCGCAACTCGCCGCTGGACGTGCCGCCCAACGCCCGCGAGTGCCGGTCCCGGCGCTTCGAGGAGGTGGTCGTCCCGCCCGGTCAGATCTTCGTGATGGGCGACCACCGACTGGTCTCGCAGGACGCCCGCTGCCAGGGCCCGGTGCCGATCGACAACGTGGTCGGCCGGGCGTTCATGGTGGTCTGGCCGTCCCAGCGGTGGACCTCGCTGCCGGTGCCGGAGACCTTCGACCGGCTCTCCCGGCCGGCCGCCGCCCCGGCCGCCCCGCCGCCGGCCGAGCCGACCCCGGTGGGCGGTGTCAATCTGGTGCTCCCGGCGGTGACCCTGATGTCCGTTGTCGCGCGTTCCGGACGATCGGCCCGCGCCCGGGGACGTAGGCTCCACCCGTGATTGACGAGCAGACCGACAGGCCCCGCAGTTCCTTCTGGAAGGAACTGCCCATCCTCCTGGGCGTGGCAATCCTGGTGGCGGTGCTGGTCCGCTACTTCGTGTTGCAGACCTTCTTCATCCCGTCCCCGTCCATGGAGAACACCCTCCAGATCGACGATCGGGTGCTGGTCAACAAGTTGGTCTACGACTTCCGGGCGCCGCACCGCGGCGAGGTCGTCGTCTTCAAGGCGCCGACGGAGTGGAGCGGCAACCCCGACGGCGAGGACTTCATCAAGCGGGTGATCGGCGTCGGCGGCGACCACGTGGTCTGCTGCGACGACGACAAGCTGGTGATCAACGGCAAGCCGCTCGACGAGCCGTACATCTTCTCGGCCAACGGCGAGCGGGACAAGCCGGCCGACCAGGAGTTCGACATCACCGTGCCGGAGGGGCGACTCTGGGTGATGGGCGACCACCGCTCCGCCTCCGGCGACTCCCTGGAGCACTGGCAGCAGTCCGGTCGGAACATCGACAGCGCCACCATCCCCGAGGACCAGGTCGTCGGGCGGGCCTTCACCGTGTTCTGGCCGGTGGACCGGGCCACCTGGCTCACCGTGCCCGAGCCGTTCGACGCCATCCCCAACCCGTAGCGGACCCGCGGCCCGCCCCCGGGCGTGGCAGATCGTCACCGGCGTCTGGCAGGCTGGGGCGGTGACCGTCTACACCCCTCGCCGCGCGGCCCGGGTGCTGCTCGTCGACGCGGCCGGCCGGGTGCTGCTCTTCAGCGGCTGGGACCCGTCCCGTCCCGAGCACCGGTACTGGTTCACTCCCGGCGGCGGGATCGACCCGGGGGAGACGCCCGCCCAGGCCGCCGCCCGCGAGTTGGCCGAGGAGACCGGGCTGCGGCTGGACCCGGGCGAGCTGGGCGCGCCGGTCTGGTCCGAGACGGTCGAGTTCCCCTTCGACGGCGTCTGGTACCGGCAGGAGCAGGAGTTCTTCCTGGTCCGGGTGGCGGGCTGGGAGGTGGACACCACGGGCTTCACCGACATCGAGCGGGCCAGCGTCTCCGGGCACCGCTGGTGGTCGGTCGACGAGCTGACCGCGAGCGACCACCGCTACTACCCGGAGGACCTGCCGGCCGTGCTGACCCGGGCCCTGACCGACCCGAGCGGAGCCGCGTCGTGCTGACGCCCCCGCGTACGGTGGTGCGCCGCGAAGGTGGGCTCTACGCCCTGGAACGGGCCCTGCAACGGCGCGGCTTCCGGCACGTCGCCGGCGCCGACGAGGCCGGCCGGGGCGCCTGCGCCGGGCCGCTGGTCGCCGCCGCCGCGGTGCTGCCCGAGGGGCGGCGCGGTGAGATCGACGGGCTGGCCGACTCCAAGCTGCTCACCCCGGCCAGCCGGGAGCGGGTGTACGAGGAGGTCGTCGCCCGTGCCCTGGCGTACGCGGTGGTGATCATTCCGGCCGAGGAGGTCGACGCCCGGGGCCTGCACGTGTGCAACCTCGCGGCGATGCGCCGGGCGCTGGCGTCGCTGACCACCCGACCGGAGTACGTGCTGACCGACGGCTTCGGCGTCGACGGGCTGGACGTCCCCGGGCTGGCGGTGTGGAAGGGCGACCGGGTGGCGGCCTGCGTGGCGGCGGCCAGCGTGCTGGCCAAGGTCACCCGGGACCGGCTGATGGTGGAGCTGGACGGGCAGTACCCGGGCTACGGCTTCGCCGAGCACAAGGGGTACATCACGCCCGAGCACAGCGAGGCGCTGCGCGAGCGCGGCCCCTGCGTGGAGCACCGGTTCTCGTACGTCAACGTGGCCACCGTGTCCGGCCGCGCCGGCCGTCCGCCGCGGTCCCGACGCCCCGCCGTCGGGCCCGCGCCCGAGCCGATGGAGCGCTTCGACGCGTCAGGGGGTACCGTCGGCGTGGCGTTGGGCGAGCAGCCTCGGCCTCCGGCGTCGGTGGGGGAAGATGTGGTCATGGAAGGCGGAGTGCGATGAGCGCGGAAGATCTCGAGAAGTACGAGACCGAGATGGAGCTGCAGCTCTACCGGGAGTACCGCGACATTGTCCGCCAGTTCTCCTACGTGGTGGAGACAGAACGCCGCTTCTACCTCGCCAACCAGGTCGACCTGCACGTGCGCAACTCTGACGGCGAGGTCTACTTCGAGGTCGAGATGCACGACGCCTGGGTGTGGGACATGTACCGTCCTGCCCGGTTCGTGAAGAACGTCCGAGTGATGACCTTCAAGGACGTCAACGTCGAGGAGCTGGAGAAGCCCGACATCTCCCTCCCCGCCGACTCCGGCTTCGGCGGCTGACCCACCGCACTTCCCGCCGGCATCCCCCACCCGCCGGCCCGCGCGACCTCTTCCCCCGGCCCGCCGCCTGACTCCCGGCGCGGGCATTGTGGCGGGCCGGCCGGATTCCGCCCGCCACGCCTGCCCGCGTCGCCACCGGCACTGACCTGGGGCGGCGGTCGCCGGGGCACTGCCTCGCGGATCAGCCCGCGAGGACCGCGACCTCGACCCGCTGGACCAGGTTGTTGGCGAACCCGCCCCGGTTCCACGGCTGCTCGACCGGCTGGGTCCGCCCGGACGCGTCGGTGGCCCGGGCACCGAGGACGTACCGGCCCGGCCGCGGCGACCACTCGTACCGCCAGCGCCGCCAGGACCAGTCCCCGCCGCGCGGCGGGTCCACGATGGCCGCTGCCCAGGTCGCCCCGCCGTCGGTGGTCACCTCCACCGAGGTGATCGGCGCGTGCCCGGACCAGGCCCGACCGTCCACCGTGCACGGCCCGGGACGCAGCACCCGGGTGCGGGTCATGAAGTCCGGGAACCCCGGCGGGCGGACCAGGGCGCGCGGCTCGATCCGGGTCACCGGCTCGCCCGGGTCGTCGGCGTCCCGGCGCAGCCGGTAGGCCACCGCATTCTGGTAGCCGTCGAACTCCTCGGTCAGCACGGTGATGCCGCGCAGCCACTTCACGTGCGCCATGCCGTACCAGCCGGGCACGATCAGCCGCAGCGGCGCGCCGTGCTGCGGCAGCAGGGGAGCGCCGTTCATCTCGTACGCCAGCAGCACCTCGTCCCGCAGCGCGTCGGCGACCGGGAGGGCCCGCTGGTAATCCTGCTCGACGCCGCGCTCGACGCCGTGGTCGGCCCCGGTGAAGACGACGTCGACCGCCTCGGGCGCGATGCCGGCCTCACGCAGCAGCGGGGCGAGCGGCGTGCCGGTCCACTCGGCGTTGCCGACCGCCTCCACCAGCCAGGGCTGGCTCACGGGGCGCGGGTGCAGCAACGCCCGACCGTTGCCGGCGCACTCCAACGTCACCTGCCGGGTCACCCGGGGGCGCGAGCGCAGCTCGTCGAGCCCGAGGATCAGCGGCAGGCGTACGGCGCCGTCGACGGTCAGCGCGTGGCCGGCCGGGTCGACGTCCGGGATGTCGTAGTGGATCAGCAGGTAGTGCAGGCCGGCCGGGGTGACGTCGTAGCGCAACGCCTCCAGCGGGATGCCGTGGTTGCGGGCGGCCAGTTGCAGCTCCTCGGCGCTGATCGCCTCGTCCGGCCCGGCCACCCGGGAGGGCCGGCTCACATCGTCCACGCTGGTCACGGCGGCCTCCCCGGTTTCTGCCCTCGGCCCGTGGGCCCAGCCTAGTCGCCGCGCCGCTCCACCGGTCCGTGCCGGCGCGGCTGGCTCCGCTCCCGTCGCCTAGCAGATCGACTCGAATGGTGGGCGTTGTCCACAGGGTGGCCCGTCGTCCACAGCGGACGGGCTGTCCGGGTCGGTCGGGCGCCGGTGCGGGCATGCTGCGGACATGTGGAGAGCACTGCGCGCGGTGACGGTGTGCTGGGCGGTCCTGCTGGTCCTCGGCCCGCCGGGTGCCGTCGCCGTGGCGACTCCCGGGCCGGGGGCGGACCGGGCGGGCGGCGTCCGGCTCGTCGCACCCCCGGCCGCCACAGTCACCCGTGCCTTGCCGCTCCGCCCGTCCGGACGAGCGGTCGACGGCCGGCCGCCGAAAGCCGCGGCGGCGCGGGCCACCCTCGGTGCGGCGGCGGGTACGCCGGCCTTCCGGTGGCCGCTCGACGGCACGCCCCGGCCGGTGCGGCGTTTCGACCCGCCGCCCCGACCGTGGCTGTCCGGTCATCGCGGGGTCGACCTGGCCGCCGCCTCGGGAGCGACCGTGCGCGCGGCCGGCGCCGGGACGGTGCTCTTCGCGGGCGTGGTCGCCGGCCGGCCGGTGGTCACCGTGGGGCACGCGGCGGGCCTGCGGACCACCTACGAGCCGGTCCGACCCGAGGTACGCCCCGGCGACCCGGTCCGGCCCGGTACGCCGCTCGGCGTGCTGCTGGCCGGGCATCCCGGCTGTCCCAGCCCGGCCTGCCTGCACTGGGGGCTGCGGCGCGGCGTGGACTACCTCGACCCGCTGGCCCTGCTCGGGCTCGGGCCGGTCCGGCTGCTTCCGGTGGGCGACCCGAGCGGCCCGCTCACCGAGCAGACGGCGAGCGGCCCGCTCACCGAGCGGACAGCGAGCGGCGCACTCGCCGAACAGATGGCGAGCGGCGCACTCGCCGAACGGACGGCGAGCGGCGCACTCGCCGAACGGACGGCGAGGGCCGCCTGCCGGTGTGGTCGGCGCGGGCCGGGGTCAGGGCCGGGCGAGCAGCGGGGGCAGCCGGACCGCCAGCCGTTCGTACTCCTCGGCGGAGTTGTAGACCTGCGCGCAGAGCCGTAGCCACCCCCGACCGTCCCAGGTCATCACCGCCACCTCGGCGGCGAGCCGCTCGGCGATCCGGCCGCCCAGGGCCCGCGCGGTGTCCAGGGTGGTGGCCACGCCGGGTGGCAGCGGCACGATCCGCATGGCGACCGCCGGTCCGCCCGGGTCCGGCAGGTCGGCCGGTGCCACCCCGAGGGCGTCCCCGACCACCCGTTGCCCGTACGCGGCCAGCGCCGCGTTGTGCGCCCGCACCCGGTCCAGGCCGAGGCTGCGCAGCGCGTAGAGCCCGGCCGGGGCGCTCAACCAGCCCGTGTAGTCGAGGGTGGCCTGCCACTCCACGTCGCCGGGGAAGCCGGCGCCCTGCTCCCAGGAGACCACCAGCGGCTGGATCCGCTCCCGCCACGGCGGAGCGACCACCAGCACGGCGGTGCCCCGCGGGGCGAACGCCCACTTGTGCAGGTTGCCCACCCAGAAGTCCGCGCCGACGGCGCCGACGTCGACCGGCAGCATGCCGGGCACGTGCGCCGCGTCCACCAGCACCGGTACGCCCCGCTCCCGGGCCACCTGGACCACGGCCGCGACCGGGAAGAGGCGGGCGGTGGCCGAGGTGAGCTGGTCGATGACGAGCAGTCGGGTGCGCCCGGGTCGCAGACCGGTCCGGACGATCTCGACGACCTCCTCGTCGGTGGCGGTCAGCGGCACCCGCAGCGCCCGGGTGCCCGCCCCGGTACGGCCGCACTCCCGCTCGATGCTGAAGCCGACCGCGCCGTACCCGTGATCGGTGGTGAGCACCTCGTCGCCGGCCCGCAGGCCGAGGGACTGCAGGACCACCGCGACGCCGGTGGTGGCGTTGCCGACCAGCGCCGTGCCGTCCGGATCGGCGCCCAGGAAGGTGGCCAGATGCCGCCGGGTGTGGCCGATCCGCTCGGCCAGCCCCTGCGCGAAGAAGCGCAGCGGGTTGGACTCCATCTCGTCGCGCAGCCGCTGCTGCGCCCGCTGCACGCTGATCGGTACCGCGCCGAACGCGCCGTGGTTGAGGTAGCTGACCGCCGGGTCGAGCGAGAAGAGCAGTCGGGCCCCGGGAATCGGCTCGGGCGGCCGGGCGACGGTCACGCGGTGATCATATCCGTCGACAAGCGCGGCGGGTTTCATCCCGGGAAGCACCGGCGACCATCAGTGCGGCGCGTAGAAACTGTCGTCCCACACCTGGCAACCGTCTGCCGGGACATCCCACCAGTGGGGTAGGGGCGCCGGGGGCCACCCGGGCTCGGGCTGGAAGTCCTGCCACGTCCCGTCGAAGGGGTACCGCCGGCTGACGGCCCGGGCGAGGAGAAGCTCACCCTCTTCGCGGATACGTAGAGCCGCGGCGGTATCCCAGAACAGAGGATCGTTTGTCTGGGCAGCGAACTCGTCCTCGTCCTTCCAGGTCCAGCGGCCGTCCGGCGTGATGAGGAGGTCCAACGCGTGATCTTCGACATCAACACCGCCGCGCCAGCGACGCATCGGTGCTTCCAGGTTGACGTACCAGCCGGCGAAGTCTCCGTTCGCGGTCCAGGACCACCACACCGAGTGCGCCGCGCCGGGAGGCATCACCATCAGCGTGCGGTATGGGCCCCAGGTCCCCGGTGCGAGGAGGGTCGGCGTCGTCAACTCCGCACGGATCGGCAGGGCACGGGTGGGAGTGCCCGCCAGGTCCCTACGCCGCATGGTGGCTGCACCCACGTCGACCCACAAAGCCAGCCCACGCTCGTCATCGGCCACGACCCGGCCCGCCTGCACAGCGCCGATGCGTCCATCCGGATGCATGCCGCGTCGCACGATCAACTGTCCCCTCCCGTAGCGCATCCCGGCAGCGTAGGGGCCAGCCGCGCCGCCCGGGACCGCAGCATGGCGGACGGAAGCGCGCCGTCATGTCGACGTCTTCGGACGTGGGACTCGGCACAATGGGCGTGCGCTGGTGGGGTCAGGCGCGCGGGTGGGCCTGCCGGTACGCGGCCCGCAGCCGCTCGACCGAGACGTGGGTGTAGATCTGGGTGCTGCCGAGCGAGGAGTGGCCCAGCAGTTCCTGCACGGCGCGCAGGTCCGCGCCGCCCTCCAACAGGTGCGTCGCCGCCGAGTGCCGCAGTCCGTGCGGGCTGACCCGGGGCAGGCCGAGGGACTCGGCGTACCCGGCCACGATCCGGCGCGCCGTCGTCGGGTTCAGCCGCCCGCCGCGCGCGCCGAGCAGCAGCGCCTCCCCGGAGCCGGGCACCACCAGGGCGGGTCGCCCGGAGCGCAGCCAGTCGTCGATCGCCCGCTGGGCCGGCACCCCGTACGGCACCGAGCGTTCCCGGCCGCCCTTGCCGAGGACCCGGACCACCCGGCGGCCGTGGTCCACGTCGGCGACGTCCAACCCGCACGCCTCGCTGACCCGTACCCCGGTGCCGTAGAGCAGTTCCAGCAGGACCCGGTCGCGCAGTCGCACCGGTTCGTCCTCGGGGCGGGCGGTGCCGGCTGGACCGTCCTGCCGGGTGGCCCCGATGGCCGAGTCGTCCCGGTGTCCGGCCGCGTCGGGCCGGGCCGCGTCGGGGTGGGTGCCGGCGGCGGGCCCGGTCGCTTCGGCGGGCCGGGTGGCGGAGGGACGCCGATCGGGCGCCTCGACGAGGGCGGCGGCCTGGTCGGCGCGGAGCACGGTGGGCAGGTCGCGGTGCGCCCGGGGGCTGGACAGCGGAGCCGCCACGTCGGTGGGGAGCACGCCCGCGCGGTGCGCCCAGGCGCTGAAGGTCCGCGCCGCCGCCGCCCGCCGGGCCAGTGACGTCCGGGCCGCGCCCACCGTGCGCTGCCGGGCCAGCCAGCTGCGCAGCACCGTCAGGTCCAGCTCGCCGGGTGCGGAGCAGCCCATCCGTACCGCGTGGTCGAGCAGCGAGACCACATCGGCCACGTACGCCCGCACGGTGTGCGCGGATCGGTTGCGTACCCGGGCCAGGTGCTCGGCGAAGTCGTCCACGGCCTCCCGCATCGCCGGTGGCAGCGCCTCGTGGATGGCCCGGGTGGCCCGAGTGCCGCCCGTCATCGCCCCGCCCGTGCCGTCGACGGGCAGGCCGGAGCGGGGAGGCCTGGCACCGCATGACGTCCGCCTGGCATGGGCTCAGCGTAAGCGCGTGCCGGGCGGTCGGCAGAATGCTGCGCATCGACACGACGCCCGCGGAGGCCCAGGCGGTCGACCCCGCGACGAGCTGCGCGAGGACGCCCACGGCCCAGCCGTTCCGTCCCAGGGGCGCGGCGTGGGCACAGAAGACCTGACCTTGCGCGGCGGCACGCCGTCGGTGCTGGCCGGTGGTGGCGTGGCCGGGGAGACTGGAGGCAGGGACGGTGCGTGCGCCGTCGCCCGGTTGCCTCGGCGGGGACGCCGACGGGAGGAGGGGACCGCTCATGGGCCTGGACGTCGTCCTCTACCGGCTGGTCCGGGGCGGCCCGGGCCGTCGGCCGTCCGCGGTCGCGGCGCAGGTGGTGCCCGACCCCGACGATTTGCTGCTCGATCTGCTGAAGCGGGGGCGGGGCGGCGGACGCACCCCGACGCTGGATCGGGTCGACCCGCTCGGTGAGCTGGTGGTCGGGGCGGAGCGGGCACCCCAGCTCCTGACCGAACTGGACTGCCTGGTCGAAGCCGCCCGCACTCCGGCCGAGACCGTGCAGGTGCGGCGGGTCGCGGTGCTGGTCCGCCGGTGCGTACGCGAGCGTGACCTGGAGATCCGGTTCGAGGGGGACTGAGCCCGGTCAGCCTTCGGCCCCTCGCCCTGGGCCGGCGGTGGCGCGCGCCGACGTGGCGGGCCGCGCCAGGGCGTACCCGCCGTCCCGGCGGAGCACCATCGCCAGCTCCTCCAGCAGGGAGAGCTTCCGCATCGCCGTCCGTACGTCGACCCCGGCCCGCGCGGCGAGCGCGTCGAGCCCGACCACCCCGCGCCGGGGCAGCGACTCCAGCACCAGGGTCGCCTCGTCGTCGAGCAGGTCGCCCGGGCGCTCCGGCCCTCGTGCGGGCGGGGCCAGGTCGGTCCCGATCCGGCCGACCTCCTCCAGCACGTGCGGCACCCCGGTCACCAGCCGCGCGGCCGGCTGGTCCCGCAGCACCTCGTGCGCCCCGACCGACATCGCGGAGGTGACCGGGCCCGGCACCACCATCGCCCGCCGGCCCATCGCGATCGCCCGGTTCACCGTCTGCGTCGCGCCGCTGCGGGCCGCCGCCTCCACCAGCACCGTGCCCCGGGTGGCGGCGGCGATCACCCGGTTGCGGATCAGGAACCTCGGCCGCAGCGGGTCGGACCCGGGCATCCACTCGCTCACCAGCAGCCCGGTCTCGGCGATCCGGTCGAACAGGGCGGCGTTGCCCATCGGGTACGGCCGGTCGACGCCGCAGGCCAGCACGGCCACCGTCAGCCCGCCGGCGGTCATCGCGCCCCGGTGCGCCGCCGCGTCGATGCCGAACGCCCCGCCGGAGACCACCGTCCAGTCCCGCTCGGCCAGCCCGTACCCGATCTCGGTGGCGACGTGCAGGCCGTACCCGGTGGCGGCCCGTGCGCCGACCACCGCGACGGAACGGTCCAGCGCCTCGCCGAGCGACCAGCCGCCGCGTACCCAGAAGCAGAGCGGCGGGGCGGTCTCCACATCGACGCGCCGGCTCGTTCCGGACAGCACCAGCCGGCGCAGGTCGTCGAGGCGGGCGGGCCACTCCTCGTCCTCCGGGGTGAGGACGCGGGCACCGATCCGCTCGGTGCGGGCGAGCGCCTCGGCGGCGACGGCGCGGGCATCCTCGGCGGCCGTGCGCGCCGACACCGCCGTACGCAGGCTCGCCTCCGGCGCGCCCCCGTCGAGCAGCAGGTCCAGCGCCGCGACCGGGCCGAGCTGCTGGACCAGCCGGTGCACCGACCGGGTGCCCGGCTCGGTGAGCCAGGTCAGCGCCACCCGGGCCAGCAGCCGCTCCTCGCTGGTGCTCATGCTCCCTCTCCCGTCCTGAGTTGGATGGCCTCCAACACGTCCTCGCGCTGCGGCCTGGCCCGCCCGTCGAGGTCCGCGATGGTCCAGGCCAGCCGGATGATCCGGTCGAAGCCACGGGCGGAGACGGCCCCCGAGTCCAGCCGGCCGCGCAGCTCGGCGGTGTCCCGGGCGGGCAGCCGCCAGGGCGGCCGTCGCAGGTGCGGGCCGGGGATCTCGGCGTTGAGCCCGCGGCCCACCGGAGCCCAGCGCACCGCCGCGGCCTGCCGGGCCGTGGCGACCCGGGCCGCCACGGTCGCCGAGGACTCGCTGGCCACGGCCGCCTCCATCAGCTCCGCCGCCCGCACCGGCAGCAGCTTCACCTGCACGTCGATCCGGTCGAGCAACGGCCCGGAGAGCCGGCCCAGGTACCGCCGCCGGGCCAGCGGGCTGCACTCGCAGTACGCGTCGCCGGCCGGCTTCGCGCACGGGCACGGATTGGCGGCCAGCACCAACTGGCTGCGGGCCGGGTACTCGGTGCCGCCCCCGCTGCGGGCCAGCTGGATCCGGCCGTGCTCCAGCGGTTGCCGCAGCGCCTCCAGCGCGCCCTTGCTGAACTCGGGCGCCTCGTCGAGGAAGAGCACGCCGCGGTGGGCCAGTGAGACGGCCCCCGGCCGGGCCAGCCCGGACCCGCCGCCGACCAGGGAGGGGATGGTCGCCGTGTGGTGCGGCGCCTGGAACGGCGGCCGGCGCAGCAGCCGCCCGCCCGGCGGGAGCAGTCCGGCGATCGAGTGCAGGGCGGTGACCTCCAGCGCGGCGGCGTCGTCCAGCTCCGGCAGGATCGAGGGGAGCCGCTCGGCGAGCATGGTCTTGCCCGCGCCGGGCGGCCCCAGCAGGGAGAGATGGTGCCCGCCGGCGGCGGCCACCTCCAGCGCCCGGCGGCCCAGCGCCTGCCCCGCCACCTCGGCCAGATCCGGCCCGTCGACCGGGGGCGGCGCCGGCATGGCGGGCGGCTCGATCAACGGGCTGCCGTCGCGGACGAAGCAGGCCAGCCGGTGCAGCGTGTCGACCGCCCGGACCCGGATCCCGGGGATGACCGCCGCCTCGGCGGCGTTCTCCACCGGCACGATCACCCGGTCCCGCCCGGCGCGGGCCGCGGCCGCCACCATCGGCAGCACCCCGCGTACCGGCCGGACCGTCCCGTCCAGGCCCAGCTCGCCGAGGATCACCACGCCGTCCAGCGGCACCAGGGGCAGCTCCCCGGAGCCGCCCAGCACCGCCGCCGCGATGGCCAGGTCGAAGGCGGAGCCGTACTTGGGCATCGTCGCGGGCAGCAGGTTGAGCGTGATCCGCCGGTTGGGCCAGCGCTGACCCGAGTTGACGATGGCGGCCCGCACCCGGTCGCGCGCCTCGTGCAGGGCGCTGTCGGGCAGCCCGGAGATGACCACCGCCGGCAGCCCGGCGGCCAGGTCGGCCTCCACCTCGACCAGGTGGCCGGTGACCCCGACCAGCCCCACGCTGAACACCTTGGCGTAGCTCACGCCGTCACCCCCGGCGTACGCATCAGAACGCCCCCTTGAGGTGCTCGACGCTGGCCGCGCCGGCGGTGGGCAGCCGGACCGCCAGCACGTCGAAGCGCACCTCGTCGGCGTCGACCCCGCTCTCGGCCAGCCAGCGGGCGGCGAGCCCGCGCAACCGGCGGGCCTTGGCCGGCACGACCGCCTCGGCCGGGGTGCCGTAGTCGTCGGTGCGTCTGGTCTTCACCTCGCAGAAGGCGAGCACCGGGCCGTCCCAGGCGATGATGTCGATCTCCCCGTCCGGGCAGCGCCAGTTGCGGGCGACCGGCCGCAGCCCGGCCCCGATCAGGTGCCGGACGGCGCACCGCTCGCCGTACGCGCCGACCGCCTGGTTCCGCTTCGTCATGCCGGTCAGGGTGCTCCGGCCGGCGGCCGCGCCGGGGCCGGCGGCGGGTGCCTGTGGACAAGGAACCGGCCTGTGGACGGGCGGACGATCATGGGTGGCCCGTGCTAAGGGCCCGGCGGCCGTCAAGCGGGGGAGGGCTCCGCCGCCGAAGGGCCCGGACCTGTGCCGGGAGGGACGAATGGCGCCGGTGGGGTGGGTCGCATACGGTGCCGGACGTGGACGCACGACGGAGCTATCCCGAAGATCAGGAGTCGCGCTGGTACCCCGCCGGGCAGGAGCGCGGCTACGGCGAGCCGGACTGGCGCGGCGGGGGCGAGTCCCGCATCCGGGACGACGAGTACCCGACCCCCGAGCAGCGCGCCGCGGAGGAGGGCCGGTTCGCCGATCCGGGCGGCCCGGGACGGTACGGCCAGACCGGGCGTTACGGCCCGGCGGACCCGCTCGGTGACTCCCGGGGCGAGCCCGAGGGATACCGCCCGACCCGCTCGCGCCGGGCCGACGACCCGGACGTCTCCGGCGAACTGCCGGGCGGCCGGTGGGCGGCCCGGGAGAGCGCCGACCCCCTCACCACCACCGGCGCGGGTCCGCTGACCTCCGCCGACCGGCTCTCCGCCACCGGTGCCGGGCCGCTGGCCAGCGGTGTCGACCGTCTCGGCGGCCCCGGGCCGGCCGGCGTGGAGGCGGGGGAGCGGCCGGATGCGGTCCGGTCCGCCCCGCTGGGCGGGTACCCGATCGTCGAGCCGACCCGCCCCGCCGAGCCGGCGCACCCGCTGGAGATGCCGACCGGCCCGATGCCCCCGGTCATGCCCCGCCTGGACGGCGCGGTGGGCCCCGAGGCGGCGTACCGTCCAGCCGGCGGGCCCTCCGACGGCGTCTACCGGACCCGCCGGCCGGCGCTGGCGGTGATCCTCGGCGTGCTGGTGCTGGTCTTCGAGCTTCCCGCGCTCCGGGTGCTGCTGCACGGCGTGACCGGCGACCCGGTCTCGACGTCGCACGTCGTCGTCGGCACCTTCCTCGTCACCGGGCTGCCGATCTTCGCCGCCGGCCTGTACGGGCTGCGCACCGGCGGCCTGGCGATGGCCGACGGGGCGCGCGGCTGGCTGCGCCCGCCGACCGCCTACCTGACCGTCGGGCTGGTGCTCTTCCTCGCCGCCGCGCTCGCCGCCGGCTGACCCGGGCGGGACGCCGCCGGCCGACCCGAGCCGGACGGGGCCCGCCCTGCCGAGGCCCCGGTCGGCGCGGCGCAAGAGCAGGTGCCGGAGATCCCGGTCGGCGTGCCGCGTCCGAATTCGCGACCGGAGCATCGAAGCGGCGGGTTCGCGCACCCGCCAGCCCGGCGGCGCGGCAGGCGCGTACACTGGTCGACTGGCGACCGCCTCGCGCGGTCGACCTCGCGCGCCCTCTCCACGGTTCGTCGTGGGGCGGCGGCCTCCCTGGTCCCGATCTTGGTCGGGTCCGTCATGGCCGACGACCGGGCGCCAGGCGTCCGGCCGCCGGCCGGACGGGACAACCAGGGACAATAGGAGTACCCACCATGGCCGTCGTGACCATGCGTCAGCTGCTGGAAAGCGGTGTCCACTTCGGGCACCAGACCCGGCGCTGGAACCCGAAGATGAAGCGCTTCATCTTCACCGAGCGCAACGGTATCTACATCATCGACCTGCGCCAGACCCTCGACTACATCGAGAAGGCCTACGAGTTCGTGCGTGGGACCGTCGCCGAGGGTGGCAGCATCCTCTTCGTCGGCACCAAGAAGCAGGCCCAGGAGGCCATCGCCGAGCAGGCGACCCGGGTCGGCCAGCCGTACGTCAACCACCGCTGGCTCGGCGGCATGCTGACCAACTTCCAGACGGTGTACAAGCGCCTGCAGCGGATGAAGGAGCTGGAGGCCCTTGGTGACCTGACCGGCACCGCCGCCGGCTACACCAAGAAGGAGACCCTGCAGCTCTTCCGCGAGAAGACCAAGCTCAGCAAGACCCTTGGTGGCCTGCGGGACATGCAGAAGCTCCCGGCCGCGGTCTGGATCGTCGACACCAAGAAGGAGCACATCGCCGTCGACGAGGCCCGCAAGCTGGGCATCCCGGTGATCGCGGTGCTCGACACCAACTGCGACCCGGACGAGGTCGACTTCCCGATCCCGGGCAACGACGACGCGATCCGGTCGGCCGAGCTGCTGACCAGGGTCGTGGCCGCCGCCGTCGCCGACGGTCTGATCGCCCGCTCCGGCCGCCGCCGGGGCACCGACGAGAAGCCCGAGCCGGGTCAGGTCGGCGCCGACGAGCCGCTGGCCGAGTGGGAGCGCGAGCTGCTCGAGGAGCCGAAGAAGGCGGACGAGCAGCCGGTGCAGCAGGCTGAGCAGCCGGCTGAGCAGCCGGCCGAGCAGCCGGCCGAGCAGCCGGCCGAGCAGCCGGCCGAGCAGCCGGCGACCGCCGCCGCGGAGTGACCGCACCGCCGCTTCCCCACCGTCCGTTTTCACCGACGGTGGGGAGCGGCGGGTACGCCGGGCACATCCGGCCCGGATCCGGGTAACCGGCACCCAGACCATCCCACCCCGCAGTTCCGACATCGAAGAGAGAGCCATGTCCAACTTCACCGCCGCGGACGTCAAGAAGCTCCGCGACCTCACCGGCGCCGGCATGATGGACTGCAAGAAGGCGCTGACCGAGGCCGAGGGCGACTTCGACAAGGCCGTCGAGATCCTGCGTGTCAAGGGCGCCAAGGACGTGGGCAAGCGGGCCGGCCGGACCGCCGCCAACGGCCTGGTCGCCCACTCCGGCAAGGCCCTGCTGGAGGTCAACTGCGAGACCGACTTCGTCGCCAAGAACGAGGCGTTCGTCGCCCTGGCCCAGCAGCTGGTCGAGCACGGCGAGCGCAGCGGCGTCAGCAACGCCGAGGAGCTGCTCGCCTCCGAGCTGGACGGCAAGACCGTCGCTGACCTGATCCAGGTGCAGTCCGCCAAGATCGGCGAGAAGCTGGTGCTCAACCGCTTCGCCAAGCTGGACGGCAACGTCGCGGTCTACCTGCACCGCAAGAGCCAGGACCTGCCGCCGGCCGTCGGCGTGCTGGTGGAGTACGCCGGCCAGACCGACGAGGCCGGTGACGCCGACGCGCGCGCCGCCGCCATGCAGATCGCCGCCATGCGGCCGAAGTACCTCACCCGGGACGAGGTGCCGGCCGAGGTCGTCGAGTCCGAGCGTCGTATCGCCGAGCAGACCGCCCGCGAGGAGAACAAGCCCGAGGCGGCGCTGCCGAAGATCGTCGAGGGTCGGGTCAACGCCTTCTTCAAGGACTACGTCCTGGTCGAGCAGGCGTCGGTGGCCGACAACAAGAAGACCGTGAAGCAGGTGCTGGCCGAGGCCGGCATCGAGGTGACCCGCTTCCTGCGGTTCGAGGTCGGCCAGGCCTGAGCCGCCGGACGGGCGTGTGACGCGCCCGAGGGCAGGGAACGTCGACGAGGAGGCCGCCGGTGTACATGACAGGCACCGGGGCCTCCTCGTCACATAGGGTCGGCAACGGCAGTTGCGCGGTACGCGGCGCGTGCGCGCGGGGAAGGGCGGGGCGGATGACGCAGGTTGTGAGTGACCGGAGCCTGGGAGCGGACGACCCGACGGCGCCGCCGCCCGGGCGGGCCCGCCGGGTGGTGCTGAAGCTCTCCGGCGAGGTCTTCGGCGGCGGGGCGATCGGCGTCGACCCGGACGTCGTGCAGGCCATCGCCCGGCAGATCGCCACCGTGGTCCGCCGCGGCGTGCAGGTCTCCGTGGTGGTCGGCGGCGGCAACTTCTTCCGCGGCGCCGAGCTGCAGAAGCGCGGCATGGACCGGGCCCGGGCCGACTACATGGGCATGCTCGGCACGGTGATGAACTGCCTCGCCCTCCAGGACTTCCTGGAGAAGGAGGGCATCGAGACCCGCGTGCAGAGCGCGATCACGATGGCCCAGGTCGCGGAGCCGTACATCCCGCTGCGCGCCATCCGGCACCTGGAGAAGGGCCGCGTGGTCATCTTCGGCGCGGGCGCCGGCATGCCGTACTTCTCCACCGACACCGTCGCCGCCCAGCGCGCGCTGGAGATCCGCGCCGACGTGGTGCTGATGAGCAAGAACGGTGTCGACGGCGTCTACACCGCCGACCCCCGGATCGACCCCTCCGCCAGCAAGTTCGACTCGATCACCTTCTCCGAGGTGCTGCGCCGCAACCTGCGGGTGGCCGACGCCGCCGCGTTCAGCCTCTGCATGGAGAACGGCCTGCCGATGCTGGTCTTCGGCGCCCAGGGCGACGACACGATCATTCGCGCCGTCGGCGGCGACAAGATCGGTACCCTGATCACCGCCTGAACTCCCCCGGCCGACCGCCTCGGCGGTCCTCCGACAGACAGCAGCAGAGCCCACCACGAGTAACAGAAGGAGGCGAGGAGACCGGTGATCGACGACACCCTCCTCGAGGCCGAAGAGAAGATGGACCGTGCCATCGAGCACGCCAAGGAAGAGTTCGGCGCCATCCGCACCGGCCGCGCCAACGCCGCCATGTTCTCCAAGGTCGTCATCGACTACTACGGCACCCCCACCCCGCTGCCCCAGATGGCCTCCATCGGGGTTCCCGAGCCGCGCATGGTGATCATCAAGCCGTACGACAACTCGCAGATCAACGCCATGGAGAAGGCGATCCGCGACTCGGACCTCGGCGTGAACCCGAACAACGAGGGCAACCAGCTGCG
Organism: Micromonospora purpureochromogenes; assembly: GCF_900091515.1. Classification (NCBI taxonomy): domain Bacteria; kingdom Bacillati; phylum Actinomycetota; class Actinomycetes; order Micromonosporales; family Micromonosporaceae; genus Micromonospora; species Micromonospora purpureochromogenes. Next base: position 5,669,985 of record NZ_LT607410.1, on the reverse strand, counting down.
CATCCTGCTCCCCCAGATGACCGAGGAGCGCCGCCGCGAGATGATCAAGGTGGCCCGGCACAAGGGTGAGGAGGCCAAGGTGGCCATCCGCAACATCCGCCGCAAGGGCAAGGAAGAGCTGGACCGGCTGGTCAAGGACGGCGAGGTCGGCGAGGACGAGGGCCGCCGCGCCGAGAAGGAGCTCGACGACGTGACCCAGCGGTACGTCGCCAGCGTCGACGAGCTGGTCAAGCACAAGGAGACCGAGCTGCTCGAGGTGTAGTCGCCCGGACGGGACGCCCGTCCCGGACGCCACCGAGGCCCGCCCCCGCACCCGGGGAGCGGGCCTCGCCTCGTCCAGCGCGGGATCCGCACGCTCCGGGTCGTCTCGGTCAGCGTCGTCCCCTGGTACGCGTCGTGCAGCTCGAACCGCACGACGGCCCGCCCCGGGTGCAGGACCGGGTCGACCCGGTAGAAGCTCATCGAGAGGCTCGTGGTGCCGCCGTCGCAGGTGATCTCGCCGGCGCCGTGCCCGCAGGTGGCCCACTGGGTCGGCAGCCCGTCCTGGATGAGCGAGGCCGGCAGGAAGTAGACGCTGGCGCCGGGCTGCCGCGCCCGGAAAGCTGATCGGCCGGCCGCCGGCGACCGCCCGGTGCCTGGTCGTACCGTCCCTGCGACCAGGTGCCGGTGACGGGCTGGCCTCGTCCGCCGCCCCCGGCCGCCCCGTGCAGTAGGCTCGGCACGATTCCCGGCCACCGCGCGGTGAACGGCGGGAATCGGCCGGCCGTCGGGCCGGTCAACCGGACGGAACAGTCACGCGTGTAGGGGATGGCCTTGGTCTTGCGGCATGTGGTGGAACTCGTACCGTTCCCGCTCGGTGCGTGATGTCCCACCCCGACCCCTACGGCGGCGCCGAGCCTCGCGGCTGGGACCGCCCCGAACGCCCGCCCGCGCTGCCCTGGCCCGAGCGGGACGTCGAGCCCACCGGCCCGTGGAACCGGCAGTCCGGCGCCGACCTGTACGCCGGGCCGCAGGCCCGCCCCCGGCCGACCGCCCGCCGGTACGACGAACCCGCCCTCGACCCGTACGACGGGCACGGCGACCGGTACGACCGCCACGACGTCGACCGCTACGGGGCCTACGACGACGGGTACGACCGGCGCGGTCCCGGGCGCCCGCCGCGCGACGACGACATGCCCACCTCCGCGCTCCCGCCGGTCCGCGACGACGACGTGCCGACCTCCCAGTTCCCCCCGGTGCGGGAGCCCTCCGAGCCGGAGCGTGACCCGCAGCGGCCCCCGGGCCGGCGGCAGCCCGGCCGGCGCCGGGCCAGCGCGGACCGGCCGGCGACCGGGCAGGCGTCCAGCCGGGCCGGCCGCAACCTGCCGGCCGCCATCGGGGTGGGCCTCGGGCTCGGCGCGTTGATCCTGATCCCGCTCTTCTTCTACCTGCCGGCGTTCCTAGCCGTGGTGGCCGGCGCGGTCGGCGTGGGCATCTGGGAGATGGCCCGGGCGGTACGTCGCAGCGGCGCCCACCCGCCGCTGGTGCCGCTGATCGCCGGCGGCGTGCTGATGATCGGGCTGGCCTGGTACGCCGGGCCGGACGCGCTCAGCCTGGGTCTGCTGGTCACCGTGCTGGGCACGATGATCTGGCGGCTCGGTGACGGCCCGGGCGGCTTCCAGCGGGACCTCACCGCGGCCACCCTGATCGCGGTCTACGTGCCGTTCCTCGGCGGCTTCGCGGCGCTGCTCGCGGCGGCGCCCGACGACGGGCACCTGCGGGTGCTGGCGACCCTGGTCGCGGTGGTGCTCTCCGACACCGGCGGGTACGCGGCGGGGGTGTCCTTCGGCAAGCACCCGATGGCCCCCTCGATCAGCCCGAAGAAGTCCTGGGAGGGCTTCGCCGGGTCGGTCTCGGCGGCGGCGGTCGGCAGCGCCGTGCTGATCTGGCAGCTCTTCGACGTGGCGCCGTGGTGGGGCGCGCTGTTCGGGGTCGCGGTCTCCGTCGCGGCGGTCCTCGGCGATCTCGGCGAGTCCATGATCAAGCGTGACCTGGGCGTGAAGGACATGAGCAACCTGCTGCCCGGGCACGGCGGCCTGATGGACCGGCTCGACTCGATCCTCTTCGCCGTTCCCACCGCGTACCTGCTGCTGGCGGTCTTCGTGCCGGTGGTGGGCTGAGGCATGAATCACGCCCGGCAGACCGTGTCGCCCGCCCGGTGGGGGTCGATTCGGCACCTCCGGACGGGTGTGTTCCGCGGTCGGCGTGACAGACTGGACCGGTCATGACGAGCCTGCCTGTGATCCCCGTAGACCCCGACGCCCCCGGGCGCCGGCCCGCGATGCCGCCCCGCCACCTCGCCGACCTGGACCTGCCGGGCCGGCAGGCGCTGGTGACCGAGCTGGGCGAGCCGGCCTTCCGCGCGAAGCAGGTCTCCAACCACTACTTCGGCCGGCTGGTGCGCGACCCGGAGCTGATGACCGACCTGCCGGCGGCCAGCCGGGAGCGGCTGGCCGGCGCGCTGCTGCCGAACCTCCTCAACCCGGTCCGCGAGCTGGCCTGCGACGACGGCGCCACCCGCAAGGCGCTCTGGCGGCTGCACGACGGCTCGCTGGTGGAGAGCGTGCTGATGGGTTACCCGGACCGGGTCACCGTCTGCATCTCCAGCCAGGCCGGCTGCGGCATGGCGTGCCCGTTCTGCGCCACCGGCCAGGCCGGGCTGACCCGCAACCTGTCCACGGCCGAGATCGTCGACCAGGCGGTCTACCTCGCCGGTGTCGCCGCCTCCGGCGCGGTGGCCGGGTCGCCGCCGCGGCTGTCGCACGTCGTCTTCATGGGCATGGGCGAGCCGCTGGCGAACTACAACCGGGTGGTGGCGGCGATCCGTCGGCTGGTCGCGCCGGCCCCCGAGGGGCTGGGCCTGTCGCAGCGGCACATCACCGTTTCCACGGTCGGCCTGGTTCCGGCCATCCGCCGACTGGCCAGCGAAGACCTCTCAGTGACCCTTGCGCTGTCGCTGCACGCGCCCGATGATGATCTGCGCGACGAACTCGTGCCGGTCAACCAGCGCTGGAAGGTAGCCGAGGTGCTGGACGCAGCGTGGGACTACGCGGCCCGGACGGGGCGCCGCGTGTCGATCGAGTACGCGATGATCAAGGACGTGAACGACCAGCCGTGGCGGGCGGACCTGCTCGGGCGGCTGTTGGCCGGCAAGCTGGCCCACGTGAACCTCATCCCGCTCAACCCGACACCCGGCAGCCGCTGGGACGCGAGCGCGAAGCCGGTCGAGCGCGAGTTCGTCCGGCGACTCCGCGAGGCCGGGGTGTCCACGACGGTGCGGGACACCCGGGGGCGCGAGATCGACGGCGCGTGCGGGCAGTTGGCTGCCGCTGAGGACAGGGACACCGATGCGCCGCGCGGGCGTGACCGGGCGTAGCGACGAGACCAGGAGACATAGTGGCGAGTCAGGGTCAGCGTTTCCGGCGTAAGGCGCTCCGCCGGGGATACAAGGTCGACGAGGTGGACGCCTTCCTGGACCGGGTCGAGGCGACACTCGCCGGCCAGCCGGTCGGCGCGCCCGTGGCCTCCCAGGAGGTCCACGACGTCGTCTTCCGGGTCCGCTTCAACGGCTACGACGAGTGGCAGGTCGACCTGCACCTGGACCGGGTCGAGCGGCAGCTGGCCGAGCTGGAGGAGCGCGGCGGCCGGGGCGCCGACCCGCGCGGCGCCGACCGCCTCGGCCCGCCGATGCGCGACGACCACCGCGGCCTGTCCCCGGTGCCGCAGCCGCTCCCGCCGCGCGCCATGCCGGCGCAGGCCGGCCCGCAGGGCTACGGCAACCGGTACGACGAGCCCACCGGTGCCTTCGCCGGCGGGTACGACGCCCCCCGGGGCGGCTACGACGCGCCGCGCGGTCCGGGTGGTCCTGGTCCGGGCGGGCCGATGGGTCCCGGTGGTCCGGGCGGCCCCGGCGGGCACGGCGGTCCGCCGCAGCGCGGCCTGCCCCCGGGTCCGGGTGGCTACGGCGCCCCGGAGGAGCCGCGGTTCGACGGTTTCGAGGCGGGCCGGCACGGCCGCGCCGACATGACCGCCGAGATCCGGATGCCCGAGCGGGAGCAGCGTGACATGCGCGGGCGTGGCCCGGCCGGCCCGCCCATGCCGCAGCCGGCGCTCGGTGGCCCGCCGATGGGTGGCCCGCCGCCGATGGCCGGTCCGCCGGTGGGCGGCCCGCCGATGGTGGGCCCGCCGATGGCCGGTCCGCCCGGCAGCGACCTCTACCGGGTCGACCAGATCCGGCGCAGCTTCCAGGTGCGTCGCTTCGGCAGCGGGTACGACCCGGACCAGGTGGACCGGTTCTTCGAGACGCTGCTCGGCGGCATGCAGGGCCGCAACCCGATGCCGGTGAACCCGAAGGACCTGGACACCCTGCGCTTCGGGCTGGTGCCGGGCGGCTACTTCGAGGCCGAGGTCGACGCCGCGCTCAAGGACGTGCAGGACATCCTCTTCGGCCGCTGACCGCGCGACGGGGACCGCCGCGGCCGGACGGCAGCGACGGGACCGGAGCGACGGGACCGGAGCGACGGGGACCGACGTGACGAAAGGGCCCACCCCCGAGGGGGTGGGCCCTTCACGCGTTCGCGGTCCGGCGCGGCGGTCGGGTCAGGAGCGCAGGCCGTTGCGGCGCAGCACGGCGTCGCCGATGACGATCCCCAGCAGCAGCACGGCCAGGCCGATCAGCCAGATGTTCTCGACCTTGCCCTCGTGGTTGCCGCACAGCATCGCCAGCAGCGCCAACGCGGAGAGCACCGCGCCGATCCGTCCGGATCTGCGGTGCCCGGGCTTGTGCTGATCTGGCGCGGTTACCGGCTCGCTTCCTGCCACTGTCGGTCCTTCCCTCGCGATCGGATCTCCGGTTAGTCTGGCACGCCCCGCGGCGGGCCCGGCGCAGGGTCCGGCCTGATTGGGGTACGCGGGCGGGTAAGCGCCGGGCGGCCGGGGCCGGTGGACCCCCAGCACGGGGGCGCAACGCCTCTGGCGGCGTCGCGGGTCGGCGACCACACTGCCTCCGGTAGCGTTCGGACGTACACCTTGATTGTCGTTTTGAGGGGGACTGCGGTGCGAGTGACCGGTACGGGACATGCCAGCATGCGGATCGACACGGCCGCGGGCAGCATCCTGTGCGACCCGTGGGTCAATCCCGCCTACTTCGCCTCGTGGTTCCCCTTCCCCGACAACTCCCAGCTCGACTGGGCGGCCCTCGGCGACGTCGACTACCTGTACGTCTCGCACCTGCACCGGGACCACTTCGACGCCGCCCACCTCAAGCGGTACGTCTCCAAGGACGCCACCGTGCTCCTGCCCGAGTTCCCCACCTCGGAAATGGAGGACGAGCTGCGGGCGCTAGGCTTCACGAAGTTCCTCAAGGCCCCGAACGAGCAGGTCGTGGAGCTCGACGGCGGCCTGAAGATCATGATCCAGGCGCTGACCAGCCCGACCGACGGCCCGATCGGCGACTCCTCGCTCTGGGTGGAGTACGACGGGGTCCGGCTGCTGAACCAGAACGACGCCCGCCCGACCGATCTGAGCGTCTTCGCCGAGCTGGGCCACGTGCACGCGCACATGCTGCAGTTCTCCGGCGCGATCTGGTACCCGATGGTCTACGAGCTGCCGCAGGCGGCCAAGACGGCGTTCGGCAAGCAGAAGCGCGACCGGCAGTTCGACCGGACCTGGCGCTACATCGACGACCTGAAGGCCGACCACGTCTTCCCGATCGCCGGCCCGCCGTGCTTCCTCGACGACGCGCTGTGGCAGTTCAACGACATCCACGGCGACGAGGGCAACATCTTTCCCGACCAGTCGGTCTTCCTCGCCGAGTACGCCAAGGTCGGCGGCACCAACGGCATCGTGCTGCTGCCGGGCAGCGTCGCCGAGGTGACCACGGAGGGTGCGAGCACCACCCACCCGGTGCCGGTGGAGGAGTTCTTCGCGAACAAGATCGCGCACCTGGAGGAGATGCGGGAGCGCAAGCGCCCGATCATCGAGGCGGAGAAGGCGTCCTGGCGGCACCCCGAGGTGGAGGTGCTCGGCGAGATGAAGCGCCGCATCGAGCCGCTGCTGGACGAGTCGATCTACCTGGCCAAGGGCGTCGGCGGCCCGGTCCGCTTCGACCTGGTCGGCTACGACGGCGAGAGCGTCGAGTCGATCGTGGTGGACTTCCCGGGCAAGGAGGTCCGCCCGTACGCCGACGAGAAGGTGCGCTACCGGTTCCGGACCGAGCGGGCGCTGATCGAGCACCTGCTGCACATCGAGGAGGTGGACTGGGTCAACTCCCTCTTCCTCTCCTGCCGCTTCTCGGCCGCCCGGATCGGCCAGTACAACGAGTTCGTCTACGCCTTCTTCAAGTGCCTCTCCGAGGAGCGCCTCCAGTACGCCGAGGGCTGGTACGACGAGCACGAGCGGGCCGTCGACGCGGAGGACATCACTATCGGCGACTGGGTGGTGCAGCGCCGCTGCCCGCACCTGAAGGCGGACCTGAGCCGGTTCGGCATCGTCGACGGCGACCAGCTCACCTGCCAGCTGCACGGCTGGAAGTTCGACCTGGGCAGCGGTCGCTGCCTGACCAGCGTCGGCCACAAGATCCGCGCGCACCGCGCCGACGAGCAGACCCCCGCCCCCGCCGGGGAAGCGCTCAGCTGACGGTTTCCCCGCGCCCGCCGCCCCCGCCGGGTCACCATCAGCTCGGGAAGGGGGCGGCGTGGCCGACGGCGCGGGCAGGAGCGGGTACCGGTTCAGGCGTGACCGGGAAATGGCCAGGGACGCCTCCCGGGTGGAGACGTTCAGCGACGGCGTCTTCGCGGTCGTGCTGACGGTGATGGCCGTCGAACTGCTCCAGTACGGTCCGGCCAGGGCCGGCGGGAGGGAGCTTCCCGACGCCCTCGCTCACGCCTGGCCGTCCTACCTGGCGTACGTGATCACCTTCGGGATCGCCGGCCAGATCTGGCTCGGCCATCACAACATGTGGCGGTACGTGGTCCGGGTCGACCAGCTGCTGCTGGTGTTCAACCTGCTCGTGCTGCTCTTCGTGGCCACCATCCCGTTCACCGCCGACCTGCTCTCGGACAACCTGCGCGGCAGCGCGACCGAGCAGCGGCTGACCGCCGCCCTTTACCTCGGCGCCGTGCTCGGCGAGTCGCTCTTCTTCAACCTCAGCTGGTGGTGGGCTCGGCGGCGGCGGCTGCTCCACCCCGACCTGGATCCCCGGCTGGCCCGGGCGGTCTCGCGGCGCTTGCTGGTGCGCCCACTGCTCTACCTGATCGCCTTCGCTTTCGTCTTCGTCGACCCGATCCTCAGCCTCGTCCTCTACCTGCTGCTCGTCGGTCTCTCCCTCATCCGCCGCCCCGGCGATCTGCCCCCCGCCGAGCCCGGCGGTGAGGTCAGCGACCGAGGTCGCTGAGGATGCGGCGGGCGGCGTTGTGGCCGGCGGCGCCGATCACGCTGCCCGCCGGGTGGCACCCGGCGCTGCCCGCGTAGACGCCGTCGACGCCGGTCGCGTACGGCATGCGGTCGATGAACGAGACGGTGTTGTCGACGTGGTGGATGTGCCCGCCGGTGATGCCGAAGTGCGCCTCGATGCCGGGCGGGGGCAGTGGCACCGCGTCGGCGATCAGGTCGCCGGCGCCGGGGGCGTACCGCTCGCAGATGGCGATCAGCTTCTCGACGTACCCGGGCATGGCCTCGTCCCAGGTGGTGCCGGCCAGGGCGTAGGGGACCGACTGCACGAACAGGGCGGAGGAGTGGTGGCCGGCCTCGTCGGAGAGCGACGGGTCGACGGTGGTGTGCAGGTACCACTCGATGGTCGGCTCCTCGGGCAGCCGGCCGGCCTGCACGTCCGCCCACATCCCGCGCAGCGCGGCCATCGGCGCCTCGCCGCCCCCGCCGACCAGTGAGGCCGAGCCGGGGAGCAGGTGGATGGTGGAGCCGAACGGGCTCGGCGCCCCGGCCGGCAGGCAGGCGAAGCGGGGCAGCCCGGTCAGCGCCAGGTTCAGCTTCAGGGTGGTGCCGGGGCGGCGGACCGCCGTCATCCGCTGGTGCAGCGGCGCCGGCAGCGCGCCGTCGGGCAGCAGGTCCATCAGCCGGTACGGGTCGCAGGCGCCGAGCACCACCGGGGCGGCGACGTGCCGGCCGTCGGCGAGCGTCACCCCGCTGGCCGCGCCGCCGTCCAGGGTCACCCCGGTCACCGGCGTACCGGTGCGGATGGTGGCCCCGGCGGCGCGGGCGGCCTCGGCGAAGGTCCGCGAGACGGTGCCCATGCCGCCCCGGGCGATCATCCAGGTGCCGTCCGCGCCGGGCAGCCGGCACATGTTGTGCACCAGGAAGTTGTGCCCGGTGCCGGGGTCGTCCGGACCGGCGTTGAGGCCGGAGAGGCCGTCGGTGACCGCGTACATGCTGACCAGCAGTTCGGAGCGGAAGTCGAAGCGGGCCAGGTGATCGGCGACCGAGCCGCGCACCAGGTCGACGAAGACCTGCCGCAGCGCCGGGCGGACGTACCGCTCGGCGGTCTCCTCCACCGGCAGCGGCTCGGCCAGCCAGGCCGGCGCCAGGTCCTCGCGCAGCTGGGCCAGTTCGGCCTGCAGGGCGTCGTCGGCGGCCGCGTCGGCGGGGGAGAAGAACTCGGCGAGCTGCTTGCGGGTCGCCGCGGTGTCGCTGCCGAAGAGCAGGTACGGCGAGCCGATGCCGCCCGGCGTGGGCAGGAAGTAGTGCGGGTCGCGGCGCAGCACCGGGATCCGCACGTCGAGCGTGGCGAGCAGCTCCGGCGGCATCAGCCCGAGCAGGTACGACCCGGTGGAGTGGCGCAGCCCGGGGACCTTGGGGAACGGGTTCTCGGTGCGGGTGGCCCCGCCGATCTCCTCCGCCGCCTCCAGCACCAGCACGTCCAGCCCGGCCCGGGCCAGCAGGACGGCCGAGACCAGCCCGTTGTGCCCGGATCCGACGATCACGACGTCGGCGCGGGTCGGCAGCTCACTCGCTTCGCTCATGCCCGGGCAGCCTAGTGCGGCGCGGCCCGCGGCGGGAGGGCTTCAGCGGCGGGAGCGTTTCAGCGGCGCTTGGCGCGCCAGCGGCTCAGGGCCAGGGTGGCCGAGTAGCCGGCCAGCACGATCACGTGGAACAGGTAGAGCCAGAGCAGCACCGCGACGCCCGCGCCGATCTCGTCGAAGCCGCCGAACGGCACCCCCAGGTCGATCGGGAGCGAGGCGAACAGCACGAACCCGTGCAGGAAGCCGGAGAGGTTCGCCGCCGTGAACGAGCCGAGGACGAGGGTGGACAACCAGTCCGGGGAGGCAGGCCCCACGACCCGGAACACCCACATCAGCACCGGCGTGAGTACCAGCCACACCCCCAGGAACGACAGCACCACGCCGAGCGCGCCGATCCAGCCGCCCTGCCGCACCAGGTGGGTGGTGGTGGGCAGGGCGATCAGGATCGACAGCAGCAGTGCCGGGGCCGGGGCGAGCAGCGGCAGCAGCAGCAGTCGACCGCGCCAGCCCACCAGCGACTCGTCCGGGTTCGGCGGCGTGGCGACCGAGACGAACGCCCGGCGCAGCCCCTCGCCGTAGAGCGACGCCGGCAGCAGGGAGGCCAGCGCGAGCAGCGGGGTCAACTCCACCCCGGCCCCGACCAGCGCCTCCACCGCCCGGGGCGCCCCGATCGCGTCCGGCAGCGTGTTCACCGCGTGCGAGGTGAGCCGGCGGACCCGGTCCGCGCCGACCAGCAGCGAGGTCGTCCAGATCGCCAGCAGCGCCACCGGCACCACGGCGATCCCCCCGTAGAAGGTGATCGCGGCGGCGTGCAGCGAGAGGTCCCGGCCGCGTACCGGCCGGAAGGCGGCGCTGGTGATCCGCTTCGTGCGCTGCCATGCGTGGCCCATCGCGATCTCCTTCCCCTCTCGGGCCGGGGCACGCATTACGATCGCGCGTCATGACGGTGCTCACCACGGAACGCCTGGTGCTGCGGGACTGGACCGACGCCCCGGCGGACCTGGATCGGATCTTCGACATCTACTCGCGTACCGAGATCACCCGCTGGCTGGCCGCGTCCGGCCTGCCGCTGACCGACCCGGCCCAGGCCCTGGACCGGCTGGCCATCTGGCGGAAACGGCACGCCGGCCAGGGCGGACGGTACGGCACCTGGGCGATCGAGGTCCGGGACACCGGCCGGGTAGCCGGCACCCTGATCCTCAAGCCGCTGCCCGGAGCGGACGGCGTGACGGAGACCGACGACATCGAGGTGGGCTGGCACCTGCACCCGGACTCCTGGGGGCACGGGTACGCCACCGAGGCGGCCCGCGCGGTGCTGGCCCGCGAGTTCGCCGCCGGCACCCCACAGGTGTACGCCGTGGTCTCGCCCGGCAACGACCCGTCGATGGCGGTCGCCCGCCGGCTCGGCATGACCCACCTCGGCCGCCGCACCGACTGGTACGGCGGCGAGGTGCTGGAGACCTTCGTCCGCCGGGGCGACGCCTGACGCCCGCCGGGACAACGGGGCGCACCGCTCGGGCGTATCGTCTCGCGCCGTGATGATCAGTTTCGAGACGCAGCCGGACCGGCGGCGGCTCACCGCCGCCCTGCGCCGCGCCTACCGGCGCACGTTACTGCTGTACCGGTTCTGCCCGGTCGCGCTGCTCCTGCCGGCCCTGGTCGACGTGCTTTTCGGAGATGCGCTGGAGGCGCTGCCCTGGGTCGCCGCCGCGGTGACCGCCGCGCTGCTGTCCCCGCTGGTCCTGCGGACGCTGGTCCGGGCCAGCTGGAAGATGCACGGCATCCCGATCACCTGGACGATCTCCGACGAGGGCGTCCGCTGCGTGAACGCCCTCTCCGACAGCGTCGTGCGCTGGGCGGCGCTGACCGGGGTGGAGCCGATCCCCGACCACTTGCTCTTCCGGCTGAGCCGGTACCAGCTCTTCCCGATGCCGATCCACGGTCTGAGCGCGGAACAGCGGGCCGAGCTGTACTCCTACCTGCGCGACCGGGGACTGCTCACCGCCGATCCGGTCGAGCCGGGGCCGCAGGCCGTCCGGCGGTAGGTCACTCCCCGCCGGAACGGTCACGCAGGGTAGTGCCGACCCCCCGGACATGCCGGTGAGCGATATACCTCGGAGTCATAAATATGCCTCTCAGGTATATCGCTCACCAGGCATACGTCGTCCCGCGCGACCCGCCATGGGGCAGCGGAGGCGCGGCGCTGGTCCTATCGTGTCCCGTCGTGATAATCACGTTCGACGCCATCCCCGACCGGGACCGGCTCGCCGCCGCGCTGCGGTCGTCCCTGCCGCCCATGCTCGTGGTACAGGTGCCGGCCGCGGTGCTGGGCCTGGTGGGGGCGTTCGGACTGCTCACCGGCGCGCGGGCGTGGCCGCTGACCCTGCTGGCCCTGGGCGCTCTCGCCTACCGGCTGGTGCCGGAGCTGCTGTTCCGGCGGGTCGTGCGGCACTGCTGGCGGCTGTACGGCCGCCCCACCGCCTGGCAGATCGACGCGACCGGGGTGCGCCGGATCACCGAGCTGACCGACTCGCTGGTCCGCTGGGAGGCGGTCACCCACGCCCGCGTCCTGCCGGCGGGCGACCTCGTGCTCGCCGTGGTCGGCCGGCAGGTGCTCCCGGTACCGACCGCCGACCTGCCACCGGTGGACCGGGACGACCTGCTCGCCCTGCTGCGGGAGCGGAACCTGATCCCAGGGCAGGACTGATCGGCCTTCCTGCCGACTGTCGGGTGGCAGGCTTCCGCCCGCAGCCGGCGGCGGGTGGGGGCAGGCCGAACTCCTCGACGAGAAGGTGCCGGTCGAGGATCCGGACGGCGAGGGCTGAGGCTCCCAGCGGGCGCACAGCGACGCCGGGGCAGAATGGCCGCGTGACAACTCCCCGCGACCTCGTTCTGCTCGGCTCCACCGGCTCGATCGGTACCCAGGCCATCGACATCGTGCGGCGCAACCCGGACGGGTTCCGGGTGGTGGCGCTCGGCGCCGGCGGCGGCAACGTCGAGCTGCTCGCCGCGCAGGCCCTGGAGCTGGGCGTGGACGCGGTCGGGGTGGCGAAGTCCTCCGCCGCGCAGGACCTCCAGCTCGCCTTCTACGCCGAGGCGAGCCGGCGCGGCTGGGCCACCGGGGACTTCCGGCTGCCGAAGATCGTTGCCGGCCCGGACGCCATGACCGAGCTGGCGCAGTGGCCCTGCGACGTCGTACTCAACGGGGTGGTGGGGTCGTTGGGGCTGGCACCGACCCTGGCGGCGCTGCGCGCCGGCCGTACCCTCGCCCTGGCCAACAAGGAGTCGCTGGTGGCCGGCGGCCCGCTGGTGAAGGCCGCGGTGACGCGGCCGGGGCAGATCGTGCCGGTGGACTCGGAGCACTCGGCGCTGGCGCAGTGCCTGCGCGGCGGGGCCCGCGGCGAGGTGCGCCGGCTGGTCGTCACCGCCAGCGGTGGGCCGTTCCGCGGCCGGCGCCGCGACGAGCTGACCGAGGTCACTCCCGCGCAGGCCCTGGCCCACCCCACCTGGAACATGGGCCCGGTCGTCACGATCAACTCCGCCACCATGGTCAACAAGGCGCTGGAGGTGATCGAGGCGCACGAGCTGTTCGACGTGCCCTACGCCGACATCACCGTGATGGTCCACCCGCAGTCGGTGATCCACTCGATGGTCGAGTTCGTCGACGGCTCCACCCTCGCCCAGGCCAGCCCGCCGGACATGCGGCTGCCGATCGCCCTCGGCCTCGGCTGGCCGGACCGGGTGGCCGACGCCGCCGCCGCGGTCGACTGGACCACCGCGCACACCTGGCAGTTCGCCCCGCTGGACGACGAGGCGTTCCCGGCGGTCGCCCTGGCCAAGGCCGCCGGCGAGACCGGCCGGTGCCGCCCGGCGATCTACAACGCGGCGAACGAGGAGTGCGTCGCCGCCTTCGTCGCCGGCCGGCTGCCCTTCCTCGGCATCGTCGACACCCTGCGCCGGGTGTTGGAGGAGGCACCCGATTTCGGCGAACCAGGTACCGTCGAGGACGTGCTCGCGGCCGAGTCGTGGGCACGCGCGCACGCGCAGGAGATCATCTCGGGGTCGGGGAAGGAAGCTTGATGCTCTATCTGCTCGGGGTGGTCGTGATCGCCCTGGGGATTCTCATCTCGGTGAGCCTGCACGAGGCGGGTCACATGCTGACCGCCAAGGCGTTCGGGATGAAGGTCACCCGCTACTTCGTCGGCTTCGGCCCGACCCTGTGGTCCTTCCGCCGCGGTGAGACCGAGTACGGCATCAAGGCCATCCCGCTCGGCGGTTTCTGCAAGATCGTCGGGATGACGCCGCAGGACGACGACGTCGAGCCGGGCGACGAGCACCGGGCGATGTGGCGCTACCCGGTCTGGAAGCGGACGATCGTGATGTCCGCCGGCTCGGTGACCCACTTCGCCCTCGCGGTGATCGCCATCTGGCTCGCCGCGATGTTCATGGGCCTGCCGAACAGGGACCTGCCGAACCCGCTGCCGGCGCACGTCAAGGTCGTGGACTGCGTCCTCCCCACCGACCCCCAGCGCGAGTGCGCCCCCGGCGACCCGGTCAGCCCCGCCAAGCAGGCCGGGCTGCGCGACGACGACAAGATCCTCGCGGTGAACGGCACCTCGGTCCCCGACTACACCGCCCTGGTCAAGACCGTCCGCGACCTGCCGCCGGGCAAGCCGGCCACCATCACGTACGAGCGGGACGGCGTGCAGGGCCAGGTCCAGGCCAACCTCGCGGCGGTGCAGCGCAAGCCGCTGGACAACCCGGACGGCGCCCTGGTCACCGTCTCCGCGCTCGGCGTCGCCGGCCCGTCCCTGCCGCCGGGCGTCCCGGCCAACGTGACGTACGGCCCGATCGAGGCTATCCCGGCCACCGCCGGCTACACCAAGGACCTCGCCGTCGGCACGTACGAGGCGCTGAAGCGGATCCCGGAGAAGGTCCCCGCCCTCTGGACCGCCATCACCGGTGGCGAGCGGGACAAGGACACCCCGATCAGCGTGGTCGGCGCCAGCCGACTGGGCGGCGAGGCGTTGCAGAACGGCGTCTGGCAGATGCTCGTCCTGCTCTTCATCTCGCTGAACTTCTTCGTCGGCGTGTTCAACCTGCTGCCGCTGCTGCCGGTGGACGGCGGCCACATCGCCATCGCCTGGTTCGAACGGGTCCGCTCCTGGCTGTACGCCCGGATCGGCCGCCGCGACCCGGGCCGGGTGGACTACATGAAGCTCATGCCGCTCACGTACGCGGTGATCCTGGTCGGTGGCGCGTTCACGCTGCTGACCATCACCGCGGACGTCGTCAATCCGATCACGCTCTTCTCAAGGTGAGTGCCTGAAGTGACCGCTGTCAGTCTCGGTATGCCCGCCGTACCGCCCCCGCCGCTGGCCCCCCGTCGGGCCAGCCGCCAGATCATGGTCGGCTCCGTGCCGGTCGGTGGTGGTGCGCCGGTCTCGGTGCAGTCGATGACCACCACCCTCACCTCCGACGTCAACGCCACCCTCCAGCAGATCGCCGAGCTGACCGCGTCCGGCTGCCAGATCGTCCGGGTCGCCGTGCCCAGCCAGGACGACGTCGAGGCGCTGCCGGCGATCGCGCGCAAGTCGCAGATCCCGGTCATCGCCGACATCCACTTCCAGCCGAAGTACGTCTTCGCCGCGATCGACGCCGGCTGCGCCGCCGTCCGCGTCAACCCGGGCAACATCCGGCAGTTCGACGACAAGGTCAAGGAGATCGCCAAGGCGGCCGGCGCGGCCGGCGTGCCGATCCGGATCGGCGTGAACGCCGGCTCGCTGGACAAGCGGCTGCTCGCCAAGTACGGCAAGGCCACCGCCGAGGCGCTGGTCGAGTCGGCGCTCTGGGAGTGCTCGCTCTTCGAGGAGCACGGGTTCCGGGACATCAAGATCTCGGTCAAGCACAACGACCCGGTGGTCATGATCCGGGCCTACCGGCAGCTCGCCGAGCAGTGCGACTACCCGCTGCACCTGGGCGTCACCGAGGCCGGCCCGGCGTTCCAGGGCACCATCAAGTCGGCGGTCGCCTTCGGTGCGCTGCTGGCCGAGGGGATCGGCGACACCATCCGGGTCTCGCTCTCCGCGCCGCCGGTCGAGGAGATCAAGGTCGGCAACCAGATCCTGGAGTCGCTGGGCCTGCGCGAGCGGGGCCTGGAGATTGTCTCCTGCCCGTCCTGCGGCCGGGCCCAGGTCGACGTCTACAAGCTGGCCGAGGAGGTCACCGCCGGCCTGGAGGGGCTGCCGGTGCCGCTGCGCGTCGCCGTCATGGGCTGCGTGGTGAACGGCCCGGGCGAGGCCCGCGAGGCCGACCTCGGCGTCGCCTCCGGCAACGGCAAGGGCCAGATCTTCGTCAAGGGCCAGGTCATCAAGACCGTGCCCGAGGGGCAGATCGTGGAGACGCTGATCGAGGAGGCGCTCCGCCTCGCCGACGAGATGGGCGCCGAGATCCCCGAGGAACTCCGCGACCTGGTCCCCGGCGCCACCGTCACCGTCCACTGACCCACCCCCCCCACCCCCCCGCACGCCCCGGCGCCCCACGCGCCGCGGCTGCACTTTCAGAGAAAGAGTGGCTATTCCGGAAGGAATAGCCACTCTTTCTCTGTATCTGCCGGCCCCGAGGCGTCCGCGGGGGTGGGGCGGGGGTCAGTCGGATTCGGCGAGGATGGCGTAGAGCTTGCGGCGGGTCTCGTCGAGGACCTGGGCGGCGCGTTCCCGCTGGTCGTCGGTGCCGGTCATCATCACCTGGCGCAGCGCGTTCATCGCCTGCGCGCCGGCGTCGCGGATGTCGTGCCAGCTGCTGACGGTGTTCTCGGCGAACTCCGCCCAGGGCGGGGTCTGCGCCGCGGCGGCGGCCTCCTCGCGGCCGGCTTCGGTGAGGCCGAACCGCTTCCGTCCACCGGTGGAGGAGTCGGTGCTCGCCTCGATGACCCCCTCGTCCTCCAGCAGCTGGAGGGTCGGGTAGATCGAGCCGGGGCTCGGCCGCCAGGCTCCGCCGGTGCGGGAGTCGATCTCCTGAATCATCTCGTAGCCGTGCATCGGCCGCTCGATGAGCAGCGCCAGCACGGCGCCGCGGACGTTCGGCCGGCGCCCGCGGCCGCGACCCCGGCCGCCCCGGCCCCCACCCCAGCCGCCGTGCCCGTGCGGGCCCGGCGGGACCGGCGGGAAGCCGAACCCGCGTCGACGGGCCTCGTGCATCGCGTGGAAGTGCTGGTGGAATCCCATGCCACGATCCCTTCTCGTACTGTCGTTGATGTATCGACGATATATCGGCAACGTGTCGGCAACAAGAGGGTTGGTCGAGGCGGGCACCAAACCGTACGTACGTCTTGTTACAGTGTCGGGGTGCGCCTGCTTCCCGAACCGGGTCCGGCCCGGACCCTCGCCCTCTCCACCCTGGTCAACACGGTCGGCCGGGGCACCTGGCTGACCGTCAGCGCCCTCTTCCTCACCCGCTCGGTCGGCCTCTCGGTGCGCGAGGTCGGCATCGGCCTCACCGTCACCGCGCTGGTCAGCCTGATCGCCAGCACGCCGATGGGCTACCTGGCCGACCGGCACGGCCCGCGCGGCATCCAGCTCGCCGCGCTGGTCGCCTCCGGCGTCTTCACCGCCGCCCTGATGGCCGTCCGGTCGTTCCCGACGTTCCTGGTCGTCGGCGTGCTGATGGCGGTCGCCGATGCCGCCAGCCGGGGTGCCCGGGGCGCGCTGATCGCCGGAGCCGTCCCCGCCGACCAGCGGGTCCGCACCCGGGCCTGGCTGCGCGCCGTCACCAACGTCGGGATCTCGGTCGGCGCCGTGGTCGCCGGCGTCGGGCTCGCCGCCGACACCCGCGCCGCGTACGTCGCGCTGATCCTGCTCGACTGCGTCACCTATCTGCTGGCGGCGGTGGTGCTGCTCCGGCTGGCGCCGGTCCCGCCCGTGCCGGCGCCCGCGCACGGGCCACGGCTGATCGCGCTGCGGGACCGCCCCTTCCTGGCCTTCACCGTGCTCGACGGGCTGATGTCGATGCACTTCGGGCTGCTCAACATCGCCCTGCCGCTGTGGATCGCCGACCACACCACGGCGCCGCACTGGCTCATCTCGGCCTGCATGCTGGTCAACACGGTGACGGTGGTGATCTTCCAGGTCCGTGCCTCCCGGGGCACCGAGGAGCTGCCCGGGGCCGCTCGGGCCGCCCGGCGGGCCGGCGTGGTCATCGCGGTGGCCTGCGCGCTCTTCGCCGCCAGCGCCGGCGTGCCGACCCCGGTCGCCGTGGCGCTGCTGCTGGCCGGGGCGCTCGTGCACGTGGTCGGCGAGCTGTGGCACGCGGCCGCGGGCTGGGGCATCTCCTTCGGCCTCGCCCCGGCCCGGGCGCAGGGCCAGTACCAGGGGGCGTACGGGATGGGCATGCAGCTCGGCGGGATGGTCGCTCCGGTGGTGGTGACCAGTCTCGCGGTCGGCTGGGGCGCACCCGGCTGGCTGCTGCTCGGCGGGTTGTTCCTGGTGCTCGGTGCGTTGGTGCCGCCGGTGGTGCGGTGGGCGGCGCGGACCCGGCCGGCCGAGTCGGTGGCCGAACCTGTCACCGTCTGACCGGTCGACCGGCGAGCGGCCGCTCACATCTGGCAGGCTGGTAGCCGTGCTGACGGTGCCGGTACGCCAACTGGGGGAGTCGGAGCGCCGCGCGGTCGAGCGGCTGCTCGACCTCGACCCGTTCGCGGGCGCGCAGGTCGCCGAGCGGGTCGCCGCCCGTGGCCTGGCCTGGTGGCGGGCCGAGGGGCGGATCCTGGGGTACGGGGCGCGCCGCAACCTGGAGTCGATCTGCTGGTTGGGCGGCAACCTCACCCCGGTGCTCGCCTCGGAGCCGGCCGTCGCCGCCTTCGCCGAGCAGCTCGCCGCCGAGGAGCGCCTCTGCTCCTCGATCGTCGGGCGGGCCGACGCCGTGCTCGGCCTCTGGGACCGGCTCTCCACCCACTGGGGTCCGGCCCGGGACGTCCGCCCCAACCAGCCGCTGCTGGCCACCGACGCGCTGCCCCCGGTCTCCGGCGACCCGCGGGTGCGCCGGGTGCGCGCCGCTGAGATCGACCGGCTCTTCCCGGCGGCGGTGGCCATGTACACCGAGGAGGTCGGCGTCTCGCCGTTGGCCGAGGACGGTGGACGGGCCTACCGGCGGCGGGTCACCGACCTGGTGCGGGCCGGTCGGGCGTACGCCCGCTTCGTCGACGGCCGGGTGGTCTTCAAGGCCGAGCTGGCCGTGGTGACCCGGCGTACCGCCCAGGTCCAGGGGGTCTGGGTGGCCCCGGAGTGGCGCGGGCGGGGGATCGCCACCGCGGCGATGGCGGCGGTGGTACGCGACGCTCTGCTGCGGGTCGCGCCGACCGTCAGCCTCTACGTCAACGACTTCAACCTGCCCGCCCGCCGGGTCTACGAGCGCTGCGGCTTCCAGCCGGTCGGCACCCTCGCCACCGTGCTGTTCTGACCCGTCCCGCCCGCCCGCCATGGCGGGGATCACGCGCGCTCCGGTCGAGGAATCGGACGTCCGGCGCTATGCTGAGCATGTTTTTATACTGACCAGTCAGTTCAAGCATGTCGGGATGGCGGATGAAGATCGTCGAGGCGTACGGGTTGGGTCTGCGCACCCGGCGGGGCTGGGTGTACCGGGACGTCGACCTGACCGCCGAGGCGGGTGAGCTGCACGTCGTCACCGGGCCGCCCGGCAGCGGGCGTACCTCGCTACTGCTCGCCCTGGCCGGCCGCTTCCCGCACAACGAGGGCACCCTGCGGACCCGGGGGCCGGCCGCGCTCGGCCAGGTCGCCGGGGTGCACGAGCCCGACCCCGCGCTCACCGTCGCCGAGCACATCCAGGAGCGGCTGCTGCTGCTCGGGCCCGTCCCGCGCCGCCGTCGCCAACTGGTGCCGGTGGCCGCCGTCCGGGCCCGGCGGGCTTACCGGCGGGACGCCTTCGCCGCGGCGATCGCCGGGGCGGGCTTCACCGACGTACCCCTCGATCCGGACGTGCGCGGCCGGGACCTCACCCCGCAGCAGCGGCAGGTCCTCGGCCTTGTCCTGGCCACCCTGAGCGGCCCCAGCCTGATCGTCGCCGACGACGTGGACGCCGGCTCCGACGCCCCCGAGCGGGCCTGGCTCTTCGACGCCCTCGCCCGCCTCGCCGACCAGGGTTACGCGGTGGTCGCCAGCGGCCGCGCGGTCGAGCCCGGCGCCCGGGCCGTCGTGCACCGGCTCGGCGACCCGTCGCTGCCGGTCCGGCCCGACCTGAGCCTCCCGGCCCCCACCGCCCCGGCGCGCGCCGTCCCGGCCGCCACCGCCCCAGCCCCAGCCCCGCCCCCGACCGTCGCCGTCCCCGCCCAGGCCGCCCCGGCGGACGCCGCCGACCCGGCGGACGCCGCCGACCCGGCGGACGCCGCCGACCCGGCGGACGCCGCCGACCCGGCGGACGCCGCCGACCCGGCGGACGCCGCCGACCCGGCGGACGCCGCCGACCCGCCGACCCGGAGGGCGCCGGCGACCCGGCCAGTGCCCCCGCCACCCCCGACATCGTCGACCACGAGGTGAACCGATGAGCGTCTTCCGCCTCGCCCGCTTCGAGCTGCGCCGGATGACCCGGGGCCGGCTGCCGCGCGCCGCACTCGCCGTGCTGACCGTGATCCCGCTGCTCTACGGCGCCCTGTACCTCTACGCCTTCTGGGATCCGTACGGGCACATGGACCGGATCCCGGTGGCGCTGGTCAACGCCGACCGACCCGCCACCGCCGGCGACGGCAGCGTGGTGCACGCCGGCCAGGACCTCACCGAGGAGCTGCTCGACCGCAAGGTCTTCGGCTGGCACGTGACCGACGCCGACGACGCGACGGCCGGCCTGCGCAGCGGCCGCTACCACCTGGTCTTCTCCATCCCGGCGGACTTCTCCGCCACCCTCGTCGCCAGCCCCGAGCCGGACCAGCCGGCCCGCCGCGGCGAGCTGCGGGTGGTCAACGACGACGCCACCAACTACCTCTCCGGCCTGCTCGCCCGCTCCGCGTTCAGCGAGATCCGGGCCGCCGCCGCGGAGAGCACCGCCAGCGGCTACTTCGACAAGATGCTGGTCGGCTTCACCGACCTGAAGGCCGAGACCGGCAAGGCCGCCGACGGCGCCGGCCAGCTCGCCGACGGGCTCGGCACCTCCCAGGACGGCGCCGGGCAGCTCGCCGACGGGCTGGACCGCTCGGAGACGGGCGCCGGGCAGCTCGCCGCCGGGCTGGACCGCAGCGCCCAGGGCGCCGACCAGCTCTCCGCCGGCCTCGACGAACTCCGCACCGGCGCGACCCAGCTCGCCGACGGCAGCGCCCAGGCGGCCACCGCCACCCGGGCCGCCGCCGACAAGGTGGACGCCCTCGCGGACCGGGCCGAGCCGTTCCTGCGCGAGAACGCCGACGAGATCGGCACGGCCGCCACGGTCATCGCCGAGGGCGCCGACGCGCTGGCCGACGGGCTCGACACGCTGCCCGAGCAGGCCGACACCGTGCTGACCCAGGCGCGCAAGGTCGCCGACCGCCTCGACGCGCTCGTCGCGGCGCATCCCGAACTCGCCGACGACCCGACCGTCACCGCCGCCCGCGCCGCCGCCGACAAGGCCGTCGCCGAGGCCGAGGACCTGGCCGCCACCATCGACCGGACCGACCTGGCCGCGCTGCAGAAGAAGATGCGGGAGGTCGCCGCCGCCGCCCGCGAGGTGGCCGCCGCCGCGCCGCATCTCGCCGACGACGTCGCCGGCGCCAACGCCAAGGTGCACCGGCTCGCGGACGCCATCGACAGGATCGCGAAGGGCAACGCCGAGCTGCGGGACGGGCTCGGCACCGCCGCCACCGGCGCAGACCAGCTGCGGGGCGGGCTGTTCCGGCTCTCCACCGGGGCCCGGGACCTCGACGGCGGGCTCGCCCGGCTCAGCGGGGGCAGCGACCGGCTCGCCGCCGGCCTGACCAAGCTGGAGGGCGGCGCCGGCCAGCTCGCCGGCGGGCTGACCGCGGGGGAGAAGAAAATCCCCGGGTACGACGACGCGGCCGACCGGGCCGGCGTCCTCGGCGACCCGGTGTCGCTGGACCGCACGTCCGAGCACCCCGCCGGCTCGTACGGCGTCGGGTTCGCCCCGTACTTCCTCGGGCTGGCGCTCTGGGTCGGCGCGATGATCACGTACATGCTGCTGCGGCCGGTGAACCGGCGGCACGTGATGTCCGACGCGTCCGCCTGGCGGGTCGCGCTCGCCGGCTGGCTGCCCGCCGTGGCGATCGGACTGGCCCAGGCCGGGGTGCTCTTCACCGTGGTCACCCTGGTGCTCGGCCTCGACCCGGAGCACCCGGCGGCGACGTTCGGGCTGCTCGCGCTGACCTCGCTGGCGTTCACCGCGATCATGCAGTGGCTCGGCGCGCAGCTCGGGCCGGCCGGCCGGCTCGCCTCGCTGGCCCTGCTGATGCTCCAGCTCACCTCCTCCGGCGGCACCTACCCGGTGCAGACCTCGCCCGACTTCTTCCAGGCCGTCCACCCGTGGCTGCCGATGACGTACGTGGTGCAGGGGCTGCGGCACACCATCAACGGCGGGTCGTCGGCGACGGTGGTCACCGGCGCGCTGGTCATCGCCGCCTTCGGCGCGGCGGCGCTGGTGGCCACCGTCGGCGCGGCGCGCCGGTCCCGGCGACTGACCCCGGCGAAGCTGCACCCCGAACTGACCATGTGAGGATGCTGATGGGCCGGACGGGGGTGCGAGAGCAGCCCCTCCCCGGCTCGCACCGGTCCGCCTCGGGCCGGTCGGGCGGACGGGGAGGGCGAGTGACGGACGGACGGTCGCGGCGGCGGGAGGACACCCGGCAGCGTCTCTTCGTGGCGGCGGTGGAACTCATCGCCGAGCAGGGCTTCTCCGCCACCACGGTGGACGACATCGCGGCCCGGGCCGGGGTGGCCAAGGGCACCGTCTACTACAACTTCGAGTCCAAGACGGTCCTCTTCGAGGAGCTGCTGCGGCACGGCATCGGCCTGCTCACCGCCGACTTCCGGGCCGCGGTGGCCGGCCTGCCGCCGCGCGAGGCGCTCGCCGCCCTGGTCCGCGCCGAGCTGGAGTACATCCGGCGCTACCGGGCCTTCGCCCAGCTGCTGCTCTCGGAGATGTGGCGGACCAACCGCGAGTGGCAGCAGACCCTGCGCCTGCTGCGCGGGGAGGCGATCGAGGTGATCGCCGACACGGTTCGGGCCGGGGTGGCCGGCGGTGACCTCCCCGCCGACCTGGACGTGCGGACCGCCTCGTCGGCGCTGTTCGGCGTCGGTCTGGTGGTGGCCGTGGACTGGCTGGTCTTCCAGCCGGACCGGCCGATCGAGGACGTGCAGGAGGCGCTGCTCGGCATCGTCCGGCGGGTCGCCCAGACCTGACCTCCGGGGGGTGCCCGAGCAGGTCGGGGCGCGGGTGGGGGCGCGGTAATTGCGTTGAATCGTCGCGGCCGGAGGACCAGGCTGGGACGTACCGCCACCACCATCCCGAGTCCGGAGGGACCCTCCCATGCGCCTGCTCCGTGATCTCTGGGCCACCGCGCCACGCCGGATGACGGTGGTGGTCTACCTGATCGTGCTCGGCGCCGCCGGGCAGGCCGCCGCCTCGGCCCTGGCCGGCCCGGTCCTGGTGCACCGGTCCGCCACCTTCTTCGCCCTGCTGGTGCTGGCGCTGGTCGCCGCCGTCCTGAGCGATCTCGTCATCGGCCTGCTGATGGCCGGGCTCACCGCCGACTGGTCCGCCGACGTCCGCCGCCGGCTCTGCCGGGTGGCGCTCGGGCAGGACCTGACCACTCTGGAGACCACCCCGGTCGGTGAGCTGCTGGACCGGATCGACAACGACGTCTACCAGGTCGCCTCCGAGCTGCGGAACACCGGCGTACGGCTCGTGCAGGGGCTGGCGGTCTGCCTGCTGGCCACCGTCAGCGCCCTGTTCGTCTGGTGGCCGGCCGGTGTCGGCATGCTCGTGCTCACCGCCCTGCTCGGCGTCCTGCTGCGCCGCCCCACCGCGCGCATCGGCCCGGCCCGGATGGCCGAGGAGGAGGCCTGGTCGGACCTCGCCGCGGTGATGGAGGAGGCGGTGCACGGCCAGGACGACGTGCGGACCAGCCTGGCCCGGCCGTACGTGCTGCGGCTCTACGCCGGGCGCGCCGCCGAGGTGCTGGCCCGGTGCCGTCGGGTGTTCCTGATGTCCGCCCGGGTCACCACGATCGCCGCCGGCACGATCCGGGCCGGCATCGCCGCCGTGGTGCTCGGTGGTGCCTGGGCGCTGGCCACCGGCCGGATCGACGGCGCCCGGCTGACCGCGATCTGGCTGCTCGCCATCGCATTCGGGGCCACCGTCGAGCACATCGCCCGCTGGGTGCCCCACCTGCAGTACGCGCTCGGCGCGTGGGCCCGGGTGCAACTGCTCTCCGACGCCCGGCAGGAGCCGGCGGGCGGGGCGGCCCCGGCGGAGGGCGACCTGAGCGTGCGCGGGCTCACCTTCCACTACCCGAACAGCGGTGACGGTGAGCGGGGGCCGGCGCTGCGCGACATCCGGCTCACCTTCGCCCGCGGCCGGTCGTACGCCCTGGTCGGGCGGACCGGTTCGGGCAAGTCGACGCTGGCCAAGGTGCTCACCCGCGCGGTCGACGTGCCGCGCGGCACCGTCTTCCTCGGCGACACCGACCTGGTGGACCTGGACGTCGAGCAGTTGCGCCGGTGGGTCGCCGTGGTCCCGCAGCGCACCGAGATCCTGGCCGGGACGCTGGCCGAGAACGTCGCGCTCTTCGACCCCGACCTGCTCGACGACGCCACCCGGGCGCTGGAGGAGTTGGGGCTGGCCGGCTGGATCGCCGAGCTGCCCGACGGCGTCCGGACCCGGCTGGGCGAGGGCGGGCACGTCCTCTCCGCCGGGCAGGAACAGCTGGTGGCGTTCGCCCGGATCCTGGTCCGCGATCCGCACGTGGTGATCCTCGACGAGGCCACCGCCCGGTTGGACCCGGTCACCGAGACCCGGGTGCGCCAGGCCACCGAGCGGCTGCTCACCGACCGGATCGGCATCGTCATCGCGCACCGCCTCTCCTCTGTGCGCCGCTGCGACGAGGTGGTGGTGATGGCCGACGGCGAGGTGCTGGAGGCCGGCCCGCTGCGCGAGTCGGAACGCTTCGCCGAGCTGCTGGCCAGCAGCCACGCCGCCGCGTACGCCCCGGCCGGCGCGGGCCGGGGCGGGGTGGACCTGCTGCCCGGGCCGCGCGACCCGTGGGAGCTGGAGGCGTCGGCACCGGCGCCGGTCGAGCGGCCGGTCCCCGTGGCGGTGCCGAAGACCGACCCGCCGCCGCTGCCCGCGCTGCCGCCCGCGCGCACCATGCGGGAGATCCTCCGGCTGGGCACCAACGACCCGAGGTACGGCCTGGTCTCGGTCGCCATCTTCGTCGTGATGACGCTGCTCGGCCTGGACGGCGCGGTGCTGCCCTGGCTCTGGGCGGACGTGGTCGACGGCGGCAGCCCGTGGCTGCCCGCGCTCGGCATCGCCGCCGCGCTGCTGGTCGTCCTGCCGCTGCCCTTCTACACGAACCTGTGGTTCCCGCAGTGGTGGGTACGCCAGATGCTGCGGATCAGCCTGCGCCTGGTGCACGGGCAGACCGGGGCGCGCCGGGTCAGCGGGCACACCCCGGCGGAGGTGGTCGCTCAGAGCGGTGACACCGAGCGGGTGGTGCAGCTCGCCGACAACCTCATGGACCAGTTCATCGCCCTGGCGATCGTGGCCACCATGACGGCGGTGACCGGTAGTTTCGTACCGGCGCTCTTCTTCGCCGGGACGATGGTGGTCTCCGGGCTGGCGGCGACGCTGTTCGGGCCCCGGCTGGAGCGGTCCGCCCGGGGCACGGTGGCGGCGCGGGCGGCCTTCGCCACCGCGCTGGTCTCCGCGCTCTCCGCGGCCCGCACGGTGAAGCTGGCCGGCGCGACCCGGCCGGTGCTGACCCACCTCGCCGCCCTGGACACCGTGCGCAGCGACCGGCAGCGCCGGGAGATCTCCGCGCAGGTGTGGGCGCGCTCCACGCCGTCGCTGGTCAGCGGCCTGCTGCCGATCGGCGCGTGGGCGCTCTACCTGGCCGGTGGGCTCTCCGCCGGGGCGACCCTGGTGGCGGTCTCCACGCTGGGCGCGGCCCGCTGGTTCGCCTGGACCACCGCGTCACTGGTCTCGCACTACCCGTCGGCGCGGGTCTGGACCCGGCGGACGGCGGCGATGTGCGGGGTCGGGACGTACTCGGCGGCGGTTCCCGGGGTCGACCTGGCCGCCGGCACCGCGCCCGCGCCCGTGCCGCCGGCCCGGCGTCCGCTGCGCCGGCTGGAGCTGGCCGGCTTCGGGGCGCTGCACTCCGACGGCACCCTGGCCGTGCGGGACGTCGACCTGACCGTCGACCGCGGGCAGCTGGTGCTGGTGGTCGGGCCGGTCGGCTCCGGCAAGTCCTCGCTGCTGCGCGCGCTGGCCGGGATCGTGCACCACATCGGCACGCTGCGCTGGAACGGCGAACCGGTGACCGAGCCGGAGCTGTTCCTGCGTCCGCAGCAGGTGGGGTACGTCGGGCAGCTGCCCCGGGTGCTCTCCGGCACGGTCGCCGACAACATCGCGCTCGGCCACGAGGTGGACGCGGCCGGGGCGGTGTCGACCGCGCAGCTCGACCACGACCTGGCCGCCGCCGGGGGTGGGCTCGGGCTGCTCATCGGCCACAAGGGGACCCGGCTCTCCGGGGGGCAGTTGCAGCGGCTGGCGCTGGCCCGGGCGCTGGCGCCGCGTACCGAGCTGCTGGTGGCCGACGACGTCTCGTCGGCGCTGGACGTCACCACCGAGCTGGCGCTCTGGGCGGCGCTGCGCGAACACGGCGTGACCGTGGTCGGCTCGACCTCGAAACGCGCGGCCCTGGTCCGGGCCGACCACGTGGTGGTCCTGCTCGACGGCGCGGTCGCCGCGCAGGGCCCGTGGCGCGACCTGGAGGACGACTGGGGCCACCTGGCCGGCTGACCCCGGCCGGTCGATCGACGGTTCGCGGCGTGTCGCGGTGTCCCTCGAAGCGGACAGCGCGACACGCCGCAACCGGAGTGGATCAAGGCCGAGTCAACCCGCGGGGCGGCCGGCCGGGCCCGGTCAGAAGGCGCGGGCGTACTGGTCGGGCCAGCCGGGGTGGGCGCCGAGCTTGGCGGCGGCGCGGCGGGGCCAGTACGGGTCCCGGAGCAGTTCCCGGCCGAGCAGCACCAGGTCGGCCTCGCCGCCGGCGACGATCTGGTCGGCCTGCTCCGGCTCGACGATCAGGCCGACCGCGCCGGTGAGCACCCCGGCGTCGCGGCGGATCCGCGCGGCGAGGGGCACCTGGTAGCCGGGCCCGACCGGGATGCTCGCCCGGGCCGCCGCGCCGCCGGAGGAGGCGTCGACCAGGTCGACCCCGGCGGCGGCGAGTTCGCCGGCGAGCACGACGCTGTCCTCGACGGTCCAGCCGCCCTCGACCCAGTCGGTGGCCGAGATCCGGGTCAGCACCGGCACCCGCTCGCCGACGGCGGCGCGTACCGCGCGAGCCACCTCGAGGGTGAGCCGCATCCGGGCGGTCCGGTCGCCGCCGTAACCGTCGGTGCGGTGGTTGGTGAGCGGGGACAGGAACTCGTGCAGCAGGTAGCCATGCGCGGCATGGATCTCCACCGCGCCGAAGCCGGCGTCCACCGCCCGGCCGGCGGCGGTGGCGAAGGCGGACACCACGCGGGCGATCCCGGCCTCGTCGAGCGCCGTCGGCTCGCGGTAGTCGGCCAGGAACGGCTCGGCGCCGGGGCCGACCGGGGTCCAGCCGCCCTCGGCGTCCGGCACGCCGCCGCGCCGCTCGGCCCACGGCCGGTACGTCGACGCCTTGAACCCGGCGTGCGCGAGCTGCACCGCCGGCACCGCGCCCTGGGCGGCGACGAACCCGGTGACCGGGCGCCAGGCGTCGACGTGCGCGTCGGACCAGAGGCCGGTGTCCTGCGGGCTGATCCGCCCCTCGGGCACGACGGCGGTGGCTTCGGTGAGGATCAGGCCGGCGCCGCCGACGGCCCGGGAGCCGAGGTGGATCCGGTGCCAGTCGGTGGGCAGACCGTCCGGGCCGGCGCTGTACTGGCACATCGGGGCGAGGGCGACCCGGTTGGGCAGGGTGACCGCGCGCAGGGTCAGCGGGGTGAACAGGGCACTCATGTCGGTGATCCTCCGTCAGCGGTGGCGAGGAGGGCCCTGCGGGGCAGGGCCCTCCTCGGTCAGCGGTCGGGCCGGGCGGGCTCAGGCGGGGACCGGGGTCAGCCCGTCCTGCCGGATCGGCCGCTCGGTCTCCTCGGCGTCGGTCAGCTCACGCCGGCCGGCGGAGTCGTACGCGGCCCGGTCCAGGGTGCCCTCCCGGGCGGCGACGATGGTCGGCACCAGCGCCTGCCCGGCCACGTTGGTGGCGGTGCGGATCATGTCCAGGATCGGGTCGATGGCGAGCAGCAGGCCGGCGCCGGCCAGCGGCAGACCCAGCGTGCTCAGGGTCAGGGTGAGCATCACGATCGCGCCGGTCAGGCCGGCGGTGGCGGCCGAGCCGACCACCGAGACGAAGGCGATCAGCAGGTAGTCGGTGACGCCCAGGTCCACCCCGAAGACCTGCGCGACGAAGATCGCCGCCAGGGCCGGGTAGATCGCCGCGCAGCCGTCCATCTTCGTGGTGGCGCCGAACGGCACCGCGAACGAGGCGTACTCGCGGGGGACGCCGAGGCGCTCGACGGAACGCTGGGTCACCGGCATGGTGCCCACCGAGGAGCGGGAGACGAAGGCCAGCTCGATGGCGGGCCACGCGCCAGCGAAGAAGCGCAGCGGGTTGAGCCGGCCGGCCGCCACCAGCAGCAGCGGGTAGACCACGAACAGCACGATCGCGCAGCCGACGTAGACGGCGGTGGTGAACTTCGCGAGCGGGGCGATCAGGTCCCAGCCGTACGAGGCGACGGCGTTGCCGATCAGGCCGAGGGTGCCGATCGGGGCGAGCCGGATCACCCACCAGAGCGCCTTCTGCACGATCTCCAGCAGCGAGCGGTTGAGCGCCACGAATGGTTCGGCGGCCTCGCCGACCAGCAGTGCGGCGGCGCCGACGACCAGGGCGAGGAAGACGATCTGGAGGACGTTGCCCTCGACGAACGCGCCGACCGGGTTGGTCGGCACGATGCCGGTGAGGAAGTCGGTCCAGGAGCCGGTCTTCTTCGGGGCGCTCGCCGCGCCGAGGTCGAGCGAGACGCCGCGACCCGGGTCGGTGAGCAGGCCGAGGCCGATGCCGATGCTCACCGCGATCAGCGCGGTGGCGCCGAACCACAGCAGCGTCTTGAGTGCCAGCCGGGCGGCGTTGGCCACGCCGCGCAGGCTGACCACGCTGACCACGATGGCGGTGAAGACCAGCGGCGGGACGGCCAGCTTGAGCAGCTGGACGAAGAGGCCGCCGACGGTGTCGAGGGTGCTGGCCAGCCAGCTCAGGTCATTGGCGCGGGCGAGGAAGCCCAGCGCCACGCCGAGGACGAGGCCGAGCAGGATCTGTGCGGAAAAGGGAATCTTGCGCAGGGCGGAAGCCATGAGGATGGGTCCAAGGTCTGGTCGGTACGGGGCAGCGTCAGAAGCGGGGCTGCGCCGGACAGACGCCGCTGGCCTGCAGTCGGAGGTCGACATACAGGCGGACGGTGAGGTGCCAGACATTGGTCATCGCCTGGCGACGTTACTCCCAGCCGACGCACAGTTGGAAGGATCGACCGGCGTGACGGTCCTTACACGTCACACCGGTGTCGGCAGGTCAGCCTGGCAGTACCTTCCCGGGGTTCATCAGCCCCCGCGGATCGAACAGCTGCTTGAGCCCCCGCATCAGCTCCAGCTCGTGGTGGTCCTTGTAGTCGGCGATGACCCCCCGCTTCGACTGCCCGAGCCCGTGCTCCGCGCTGATGCTGCCGTCGAACGCGCCCGTCGAGTCGTAGATGACGCGGGCGAGGTCAGCGGCTCGCGCACGGAACTCGTCGTCGTCGCTGCCCACCGGTTTGCTGAGGTTGTAGTGCAGGTTGCCGTCGCCGATGTGGCCGTACGTCACGATCCGGATGCCCGGGATGGCCTCCTCGAGCGCCCGGTCGGTGCGTTCCACGAACGCCGGGATCCGACTGACCGGCACGGTGACGTCGTGCTTGAGGCTGGGGCCCTCGTGGTTCTGCGCCTCCGAGATGCCTTCGCGCAGCGCCCACAGGGCGGCGGCCTGCGCCGAGCCGGAGGCGACGACCGCGTCCACCACCAGGTCCCGCTCGAACGCCTCCCCGAGCGCCGACTCGATCACCCCGTCGAGGCCGGCGCCAGGCAGCGTGTCGCTCAGCTCCACGAGTGCGTACCAGGGATGGCGGTCGCCGAGCGGGTCGCGCGCGCCCGACGAGTGGCGCAGCACGAACCCCACGCTCTGCTGGGACATGATCTCGAAACCGGTCAGCCGGTCGCCGGCCAGTTCCCGGAGGACACCGATCAGGTCGACCGCCGCCTGCGGGCCCGGCAGGGCCACCCATGCCGTCGCGCGGCTCCGGACGGCGGGAAAGAGCTTCAGCACGGCGGCCGTGATCACCCCCAGCGTCGTCCCACCGGCGTTGGTGGCGAGGTTGCCGCCGATCGTGCAGCTTCCCTCCGCGCCCAGGGACAGCGGGAAGAGCCGGCCGGCGGCCGCCGCGGCTTCCTGCACCGACTGCAGAACCGCGCCGGCCTCCACCGTGATGGTCTGGTTGGCGATGTCGAGGTCGCGGATGCGGCGCATGCGGCTCAGGGAGAGCACCACCTGACGGCCGGAGGAGTCGGGGACGGCGCCGCCGCACAGCCCCGTGTTGCCGCCCTGTGGAACCACCGCGACGCCGGCCTCGGCGCACAGTGCGACGACCGCGGCCACCTCCTCGGTGTCGCCCGGCCGCACGACGGCCGCGGCGGTTCCCGCGTACGCGTTGCGCCAGTCGGTGAGGTAGCCGGCCATCTCGTCCGGGTCGCTGATCACGGCGGAGGGCCCGACCACGTGCCGTAGCCGGTCGATGAGGTCTGCGGTCACGAGGTCGTCGCTCCCTTCCCGTGGGCCGTGCCCACCGGCAGCAGCCCGAGCACCCGGCGGGCGCGCGTCAACGCCTCGCCGAGCCGGTCCGGACCGAGCTGCCGCACCGTCCGCGCGGACGGCGCGAGACGGTCCAGCTGTGGCGCCCACTCCGACATCCGCTGCGGAAAGCTCGCCGCGAGCACGTCGAGCATCGTCGACGCGGCGGTCGAGGCACCGGGCGAGGCGCCGAGCAGGGCGGCCAGCGAGCCACCGGCGGAGGTGACGATCTCAGTGCCGAAGCCGACCATCGTGCCGCGGCTCCCGGTCTTCTTGAGGATCTGGACCCGCTGCCCCGCGGTGATCAGCGTCCAGTCGTCCGGGCGGGCCGACGGCACGAACTGGCGCAGCGCGGCCGTCCGGGCATCCGCGGACTGGACCACCTGCCGCAGCAGGTAGGCCACCAGCGACCGGTTGTCCCGCGCCGCGGCGGCCAGGACCGGGAGGTTCCCGGGCCGGACCGAGCGCACGAGGTCGCTCAGCCGGCCACGGGTGAGGAAGCGGGGCGTGAAGGCTGCGAACGGTCCGAAGAGCAGCGCCTCCTGCCCGTCAACCACGCGCAGGTCGAGATGCGGCACCGAGATCGGCGGGGCCCCCAGAGCCGCATGCCCGTACACCTTTCCCCGGTGGGCGGCCACGAGGTCGGGCCGGTCGGTCCGCAGGAACTGACCACTGATCGGGAAGGCGCCGTACCGCCGGATCTCCGGGACGCGGGCCGACTGCAGCAGCGGCAGTGTCCCGCCCCCGGCCCCGACGAAGACGTACGGGGCCCGCAGCTGGCGGTGATGCCCCGTCCTGTGGTCGCGGACCCGCACGACCCAGGTCCTTGCATGCCGGCGCAGGGACGAGACCTCCTGGCCCGTTCGGACGACGCCGCCGCGCTGGCGCAGGACCGACAGCAGCTGCCGGGTGAGGGCGCCGAAGTCGACGTCGGTCCCCTGCGCCGAGCGGGTGACGGCCACTGGTTCGTTCCGGGTGCGGCCGTCGAACATCAGCGGCAGCCACGAGGTGAGGACGTCGGGGTCCTCGCTGAACTCCAGGTCGGCGAAGAGTGGAGAGCCCCGCAAGGCCTCCCATCGGTCCCGCAGGTACGCCACGCCGTCCGCCCCGCGGCCGAAGCCGAGGTGCGGGACCGAGCGGATGAACGTCTCGGGCGGCCCGAGCACCCCCCGCTCCACCAGACCGGCCCAGAACACCAGGGACGAGACGAACTGCTCGCCGATCCGCACCGCACTCGACGGGTCCACCGTGCCGTCGGGCCGCCGCGGCGTGTAGTTGAACTCGCAGAGCCCGGCGTGGCCGGTCCCGGCGTTGTTCCAGGCGCTCGAGCTTTCGAGGCCCGCCTCGTCGAGCCGCTCGACGACGGTGATCCGCCAGTCCGGCTGCACCTCGCTCAGCAGCACGCCGAGCGTCGCGCTCATGATCCCGCCGCCGACGAGGACGGCGTCCCACTCCTCGCTCGGGCCGCTTCTCGACATGATCACACTCCCCACGCTAGAGACCCACGACGATGCCTGTCCAAGTCCGGTCGGACATGGGCCGATGCCCCTACGACATCGCGATCAGCCCAGCAGCACGGCGATCCCGACCAGCACGGGAACGGACAGGACGGTGGTGAGCAGCACGACGTCCCGCGCCAGCAGAGTGCCGCGGTCGTAGGACGAGGCGTAGACGAACACGTTCTGCGCCGTCGGCAGGGCCGAGGTGACGGTGACCGCCAGCAACGCCACCCCGGAGAGACCGGCGACCCACCGGCCGAGTGCGTAGGCCAGCGCAGGCTGGGCGAGGGTCTTGAGCGCCACGGCCAGCCACACCCGGGAAGCCGCGTCGCCGGACGCGGGGCGGGGTGCGCCGTGCAAGCTCATGCCGTACGCCAGCAACGCCGCGGGTACCGCCAGCGCGGCGGTGAGCTCGACCGGCTCCAGCACGAGCGATGGCAGCTCCACCCCGGTGGCCGCGACCAGCACCCCGAGGCCGCAGCCCACCACGACCGGCGTGCGGAGCGGCTGGGTGAGCAGCCGCCAGCGGGGCGGGGCTGCACCGGCCGTCTGCGAGTTGGCCAGCACGGCCAGCCCGACCGGCGCCATGAGCAGTACCTGGAACAGCAGTACCGGGGCCACGAACGACGCGTCACCGAGGACGTACACCGAGATGGGGACACCCAGGTTGCCCGCGTTCACGTACGACGAGGCGAGCCCGCCGACCGTCAGCTCGGCCGGCGACACCCGCCAACGCCACCGGGCCAGCGCCGCGTACAGCAGGGCGCTGAGCACCGCGCTGCCCGCGGTCGCCACGAGTGCGGCCGACAGGAGCGCCGCCGGATCGGCCTTTGCGAGCGTGAGCAGCAGCAGGGCGGGCGTCGCCACGAAGTAGGACAACCGTGACAGCACGCCCCCGGCTTCGGCGCCCAGCGTGCCCGTCCGGCCAAGGACCCAGCCGACGGCGATGACCGCGACCAGGGCGGCGAAGCCGCCGATGACCGCGTTCACCCGGCTGTGCCCTCGGCCGGGCCGCTCACGCGGCCGCGGCGGGCGCGGCGTCCGCCGGTCGCCCGAGCGCGGCCGGCGCCTGTGGCAGGGCGACGCGCGCGCTCATCGGGGCAGCTCCAGGACCCCGTCGATGCGCCGGGGGATGCCGCGGTAGTCGTCGGAGAGCTCGGGGGGAAGCAGCTCGGCGGGTGCCCCCTGCCAGGTGACCGGGCGCAGGAACCGTCGGATCGCCGTGGTGCCGACGGAGGTGTGCTGCGAGTTGGTCGACGGCCACGGCCCACCGTGGTGCTGGGCCCAGGAAACGGCCACGCCGGTGGGGTAGGCGTCGTAGACCAGCCGACCGGCTCGCGGGCGCAGCTGCTGGGAGACCGCCAGTGGCAGCTCGGTCTCGCCGCGGCCGCGCAGCACGGTCGCGGTCAGCGACGAGGGCATCGCCTCCAGCGCCGTGAGCAGCTCGGCCTCGCCCTCGTAGCGGGCCACGACCGACACCGGCCCGAAACATTCCTCGGTCACCTCCTGCGGGAGCTCGACGGCTGACGTCTTCAGCAGTAGCGGCGCCGCCTGGAAGCCGGCCCCGTCCGGCTCCGCACCCCGGGCGAGCACCTCGACGCCGGGAGCGTCGGCGAGGTCGTCGGAAATGCGGCCGTACGCGGCGGAGATGCCCTCGTTGAGCAGCACCGGAGCGCCGGCCCCCCGCACCGCCTCCGCCATGGCCTCGACCACCGCGTCGCCGTCGGGGCCGGCCGGCACGAAGGCCAGACCCGGCTTGGTGCAGAACTGGCCGCCCCCGAGGGTGAAGGAGCCGACGAGTTCGGCGCCGATCGCCGGTCCGCGCTCGGCGGCGGCCTGCGGCGTCACGACCACCGGGTTGAGGCTGCTGAGCTCGCCGAAGAACGGCACCGGGTCCGGGCGCTGCTCGATGATCTGCAGCAGTGCGCGGCCGCCGTTGACCGAGCCGGTGAAGCCCACGGCCCGGACCGCCGGGTGAGCGACGAGCTCCGCGCCGGCCTGGACGCCGTGGACGAGGCCCAGCGTGCCCGCCGGAGCGCCGGCCTTGTCGCCCGCCGCCGCCAGGATGTCGAACACCAGCTGCGACGTGGCGGGGTGGGACCCGTGCGCCTTGACGATGACCGGGCAGCCGGCCGCGAGCGCCGAGGCGGTGTCGCCCCCGGGTACGGAGAAGGCCAGCGGGAAGTTGCTGGCGCCGAACACCGCGACCGGGCCGATCGGGACGAGCATCCGGCGCAGGTCGGGCCGGGGACCCATCGGGGTGTCGCCGGCGTGGTCGATCGCCGCCTCGACGTAGCTGCCCTCGTCCAGGACCTCGGCGAACAGGCGCAGTTGGTAGCAGGTGCGGGTGAGCTCCCCGTTCAGCCGTACCGGCCCGAGCGCCGTCTCGCGGTCGGCGACGGCGACGACGTCCTCGCGCCGCTCCTCCAGGGCATCCGCGAGGGTACGCAGCAGCCGCGCCCGCCCGGCGCGGCCGAGCGCCTCCAAATCGGGGGCCGCGGCGAGCGCTGCCGCGCAGAGGCGGTCCACCTCCGCGGTGGTCGTCTCCTGCGCGACCTCTTCGACCGCCTGGCCGGTGCGGGGGTCGATGCTGACGACTGCGGCCATGAGGTGGTCCTCCAATGCTGCGGTGGGGTGGTTCAGCGGGACGCGTCGACGTGGACGCGGTCCACGGTCCAGGCGCGGGCCTGCTCGCTGAGGGTGATGCCCAGCCCGGGCCGGTCCGAGATGTACATGCGGCCGCCACGGGTCTCGAGGCGCTCGTTGAACAACGGGTACAGCCAGTCGAAGTGCTCGACCCACGGCTCGTGCGGGTAGGCGGCCGCCAGGTGCGCGTGGATCTCCATCGCGAAGTGCGGCGCCAGCTGCAGGTTGCTGTGGTCGGCCAGCGTGGCGAGCTTGAGGAACTGGGTGATGCCGCCGATGCGGGGGGCGTCCGGCTGGAGGATGTCCACCGCGCCGGCGCGGATCAGCTCGTAGTGCTCCGCGACGCTGGTCAGCATCTCCCCGGTCGCCACCGCGGTGTCCAGCGCCCGGGCGAGCTGGGCGTGCCCCTCGGCGTCGTAGGCGTCCAGCGGCTCCTCGATCCAGACCAGGCCGAACTCCTCCAGCGCCCGACCGACCCGCATGGCGGTCGGCCGGTCCCACTGCTGATTGGCGTCCACCATGAACGGGACGGCGTCCCCGAGGTGCTCGCGGACGGCGCGAACGCGGCGCAGGTCCTCCGCGGAGTCGGGCTGACCAACTTTGATCTTGATGCCGCCGACGCCCGACTCGAGGGTTCGGGTCGCGTTCTCCAGCACCTGCTCGATCGACTCGTGCAGAAAGCCGCCGGAGGTGTTGTAGCAACGGACCGAGTCCCGGTGCGCGCCCAGCAGCTTGGCCAGCGGCAGCCCGGCGCGCTTCGCCTTGAGGTCCCAGAGCGCGACGTCGATCGCGGCGAGCGCCTGGGTGGCCGCGCCGCTGCGCCCGACCGAGGCGCCGGACCAGACGAGCTTGGTCCACAGCCGGCCGATGTCGCTGGGGTCCTCGCCGATCAGGTCGGGGGCGACCTCCCGGGCGTGCGCGAACTGTGCCGGCCCGCCGGCCCGCTTGGAGTAGCTGAAGCCGACGCCCTCGAACCCCGCCTCGGTACGGATCTCGGCGAAGAGGAACGCGACCTCCGTCATCGGCCGCTGCCGGCCGGTGAGCACCTTCGCGTCGCTGATCCCGGTGCCCAGCGGGAGGGTGACCGACGAGAGGGTCACCGACTCGATCCGGTCGAGGACGGCGGGGGCGGCCGGGACAGGGGTGGGGGTGGTCATGTCTCTCCTTCGTGGGGACGCTGGGGCGGCGGTCAGCGGACCAGGCAGGGGCGCTTGGGATCGAACGCCCAGCCGGGGACGAGGTACTGCATCGCCACGGCGTCGTCGCGGGCGCCCAGGCCGTGCTCCAGGTACAGCTCGTGCGCCGCCGCCAGGGCGTCGCGGTCGAGCTCGACCCCCAGGCCGGGCGCGGTGGGTACGGCGATCTGCCCATCCCGGATCTGCAACGGCCTGCGGGTGAGCGCCTGCCCGTCCTGCCAGATCCAGTGCGTGTCGAGGGCGGTGATCTCGCCAGGGGCGGCCGCGCCCACGTGGGTGAACATCGCCAGCGAGATGTCGAAGTGGTTGTTCGAGTGCGAACCCCAGGTGAGGCCGAAGTCGTGGCACAGCTGGGCGACCCGGACCGAGCCGCGCATCGTCCAGAAGTGCGGATCGGCGAGCGGGATGTCCACCGCGTTCGACCGCACCGCGTGGGCCAGCTGGCGCCAGTCGGTCGCGATCATGTTGGTGGCCGTCGGCAGTCCCGTGACGCGCCGGAACTCCGCCATCGTTTCGCGCCCCGAGAACCCGCCCTCGGCTCCGACCGGGTCCTCGGCGTAGGCGAGCACCCCGTGCAGGTCGCGGCAGAGCTCGACGGCCTCGGCCAGGAGCCAGCCGCCGTTCGGGTCGAGCGTGATGCGGGCGTCCG
Source organism: Micromonospora purpureochromogenes (assembly GCF_900091515.1). Classification (NCBI taxonomy): domain Bacteria; kingdom Bacillati; phylum Actinomycetota; class Actinomycetes; order Micromonosporales; family Micromonosporaceae; genus Micromonospora; species Micromonospora purpureochromogenes. The sequence continues at coordinate 5,633,860 of NZ_LT607410.1, read as the reverse complement.
GGAACCGCTCGGCGAGGGCGCGGACCGCGGCGACCTCCTGCTCGCCGGCCAGCACGCCGCCCTTGAGCTTGAAGTCGGCGAACCCGTAGCGGGCCTGGGCCGCCTCGGCCAGCGCCACGACCGCGTCGGGGGTCAGCGCCGGCCCGCGGCGCAGCCGCTCCCAGTCGTCGGCCGGTTCGGCCTCGTCGAGGTAGGGCAGGTCGGTGGACCGGCGGTCACCGATGTAGAAGAGGTAGCCGAGCATCGGGACCGCGTCGCGCTGCTGTCCGTCGCCAAGCAGCTCCGCTACCGGCACGCCGAGCTGCTGGCCCAGCAGGTCGAGCAGCGCCGACTCCAGCGCGGTCACCGCGTGGACCGTCGTCCGCAGGTCGAAGGTCTGCAGACCGCGCCCGCCTGCGTCCCGGTCGGCGAACGTGTCGGCCACCGCACGCAGCAGCCGGCCGAACTGCGCGACGGGCTGCCCGACGAGCAGCTCACCGGCGTCGGAGATGGTGCGGCGGATCGCCTCACCGCCGGGCACCTCGCCGACGCCGACCCGGCCCTCGCTGTCGGTGACGATGGCGATGTTGCGGGTGAAGAAGGGGCCGTGCGCGCCGCTGAGGTTGAGCAGCATGCTGTCGTGCCCCGCGACGGGCACCGCCTCGACACGGGCCACGGTCGGGGTGCGGCCGGTCATCGCCGTCCTCTCGGTGTCGGTGAGCTGGTCAGGAGATCTTCTCGACCAGGGTGGTCAGCTCGGCGAGCTCGGTCTCGGTCAGGTCCGTCAGCGGGGGCCGGACCCGGCCGCCGTCGCGCCCGACCGCGGTCAGGCCGGCCTTGACGATGGAGACCGCATACCCCTTCGCCCGGTCCCGGATGTCCAGGTACGGGATCACGAAGTCGGTGAGCATCTGGTAGACCGCCGGCCGGTCCTGGGCGCGTACGGCCGCGTAGAACCGGAGCGCGAACTCGGGCAGGAAGTTGTACAGCGCCGAGGAGTAGGTGCTCACGCCGAGCTGAAGCAGCGGCAGCGCGAACGTCTCGGCGGTCGGCAGCCCACCGACGTAGATCAGCCGGTCGCCGACCCGGGCGTAGGTGCGGGTCATCTGCTCGATGTCGCCCACGCCGTCCTTGAGCCCGATCAGGTTGGGGTTCCGGTCGGCGATCTCGGCGACGGTGGCGTCGGTGAGCACCGCGTTCGCCCGGCTGTAGACGATGACGCCCAGCTCGGTCGCTCGGCACACCGCGCTGATGTGCTCCACCAGGCCCTGCTGGCTGGCCTCGGTGAGGTACGGCGGGAACAGCAGCAGCCCGGAGGCGCCGGCGGCCTGGGCGGCCTGCGCCTGGGCGATGGAGACGGCGGTGCCGCCGGTGGCCGGCGCGATGACCGGGACCTTGCCGGCCACCTCGTCGACGGCGACCCGGACGACCCGGTCCATCTCGGCCGAGTTGAGCGAGAATCCCTCACCCGTGCCGCCGGCGGCGAACAGGCCGGCGACGTCGAAGCTCGCCTGCCAGGCCAGGTGCTCGCGGTACCGCGGCTCGTCGAACTGCAGGTCGGCGTCGAAGTGGGTGACCGGGAACGAGAGCAGGCCCGACTTCAGCCGGTCAGCGAGAACGTCCGGGGGCAGCAGCGTCACGGTGATCGTGTCCTTGGGTCCGGGTCCGCGCCGGGGTCAGCCGGTGGCGCGGACGGTGGTCGCGATCACGGTAAGAACCGGCGACGATGCATGTCCAAGAGCAGTTCCGCATCGAACGATGCTCGCCAGGCATCACGCGTCTCCGGTCCGCCGCTCCAGCACGGCCAGCGCCTGCCGCAGGGCCGGGTTCTTCGAGTCTCTGGCCCACAACAGGTGGAGCTCGACCGGCTCGGGTGCCGGTGTTTCCAGCCGGACGAACCCGACCCCCTCGATCGGCAGCCGCGCGGCGGACGCGGGGACGAACGCGACGCCTCGACCGGCCGCCACGAGCCACAGCATGGTGAGCACCTGGCTCACGGTGTGCACGGTGTTCTCGGCGGCGATCGGCACGACGCCCGCGACCAGGTCGTAGAAGTACTTCGCCTTGGTCGGCGAGTGCATGACCACCGGCTCGCCCGCCAGGTCCACCGCCGTCGCCGGCCGGCCCAGCTCCAGCAGCCGGTGACCCACGGGCGCGGCGACGAGCAGCGCCTCCCGGTGCAGCAGCCGCGAGCCGAAGGCCTCCTCGTCGAAGGGTGGGCGGGCCAGCCCGAGGTCGACCTCCTCCTTGAGCAGGCCGGCCACCTGCTCGCGGGTCACCATCTCGGCCAGCTCGACGTCGACGTCGGGCAGCTCGCGGCTCAGGTCGTTCAGCAGCTCGCCGAGGATCCCGTACGCCGAGGCGGCGGTGAACCCGATCCGGACCACGCCGCTGGCCCCGGAGGACACCCGCCGGGCCAGCTCAGGGGCGGAGTCGGCGAGAATGAGCAGGCGGCGGGCCTCGACCAGGAACGCCGCGCCCGCGGCCGTGAGGGTGACCCGCCGGTTGTCCCGCTCCAGCAGCTGGGCGCCCACGACGCGTTCCAGCTTCTGGATCTGGCGACTCAAGGGGGGCTGCGTCATCTGCAGCCGGGCAGCCGCGCGCCCGAAGTGCAGCTCGTCCGCGACCGTTACGAAACCGCGAAGTTGCTCCAACGTAAACGCCATGTCAAGAAGGTATCAATTGATGCTGCATTGGATTTGGACAGGCATGAGCCGAGGTTCCTAGGCTCCCGTCATCCAGGCGTCGTGACCCCACTCACAGCGCCCCGGCTGAAACATGGCTCTGCTAGAGGAGAACGACATGACGATCAACCGCGTGCGCCGGTGGGCGACGGCGGGTGCCGGGGTGGCCCTGGCCCTCTCGCTCGCCGCCTGCGGCGGCAACGTCGGCGGCGGATCCAGCGACGAGGCGAAGTTCCCGGGTAAGTCTCCGATCACGATCCTCGTCGGCCAGGACCCGGGCGGCAGCACCGACCTCATCGCCCGCGCCCTGGCCGAGGAGGTCTCCGACGACCTCGGCGTCCCCGTCACCGTGGAGAACAAGCCCGGCGCGAACGGCGGCCTGGCCGCGAAGGAGCTGGCCGGCGAGAAGGCCGACGGGCACACCCTGATGGTCTACAACGGCAGCCTGGCCTACATCACCCCGCTGGCCGTCGCCGAGGGGCAGGCGCCCGACATCGCGGACTACGAGATCGTCACCGGCATCAGCCAGGACGACTACGTGCTCGTGACGGCCCCGAAGTCCGGTTTCAAGACCGTCGACGACCTGGCCAAGGCCGGGCGGCAGATCACCTTCGGCACCACCGGTGTCGGCACGGGCAGCCAGCTCTCGCAGGAGCTGCTGTTCGCGCAGGCCGACATCGATGCCAAGGCCGTTCCGTTCGACGGTGGATCGCCCACGCTCACCGCGGTCCTCGGCGGCCAGGTGGACGTCGGCTCGATCCAGCTGGGTGAGGCGATCGAGCAGATCGAGGCCGGCAAGCTGACCCCGATCGTGACCTTCGCCGAGAAGCGGCCGACGTACCTGCCCGACACTCCGACCGCCGTGGAGGCGGGCCACGACGTGCCGGTCCAGCAGTCGCGGGCGATCTTCGCCCCGAAGGGCACGCCCAAGGAGGTCATCGACAGCCTCCGCGCGTCGTTCGAGAAGGCGTTCAAGGCCGAGGCGTACCAGAAGTTCAACGAGGACAACCAGCTCACCCCGAACGAGGTCGACGGCGAGGAGTTGCGCAAGCAGTGGATCGGCAACCTGGACAAGTACCGCGGCGTCGTCCAGAAGTACGGCATCCAGCTCGGCGGATCGAAGTGACCTCTGCCCACGACGGGGCGCGCACCCCGGGGAGCCCCGGCGGCCACCCGGCCGCCGGGGCCGCCCCCTCGGGGAGTGGTCTCCCGAGCGGGCCCGTCGGCGGGGAACCTCCCCTCGAGGAGCTCAGCCTCGAGGAGGCGATCCACCGGATCGAGGAGGCCGAACACGAGGGGCGTCCAGCCGCCGCCGGACCGCTGAGCAACGTGCTCACCGCCGCCGCCGTCGTCGCGCTCGGTATCGCCGCGCTCGTCGGCTCCGTCCGCCTCGGCCTCGGGACCGCCCGCAGCCCCGAGTCCGGCACCTGGCCGCTGCTGGTCAGCGCCGTGCTCGTCGTGCTGGGCCTCGGCCTGCTCGCCACGGCCAGGCGGACGACGGACGGCGAACGCTTCTCCGGGGCGAGCTGGCTGGTCCTCGCCGGCCTGGCCACCATGGTGGTGTTCGTCGCGGTCATCGAGGTCATCGGATTCGAGATCCCCGCCGCCCTGCTCGCCTTCGTCTGGCTGCGGTTCCTCGGCCGGGAAGGCTGGCGCACGTCGATCATCACGAGCCTCGCCGTGGTGGTCGCGTTCTATCTGGTCTTCGTGGCGGCCCTCTCGGTCCCCATCCCGCACCTCTTCTAGGAGGGTCCGTGGACTTCGCCCCTGTGCTCGACGGCTTCGGCGTCGTACTCGAGCCGACGAACCTGCTGTACTGCCTGATCGGTGTCGTCATCGGCATGCTGATCGGCGTCCTGCCCGGGCTCGGTCCCGCGGCGACCATCGCGATCCTGCTTCCGGTCACCTTCGGCATCGAGCCGGTGACCGCGATCATCATGCTCGCCGGCATCTTCTACGGAGCCCAGTACGGCGGCACCATCACCTCCGTCCTCCTCCGGCTCCCCGGCGAGGCGTCCTCGGTGGTGACCGTCTTCGACGGCCACGCGCTGGCCCGCCAGGGCCGGGCCGGCACCGCCCTCGGCATCGCCGCCGTCGGGTCGTTCATCGGGGGCACGGTCTCGATCATCGCCCTGACGCTGGTCGCGCCGGTGGTGGCGAGCTTCGCGCTGGACTTCGGCCCACCCGAGTACACCGCCCTGGCCCTGCTCGGCATCCTCCTGGTGGCCACGGTGAGCAGCGGTGGACGGCTCAAGGCCGTGATCGCCGCCGGCATCGGCCTGCTGCTGGCGACGGTTGGCCGGGACAGCTTCACCGGGGCCGAGCGGTTCACCTTCGACAACCTGTCGCTCGCCGACGGCCTGGACTTCGTCCCGATCGCCATGGGGCTCTTCGGTCTCGGCGAGATCCTCTACAACCTCGAGGAGCGCCACCGGGCGGTGCAGGCGCCCACGACGGTGGCCAACGTGTGGCCATCGCGCGCGGACCTGCGCCAGTCGGCGGGAGCCATCGGGCGCGGCTCCGTTCTGGGCTTCGTCCTGGGGATCCTGCCCGGCGGCGGTGCCACGCTGTCCTCCCTGGCCGCCTACGCGCTGGAGAAGCGACGGGCCAAGAACCCTGAGCGGTTCGGCAAGGGCGCCGTCGAGGGCGTCGCCGCCCCGGAAACGGCGAACAACGCGGCCGCGACGTCGTCGTTCATTCCGTTGCTGACGCTCGGCATCCCGGCCAACGCGACGATGGCGGTCATCTTCGGCGCGCTGCTGATCCAGGGCGTGAGCCCCGGCCCTCAGTTGGTCAGCCAGGAGCCCGAGCTGTTCTGGGGCGTGGTCAACTCGATGTACATCGGCAACATCCTGTTGCTGATCATGAGCATCCCGCTGGTCGGCCTGTTCGTGAAGATCCTGCGGGTACGGGCCACGATCCTCGCGCCCATCACCGTCCTGATCACGCTGGTCGGCGTCTACACGGTGAACAACGACGTCTTCGACATCGTGCTGGTGATCGTTTTCGGCGCCCTCGGCTACCTGATGAAGAAGTTGGGCTTCGACCCGGGCCCGCTGGTGCTGGCCTTCGTGCTCGGCTCGCTCCTCGAGGACTCGCTGCGCCGCTCACTGCTGATCTTCGACGGCAACGCGACCGGCTTCTTCACCCGGCCGATCTCCGGGACCCTGCTCGTCCTGTTCCTGCTCGTGGCCCTGCTCCCGCCGATCCGGGCCGCGCTGGCCCGCCGGCGGGCGACGTTCCACCCCGACACCGCGCCCCACGACACCAAGGAGTCCGTGTGACCGTTCTCGTCGCCTACGTCCCCACGCCCGAAGGAAACGCGGCGTTCACGGCGGCCGTCGAGGAGGCCGGACGTCGCCAGGAACCGCTGGTGGTCCTCAACACCCCGCGCGAGGGTGCCCCGGTCAGCGTGGACGTCGCGAGCGAAGCCGCGGTGGCTGCTCTGGTCGAGCAGGCGGCCGCGGCCGGTGTCGACGCCGAGATCCGGCAGGACGCGCACGCCGGAGACCTCGCCGACGAGGTCGTGCGCGTCGCCGACGTGGTCGACGCCTCGGTGATCGTGATCGGTCTCCGCCGCCGCTCACCGGTCGGCAAGCTGATCATGGGCAGCGCGGCGCAGCGGATCCTGCTCGACGCCGACCGGCCCGTCCTCGCCGTCAAGCCCTGACGTCGGTGCCGGGCCGGCGGAAGACGGCGCCCTTCCTACCTCTGGGCCAGACCGAGCGCGGTGGCGGTGGCGAGGGCCCAGGCGGCGGTCACCGCGAGCAGCAGCCGCTCCAGGCCGCCCACCAGGCCGCCCCGCCCCACGATCAGCATCGCCAGCGCGATCGCGGCGGCCAGCGGCAACGCCAGGGCGACGCCGACGCCGGCGATCCGGCGCAGCGGCGGGTGCGCGGCGGGGGAGAGCAGCAGCGCCAGCATCGCGAAGACCACGGCGGCCACCGCAGCGATGCTCGCCCCGCCGTGCACCAGGTCCGCCACCGTGGCCGCCTCGAAGGGCGGCAGCGGGCAGCCGGCGCTGCACGTGACGGCGCCGGAGAGGGCGGTGAGGACCGAGCCCGCGCCGAGCAGCGCCGCCGCGGCCCGGAGCGCCGGGGGCAGCGCCGTGGCGAGCAGCAGCAGCGCCGCGGCCAGGGCGAACACCCCGATCCGGTACGTGGGGGCGTAGCGGCTGCCGGCGATGCCGGCCTCGCTGACGTACCCGGTCAGACCCGATCCGGGACCGGCGACCACGGCGACCGTCACCGCGACCGTGCCGGCCAGCATGCAGCCGGCGGCCGACGCGGCGGCGACGCGGGCGGTGGTGGTCTCAGCCACGCCCGTGCGGCGTGGTCCAGCCGCGCAGGTCCGGGCCGAGCGGCACGATGCGGGTCGGGTTGATCATCTCGTGGGTGGCGTAGTAGTGCCGCTTGATGTGGTCGAAGTCGACCGTCTCCCCGAAGCCCGGCGTCTGGAACAGGTCCCGCGCGTACGCCCAGAGCACCGGCATCTCGGTCAGCTTCTGCCGGTTGCACTTGAAGTGCCCGTGGTACGCCACGTCGAAGCGGACCAGCGTGGTGAACAGCCGTACGTCCGCCTCGGTGATCTGCTCGCCCATCAGGTAGCGGCGCCCGGCCAACCGCTCCGACAGCGCGTCCAGCCGGGCGAAGAGCGCGGTGTACGCCTCGTCGTACGCCTCCTGGGAGGTGGCGAAGCCGCACCGGTAGACGCCGTTGTTGACGTCCCGGTGGATCTCGGCCATCAGCGCGTCCATCTCGGGGCGCAGCTCGACCGGGTAGAGGTCCGGCGCGCCCGGGGCGTGAAACCGCCGCCACTCGGTGGAGAAGTCCAGCGTGAGCTGGGGGTAGTCGTTGGTGACCACCCGCCCGGTGAGCGTGTCGATCAGCGCCGGGACGGTCACCCGCCCGGTGTAGTCCGGGTCGGTGGCCAGGTACGCGTCGGAGAGGAAGCCGATGCCGAGCGCCGGGTCGAAGCCGTCCGGGTCGAGGCTGAACCGCCAGCCCCGCTCGTCCCGGATCGGGTCGACCGTGCCCAGCGAGACGACCTCATCCAGGCCGAGCAGACTGCGCACGATCCGCGCCCGGTGCGCCCACGGGCAGGCGCGGCACCAGATCAGCCGGTAGCGGTCCGGCTCCAGCGGCCAGCGGTCCTGCTCGTCCGGCCCGCCACCGGGCGGCGAGGTGGAGTGCGGGGTGACCCGACCGGTGAACCGGTTGGGCTGGCGGACGAACGCGCCGCCGCCGGCGGTCTCTGCGCTGAACTGGGCCCGGGCCATGCCGTCAACCTATCCGCTCGGCCCGCGGATATCCTGGCGCTCGGGCGTCCCCGCGACCCGGGCCGACGCGCCGCCGCCGAGCCCCTTCCACCCCCCGAAGGACAGCGCCGATGACCGTGGCATACCTCGTGGCCGGAGTCCGCACCCCGATCGGCCGGTACGCCGGCGCCCTCGCCGGGGTACGCCCCGACGACCTCGCCGCCCACGTGATCCGCGAGCTGGTCGCCCGCCACCCCTCGGTGGACTGGGCCCGCACCGACGACGTGGTGCTCGGCTGCGCCAACCAGGCCGGCGAGGACAACCGCAACGTCGCCCGGATGGCGGCGCTGCTCGGCGGGCTGCCCGAGGAGGTCCCCGGCAGCACGGTCAACCGGCTCTGCGGCTCCGGCCTGGACGCGCTGGCCACCGCCGCCCGGTCCATCATGGCCGGCGAGGCCGACCTGGTGGTCGCCGGCGGGGTGGAGAGCATGAGCCGCGCGCCGTTCGTCATGCCGAAGGCGGCGACGCCGTTCGCCCGCACCGCCGAGGTGTACGACACCACCATCGGCTGGCGGCTGGTCAACCCGCTGATGAAGGCCGGCTGGGGCATCGACTCGATGCCCGAGACGGCGGAGAACGTGGCCGCCGAGTTCGGCGTCGACCGGGCCGCGCAGGACGAGTTCGCGCTGCGCTCCCAGCAGCGGGCCGCCAAGGCGCAGGCCGACGGCCGATTCGCCGAGGAGATCGTGCCGGTGACCGTGCCGGCCGGGCGGCGCGAGACGAAGCTGGTCGAGGTCGACGAGCACCCCCGGGAGACGTCGCTGGAGAAGCTGGCGGCGCTGCCCACCCCGTTCCGCGAGGGCGGCACGGTGACCGCCGGCAACTCCTCCGGCGTCAACGACGGCGCGGTGGCGCTGCTGGTCGCCTCCGAGGCCGCGGTCGCCCGGTACGGACTGACCCCGCTGGCCCGGGTCGGCGGGGCCGCCGCGGCCGGCGTACCGCCCCGGATCATGGGCATCGGGCCGGTGCCGGCCACCCGTAAGCTGCTCGACCGGCTCGGCGTGGGCCTCGGCGACGTCGACGTGGTCGAGCTGAACGAGGCGTTCGCCGCGCAGGGAGTGGCGGTGCTGCGCGAGCTGGGCCTGCCGGAGGACGCCGAGCACGTCAACCCCAACGGCGGCGCCATCGCGCTCGGCCACCCGCTCGGCGCCAGCGGCGCCCGGCTGGCGCTGACCGCCGCGCTGGAGCTGCGCCGCCGGGGCGGCCGGCGGGCGCTGGCCACCATGTGCATCGGCGTCGGGCAGGGCATCGCGCTGATGCTGGAGTCCGCCGCCTGACCCGTCGCGCCGACGGCCGGCGCGAGGTCGAGCGGCTGCCGGTGTCCCGGGCCCCGGGACACCGGCGGGTACCGTCGTCGGGACGCTGCGGGCGGACAGGTGATCACCCCCTCAAATGTGGATCTCCCGCGCTCGGGCGTACGCGCCTAGAGTGGTCAGCACCACACCTTCCGCGGGTCGGCCGGTGTCGCCTCCGCGTGCCTGCGCGCGTCCGGACACCGGTGCCCTCCCGCACCGCGGCGACGAACTGGGGCGAACGGATGCAGATGCCGGACGGAACTCCCGCCGAGATAGACCTGAGCCGGCCGAGCGCGGCCCGGGTCTACGACTACTTCCTCGGCGGCGCGCACAACTTCGAGATCGACCGGCAGCTCGCCGAGCAGATAGCCAGCATGACGCCGAACCTGGCGGCCACCATGCGCTCCGGGCGGGAGTTCCTGCGCCGGGCCGTCCGGGTGCTGCTCGACGCCGGCATCGACCAGTTCCTCGACATCGGCTCGGGCATCCCCACCGTCGGCAACGTGCACGAGGTGGCGCAGGCCGTCAACCCGCAGGCCCGGATCGTCTACGTCGACATCGATCCGGTGGCCGTGGCGCACAGCCTGGAGCTGCTCGCCGGCAACGACCGGGCCACCGCGATCCGCGCCGACCTGCGGGAGCCCAAGCTGATCCTGGACGAGGCCCGGGCCAGCGGCCTGATCGACTTCAGCCGCCCGGTCGGCATCCTGCTCGCCGGGGTGGTGCACTTCATCCCCGACGTCGACCGCCCGGCCGACATCCTCGCCGCCCTGCGGGCCGCCGCGGTGCCCGGCAGCTTCCTGGTCGTCTCCCACTCGACCTTCGAGGACCAGCCGCAGGAGATGCTCGACGCGCAGCGGCTGTCGGCGCGTACCGCCACCGAGATCACGCTGCGCTCCCGGGCCGAGATCACCGGCTTCTTCGGCGACTGGACGATCCTGGAGCCGGGCGTGGTGCACATGCCGCTGTGGCGGCCGGACTCACCCTCCGACGTGGACGAGCACCCGGAGCGGTTCGGCGCCTTCGGCGGCGTCGCCCGGTACGACCGCGCCGCCGGCTGAGCCCGACATGGCCGCCGTCCCGGATTCCGGCGGGGACGCTCTCAGCCGCCCCGGCGCCCAGCGGTACGCCGCCGACTGGGCCCGGGCGGTGCGCCGGCTCGGTTTCGTGCCGCTGAGCGCGGAGGAGACCGAGCGGCTGCTGCTCGTCCACACCGTACGGCTGGGCCAGGCCGTGCTGGCCCGGCAGTTCTCCGCCACCCCGGCGGAGGACGTGGGCCGGGCGCTGGTGGAGGCGCACCTCACCGAGCCCCGGGTGCTGGACTGGTCGGTGCACGCCCTCGGTCACCGGTTCCTGGCACAGGTGCTGCCGGACCGGGTCCACCCCGCCGACGCCGCCGACCGGGTGGCGGCGTTGCAGGGGGCGCTCGCGGCCGGCTTCGCCCGCGCCCTGCGCAACCGGACCTTCAGCCAGCAGGAACGCATCGCCCGCTCGGCCTGGCAGGCCCGCGACGCGGTGGAGCGGGCGCTGCGCGACAGCGAGGCCCGCTTCCGCGCGGTCTTCACCGGCGCGGCGATCGGGATCGGCATCGCCGGCATCGACGGGCAGATCATCGAGGTCAACCAGTCCTTCGCCGACATGCTGGGCTACACCGTCGACGAGCTGCGCCAGATCAACGTGGCGTCGCTGTTCCACGCCGACGACGCCGCCGGCATGTGGGAGCTGTACCAGGAGCTGATCGAGGGCAAGCACGACCACGCCCGGGTGGAGAAGCGCTACCACCGCAAGGACGGCACCGTCGTCTGGACCGACCTGGCGGTCTCGCTGATCCGGCACGACGACGGACGCCCCCGGTTCACGGTGGCGATGATCGAGGACATCACCGAGCGGTACGAACTCCAGCAGCGACTGCGGTTCCAGGCCCTGCACGACCCGCTGACCGGCCTGCCCAACCGGACGCTGTTCTTCGAGACCCTGGGGCGGTGCTTCGAGCGGGCCGGTCCGGAGCAGCGGATCGCCGTCTGCTTCCTGGACCTGGACGGCTTCAAGGCGGTCAACGACAGCCTCGGCCACGACCTCGGCGACCGGCTGCTGATCACCATCGCCCGCCGGCTGGCCGACTGCGTGGCCGGGCAGGGTCACCTGGTCGCCCGAATGGGCGGCGACGAGTTCGTCATCCTGGTCGACGGCGGCGACGGGCTGGACGACGCCGTCGGCGTCGCCGAGCTGGCCCTGGCCGCCGTCTCCGCCCCGGTGCTGGTCGGCGACCAGCAGCTCGCGGTCTCCGCCAGCGTCGGCGTGGTGGAGTGCCCGGCCGCGGAGACCAGCGCCTCCGAGCTGATGAAGGCCGCCGACACCACCCTGTACTGGGCGAAGGCGGAGGGCCGGGGCCGCTGGGCGGTGTACGACCCGGAGCGCAGCGCCGCCGACATCGCCCGGTCGGCGCTCGCCGCCGGGCTGCCGGCCGCCCTGGACCGGGACGAGTTCGTGGTCCACTACCAGCCGATCGTCTCGCTGCTGGACGGGGAGATGCTGGCGGTGGAGGCGCTGGTCCGCTGGCGACACCCGGAGCTGGGCCTGGTCGGGCCGGACCGGTTCATCGGGCTGGCCGAGGAGACCGGCCTGATCGTCCGGCTCGGCGAGTGGGTGCTGGGGCAGGCCTGCCGCGACGCCCGGGCCTGGCACCGTGAGTTCCCCGCGCAGCCGCTGGTGGTCAGCGTCAACCTGGCCGCCCGGCAGGCCGACGAGCCGGCCATCGTGGACACTGTGGCGGACGCGCTGAGCCGGACGGGCCTGCCGGCGGAGCTGTTGCAGCTGGAGTTGACCGAGAGCGCGGTGATGGGCACCGCGGGCGAGCCGCTGCGCTCGCTGCGCCGGCTCGCCGGGCTGGGCGTCCGGCTCGCCATCGACGACTTCGGCACCGGATACTCCAACCTGGCGTACCTGCGGCGGCTGCCGATCCACTGCCTGAAGCTGGCCGGCCCGTTCGTCGAGGGGATCCGGGCCGAGGAACCGGACGCCCCCGTCGACCATCGGGACGAGCGCATCGTGGACGCCCTGGTCCGGCTCGCGCACGCGCTGGAGCTGTCGGTGACCGCCGAGGCCGTGGAGACCGGCGCCCAGGCCGAACGGCTGCGGGCGCTGCGCTGCGACACCGGTCAGGGGCGCTGGTTCGGCCCGCCGATGCCGGCGGAGGAGATCACCGCCCGGCTGCGCGGCGGGGAGGCGGCGGCGTGAGCGGTCGGGTCGGGCGCGGCGGGGCGTACCCGGGTGGTGGTCCCACCGGGGGCCGTGGGCGACGGGCGGAGGCGGCGTGGGCCTGACCGATTCACAGGCGGCCGTGTCGGTGGTGGCCGCGCTGGCCATCCTGGCCGGACTGGCCGGCGTGGTGGTGCCCGGGCTGCCGGCGCTGCCGCTGTGCTGGGGCGGCGTGCTGGTCTGGGCGCTCTTCGGCGGCGCGGGCCCGGGCCGGTGGGCGGTGCTCGCCGCGGCCACCCTGGTCGCCGCCGGCGGGACCGTCGTCAAGTACGCCTGGCCGGGGCGGAACCTGAAACGGACCGGGGTACCCACCTCGTCGCTGCTCGCCGGCGGCCTGCTCGGCCTGGTGGGGTTCTTCGTGATCCCGGTGGTGGGGCTGGTGCTCGGCTTCGTCGGCGGGGTGTTCGGCGCCGAGCGGCTGCGACTGGGCAGCAACCAGCTCGCCTGGCCGGCGACCGTGCAGGCGCTCAAGGCGGCCGGGCTGTCGATGATGGTGGAGTTCCTGGCCGGGCTGGTCGTCGCCGCCCTCTGGGTCGCCGGCCTGCTGTTCGCCTGAGCCAGCGGCCGGTCCGGGCGGTGGGCACCGGTCAGGCCGACGCCATGCGGATCACCGTTCTCGGCGGGCTCGATGCGTGGCCCGAATGGTGACCGGCCCGCCGGCGCCCGGCGCGCTCGACCAGCGGCAGAGGAGGATGCCGACCGCCCCAGCCGCGCGCTGATCTTGCAGACGACACCTCGCACGATGGCTCGGCGCATAAGGAAGACTGGCGGGCATGGCTGACTTGGGCGATGCGAAGGCTGCGCTGCACCACTACCTCCAGGCGACTCGCGAAGACCTGATCTGGAAGCTCGACGGGCTGAGCGAACGCGAAGCCAGACTGCCTCGCACCGCGACCGGCAACAACCTGCTGGGAGTCCTCAAGCATTGCCTCAATGTCGAAGCCGGCTACTTCGGGCCTACCTTCGGACGCGAATTCCCGACGCCTGAGGAACTGGTCCCCATGCAGGCGTTCGAGGAGGACCCGCAGGCAGACTGGTACGCGCGAGAGGAGGAGACGAAGGATGGGCTGATCGACCTGTATCGCCGTGTCGGGGTGTTCGCGGATCAGACGATCGAACAACTACCGCTCGAGGCTCCGGGGCGGGTGCCGTGGTGGCGGCCAGGTGCACAGGCCGTGACGCTGCAAAGGATCATCGTCCACGTGACCTGCGACCTCGCTCGTCACGCCGGTCACGCCGACATCATGCGCGAGCAGCACGACACGGCGATCGGCCTGCGGCGGGAGAACACCAACATCCCCGACGACTATGACTGGCCGGCGTACGTCAGCAAGCTGACGAAGCTGGCTGACCGCTTCGGATAGCCGCCCGGTCCCGTCGGCACACTCGGTGAGTTCAGCATCCGCTCTTCGGCACGTCCGGATGCGTGCACCCGTGAGCTGGTTGCCTTGCGGGACGAGCGCTGCGCGGCAAGTGAGTGCACATGATCATGAAGATGCCGGTTACGGCGAGTTCGGAGGCTTATCCTTCTGCGGGTGAATCGTCTCGTGACGGGCCAGCATGGCAACGAACTCGCTGATCTTCCGCTCGCGGGTCTGCGCCCGTTTGACGGCATTGACGCGGTGGATGAGAGCGAACCGGTTGGTTTTGGTGAGTACGTCGAACATGGCCTGGGCGGCGGGGTCGGCAGCGATGGAGGCGAGGAGGTCGGCCGGCACCTCGGCTTCCGACGGCGGGGCGTAGGCGGCCGCCCATCGCCCGTCCGCCTTCGCGGCTTCCACCGCGGCGCGGCCTGGGGGCAGCATTCGCCCCTGCGCCTCCAGCCGGGCCACGTGGGCGACGTTGCGTTGTGACCAGGAACTGCGGGGCCTGCGAGGGGTGAACCGGATCCAGGAGGTTTCCTGATCCCGTTTGCGGGTTTGCCCGTCGATCCAGCCGAAACACAGGGCCTCGTCGACCGCCTGCTGCCAGGTCAGCGTTGTGACTGTGCCGCCCTTCTTGGTCAGGGCGAGCCAGACGCCGGGCGACGTGGCGTGGTTGGCCGACAACCACGCGCGCAGCGCGTCGGCGTCCGCGACGATCAACTCATCCAGTTCAGCGCTGGCCATGACGGCAGGCTACCGCTGCGCTGTTGCCGCGGCCTCTGCCTGAGGGCCAGCCCGACTCGCCGGGGTGCCGGCGCGCCGGTCGCTCGGCGGACCGTCGGGGGCAGGACCTCGATGCTCAGGACGGTCTCGACGTCGACCTGGCATGTCGGACTCCTCGTGCACGTGCCGGTTGCGGCGAGCGTCGTCCACGACCACGGGCCTCTGAGAATCGCCAGCGCCATCCACGGTGGCCGCCAGACGCCGTACGAGTGGGCGACGCCCGGGGATCCAGCCGCGCACCTCAACCGCTCGGTCTGCGGCAGATCCGGATATGTGATCAAGCGTCGGCGATACCGCCGGGGGCAGGTATTGACCGATGCCCCGAGCTGAGCGCGATGCGGACGAAGGCGGCGAGTGCCGGTGAGCGTTGCTGTGCCGGCCAGGCGAGCAGCAGCCGGCTCGGCGCCGCGTCCTGCACGGGCACGCACACCACGTCGCGTCGCAGCTGGCCCTGTAGCGAGGCCGGCACCAGGACGGTGGCACGGCCGAGCGCGACGAGTTGCAGTGCCGCGGCCGGGTCGAGGGCGACGCGGGTGGCGGGAAGCAGGTTGGCGGCTACGTCGGCCAGCCGCAGTGTCGCAGCGCCGGCCAGCGGGTGGTCGCCGGCCAGCGCGACTACCTGCGGCTCTACTAGAAGCACCTCGCTGTCCAGTTGGTCCAGGTCCGGCTGGTGACCCTGGACAAGGGCCGCGTCCGCCGCGCCGCGCCGCAGCAGACCCGTCTGTTCATCGGCGGCGCAGGGCACCAGCTCAACCTCGACGGCGCACGGTTCGTCGCGGTACGCCGCAAGGATCGGCGCCAGCAGGCCGCCGTCGCCGCCAGGCTTGAGCGCAAGCCGCAGCCGAGGCCGCGCCGCCGTTCGGGCCCGCGCGACTGCGGTGTCGATCGTGTCGAGTGCCCGACGCCCCTCGGCGAGCAGCACTTCGCCAGCCACGGTGAGCGCCACCCGGCGGCTGGTGCGCTCCAGTAGCACGACCCCGAGCCGCCGTTCGAGCCGGCTGATCGCCCGTGACAGTGGCGGTTGCGCGATGCCGAGCCGCTGCGCCGCCCGGCCGAAGTGGCAGGTCTCGGCGACTGCGACGAAGTACGCCAGTTCCCGCGTCTCGATGCGGTCCGCACCGCTTCCACGATCCATACCTGCAGGGTATCGGTGCGGTGTGTGGATTGGTGTTGGTCCCCGCCGCGACCGGTGTTGTGCTGGCAGCATGATCGCACTTGTCACCGGAGCCAACCGCGGCATCGGCCGCGCCATCGCCGAACAACTCGCCGCTTCGGGGAACACCGTCCTGGTCAGCGGCCGCGACCTCGCCCGCTGCGCCGAGGTCGCCGCGGAAATTGGCCCGCGCGCCCACCCGTTGGCGCTGGACGTTACCGACCAATCGACCGTCGACGCGGCGGCGGACCTGATCGGCCAGCGGTTCAGTCACCTCGACGTCCTAGTCAACAACGCCGGCATCAGCGGGCGGCTCGGCGTGCTCCCCAGCGGTGCCGGCCTGGCGGACTTGGCCGCGGTGTTCGACACCAACGTCTTCGGCGTCATCCGGGTCACCAACGCGATGCTCCCGCTGCTGCTCCGCTCGCCGGCCGGCCGGATCGTCAACGTCAGCAGCAGCGTCGGCTCGCTGACCCGGATGAGCGACCAAGCCCACTACCTCGCCGGGATGCCGGCCATGGCCTCCTACCCGGCGGCCAAATCCGCGCTCAACTCGCTGACCATCCAATACGCCAAGGAACTGCGAGGCACCGCCATCCTGGTCAACGCGGCAGACCCGGGCCTGTGCGACACCGATTTCACCCGCCCGCTCGGCCTGACGGTCGACCGGACAGCCGCGCAGGGCGCAGCGATCGCGGTACACCTGGCCACCCTGCCCGCGGACGGGCCGACCGGCACGCTGTCCAGCGACGACGGCCCAGTGCCGTGGTAGCCGCTCGTCCCCAGCCGCTGACCCCAGCTACCTGAGCGGAAGATCAAGGCAGACGAAACCCCGGTATCCATTGCGGCGAATCGAGGGGCGAGGGTAGGCCAGAGCCGGCCAGATGAGTGGCGGGAGCCGGCCCCGGCCGGTACACGCTCATCGTCAGATCCGGATGGGTCCCGGTCCGAGTCGTAACCCGGAGCGACGCCGAGAGGGGAGTCAGCTCTGCCGCCAGACCCGGAACGTCTGCTGCAGCCGCCACGTGCCGTCGGGCTGCTGCGCCTGGTTACTCCAGCGGAATGCATCAACCTCGATGTCGGAGAAGGTCCAGCGCAGATCGTCGCCGTCGAGCACGATCTGCCCTTCGACGCGGGAGGCCAGGAACATGTGCGTGCGACGCCGGCCCGGTCCCACCCACGTCGAGCGCCATACGCCCGCGCCGGCCGCGGGATCGGGAAACCGCAGGCTGACACCGTGTTCGACCCCGGGCAGGATCCAGACATCGGTGGTCGCCCGCCCGCCCAACGCGTACCCGAAGTGCCACTCGCCGCGGCGAACAGTCGAGGACCCGTCGAGGCCGTACTCCGTACAGTCCAGTACCCAGGATCCGGCGAACTGTCCGAACAGGCTGAGGTCGACGTCCTCGGCAGGTCCGTCTGCGAGGAAGGCGGCAGCGACGGCAACGGACGGTTGGACCACCATGCGAAAACCATAGTCCGGCCCTCGGCGAACACCGCTGGTTGGGACAACCGGACCAGCAACGATCAGCGCGCAACGACCGTTGGCGGGTGGCCGCTGCCCCCAGGTGGCCAGGCGATCCAGGTGACCGACGCGCTCGCTTTGGGCTGCTATGGGCACGTCATGCGATCCGGTGGGAGACACTCGGACGATGACCGGCATGCCCCGAGAGACGTGGTATCACCGATGCCTGGGCTGGCACGCCCCAGCCCTGCGGCGAGCCGTCATCGTCGCCTCCATCGGGCTCATCGTCGCTCTGGCGCTCCTGCCGTTCATGACGTGGAAGTTGGCCGCGGTGGGGGGCTGGGACGCCGCCGCGGTCGCCTTCCTCATCACCATCTGGCCGGTCATCATGAGGGCGGACAGTTCCCACACCGAGACGCTCGCCATGCGTGAGGACGAGACGCGGGTAACCGCCGCAGTGCTGCTGGTAGGAGCGGGTGTCACCAGTCTGCTGGGTGTCGGCCTTGCGCTCAGCCTCGCCGGCCGGCAGAGCGGCTCAACACGGGTGCTGCTCGTCGGCGTCGCAATGCTGACCGTCCTGTTGTCGTGGACCGTTGTCAACAC
Organism: Micromonospora purpureochromogenes; assembly: GCF_900091515.1. Lineage (NCBI taxonomy): Bacteria > Bacillati > Actinomycetota > Actinomycetes > Micromonosporales > Micromonosporaceae > Micromonospora > Micromonospora purpureochromogenes. The sequence continues at coordinate 5,615,959 of NZ_LT607410.1, read as the reverse complement.
GGTCTTCACCCTGCGTTACGCCGACCTGCAATTCCGATCGACGACCGGAGGGATCGGCTTCGGTGGCGAGTCCGCGCAAGGGCGGCCCACCTACCGCGACCTGGCCTACGTCGCCTTCACGATCGGCATGACCTATCAGGTGTCGGACACGTCCATCGGCGATCCGCGGATCCGGGGCACCGTGCTGACCCATGCCTTTCTGTCCTACGTGTTCGGTGTGGTGATCGTCGCGGGTTCCGTCAGCCTCATCGCCGACCTGGCCCGCTGACCGGGTCAAACCTCGAAGTGCGGGTGCGCTGAGCGCGCGTAGCCAGTCGGCGGGCAGTGGCACTCACGCCAGTTCGGCGAGCACTGCGCGCACCGTTCGGCGACCGTGCTCGGCCATTCGCGGGAAGGTGTGCCGGTAGTAGTCGATGCCGGTCAGCGACGGTGCGAGGGCCCAGCCGCAGGCGCGGCGCCAGGTGGCGTCGTCGTACTCGATTGCCTCTCGGAAGGCTCCCCGGGCCGCGCCGGTGAAGGTCCATAGCGCCGGAGCCACGTCCGGCGCCGGGTCGCCGACGCCGAGTGCGCCGAAGTCGATGACCGCGGCCAGTCGGCCGCGGTCGGTGATCAGGTTGCCCGGTTGCAGATCACCGTGGATCCAGACCGGGTCCCGGTCCCACTCAGGAGCAGCCAGGCAGGCGTCCCAGGCCGCCTCGGCCGCGGTCACATCGAAGCCGTCGTCATGCTCGGCGAGCCGGGGCAGCACCCGGCGGACGCCTTCATCGGCGTGGAGCAGGGCGGCCCCGCGGGAACCCGGTGGCTTGACCGGGCCTCCGGCCGGATCCACCGCGTGCAGGGCGCGAACGAAGGCTGCCACATCGCGGGCCAGGAGTACGTCGTCGCAGCCAAGCCTGGGAGGGGTGCTCCCCACGACCCACGGCACCACGGTCCACCGCCACGGGTACCCCGCGCCCGGCTCGCCCACGTGAAGCGGAACGGGAATCCGGACCGGCAGGTGGGACGCCAGCAAGGGCAGCCACCGCGCATCAGAATCGGCCTGGTCGACCGCCCAGGCAATCTTGGGCATCCGGGCGACGAGTTCGTTGCCGATCCGAAAGAGCACGTGGTCGGTGCCCTCGAACTCGTCTGCCAGGGGTGTCACGGGAAGGTCGGCCCACTGCGGGCACTGGGCCGCCACCAGGCGGCGCACCTGCCCGACGGTGGCCCGGATCTCGTCATCATGGATGGGCACGGCTGGCACGGTAGGGCGGTTGGGCGGTGTGCTGCCACCCGATTAGCTGTCCAGCACCGACACCGGGGTTCTTCTCGCCGGCCCGCCCGCGGAGGGACGGCGGCGCGGGGCACCCGTCGGGCACGGCGGAGCACGCCGTACGTGAGAGAGAGGTGGGTGCCCCGCGCCGCCGCGGACCGGGCGTTGCCGAGCGCCCGGGGTGGGCCCGTCGCGATCGGGCCTGGTCGCGGGCTCAAGCATGCCGCCGGGCCACCCCGCCCGGCAACGCAATTTGCGAGTTCGGGACTTGCGACGGATTGACCGCGGTGATCCACCGGACGAGACTCGGGCGCACTCGTACCGGGGATCACCTCAGGGAGGTGTGCAGTGGCCACGACGCCCTCGCCGACCGCCGAGCAACCGATGGACGACGACGCCCGACGGCTCGCCGAACTCGGTTATCAGCAGGAGTTGCGCCGCAAGTGGAGCGGCTTCTCCAACTTCGCCATCTCGTTCTCGATCATCTCGATCCTGGCCGGCTGCTTCACCACCTTCGGCCAGGCGTGGAACAACGGCGGCCCGGTCGCCATCTCCTGGGGCTGGCCGCTGATCTCGCTGTTCATCCTGATCATCGGCTTCTGCCTGGCCGAGCTGGTCTCGGCGTACCCGACTGCGGGCGGCATCTACTGGTGGGCGGCGAAGATGGGCCGCCCGGTGCACGGCTGGTTCACCGGCTGGCTCAACCTGATCGGGCTGGTCGCCGTCACCGCCTCGGTGGACTACGGCTGCGCGACCTTCCTCAACCTGACCCTGTCGGCGCTCTTCGACGGCTGGGCGGGAACGCTGCGCCAGGCGTTCCTGCTGTTCGTGGTCATCCTGGTGCTGCACGGGCTGATCAACATCTTCGGGCACCGGATCATCGACGTACTCCAGAACGTCTCGGTCTGGTGGCACGTGGCCGGCGCGGCGGCCGTGGTGGCGATCCTGCTGCTGGTGCCGGACGACCACCAGAGCTTCCGGTTCGTCTTCACCGAGCGGTTCAACAACTCCGGCTTCGGCGACGGCGACACCGGCGGGCTGACGTTCTGGTTCTACGTGCTGCCGCTGGGCTTCCTGCTCACCCAGTACACGATCACCGGCTTCGACGCCTGCGCGCACGTCTCCGAGGAGACCCGGGGCGCGTCCCAGGCCGCCGCCAAGGGACTCTGGCGGTCGATCTTCTATTCGGCGGTCGGCGGCTGGATCCTGCTGCTGGCCTTCCTCTTCGCCGCCACCGACGTCGACGCGATCAACGAGGCCGGCGGCTTCTCCGGGGCGATCTTCGAGACCGCGCTGACGCCGTTCTTCTTCAAGGCCGTCATCATCATCTCCACCATCGGCCAGTTCTTCTGCGGGATGAGCTGCGTGACCTCGATGAGCCGGATGACGTACGCGTTCAGCCGGGACCGCGCGGTGCCCGGCTGGCGGCTCTGGTCGAAGGTGGACCGCAACGGCACCCCGGTCAACGCGATCATCGGCGCCACCCTGGCCGGGCTGGTGCTCACCCTGCCCGCCCTCTACGAGAGCCCGTCCGGCATCCCGATCGCCTTCTACGCCGTGGTCTCGGTGGCGGTGATCGGGCTCTACCTGTCGTTCGTCATCCCGATCGCGCTGCGGCTGCGGATGGGGGACCGGTTCCAGCCCGGGCCGTGGACGCTCGGCCCGAAGTACAAGCTGCTCGGCTGGATCGCGGTGATCGAGATCGCCGTCATCTCGGTCTACTTCGTGCTGCCGATCGTCCCCGCCGGGGTGCCGGGCAACGCCGACTTCAGCTGGTCGGCGGTGAACTACGCGCCGCTCGCCGTGGGCGGGTTGCTGCTGCTGGTCGCCGTCTGGTGGTACGCCTCGGCCCGGAAGTGGTTCACCGGCCCCCGCCGTACCGTCGACCTGCCGGCGCCGCGAGCGGCCACCGACGTCGCGCGGGCCGACGAGCCGGCCTGACCCGCCCCCTCGTCGGCGCCGGGTCACCCGGCGCCGACGAGGAGCGCCGGGGGTTGCGGCTGCCGCGCCCCGGCCGGGAAGCGGAGGACGCGGTCGTCGTCCGCCGCCGGGCTGCCCCGGCCGTCCCGGTTGCTGGTGGTCACCCAGAGCGCGCCGTCCGGGGCCACCTCGACGGTACGCAGGCGGCCGTAGGTCCCCCGCAACACGGCGGTCGGCGTGCCGACCTGACCGGCGGCGTCAACGGGTAGGGCCCAGAGTCGCGCCCCCCGCAGCGCCGCGACGAACAGCGTGCCGGCGGCGAAGGTCGCCCCACTCGGTGACGCCTCCGCGGGTGACCAGACGACGACCGGGTCGCGGAACCGGGGATCGCCGCTGCTGCCCTCGACGACCGGCCAGCCGTAGTTGCCGCCCGGCACGATCCGGTTCACCTCGTCCCAGGTGCTCTGGCCGAACTCGGTGGCGAACAGCCGCCCCCGCCGGTCCCAGGCGAGACCCTGCACGTTGCGGTGACCGTAGCTGTAGACCAGCGAACCGGGGAACGGGTTGTCGGCCGGCACCCCGCCGTCCGGCCGCATCCGCAGGATCTTGCCGTTCCGGCTGGCCAGGTTCTGCGCGTTGGCGGGGACGACGGCGTCACCGATGCCGGCGTAGAGCATGCCGTCGGGGCCGAACGCGATCCGGCCGCCGTCATGGGCGGCCGCCCGGCTGATACCGCTGAGGATCACCTGGAGGGACTGTGGCGCGTGGAGCCGGAACCGCGCGATCCGGATGTCGGAGGCGGTGGTGTAGCAGACGTAGACCAGCCGGTCCCGCCGGAACGTGGGGGAGACGGCCAGCCCGAGCAGGCCCGCCTCCCCACCGGCGACCACGCCGGGGATCCGGGCGACCTGACGTGGCGGGGCACCGGGCCGGACCCGCACGACGGTGCCCAGGTTGCGCTGGGCCACCAGCGCGCTGCCGTCGGGCAGGAAGTCGAGCCCCCAGGGCGCCTCCAGGCCGTCGGCGACCACCTGCGGGTTCGTGAAATCGAAGCCGGCCGGGACCGGCGGCCGTCCGGTCCCGACCGGCGGCTGCCGATCCGCCCGGGCGTCCGTGGTGCCCAGCCCGACGGCGAGCACGGCGGCGACGGCGGCGACGATCCGACGCATCTGAACTCCTCGGTTTCGTCCCCGACCGCGCCGGGGCATTGCCGGTTTGCCGGTGGGCCTGGATGATGAGGCCCGCTGCTGACCAGAACGCCCCTGACCTGGGAATAGTTGCGGGTCACCCTCGTCGGGTGGGTAGCAGGTGTGTCCACCGATGCCACCGCGTCGGGCACCTGGCCGCCGGGGGACGAGGCCGGCCGGTCGACCTGGTTTGCCGGGGGGCCGGCCCGGGGCATTGACGGTGATCCGCTAGGCCGGTAGACCTTGGTGATGGAGGCTCGCCGATGAGGAAAGCTCCGCTCACGCTCGAAGAACTGCGGGTCGCCATCCGGGGCGGCGAGATCGACACGGTGGTGCTGGCCCTGACCGACATGCAGGGCCGATTGCAGGGCAAGCGGTTCCACGCCCCGTTCTTCCTGGACGAGGTGGTCCGGCACGGCAGCGAGGGCTGCAACTACCTGCTCGCGGTCGACGTCGACATGAACACCGTCGACGGGTACGCCATGTCGAGCTGGGAACGCGGCTACGGCGACTTCGCCATGCGGCCGGACCTGGCCACCCTGCGCCGGGTGCCCTGGCAGCCGGGCACGGCGATGCTGCTGGCCGATCTGGAGTGGTTGGACGGCGGCGGGCCGGTGGTCGCCTCGCCCCGGCAGATCCTGCGCCGCCAGCTCGACCGGCTGGCCGCGCACGGGCTGACCGCGTACGCCGGCACCGAGCTGGAGTTCGTGCTCTTCCGCGACTCGTACGAGGACGCCTGGCGGCGCGGCTACCGCGAGCTGACCCCGGCCAACCAGTACAACGTGGACTACTCCCTGCTCGGCACCGCCCGGGTCGAGCCGCTGCTGCGCCGCATCCGCACCGAGATGGCCGGCGCGGGGCTGACCCCGGAGAGCGCCAAGGGCGAGTGCAACCTCGGCCAGCACGAGATCGCCTTCCGGTACGACGAGGCCGTGGCCTGCGCCGACCACCACGTCATCTACAAGAACGGGGCCAAGGAGATCGCCGCCCAGGAGGGCATGTCGATCACCTTCATGGCCAAGCCGAACGCCCGCGAGGGCAACTCCTGCCACATCCACTTCTCGCTGCGCGACGTCGACGGCCGCTCGGCGATGCTCGGTGACGGGCCCGCCCACCTGTCGGTGACCGGGCAGCGGGTGCTGGCCGGGCTGCTCGACACCATGCGCGAGCTGAGCCTCTTCTTCGCCCCGAACGTCAACTCCTACAAGCGCTACCAGCCCGGCTCGTTCGCCCCGACCGCGCTGCGCTGGGGCACCGACAACCGCACCTGCGCGCTGCGCCTGGTGGGGCACGGGCAGGGGATGCGGGTGGAGAACCGGGTACCCGGCGCGGACGTCAACCCGTACCTGGCGATCGCCGCCCTGGTGGCCGGGGCGGTGCACGGCATCGAACGGGAGCTGGAGCTGGGCGAGGAGTGCCGCGGCAACGCGTACGACGACCCGGCCGCCGAGCGGGTCCCCGCCACCCTCCGCGACGCCCTCACCCGGTGGGAGTCCTCCGCCGTGGCGAAGGACGCCTTCGGCGACGAGGTGGTGGCCCACTACGCCAACCAGGCGAAGGTCGAACTGGCCGCCTTCGACGCCGCCGTGACGGACTGGGAACTCGTCCGTGGCTTCGAACGACTCTGAGGCCGCCCGCCTCGGCCGCCCGTCGGGCCGGCGCGGGACGGGCGCGACGCGCCGGGACGACAGCTGCGCGGACACCGTGGAGAGGGCAGGGTGGGACGGGTGACCGACGTGCGGAACCCGGCGACCGGGGAGATCCTGCGAAAGGTGCCGGCCAGCTCGCCGGCGGAGGTGGACGCGGCGATCGCGCGGGCCGCGCGGGCGTACGAGCGGTGGCGGGGCGTGGCGCCGGGCGACCGGGCGCGGCTGCTGCGCCGGTTCGCCGCCGTGGTGGACGCGCACCTGGAGGAGCTGGCCCGGCTGGAGGTGCACAACGCCGGGCACACCATCGGCAACGCCCGCTGGGAGGCGGGCAACGTCCGGGACGTGCTCGACTACTACGCCGGCGCCCCGGAGCGGTTGACCGGCCGGCAGATCCCGGTGCCGGGCGGGCTGGACGTCACCTTCCACGAACCGCTCGGCGTGGTCGGGGTGATCGTGCCGTGGAACTTCCCGATGCCGATCGCCGGCTGGGGCTTCGCCCCGGCGCTCGCCGCCGGCAACACGGTGGTGCTCAAGCCCGCCGAGCTGACCCCGTTGACCGCGCTGCGGCTCGGCGTGCTGGCGGTCGAGGCGGGCCTGCCGGAGGGGGTGTTCACCGTCCTGCCGGGGCAGGGCGGCGTGGTGGGGGAGCGATTCGTCACCCACCCGGCCGTCCGCAAGGTCTGCTTCACCGGCTCCACCGAGGTCGGCACCCGGATCATGGCCGGCTGCGCCGAGCAGGTGAAGCGGGTGACGCTGGAGCTGGGCGGCAAGAGCGCCAACCTGGTCTTCGCCGACGCGGACCTGGCGAAGGCGGCGGCCACCGCGCCGTACGCGGTCTTCGACAACGCCGGCCAGGACTGCTGCGCCCGCTCCCGGATCCTGGTCCAGCGCAGCGTGTACGACCGTTTCCTCGAACTCCTCGAGCCGGCCGTGCGCGCCTTCCGGGTGGCCGACCCGGCCGCCGAGAGCACCGAGATGGGGCCGCTGATCTCGGCCGCGCACCGGGACCGGGTCGCCGGGTACGTCGACGGCGCGAAGGTCGCCTTCACCGGCTCGTGCCCCGACGGCCCCGGCTACTGGCATGCCCCGACGGTGCTGCTCGCCGAGTCGCCGGCCGACCGGCACTGGCGGGAGGAGGTCTTCGGGCCGGTGGTGTCGGTGCTCCCGTTCGACGACGAGGCCGACGCCGTGCGGCTGGCCAACGACACCGAGTACGGCCTGTCCGGGTCGGTCTGGACCCGGGACGTCGGCCGGGCGCTGCGGGTGGCCCGCGCCGTCGAGTCGGGCAACCTGAGCGTCAACTCGCACTCCTCGGTGCGGTACTGGACCCCGTTCGGCGGGATGAAGCGCTCCGGCCTCGGCCGTGAGCTGGGCCCGGACGCGCTGCACGCCTTCACCGACGTCAAGAACGTGTTCATCAGCACAGAGGAGTGACCAGCGTGCAGGGACGACTTCAGGACCGGGTGGCCGTGGTGACCGGGGCGGGCAGCGGGATCGGGCTGGCCACTGTGCGCCGCTTCGCCGTCGAGGGCGCGCGGGTGGTCTGCGTCGACATCGACGCCGAGGCCGGCAAGCGGGCGGCCGACGAGGTCGGCGGCGAGTTCGTCGCCTGCGACGTGGCCGACGAGGCGTCCGTCCGGGAACTCTTCGACGGCGTGGCGCAGCGGCACGGCCGGGTCGACGTGGCGTTCAACAACGCGGGCATCTCCCCGCCCGACGACGACTCCATCCTGGAGACCGGCCTGGACGCCTGGGAGCGGGTGCTGCGGGTCAACACCACCAGCGTCTACCTCTGCTGCAAGTACGTCATCCCGCACATGCGCCGGCAGGGCAAGGGTTCGATCATCAACACCGCCTCCTTCGTCGCGCTGATGGGGGCGGCCACCTCGCAGATCGCGTACACCGCGAGCAAGGGCGGGGTGCTGGCGATGACCCGGGAGTTGGGCGTGCAGTTCGCCCGGGAGGGGATCCGGGTCAACGCGCTCTGCCCCGGCCCGGTCGCCACCCCGCTGCTGCTGGAGCTCTTCGCCGCCGACCCGGAGCGGGCCGCCCGCCGGCTGGTGCACGTGCCGATGGGGCGGTTCGGCGCCCCGGAGGAGATCGCCGCCGCGGTCGCCTTCCTGGCCAGCGACGACGCGTCGTTCATGACCGCCGCGCAGTTCGTGGTGGACGGCGGCATCACCGGCGCGTACGTCACCCCCCTGTGAGCGCGAGGAGTGAGCCGGGTTTGCGAGCCCCGCAGTCGTGAACGGAGGTGGCCCTGTGAGCGCGAGGAGTGAGCCGGGTTTGCGAGCCCGGCAGTCGCGAACGGTGCCGGCCCGGTGAGCCGCCCGCTGATCGGGATCAGCGCGTACGTGGAGCCCGCCGCGTGGGCGGTGTGGCGGGACGTGCCGGCGACCCTGGTGCCGCAGGCGTACGTCCGGGCGGTCAGCGCGGCCGGCGGCCGCGCCGTGGTGCTGCCCCGGACGACGTGGACGCCGACGTGGTCCGGGTGCTCGACGGGCTGGTCCTGGCCGGCGGCGCCGACGTCGCCCCGGAGCGGTACGACCAGCCGCCCGACCCGCGTACCGAGCCCCGGCCGGACCGGGACGCCGGCGAGCTGGCGCTGCTCGCCGGTGCCCTCGCCGCCGACCTGCCGGTGCTGGGGATCTGTCGGGGCCTGCAGCTGTTGGTGGTCGCCCACGGCGGGGCGCTGCACCAGCACCTGCCGGACGTGGTCGGCCACGACCGGCACCGCCCGGCCCCGGGTCGGTACGGCGCGCATCCGGTCCGGTTCGCGCCGGGCAGCCTGGCCGGGGCGGTGATGGCCGGGGTGGACCGGGTCAACTCCTACCACCACCAGGGCGTCGCCGACCCGGGGCGGCTGGTCGCCACCGGCTGGGCGGACGACGGGGTCGTCGAGGCGGTCGAGGATCCGCGCCGACGCTTCCTGCTCGGGGTGCAGTGGCATCCCGAGAACGAGGCCGACCCGCGCCCGGTCACCGCCCTGGTCCGGGCCGCCCGTCCCAGTTGACGGGAACGGTCGTCCCACTCTTCGGCGACGGGTGCGAGGATGGCCGGCATGGGAAAGGTGTATCCGGAGATCGGCGGGCGGCTGCGGGACTTCATCGAGGCGCAGGGGGTGTTCTTCGTGGCCTCCGCCCCGTCCGGGCCGGACGGGCACGTCAACGTCTCGCCCAAGGGGATGCGCGGCACCTTCCTCGTCGTCGACCCGCTGACCGTGGCCTGGCTGGACTACCACGGCAGCGGCGCGGAGACCCTGGCCCACCTGCGGGAGAACGGGCGGGTCACCATCATGTTCTGCGCGTTCACCGGCCCGCCCAAGATCGTCCGGTTGCACGGCCGGGGTGTCGCCACCCCGCTCACCGACCCGGGCTTCGCGGCGCTGCTCGCCGGCTTCCCGGACCCGCCCGACCCGCACGCGGTCCGCAGCGTGGTGACGGTCGCCGTCGACCGGGTCAGCGACTCCTGCGGCTACGCGGTGCCGCTGATGGACTACCGCGGCGAACGCGACCTGTTGATCGAGTGGGGTTCCCGCCGCACCGAGGAGGACCTGGCGGCCTACCGGAGCAGGAAGAACGCCGCCAGCATCGACGGCCTGCCGGTCTTCTGACCCGCCGCCCCGGGCCGGACGGGCCCGCTCCGGGCGAGCGGTCCGCCGCCGGTGACGGCAGGATGAGACCCAGGTAACCAGCGTCGGTTGGGACCGATGCGTTACGTTGCTGACCCGTCTGGGTAGAAGGCGGGGCACGGCCGGTGAACGCCGAGGCGTCGCGGGGCACGGCCGGAGCGGGAGGGTGCATGAGCTCGGCCCAGGTGGGCGAGGGCGAGCGGAACTCGTCGGGTCGGTCCGGCGACGGCTCACTCCCTCCGCAGCTCGCCGAGGCGTTCGCGGCCGGTGGGGAGATGGGCCGGAGGCTGGCCGGGTACGACTGGTCCCGCACCCCGCTCGGCACCCCCGACACCTGGCCCGCGGCGCTGCGCCACGCGGTCAGCATGATGCTCGCCTCCCGCGCCCAGATCGCGATGTTCTGGGGCGCGGACCACCGGACCTTCTACAACGACGCCTACCTGCCCACCATCGGCACCAAGCACCCGGCCGTCATCGGCCAGCCGGCCCGCGAGCACTGGAGCGAGACCTGGGACGTGCTCGGCCCGGTGCTGGACGGCGTGCTACGCACCGGCGAGCCGTACCACGGTGCGGACCACCCCTTCGTCATCGACCGGCAGGGCTTCGTCGAGGAGGTCTACTTCGACGTCTCGTACGACCCGATCCGGGCGGCCGACGGGCGGGTCAACGGCGTCTTCTGCTTCGTGAACGAGACCACCGGCCGGGTGCTCGGCGAGCGCCGGCTCCGGGTGCTGGCCGAGCTGGGCTCCCGGCTCGGCGAGGCGCGCGCCGTGGCGGAGGTGGGCCGGATCGCCGCCGAGGTGCTCGACCGGTACCGCTCCGACATCCCCTTCGCCCGCGTCCGGCTCTACGACGACACCGGTCAGCTCACTCTCGCCGGGTGCAGCGGCACCGGCCCCGGGAGCGTCCCCGCCGAGGCGCCCCCCACGCTGCTCCGGGTCGCCGAGGAGGGCGTCGCCGCCGAGATCGAGGTGGCCGACCTGTTCGGCACGGTGCCGCCGGAGGCCGCCGACCGGGCCCTGGTGCTGCCGCTGACCGCCACCAACGAGCGGGCCGGGGTGCTGGTCGTCGGCGTCTCCCGGCGGCTGTTGCTCGGCGACGAGTACCGCAACTTATTCGACCTGGTCGCCGCGCAGATCTCCCGGGCCGTCGGGCAGCAGCGGGCGTACGCCCAGGAGCGGGCCCGCGCCGCCGAACTGGCCGCGCTCGACCGCGCCAAGACCAACTTCTTCGCCAACGTCAGCCACGAGTTCCGCACTCCGCTGACCCTGGTCCTCGGGCCGCTGGAGGAGCTGCTCGCCGATCCGGCGCTGTCCCCGGCGTACAACGACCGGCTGACGATGATGCACCGCAACGCGCTGCGCCTGCTCAAGCTGGTCAACACGGTGCTCGACTTCTCCCGGCTGGAGTCCGGCCGGCTGGCCGCCCACTACCAGCCGACCGACCTGGCCGACTACACCTCCCGGCTGGTGAGCACCTTCCGCTCGGCCGCCGCGCGGGCCGGGCTGAGCCTGGTGGTCGACTGCCCGCCGCTGCCCGGGCCGATCTTCGTCGACCGGGACATGTGGGAGAAGATCGTCCTCAACCTGGTGTCGAACGCGCTGAAGTTCACCTTCGACGGCGAGATCCGGGTGCGGATCCGGGCGGTCGACGGCGTCGCCCGGCTGGAGGTCAGTGACACCGGCGTCGGCATCGTGCCCGAGGAGCTGCCGCACGTCTTCGAGCGCTTCCACCGGGTGCCCGGCGTGCGCTCGCGTACCCACGAGGGCACCGGGATCGGCCTGGCGCTGGTCCGCGAGCTGGTCGAGATGCACGGCGGCCGGGTGGTGGCGAGCAGCCGGGTGGACGAGGGCAGCACTTTCACCGTGACGGTCCCGTTCGGCTCCGCGCACCTGCCCGCCGACCGGGTCGCCAGCGGCGCGCCGGCCCCGCTGGCCGAGCCGCAGCAGGCCCGGCTCTACGTCGCGGAGACCGCGATCTGGGGCGACGGCGGCGACATCGCGCAACCGGCGAAGCCGGACGACCGGGCGGTGACCGCGGGGACCGGCCGGATCCTGCTCGCCGACGACAACGCCGACCTGCGCGAACACGTCACCCGGCTGCTCGGCGCGGCGTACGAGGTGGTGGCGGTGCCCGACGGCGTGGCGGCGCTCGAACAGGCGGTGGAAAGCTCCTTCGACCTGGTGCTGACCGACGTGATGATGCCCCGGCTGGACGGCTTCGGCCTGGTCACCGCGCTGCGGGCGAACCCGCGGACCCGGCACGTGCCGATCGTGCTGCTCTCCGCCCGGGCCGGCTCCGCCGAGGCGGTCGCCGGGTTGTCCGTCGGCGCCGACGACTACCTGACCAAGCCCTTCTCCGGGCAGGAGCTGATCGCCCGGGTCCGGGCCAACGTCGAGCTGGGCCAGCTGCGCGGTGAGATCATCCGCCGGCTCCGGGCGCTGGCCGACGCGGCGGTGGCGGTCAACACGGCCCGGTCCACCGCCGAGGTGGTGCAGGTCGCCGCCCGGCACGCGCTCAGCCTCGCCGAGGCGGCCCGGGTGCTCGTCACCACCGCCGGCGCCCGCCACGAGGTCGACGCCGGCGGGACCGTCCCGGCCGAGCCGTCGCACGTGCTGCCGCTGACCGGCACCGCCGGCGCGCAGCTCGGCGAGCTGCGGGTGTGGCATCACGAGGGCAACGGCACCGAGCAGGCCGCGCTCACCGAACTGGCCCGCCTGGTCGGGGTACGCCTGGAGAACGCCCAGCTCTACGAGGCCGAGCACCGCATCGCCACCACCCTCCAGCACAGCCTGCTGCCCCGGACGCTGCCCCAGCTGCCCGGCGCGGTGGTGGCCAGCCGCTACCTGCCCGGCAGCGCCGACGTGGAGGTCGGTGGCGACTGGTACGACGTGATCGGGGTCGCCGACGACGAGGTCGTGCTGGTCATCGGTGACGTGGTCGGCAAGGGTGTCCAGGCCGCCGCCGCGATGGGCCAGCTGCGCAACGGGCTGCGGGCGTACCTGCTGGAGGGCTACGACCCGGGGGAGTCGCTGACCCGGCTGAACCGGCTGGTCGGCTCGACCGAGCGCCAGTCCTTCGCCACCGTGGTGTGCCTCTGGTTCTCTCCGCGCACCGGCCGGCTGCGGTACGCCAGCGCCGGCCATCCGTCCCCCCTGCTGATCCGAGGAGACGACGTGGCGTTCCTGCACGAGGCGGCGCTCGGCCCGCCCATCGGCGCCATCGCCGGCACCACGTACCGCACCGTCGAGGGCGAACTGGCCCCCGGCGGTCGGCTGCTCCTCTACACCGACGGGCTGGTCGAGGACCGGCAGGTGGGCATCGACGAGGCGTTGGCCCAGCTCCGCCGGGACGCCGCCGGGCGCGGCGAGCACGTCGCCGACCTCATCGACGCCGTGGTGGAGCGGGTCGCCGAGCGGACCCGGCACGACGACGTCGCGGTGCTGGCGCTGCAGGCCGTCGAGCTCAACCGGTTCGCGCTGCGGCTGCCGGCCGATCCGACCCGGCTCAGCGTGCTGCGCAAGCGGCTGGAGGACTTCCTGGTCGCCCACCGGGTCGGCGAGACCGACCTGTTCGACCTGACCGTGGCGGTCTCCGAGGCCGCCGCGAATGCGATCGAGCACCCGGTCGCGCCCACCGACCCGACGATCAGCGTCGAGGTGACCATCGCCGACCGGACGGTGATGGCGACGGTGCGCGACAGCGGCCAGTGGCGCGAGTCGACCGGGGCGGGCTTTCGCGGCCGGGGGCTGGCGCTGATCCAGGCGCTGGGCGAGCTGACGGTCAGCCGGGGGGCGGACGGGACGGAAGTGCGACTGACCCGGCGGCTGCGGGACTGAGCCCGGCCCCCGGGCACCCGGCGCCGGTCACTCCCGGCGCAACCAGTCCTGCTCGCCGAGGCCGGAGATCTCCAGCACCCGGGCGACCTGCCGGGACGGCAGCACGGCCAGCCGGCCGGGGACGCGCTGGGCGAGCCGGACGACGGCGTGGATGGCGGCCGAGTCGAAGAACGTCACGGCCCGCAGGTCCAGCGTGACCCCCGCGGCGGGTTCGCGCAGGGCGGTCTGGAGCATGGTGTCGGCGGTCGCCATGTCGACCTCGCCGGTCACCAGGACGTGGAGGTGGTCTCCGTCGAGCTCCGCGCTCACGGAGAAGACGGGAGGTGCTCCTCCTTGATCCACGCAGCCACAATGGCACAGCCGTATGCGCACGGCAACAACCGTCGCGGCCCGGCCGTGGCGGGGGTCACCGCGGGGCTCGGCGATAGGCTGTCGCCATGACCGTCCGTGCGCCGCTGACCCCAGGCACGCTCTCCCCGTGGCGAGCGGTTCCTGGCCACATCGTCCGTCCGGAGTACGTGGGCAAGAAGCGTCCGCAGGAGTGGCGTGGCTCGCACGTGCAGACCCCGGAGACCATCGAGAAGATGCGGGTCGCCGGTCGGCTCGCCGCCCAGGCGACCCAGCTCGCCGGTGAGCACTGCAAGCCGGGGGTGACCACCGACGAGATCGACCGGGTGGTGCACGAGTTCCTCGTCGACCACGGCGCGTACCCGTCGACCCTGGGCTACAAGGGCTTCCCGAAGTCCTGCTGCACCAGCCTCAACGAGGTGATCTGCCACGGCATCCCCGACTCGACCGTGCTCCAGGACGGCGACATCATCAACGTCGACGTCACGGCGTACCTCGACGGGGTGCACGGCGACACCGATGCGACGTTCTGCGTCGGGGAGGTCGGCGAGGAGGCCCGGCTGCTGGTCGAGCGCACCCACGAGGCGATGATGCGCGGCATCAAGGCGGTCAAGCCGGGCCGCCAGATCAACGTGATCGGCCGGGTCATCGAGTCGTACGCCAAGCGGTTCGGCTACGGCGTGGTGCGGGACTTCACCGGTCACGGCATCGGCGAGGCCTTCCACAGCGGCCTCTACGTGCCGCACTACGACAGCCCGCGCCCGACCGACATCATGGAGCCGGGGATGACCTTCACCGTCGAGCCGATGATCACCCTCGGCACCTACCAGTACGACATGTGGGACGACGGCTGGACGGTGGTCACCAAGGACCGCAGGTGGACGGCACAGTTCGAGCACACCATCGTCGTCACCGACGACGGTTACGAGATCCTGACCCTGCCGTGACCGAGACCCCGGCCGCGCTGCGCGAGGCGCACCACGCGGACGTGTCCGGCGGCTGGCTGCGGCCGGCCGTCTTCGGCGCGATGGACGGGCTGGTCACCAACATCGCCCTGATCGCGGGCGTCGGCGGCGGTGGCGTCTCCCCACGCAGCATCGTGCTCACCGGCACCGCCGGCCTGGTCGCCGGCGCCATCTCGATGGGGCTGGGGGAGTACACCAGCGTCCGCTCGGCCAACGAGCAGGTCGCCGCCGAGGTGGCCAAGGAACGACGCGAGCTGGAGCGGCACCCCGAGGCGGAGGCCCGCGAGCTGGCCGACGCGTGGGTCGCCCGGGGCCTGCCCCGCGACCTCGCCACCCAGGTCGCCGAGGCGGTCCGGCGCAATCCGGAGGAGGCGCTGCGGGTGCACGTCCGGGAGGAGTTGGGCGTCGACCCCGACGAGCAGCCCAGCCCCTGGTCGGCGGCGACCTCGTCGTTCCTCTGCTTCTCGGTCGGGGCGCTGGTGCCGCTGCTGACCTACCTGCTCGGTTACACCAGCCTCTGGCTGGCCCTCGGCGTCGGCGCGGTGGGGCTCTTCGTGGCCGGGGCGATCGTCGCCCGGTTCACCAACCGCCCCTGGTGGACCAGCGGCCTGCGCCAACTCCTGCTCGGCACCGCCGCCGCCGCCGCCACCTACCTCGTCGGCGCCCTCATCGGCATCCAAGGCGGCCTCGGCTGACCCCCTCCCCCCGCACCCCTCACACCCCCTCACACCCCCTCACACCCCCTCCGAGCGCGCACTTTCAGAGAAAGAGTGGCTATCCGACGCGGAATAGCCACTCTTTCTCTGAAAGAGGGCGCACGGGTGGGGTGGGGGGTGGTCAGGGGGTGAGGAGGTCGTCGACGGTGCCGTCGACGGGGCGGCCGCGGGCGGCCAGTTCGTCGGCCTGCCGGCGCAGCACCGCGCCCACCTCGGTCATGTCGACGCCGGCCAGCCCGGTACGCCGGACCGCGTCGCCGGGATCGCGGAAGTAGGTGCGGGTGAGCAGCCCGGTCACCGTGGCCGCCGCGAGCCGCGCCTCGCCGAGCATCAGCAGCGCCTGGTCGGTCTCGTACCACTCGGCGAGCCGGGCCGCCCGGGCGTGCGCCGCGCAGCCCCGGTACCAGGCCTGCCGGGCGGCGGTGCTGAACTCCGCCGGGCGGGCCCGGGCCAACCGGCCCAGGTGCTCGTCGCGCAGGGTGCGCAGCCAGCCGGTCGGGTCGTACAGGGCGGTGGTGGTGACGTACCGGTCGGCGGTCAATGGCCAGAGCGCGGTCAGTGCCCGGGCCTGCCGCAGGTACTCCTCCGCGCCGGCCACGGTGAGGTCGACCAGCACGCCGTCCACCCGCCGGGTCGACGGCTCCGGGCCGACTGCGGCCCGGTAGGTGGCCAGCAGCAGGCCGACCTCGCGGTCCCCACCGCCGTCGTCGTCGCCGTGCGCCAGCGGGCCGTGCACCGCCACCGCCAGGATGTCCGCCGGGAACCGCCGCCGGGCCGCCTCGGCCACCCGCTCGGCGACCCGCCACCGTGGATCGTCGAGGTGCTCCTCGGTGCCGATCTCGGTGCTGCTGACGCCCACCGGGTACCACCTCCGTCACGGTCCGCGCACCGTCGGTACACCGCACCCTAGCCAGCGCCGGCCGCCGCGCCGGGCCGCCGCGCCCGGGTCAGTCCGGCGCGTCGCCGACCGGTCCGCCGGTCGGCACCAGCCGGAAGATCTGGATCTCCCGGCCGCCGGCCCGCTCGACGTACGTCCGGTACGCCGGCCACTCGGTGACCAGCAGCCGCCACAGCCGCTCCCGCTCGGCGCCGGTGGCCACCTCGGCGCGGACCGCGATCCGGCGTCCCTTCACGTCCACCTCGGCGTTCGGGTCGGCGAGCAGGTTCATCGCCCAGCCCGGCTGGTGCTGCTGCCCCCAGTTCGACCCGATCACCACGTACGCGTCGCCGTCCGGCACGTACAGCAGGGGGTTGCTGCGGGGCTGGCCGGAGCGGCGGCCGGTGGTGGTGATGACCAGCGAGGGGATCAGCCCGAGCGCGACCACCCGGCCGCGGGTGAGCCGTCCGACCGCGCGGTCGGCGGGGACGAGCAGGCGCATGGTGGCGCCGAACCACGCGTGGTGACCGAGTCGACGCGTGAGGGTTCCCAGGACGGACACGCCGCCAGTCTGCCGGTTCGGCGGGCCCGACGACACCCCCGCTAGTCCAGCCGCCGCTCCACCGCCAGCCGGGACCGGGTGAACAGGCCCGCGCCGAGCATCGCCACCAGCGGCACCACCACCAGCACCCCGAGGGTCGGCCAGGGCACCACCACCGGGTACGGGGTCTCCACCGGCCAGGCCTCGGCGTACTGGCGGTTGATCGAGGTCAGGATGATCACCGCCGAGCCGAGGCCGGCCACGATGCCCAGCACCGAGCCGAGGCCGGCGATCACTCCGGCCTGGCAGAGGGAGAGCACCCGGCGTACCCCCGGGCTGGCGCCGACGGCGGCGAGCGTGGACAGGTCCCGGCGGCCCTCCGCCGCGGCGAGCCCGGTGGCCGTGCCGGCCGCGCCCAGGGTGATCACGCCGGCGCCGAGCGCCAGCAGGAGCAGCAGCGGTCGCTGGTCCGACGCCGGCGGCCCCGACTCCACCTCGACCAGCACCGGGACCAGCGACCGCAGCTCGGCGGCGAGACGCCGCTGCTGGGCGGCGCTCGGCGTGCCGTCGGTCTGCACCGCGTAGCCGAGGTGTTGGGCGGCCAGGCCGAGCCTCGTCGCCGTCGGGGCGGAGAGCACCAGCCGGTCGACCGGCAGGCCACCGCGCAGCACGTACCCGGGGGCGGCCACGGTGGTGCTCGCCGGCGGACCGGGATCCTGGGACGCCCGGTCGGCCGTGACCGCCACCGTCCCGTCGACCAGGTAGCGCGGATCGGTCACCACCACTCCGCCGGCCCGCAGCACGGCTGTCGCCCGCGCCACCTCGTCCGGCGGGGCGTCGGTGAGCGCCGGCAGCACGGCCCCGTCGTCCACCAGCACCGGCAGGTACATCCCCTCAGGGCTCGGCGTCGGCCGCCGGCAGCGCGGGTCCGCCAGGGCGCGCTGCCGAACGGCGGCCGACCGGAACACCTCCGCCTCGAACGGGCAGACCTGCTCGGGCGGCAGCATCGGGGTGACGTTGCAGTAGTCGTCGGGCTTGCGGGGCACCGCGCAGATCGGCACGTCGACCGGGCCGACCGAGCCGGCGGGGAGCACGGCCCGCACCCGGTCGGCGACGGCGGGCACCGGCGGCAGGCCCGCCCCGTTCGCCGGCGGGGACCGCAGCAGCAGCAGCACGTGACCGGGCGGGATACCGGGCTGCCAGTCGGCGCGGCTGCGGGCGTCGTCGCTGGCGACGTAGCCGCCGAGGGCGACGCTGCCGGCAACCGCGGCCATCACCGCGGAGATGGCCGGGCCCGCCGAGGAGCGGTTGCGGCTGGCGTCGCGCAGCGCGATCCGCGGCGCCAGTGGCAGCGCCCGGCCGGCCCGGGCGAGCAGCCCGATCAGCGTGGGAGTGGCGAAGACCAACCCCAGCTCGCCGAGGGTCAGCCCGGCGAGGATCACCGTCGGTCCGCTGCGCTGCGCTCCGAACGCGGCGATCGCGGACCCGACGACGGTCAGCGCCGCGCCGAGCACGAGCCAGCGGCGGCGGTGCGGCGCAACGGTGCGGCGGCCGGCCAGGCCCGCCACCACGTCCTGCCGGGCCGCGGCCCAGGCCGGGGCGAGCGCGGCCAGCACCCCGGCCAGCACGGCCACCGCCGCGATCAGGGCCAGCGCCGCCGGGAAGACCCGGTAGCCGCCGCCGCGGGCACCGAAGAGGTACTGCTCGACCAGCGGCCGACCGGCGAACGCGGCGGCGATGCCGAGCGCGAGCCCGAGCGCCGCACCGCCGGCGCCCAGCACCACCCCGTCGGCGAGCACGATCCGGCGCAGGTGGGCCGCGTCGCCGCCGACCACCGCCACCAGGGCGAGGTCCCGGCGCCGTCGGCGGACGCCGACCGCGAAGGCCGGCCCGACCATCAGCACGACCTCCAGCAGGCCGAGCCCGCCGACCAGGACCAGCGTGCCGGTCTCCTCGGCGTCGCCCGGAACCGGCGTACGGGTCAGGTCGGTCTCGACGACGGCCACGCCGGGGACCGGTGTCCGCGCGCTGATCGTGATGCCGTGCGCGTTGAGCCGGTCGGTCAGCGTCTCGTCCACCGGTCCCGGCAGGTCGACCAGCCAGCTCTCCTCCGCCGCGCTGTCCGGCAGGGGCGCCGCCGCCGGGTGCAGCGCGACCACCTCGGTCAGGTCGTCGGGAAACTCCACCACGCCGACCACGGCGTAGCTCCGGGAGCCGTCGGCCAGCGTCACCCGCTCGCCCACCTCGGCGCCGAGGCGGCGCAACGCCCGGGCGCTGACCGCGATCTCGTCGGGGCCGGTGGGCGTCCGGCCGGCCCGCAGCCGGGCCGTCGACCGGGCGAGCGGGTCGGCCAGGTCGAGCGACCGGCCGTTGAAAGCCACGAGGTCGTCGTCGATGCGTACCTCGAACGGCACCCACCAGCGCACCCGGGCGACCCGGCTGCCGGCCGGCAGCAGCGCGCCGACCTCCTCGGCGGTGACCGGGCGGTTGCGCGGCGCGTCGTCCCCGACCGGGAAGGCGCTGTCGCCCCACGGGTCCTGCGCCACCGCGGTGTCGGCGATCCAGCGCAGCTCGGCGTCGGCGGCGCCGAGCCGCTGCGCGGCGCGTTCACCCCGGGTGAGCGCGGACATGTCGTAGCTGACCGCGACGAAGGTCAGCGCCAGCACCGGCAGCGTGATCATCGCCAGCACCAGGGCGGTACGCCCGCGCGCCCGGCGCGCCTCCCGGCGGGCGATCCGCAGCGCGGCCCGCCACGACCCGACCGCCCCGGCGAAGCGCCCGTTGCCGCGCCGCACCGGAGAACGCCTCACCGACCGCTGCCGGAGAGCAGTTGCTCGACACCGCCCAGCGGCGCGGTCGAGTCGACCATCACCCCGTCGCGGAGGAAGACCACCCGGTCGGCCCAGCCGGCGTGCCGCGCCTCGTGGGTGACCAGCACGCCGGCCGCCCCCGCGTCGACCCGGCGGCGCAGCAGGTGCAGCACCGCCTCCCCGGTCTGCGAGTCCAGCGCCCCGGTCGGCTCGTCGGCCAGCACCAGCCGGCGCTCACCCACCAGCGCCCGGGCGATCGCCACCCGCTGCTGCTGGCCGCCGGACATCTGGTCGGGGAAGCGCCCGCCGAGCCCGGTCAGCCCCACCTCGTCCAGCGCGGCCAGCGCCGCCCGGCGCGCCGGCCGGACGCCGACGCCGTCGAGTTCGAGGGGGAGCGCCACGTTCTCCGCCGCGGTGAGGCTGCCGAGCAGGTTCAGGTCCTGGAAGACGTACCCGATCCGGCGGCGGCGCAGCCGGGCCAGCTCGCGGCGGTCCAGCGCGCCGAGCGACTGGCCCTCGACCCGCACCTCACCGGCGGTGGGACTGTCCAGCCCGCCGGCCAGGGTCAGCAGGGTCGACTTGCCGGAGCCGGAGGGGCCCATCACGGCGACCAGCTCGCCCGGCTCGACGGTGAGGCTCACCCCGCGCAGCGCGTGCACGGCGGCCGCGCCCCCGCCGTGGGTACGGTGCACCTCCCGCAGCTCGAGCACCGGGCCGCCGGTGGCGCTCACCGCACGCCCGCCCGCTCGCGGTCGCCGTCGCTCACCGGCGGGCCTCCTCGTCGGCGTGCCACACCGCCCCGGGCCGCCCGGCGGGGCCCGGGGGCGGGGCCGGGCGGTACCGGACCAGGCTCGTCTCGCAGTGGTCCAGCCAGCGGATCTCCGCCTCGGCCTGGAACACCATCGCGTCCAGCACCAGCCGCCAGGGCAGGTCCTCCGGCCGGTCGCTGGCGAACTTCAACCGGGTCAACTCCTGCAAGGTGCGCATGGTCGCGCTGCGCTGCGTCTGCACCACCGACCGGACGTCGACGCCGGGGGTGGTCAGCGCCAGGGCCAGCTTGATGGAGAGTTCGTCCCGGGGCCGGTCGGCGCGGCTGATCGGGGTGGCGAACCAGAGCGCCAGGTCCGCCCGCCCGGCGTCGGTGATCTCGTACGGCCGCTGCCCGCCCTCGTGCTCGGGCAGCGAACGGACCAGGCCGTCGCGTTCCAGCCGGTTGAGGGTGGTGTAGACCTGCCCGATGTTCAGCGGCCAGGTCGAGCCGGTCGACTCCTCGAACGCGGCGCGCAGCTGGTAGCCGTACATCTGGCCACGCTCGAGCAGGGCGAGCAGGCCGTGACGGATGGACATGGAAACGGAGTATGCATACCTGGTATGCGCTCCGCAACCGGAGCGCGGGTCGGCACGCTCAGGTGGGCCGGCCGGGGAACGCCACGGTGACCGGCGAAAGCCCGGCGGTCCGCCGCCACCGGGTGGCGCGCACGGCGCAGTCGGTCAGCGCGTTCAACGCCCGGGTGCGGTCCGCGCCGGTGGTCACCGGCAGCGCCGCACGCCAGAACGCCGCCGTCCGCTCCTCGATCTCCACCGCCAGCCGCAGGGCGGCCGCCCGGTCGGTGACGGGGAACGGCAGCGCGTAGCCGGCCCGGTCCGCCGGGACCTGGCCGCCCCCGGCGCTGAGCTGAAGCACCAGCGCGTCGCGCCGGGCCCGGTGCGCCGCCTCGGCCGCCCGGGCGTCGCGGCGGGCGGCGTCGGTGAGCCGTACCCCGATCGGGCCGTACGCGAAGATCGCCGCGTACTCGGCGGCCAGCGCGTCCGCCAGCGCCTGGGCCGGGTCGGTGGGTGCCTGTCGCCGGGTCACCGCAGCACCTCCACGTGGGTGGCCCGGGCGGCGGCGATCGAGCCGAGCACGGCGGCCCGCTCGGCCGGGGCCGCCCCGCACGCCTTCGCGGCCGACTCCCGGCCGCGCTGTTCCGCCGCCCGCAGGCCGGCGAGCAGTCCGTCCCGGTCGGTCGCCGGTCCGGTGGCGCCGGCGGTGGGGGAGCCGGCGGGTGCGGGGCGCCCGATCAGCCGCTGGATCTCCTCGGCGTGCGCGGCGTGCGCGTCGGCGATCGGGGTGAGCCGGTCGGCCAGCGTCGGATCGGCCGCGACGGCGGCCCGGTGCCGGGCGGCCAGCTCGCGGGACTCGGCGGCCAGCGGCTCCAGCGGGTCGGGCGGCGGGGGCGGTTCGTTCCGGTCGAAAAGATCACAGCCAGTCAGCGGCAGGGTCGCGCCGCCCGCCGCCAGGAGTGCTCCCGCGCGCAGCACCGCCCGCCGGGTTTGCCCCGGTCCACCGCGCTGCGTAGTCGTTCTTCCTGTCGCCACCGGACAAGTCAACACCATCTCCGCCGTCAGGTGGGCGACCGGCGTCGGTGCGCCGCCCGGCCCGGCACCCGACCGGCGCGTTACGCTCTGCGCAGCCACCGGCGCGTTCGCCCCGGTGGCGTGTGGGCATGCGGGCCACCGGGCCGCCGCACAACAGGAGAAGGGTGCGCCAGATGACGCAGCGTGGCCGTGCCACCAGGCCGACGGGCCCGACGGGGCGACCCCGTCGTGCCGACGGCCCCCGGGGCGGGGACCGTGCGGGCGCACCCCGGGGCGGTGACCTCGCCGCCCGGCGCAACCGGCTGCGCGAGGTGATCGAGCCCGTCGTGCAGGGCGCCGGGTACGACCTGGAGGACCTGTCGGTGTCCCGGGCCGGCCGGCGGCACGTCGTACGCGTGATCGTGGACGCCGACGGCGGGATCAACCTGGACGCCGTCGCGGACGTCTCCCGGGCGGTCTCGGCGGCGCTGGACGCGGCTGAGGAGGCCGGCGGCGACCTCGTGGCGGGCGAGTACCAGCTGGAGGTCAGCTCACCCGGCGTGGACCGGCCGCTCACCCTGCCCCGGCACTGGCGGCGCAACGTGGGCCGGCTGGTCAAGGTGACCACCCGGGCCGGCGCGGGCCTGCCCGGGCCGCGCGGCGAGCAGCCCGCCGGGGACCGTCAGGTCACCGGCCGGGTGGTGGCGGCCGACGACGAGCGCGTGGTGCTGGAGACCGACTCCGGCCGCGCCGAGCACCCGTACGCCGAGCTCGGCCCCGGCCGGGTGCAGGTCGAGTTCAGCCGCTTCGACGAGATCGACGAGGCCGGCGACGACACCGACGACATTGACGACATTGACGACATCGACGACGAAGATGATGTGGAGGACGAGGAGAGGTGAACATCGACCTCGCGGCGCTGCGCGCACTCGAGCGCGAGCGGGAGATCCCGTTCGACACGATCCTCGCGGCGATCGAGACCGCGCTGCTGACCGCCTACCGGCACACCGACGGGGCCGAGCCGCACGCCCGGGTGGAGATCGACCGCAAGACCGGGGCCGCCCTGGTCTACGCCCAGGAGGTCGACTCCGACGGCACCGTGGTGCGGGAGTGGGACGACACCCCGCACGACTTCGGGCGGATCGCCGCCATGACCGCCAAGCAGGTGATCCTCCAGCGGCTGCGGGAGGCCACCGACGAGGTGCACTTCGGCGAGTACGTCGGCCGCGAGGGTGACCTGGTCACCGGGGTGGTGCAGGCGCACGAGGCGCGGGTCGAGAAGGGCATCGTCAGCGTCGACCTGGGCAAGCTGGAGGGCGTCCTGCCGCAGTCCGAGCAGGTGCCCGGCGAGCGGTACGTCCACGGCGAGCGGGTCCGCTGCGTGGTGGTGCACGTGGCCAAGGGGATGCGCGGCCCGCAGATCACCCTCTCCCGCTCGCACCCCGCGCTGGTCAAGAAGCTCTTCGCGCTGGAGGTGCCGGAGATCGCCGACGGCACGGTGGAGATCGGCGCGATCGCGCGTGAGGCAGGTCACCGTACGAAGATCGCGGTGCGCTCCACCACCCAGGGCGTGAACGCCAAGGGTGCCTGCATCGGCCCGATGGGCCAGCGGGTCCGCGCGGTGATGAGCGAGCTGCACGGTGAGAAGATCGACATCATCGACTGGTCGGACGACCCGGCGACCTTCGTCGGCAACGCGCTGTCGCCGGCCAAGGCGCTGCGGGTCGAGGTGGTCGACCTGGCCAGCCGGACGGCCCGGGTCACCGTGCCGGACTTCCAGCTCTCGCTGGCGATCGGGCGCGAGGGGCAGAACGCCCGGCTTGCCGCCCGACTGACCGGTTGGCGGATCGACATCCGGTCGGACGCGGAGCAGACCAGCGGGGCGGGACGGGGCGGAGCCGATCAGGTGCCGGAGCCGGGCGGCGCGATCTCGAGCAGCTAGGGGTAGACTTCCTCCAGTGGTACGACGCGCGCAGCCGGAGCGCACCTGTGTGGGTTGCCGGAGACGCGCGCCGGCCAGCGAATTGCTGCGGATCGTCGCGGTCGGCGACGAGGCTGGTCACAGCCTCCGGCCCGATCCGGCCCGCAGGCTGCCGGGTCGGGGAGCGCACATGCACCCGGATCCGGCCTGCTTCGCGCAGGCGGTGCGGCGGCGCGCCTTCGGGCGTGCGCTGCGCATCACCGGGGTCCTCGACCACGGCGAGCTGGCGGAGCACGTCGATGCGCCAACCACTACGTCCGGTCAACCCGACCGGGCGAGGGTCGCTAGCAGGGTAGGACGACCGACATGAGCACACGATGAAGTCCCTGAAATGACCAGGCTTCAAGTGCACGAGTGAGGTTGCTGCGGGTACTGCCCGCACGACCTCGGAGTGAGGAGTGCAGTGGCAGGTAAGGCCCGCGTACACGAGCTGGCAAAAGAGCTCGGGGTCGAAAGCAAGACCGTTCTCGCCAAGCTGAAGGAAATGGGCGAGTTCGTGAAGTCCGCGTCCAGCACCGTCGAGGCGCCCGTCGCCCGACGGCTGCGTGGCGCATTCGTCGCGTCCGCCGGAGGCGCCTCGGCGCAGGCCGCCCCACCGGCGGCCGCCCCGACCCCGACCCCGACGCCGTCCCCGGCCCCGGGCGCCCCCCGGGTGTCGGCCAAGCCGATGCCGCCCCGGCGGCCGGCCGCGCCGACCCCTGGGCCGAAGCCCAAGGGCCCCGTTCCCGGTCCGCCGCAGCCGGCGGCCCCGGTCGCCAAGCCGGCGAGCGCCCACGACATCGAGGTGGCGGCCGCCGAGGCGCGCGCCGCCGCGCTGAAGGCTGAGCAGGAGGCCGCGGTCAAGGCCGCGCAGGCCGCCCGCCAGCAGCAGCGCGAGAACGTCCGACGGGAGCCCCCGACCGAGGGTGGTCCCCGTCCGGGTCCCCGCCCGGGTCCCAACGCCGTGCCCCCGCGTCCGGGTACCCCGGCCGCCGGTCGTCCCGGCGCGCCGGCCCCGGGTCCGGGTGCCCGTCCGGGCGGTCGTCCGCCGGCGCGCGGCGCCGGTAACAACCCGTTCGGTATCCAGGGCGGCCAGCAGCGGCCGCCGGCCGCCGGTGGCCCCCGGCCCAGCCCGGCGGGCATGCCGCCGCGGCCGAGCCCGGCCTCCATGCCGCCGCGGCCCAGCCCGGCTTCCATGCCGAGCCAGCGTCCGACCACCGGTCGCCCCGGCGGTCCCGGTGGCGGTCGTGGCGGCCCCGGTGGCGGCGCAGGTCGTCCCGGCGGCGGCGCTGGCGGTGGCTTCCGCCCCGGTGGCGGTGGCGGTGGCGGTGGCGCTGGCGGTGGCTTCCGCGGCGGTCCCGGTGGCGGTGGCGGTGGCGGTGGCTTCCGCGGCGGTCCCGGTGGCGGTGGCGGTGCTCCGGGCGGCGGTTTCCGTCCGGGTGCCCCGGCCGGCGGCGGTGGTCGTCCGGGTGGCGGCGGTCGTGGCCGTGGCGGCGGTGCCGCGGGTGCCTTCGGGCGTCCGGGTGGCCGGCCGACCCGCGGTCGCAAGTCCAAGAAGCAGCGCAGACAGGAGTTCGACAACCTGTCGGCCCCGACCATGAGCTCGGGTGCCCCCCGGGGTCAGGGTCAGGTCGTCCGGCTCTCCCGTGGCGCGTCGCTGTCGGACTTCGCCGACAAGATCAACGCCAACCCGGGTTCGCTGGTCCAGGAGATGTTCAACCTGGGCGAGATGGTCACGGCGACCCAGTCCTGCTCTGACGAGACCCTGCTGCTGCTGGGTGAGCACCTCGGCTTCGATGTGCAGATCGTCAGCCCGGAGGACGAGGACCGCGAGCTGCTCGCGCAGTTCAACATCGACCTCGACGCCGAGGTCGCGGCGGAGCGACTTGTCAGCCGTGCGCCGGTGGTGACCGTCATGGGTCACGTCGACCACGGTAAGACCAAGCTGCTCGACGCGATCCGCAAGGCGAACGTCGTGGCCGGTGAGGCGGGTGGCATCACCCAGCACATCGGTGCCTACCAGGTCCACGTCCCGCACGAGGGCGAGGACCGGGCGGTGACCTTCATCGACACCCCGGGTCACGAGGCGTTCACCGCCATGCGTGCCCGTGGTGCCCAGGTGACGGACATCGTGGTGCTGGTGGTCGCGGCCGACGACGGCGTGATGCCGCAGACGATCGAGGCGTTGAACCACGCCAAGGCGGCTGAGGTGCCGATCGTGGTGGCGGTCAACAAGGTCGACAAGCCCGAGGCCAACCCGGACAAGGTCCGCCAGCAGCTGACCGAGTACGGGCTGGTCGCCGAGGAGTACGGCGGCGACACCATGTTCGTCAACGTGGCCGCCAAGCCGGGTATCGGCATCGACGAACTGCTCGAGGCGGTCCTGCTGACCGCCGACGCGTCGCTGGAGCTGACCGCTCCGATCGACGGGCCGGCGCAGGGTGTGGCCATCGAGGCGCACCTGGACAAGGGCCGCGGTGCGGTGGCGACGGTGCTGGTGCAGAAGGGCACCCTGCGGGCGGGCGACTCCATCGTCGCCGGCGGGGCGCACGGCCGGGTTCGGGCGATGCTCGACGAGAACGGCAACCAGGTCGCCGAGGCAGGACCGGCCCGTCCGGTGCTCGTCCTCGGTCTGACCGCGGTGCCGGGCGCCGGCGACACCTTCCTCGCGGCGGCCGACGACCGTACGGTGCGGCAGATCGCCGAGCAGCGGCAGGCACGGCGGCGGGCGGCGTCCTTCGCCAACTCCCGCGGTCGGGCCACCCTCGAGACGCTCATGGAGCAGCTCAAGGAGGGCGAGAAGACCTCGCTCAACCTGGTGCTCAAGGGCGACGTCTCCGGTTCCGTGGAGGCCCTCGAGGACGCGCTGTTCAACCTCGACATCCCGGAGGAGGTCCAGCTCAGGATCATCCACCGGGGCGTGGGTGCGATCACCGAGAGCGACGTCATGCTCGCGAGCGCCTCGTCCGAGGCGGTCACGATCATCGGCTTCAACGTGCGGGCCGCCAACAAGGTCCGCGAGATCGCCGACCGCGAGGGCGTGGAGATCCGGTACTACACGGTCATCTACCAGGCCATCGAGGAGATCGACGCCGCGCTCAAGGGTCTGCTCAAGCCGGAGTACGAGGAGGTCGAGCTGGGCAGCGCGGAGATCCGCGACGTCTTCCGCTCGTCCAAGATCGGCAACATCTCCGGTTGTATCGTCCGGTCCGGCATCATCCGCCGCAACGCCAAGGCGCGGGTGCTGCGGGACGGGGCGGTCGTGGCGGACAACCTCACGATCAGCTCCCTCAAGCGGTTCAAGGACGACGCGACGGAGGTCCGCGAGGGCTTCGAGTGTGGTCTGACGCTGGGCGGTTTCAACAACGTCCAGGTCGGCGACATCATCGAGACCTTCGAGATGCGGGAGAAGCCGCGCGCCTGATCCGGTGCTGACACAGTGATCAAGGGGTTTACGCCGTCCGGCGTAAACCCCTTGATCATGTCCGGGGATGTCCGTATCGTCCGGAGCGATGTACACGGGAACCGCGGTCTTCGACCTGCTGCTGCCGGGCGACTCACGGTCGCTCAAGGCCAAGAGATCATATGTACGCCCCATCGTGGCGGCGCTGCGCCGATTCGAGGTGTCGGCAGCCGAGGTGGGCGCGCTGGACCTGCACGGCCGGGCCGAGATCGGCGTGGCCGTGGTGGCCGCCGAGGCGGCCCACGTGCGCGAGGTGCTCGACTCCTGTGAGCGCCTGGTGGCCGGGCGCCCCGAGGCCGAACTGCTGTCGGTGCGCCGCCGATTGCACGGCGAGGACGACTGACGCCGGGGTGGCCGTCGCCACCGCCGGTGCCGCGCGACCGGCCCGGCCGCGCGGGTAGTGTTCGACATGTTGGGCGGTCGGTCCCGGCGGTGCCCTGCGCCGTCGTGCCGGCCGGGAGCAGCACGCCCTGGAGGTGGGGGACATGACGGATCCGGCCAAGGTACGCCGGCACGCGGAGCGCATTCGCGAACTGGTCGCGTCGGTGGTGCGGAGCCAGATCAAGGACCCCCGGCTCGGGATGATCACCATCACCGACGCCCGGATCACCGCCGACCTGCGTGACGCCACCGTCTTCTACACGGTGCTCGGTGACTCGGCCGCCCAGGCCAGCACCGCCGCCGCCCTGGAGAGCGCCAAGGGCATGCTGCGCAGCACAGTCGGCAAGGCCCTCGGGCTGCGCCACTCGCCGACCCTGACCTTCGTCCTCGACGACGTGCAGGACCAGGTCAAGCACATCGACGACCTGCTCGCCGCGGCCCGCCAGTCCGACGCCGAGGTGCAGCGGCTGGCGGCCCAGGCCAAGTACGCGGGCGAGGCCCAGCCGTACCGGCTCGACGAGGACGAAGACGAGGACGCCGAGGGCGACCAGAACGACGAGGGCACCCCGTCGGCCACGGATCGGCGGTGAGCGGCACCCCGGGCGCGGCCGGCGATCTGCTCACCGGGCCGGCCCGCACCGGCCCGGACGAGTCCGACTGGGCCGCCGCCGTCACGGCGGTACGCCGGCTGCCGGCCGACGCCCGGGTGCTGCTGATCTGTCACGTCAACCCGGACGGCGACGCGCTGGGCAGCATGCTCGGCTTCGGGCTCGGGCTGCGCCGGCTCGGCGTACGGCACCTCCAGGCGACCTTCCCCGGGCCACCCGAGGTGCCCGAGCCGTTCCGCTGGCTGCCGGGGCTCGACCTGCTGGTGCCGTCGACCAAGGCGTACCCGGATCCGGACCTGGTGGTCTGCTTCGACGCGGCGAGCGAGTCCCGGCTGGGTGAGCTGGTCGACCGTCTCGACACCGCCGGCGACGCGCTGGTCCTCGACCACCACGCCTCCAACACCCGGTTCGGCCGGGTGCACCTGGTCGACCCGGCGGCCGCGGCCACCTCGGTCGTCGTCGACGAGCTGCTCACCCGGCTCGACGTGCCACTGGACGCGGAGATCGCCCAGTGCCTCTATGTCGCGCTGACCACCGACACCGGGTCGTTCCGGTTCGAGGCCACCACCCCCGCCGTGCACCAGTTCGCGGCCCGGCTGCTGGCCACCGGCATCCGCCCGGGGGACATCTCCCGCCAGGTCTTCGACACCCGGCCGTTCGGCGCCGTCCGGCTCTTCGGCGAGGTGCTGGGCCGGGCCCGCCTGGAGCCCGCGGCCGCCGCCGGCAACGGACTGGTCTGGACGTACGCGACCCAGGACGACCTGGCCCGGCACGACCAGCGCCCGTACGTGCTGGAGGCGCTGATCGACTCCGTGCGGTGCACCGCCGAGGCCGACGTGGCCTGCGTGCTCAAGCAGGTCGGCCCGGCCGAGTGGGCCGTGTCGATGCGCAGCAAGGGCGCGGTGGACGTGAGCGCCGTGGCGGTGGCGCTGGGCGGTGGCGGCCACCGGTTCGCCGCCGGGTTCACCGGGGCGGGTAGCGCCGAGGACGTGGTGCGCTCCATCCGGGCCGAGCTGGACGGCGCGCTGATCGCCCGCTGACCTCCGCGCGCCCCGAAGTGTGTTGGTCTTTCCGCGCTGTGTGAGCGCGGGGAGAATCGGAGGATGGAGCAGCCCCCCGAGCTCACCGTCGACCTGCCGCGCGCCTGGGACCGTCCGGTGGTCACGGTGCCGGTGCTGGCCTGCCTCTCCCTGGTCGGTGGCCAGCTGCCGTCCTTCTCGACCCAGGCCAACCTGTGGACCCTGGGCACCGGCGGCGCGCTGATCTGGCTCGGTCTGGGCAACCGGGTGCCCCGCCGGCCGGCGCCGCACCGGCTCGGGCGGGGCGCGCTCTGGTGGGTGCTGCCGGCGGCCGTCTTCGGCGTCCTCGAGGCCGCCACGTTCGTGCTGTCGGTCGGTAACGAGTTCCCCACCTTCTCCCGGCTCGCGGACCCGCTGCTCACCGACGAACTGGTCCGCTCCGCCGCCTGGTTCGGCTGGCTGGCCGCGTTCTGGGGGCTGGTTCGGCGATGATGCGCACGCTGGCCGTCACCGGCTTCCTGACCGCCCTGCTGCTCTTCGCCGCCGTCGAGTGGTCCTCCCGCCGCCCGGGCTCCCGGGTGCCGTCGCTCGGCGACGTCTGCGCGTACGTGATGCGCTACGAGGTCGGGCCGGTCCCGGTGGGCCGGATCGGGGTGTTCGGATTCTGGTGGTGGCTCGGCTGGCACTTCCTGGCCCGGTGAGCGCGTCGGCCGCCATCTCGTCCGAATGGCGGGAACTGTGGGCAGCATGTGGAACTGAACGTTAATTTGGGAAACGACCGGGCGCCGCGTCGCGACGCAGGTCGCGGGCGGTGGTGCCACACCCGGCGCCGCCTCCCTCCAGGGTCAGACCGACCCGGGCTCACGCTGCCAGGCGAGCCGCTCCGGTGATCCCGGACCGTCGTCGGGCGCTCAGCAGAACCGCCCGTAGGGCCGCCGTCCCCGGTGGTCCGCACCCTGGAAGGGAACTCCCATGGCGACCAAGCCCAAGCCCGAGGCCACCGACGAGGCGCGCGAGCAGATGCGGCGCGCCCTGCAGACTTCGATGGACACCCGTCAGTGACGCAGCCCGACCGGCGGTGACGCCGCCGACGTCCCGCGTCGCCGACGTCACCGCCTCTCGGTCCTGTTCTCCGGCCCGGCGCCACCAACCTGGCCGTCCTGCCGCTACCGCCCGACTCGCCCGGCCGTGCCCGATCGCCCGCAGCGCGGCGACGCCCGGAGCCGCCCGCATCCGAGCGGTCGGGGTCCGCGCCGTCCGACCCCTGACCGGTACCGTCGCCCGGTGCGTCGCATCCTGATCGTCGGCAGTTCGGGGGCCGGCAAGAGCACCCTCGCCCGCGCGGCCGCCCGCCGGCTCGACCTGCCGCTGATCCACCTCGACCGGCACTACTGGCGACCCGGCTGGATCCCCGCCGACGACGCGGCCTTCCACGCCCAGGTCGCCGCGCTCGCGGCCGGCGAGCGCTGGGTGATGGACGGCAACTACGGCAGCACCCTCGATCTCCGCCTGCCCCGCGCCGACCTGCTGGTGCTGGTCGACCTGCCCTGGCCGCTCTGCCTCGCCCGGGTCGTGCGCCGCCGCTGGGACCGCCGCGCCGCCGACCGCCCCGACCTGCCGGCCGGCTGCCCCGAACGGCTCGACCTGGGCTTCCTGCGCTACGTCTGGCGTTATCCCGGCCGCTCCCGGCCCCGGGTGTTCGCCGCCGTCGCCGCCCACGCACCGGACTTGCCGGTGGTCCGGCTGCGCACCCGCCGCCAGGTCCGCCGCTGGCTCGACGCCCTCCCCTCCCGCTGAACCACCCGCGCCCTTCCAGCCGTCCGCCGGCGGGCCGACTCCGGTCCGCTGATCGACAGGGAAGCCGGCGTGTCGCGGTCTTCCGGAGCGTGGACACCTCGACACGCCGTATCTGGGGTGGGTTGCCTGGCGCCTTGGCGTAAGCGCTGACAGGTCTTGCGATCCTTACCTCTGCCGTGCCAGGATCGGCGGCGATGAGTCAGACCGCCACCGCCGCCGCGATCGCGCCGCCGCGCCGGATCGCCGCCCTCGCCCTGCCCGCGCTGGTGGTGCTCGCCGCCGAACCGCTCTACGTGCTGGTCGACACGGCGGTGGTCGGGCACCTCGGCCGGGTGCCGCTCGCCGCGCTGGCCGTCGGCGGCACCGTGATGACCCTCACCGCCTGGCTGGGCACCGTGCTCGCGTACGGGATCACCGGGCGGGCGGCCCGTCGGTTCGGCTCCGGCGACCGGGCGGCGGCGGTGGCCGAGGGCGTGCAGGCGTCCTGGCTCGCCCTCGGGGTGGGCGTGCTCGTCGCGCTCGCCATGCAGCTCGGCGGCGGGGCGCTGGCGCGTACCCTCGCCGGGGGTGGGGACGACGTGGCCGGCGCGGCCGCGCAGTGGCTGCGGATCGCGGCGCTCGGCGCGCCCGGGCTGCTCCTCGCCGCCGCCGGCAACGGCTGGTTGCGCGGCATCCAGGACACCCGCCGCCCGCTGGTCTTCGTGCTCGCGCCCAACCTGCTCTCCGCGCTGCTCTGCCCGCTGCTGGTGTACCCGGCCGGGCTCGGGCTGGCCGGCTCGGCGGTGGCCAACGCCGTCGCGCAGACGGTCTCCGGCGCGCTCTTCGCCGCGGCGCTGGTCCGCGAGCGGGTCTCCCTGCGGCCCCGGCCCCGGCTGATCCGGCAGCAGCTGGCGCTCAGCCGCGACCTGCTGGTCCGGGGCGTCGCGTTCCAGGCCAGCTTCCTCTCCGCCACGGCGGTCGCCGCGCGGTTCGGCGCCGCCGCCGTCGGCGCCCACCAGATCGCCCTGCAACTGTGGTTCTTCACCGCGCTGGTGCTCGACGCCCTCGCCATCGCGGCCCAGGCGCTGATCGGCGCCGCGCTCGGGGCCGGCGACGCCGCCGGGGCGCGGGCCCTCGCCCGCCGGTTCGCGCTGCTCGGCGGAGTTGCCGGCGTCGGCTTCGCGGTGCTGATCGCCGCCGGGGCCGGCGTGGTCCCGTCCTGGTTCAGCTCCGATCCGCAGGTACGCGAGCAGGCCATGGTGGCCTGGCCCTGGTTCGTGGCGATGCAGCCGCTGGCCGGCGTGGTCTTCGCCCTCGACGGCGTGCTCATCGGCGCCGGGGACGTGCGCTACCTGCGCAACCTGACCATCGTCGCGGCGCTCGGCGGCTTCCTGCCGGCGATCTGGCTCGCCCACGGGCTCGACCTGGGGCTCGGCGGGATCTGGGCCGGGCTGACCCTGTTCATCGTGATCCGGCTGGTCGCACTGCTGCTGCGGCTGCGCTCGGGCGGGTGGGCGGTGATCGGCGCGGTCCGCTGACGCCGCCGGGCCGGGTGCGGGAACGCCCGGCGGAGCCCACCGACGTGCCCTGGCTCAGAGGGTGCCCTCGCGCATCCTGCCGAACAGGTAGACCGCGCCCGCGACGAGCACCGTGGCGACGGCCGCGACGAACACGAACGACACGACCGCCGAGAGCACCGGGTGCCGCTCGCTGAACCGGGTGTGCTCCCGCCACCGCCACACCGCGCGCCGCAGCTCGCGCAGCACGGGTGTCCGGTCGACCAGCTCGGAGAGCAGCCGGCCCGGGGTGCGGCGGGGCGGCTCGGGGTCGCGCATCCACTCCGGCAGGTCGACCCGGGCGCGGTGCTCGTGGGAGGGCGGGTTGCTCATCGGGACTCCGGAGACGGTGGTGGGGACGCGAGGGGCATTGTGCCGTGCGGTGACGGCGCCGGTGACCCCGTCTGGCAGGCTTGGCGGTCGTGAGCGGTGACGGGCTGATCGTGGTGGACAAGCCGGGCGGCATGACGTCGCACGACGTGGTGGCGCGCATCCGCCGGCTGGCGAAGACCCGGCGGGTGGGGCACGGTGGCACGCTCGACCCGATGGCCACCGGCGTGCTGGTGATCGGGGTGGGCCGGGCGACCCGGCTGTTGACGTACGTGATCGGCGCCGGCAAGAGCTACACCGCCACGGTGCGGCTCGGGCAGGCCACCGTCACCGACGACGCCGAGGGTGACGTGATCGCCACCACCCCGGCCGGCCAGCTCACCGACGAGGCGGTCCGGGCGGCGTTCGCCGCGCTCGCCGGCGAGGTCGACCAGGTGCCCAGCGCGGTCAGCGCTATCAAGATCAACGGGCAGCGGGCCTACAAGCGGGTACGCGAGGGCGAGAGCGTCGAGCTGCCCGCCCGGCGGGTCACCATCTCCCGCCTCGACGTGCTGGCCGTCCGCCGGGACGCTCCCGACGTGCTGGACGTGGACATCGACGTGACCTGCTCGTCCGGGACGTACATCCGGGCCATCGCGCGGGACGCGGGCCTGGCGCTGCGGGTGGGTGGGCACCTCACCGCGCTGCGGCGCACCGCGGTGGGTGGCTTCCGGTTGACCGAGGCGGCCACCCTCGACGAGTTGGAGCAGCGTGCGCCCGAGGTGGTCAACCTGCCGCTCGACGCGGCGGCCGACCGGTTCTTCCCGCGTCGGGAGGCCAGCGCGGACGAGGCGAAGGTGCTCTCCCACGGCGGGCCGCTCGACGCGGCCGGCATCGCCGGGCCGTACGCGGTCTTCGGTCCCGACGGCGGCCTGATCGCTATCGTCAGCGAGCGGGACGGCCGGGCCCGCGCGGAGATCGTGCTCGCCCCGGCCTGACGGCGGTGGCGGGTGCGCCGGTCGCGCGGCCGGCGCGGGTGCCCGGCGAGGCCGGGGAAGCAGGGGAGGAACGGCATGCAGCGGTGGCGGGGGTACGACGCGGCGCCCGGTGGCTGGGGACGTTCGGTCGTCACCATCGGCGTCTTCGACGGCGTGCACAAGGGGCACCAGGCGACCATCGGACACGCCGTGGCCCGGGCCCGGGAGCTGGGCGTGAAGTCGGTGGTGGTCACCTTCGACCCGCACCCGGCGGAGGTGGTCCGCCCCGGCTCGCACCCCGCCGTGCTCACCGAGCCGGCCCGCAAGGCGGAACTGATCGAGGACCTCGGCGTCGACGTGCTCTGCGTGGTGCCCTTCACCCCGGAGTTCTCCCGGCTGCCGGCGGAGGCGTTCGTGCACGACGTCCTGGTCGAGCACCTGCACGCCGCGCTGGTGGTGGTGGGGGACAACTTCCGGTTCGGGCACCGGGCGGCCGGCGACGTGGCGCTGCTGACCCGGCTCGGCCGCACCTTCGGCTTCGGCGTGGAGGGCGCGCCGCTGGTGGCCGAGGCGGGCACCGTCTTCTCCTCGACGTACATCCGCTCCTGCGTCGACGCGGGCGACGTGGCCGCCGCGGCCGCCGCGCTGGGCCGCCCGCACCGGCTGGAGGGGGTGGTGGTCCGGGGCGACCAGCGCGGACGTGAGCTGGGTTACCCCACCGCCAACCTGCTCCGCCACCGGTACGCGGCGGTCCCCGCCGACGGGGTGTACGCCGCCCGGCTGGTGCGTCGGGGCCAGCGGGAGCCCCTGGCGGCGGCGGTGTCGATCGGTACCAACCCGACCTTCTCCGGCCGGGAGCGGCGGGTGGAGGCGTACGCGCTGGACTTCTCCGGCGACCTGTACGGCGAGCGGCTGGCCCTGGACTTCGTCGCGCACCTGCGGGAGCAGCGCCGGTACGACGCCATCGAGCCCCTCGTGGCGCAGATCGCCGAGGACGTCGAGCGGACCCGCCGGGCGGTCGGCTGAGCGCGCCGTGGGCGGCTTTGCCGACCTTGACCGGATGGGACCGGGCCGGACTGGTAGTCTGGCGGGGACGTCGGCTGACCGACGTGGGGCCTCGCGTGCCTGCACGACGCCGCGGGTGCGAGGTACCGGTCCGTTCCGGTCTCCTGACCGGTTCGACGGACACCAGTGATCAACCCACCGAAACAGGGAGAACATGGCGCTCGACCAGGAAGCCAAGGCCACGATCCGTGCGGAGTACGCGACCGCCGAGGGCGACACCGGTTCGCCGGAGGTGCAGGTCGCGGTCCTCACCAAGCGGATCGCCGAGCTGACCGAGCACCTGAAGGTGCACAAGCACGACCACCACAGCCGCCGCGGGCTGCTGCTGCTGGTCGGCCGGCGCCGTCGGCTGCTCAACTACGTCCAGAAGAAGGACATCAACCGCTACCGGTCGCTCATCGAGCGACTCGGTCTGCGCCGG
This sequence comes from Micromonospora purpureochromogenes, assembly GCF_900091515.1. Lineage (NCBI taxonomy): Bacteria > Bacillati > Actinomycetota > Actinomycetes > Micromonosporales > Micromonosporaceae > Micromonospora > Micromonospora purpureochromogenes. Next base: position 5,580,352 of record NZ_LT607410.1, on the reverse strand, counting down.
TGACGTGACGGGGGAGTGGCCTGCGGCCGCTCCCCCGTTCCGGTACCACTGAAGAACAGGGCCGCGCGACCACCCGAGAGGGAGCCGGTCAGCGTACCGGTCTCCGGTAGTGGCCTCCGGGCACCCCGGCATCACGCCGGTCACCCGGGCGCTTCGATCGAAGACCGGCCGTCTGAGCAGCTCCCGTGTCGTGGGCCCCCGACGCGAAGGAGCACGACAGCACCATGACCGAGACCAACCTCGGCACCGAATCCCGTACCGCTGTGATCGACAACGGGTCCTTCGGCACCCGTGAGATCACCTTCTCCACCGGCCGGCTGGCCCGTCAGGCCGCCGGTTCGGTCGTCGCCCAGCTGGGCGAGACCGTGGTCCTCTCCGCCACCACCGCCGGCAAGCAGCCGAAGGAGCAGTTCGACTTCTTCCCGCTGACCGTCGACGTCGAGGAGCGGATGTACGCCGCGGGCCGGATCCCCGGCTCGTTCTTCCGCCGCGAGGGCCGCCCCAGCGAGGACGCGATCCTCACCTGCCGACTGATCGACCGGCCGCTGCGCCCGTCGTTCGTCAAGGGCCTGCGCAACGAGGTCCAGGTCGTCGAGACCGTCCTCGCGCTCGACCCGCAGCACCCGTACGACGTCGTGGCGATCAACGCCGCCTCGATGTCGACCAAGCTCTCCGGCCTGCCGTTCTCCGGCCCGATCGGGGCCACCCGGATGGCGCACGTCGACGGCCAGTGGGTCGCCTTCCCGACCATCGAGGAGCTGGCCCGGGCCACCTTCGACATGGTGGTGGCCGGTCGCGCCCTGCCGGACGGCGACGTCGCGATCATGATGGTCGAGGCCGAGGCCACCGAGCACACCGTGGCGCTGGTCGCCGGCGGTGCCCCGGCCCCGACCGAGGAGGTCGTGGCCAGCGGCCTGGAGGCCGCCAAGCCGGCCATCCGCGAGCTGTGCCGGGCGCAGAGCGAGCTGGCCGAGGTGGCCGCCAAGCCGGTCGCCGAGTTCCCGGTCTTCCTGGACTACCAGGACGACGTGTACGCGGCGGTGGCCGAGGTGGCCCGCGCCGACGTGGCCGAGGCGCTCACCATCGCCGGCAAGGCCGCCCGCGAGGAGGCCCTGGACCGGGTCAAGGCCCGGGTCGCCGAGGAGCTCGGCGGTCGCTTCGAGGGCCGGGAGAAGGAGCTCAGCGCCGCCTTCCGGTCGCTGACCAAGTCCGAGGTCCGCAACCGGGTGCTGCGCGAGCAGATCCGCATCGACGGCCGCGGCCCGCGCGACATCCGTCCGCTGACCGCCGAGGTCGGCGTGCTGCCCCGGGTGCACGGCTCGGCGCTGTTCGAGCGGGGCGAGACCCAGATCCTGGGTGTCACCACGCTGAACATGCTGCGCATGGAGCAGTCGCTGGACACCCTCTCCCCGGAGAAGTCCAAGCGCTACATGCACAACTACAACTTCCCGCCGTACTCGACCGGTGAGACCGGCCGGGTCGGTTCGCCGAAGCGGCGCGAGATCGGCCACGGCGCGCTCGCCGAGCGGGCGCTGATCCCGGTGCTGCCGGCGCGCGAGGAGTTCCCGTACGCCATCCGGCAGGTCTCCGAGGCGCTCGGCTCCAACGGCTCCACCTCGATGGGTTCGGTCTGCGCCTCGACGCTGGGCCTGCTGTCGGCCGGTGTGCCGCTGAAGGCGCCGGTCGCCGGCATCGCCATGGGCCTCATCTCCGACGAGGTCGAGGGCAAGACCCAGTACGTGACGCTGACCGACATCCTCGGTGCCGAGGACGCGTTCGGTGACATGGACTTCAAGGTCGCCGGCACCCGGGACTTCGTCACCGCGCTGCAGCTCGACACCAAGCTCGACGGCATCCCGTCGGACGTGCTGGCCGCCGCGCTCCAGCAGGCGCACGAGGCCCGGCAGACCATCCTCGACGTGATGCAGGCGGCGATCGAGGCTCCGGCCGAGATGTCGGACTACGCGCCGCGGGTCACCACCGTCAAGATCCCGGTCGACAAGATCGGCATGGTGATCGGCCCGAAGGGCCAGACCATCAACGCCATCCAGGACGAGACCGGCGCCGAGATCTCCATCGAGGACGACGGCACGATCTACGTCGGCGCGACCAACGGCCCGTCGGCCCAGGCCGCGGTGGACCGGATCAACGGCATCGCCAACCCGACCCTGCCGAAGGTGGGGGAGCGGTTCCTCGGCACGGTGGTCAAGACGGCCGCGTTCGGCGCGTTCGTCTCGCTGCTGCCGGGCCGCGACGGCCTGCTGCACATCTCCAAGGTGGGCGACGGCAAGCGGGTCGAGAAGGTCGAGGACTTCCTCAACGTCGGCGACCGGGTCGAGGTCGAGATCGCGGACATCGACGCCCGCGGCAAGATCTACCTGGACAAGGTCCGCCCGGAGGGCGCCGAGGCGCCGGCCGCCGGCGAGGCCGCCGGTGGCGAGCGTCCGGCCGGCCGGGGTGGCGACCGCGGCGGTGACCGTGCCCCGCGCGACCGTGGTGACCGGGGCGGCGACCGGGGCGGTCGTGCCCCGGAGCGCGGCGACCGGCCCCAGGGCGGCGGCGAGGGTGGCGGCGAGGGCGGCGAGGGCGGCGAGCGCCCGCGTCGCCGGACCCGGCACAGCTGACCCACCGCGCCACAGCACCACCCACCCCTCGTCAACTGAGAGCAGGTTTCCGTGAGTCGGGCCCAGCGTTCGTCTTTTCCTGCGGGTCGACGGGGGGTGGGGCCGTCCGGAGCCGTCCGGCACGCCACCGGGACGCAATCCGGTCGTGCCGGGTCGGGCCGGGCGGTCACCCGCACGCTGAGTGACGACCCGCTGGGCGGCACGGTACGCCGTACCGTGCTGCCCAGCGGGTTGCGCGTGCTCACCGAGGCGATCCCGGCGATGCGCAGCGTCTCGTTCGGCATCTGGGTGGCGGTCGGCTCGCGGGACGAGACCGGCCCGCAGGCCGGCGCGGCGCACTTCCTGGAGCACCTGCTCTTCAAGGGCACCCACAAGCGCGGCGCGCTGGAGATCTCCTCGGAGATCGAGGCGGTGGGCGGTGAGACCAACGCCTTCACCACCAAGGAATACACCTGCTACTACGCCCGCGTGCTGGACGAGGACCTGCCGCTGGCGATCGACGTCATGTGCGACCTGGTGGCCGACTCGGTGATCGAGGCGGCCGACGTGGAGACCGAGCGCGGCGTCATCCTCGAAGAGATCGCCATGCACGACGACGAGCCCGGCGACGAGGTGCACGACCTCTTCGCCCGCGCCGTCTACGGCGACCATCCCCTGGGCCGGCTGATCTCCGGCACCGAGGAGACGGTCACCCCGATGACCCGGCGGCAGATCCACAGCTTCTACCGGCGCCGGTACACCGCGCCGCAGATCGTCATCGCCGCCGCCGGCAACCTGGACCACGCCACCGTGGTCAAGCTGGTCCGCCAGGCGCTGCGCGGCACCCCGCTGGACACCGACCCGACGACCCCGGCTCCGCACCGGCCGGCCACTCCGGCGGTACGCACCAGGCCGGCCGCCACCCTGGTGGAGCCGAAGGAGTCCGAGCAGGCGCACGTCATCCTCGGCTGCCCCGGCATCGACCGCCTCGACGAGCGGCGCTTCGCCCTCGGCGTGCTCAACAACGTCCTCGGCGGCGGGATGTCCAGCCGGCTGTTCCAGGAGATCCGCGAGCAGCGGGGCCTGGCCTACTCGGTCTACTCGTACGCCAGCCAGTACGCCGACAGCGGCCTCTTCGCCGTCTACGCCGGCTGCGCGCCGGGCAAGGTGGACGAGGTGCTGGAGCTGACCCGCGCCGAGCTGGCCCGGGTGGCCGCCGAGGGGATCAGCGAGGCCGAGCTGGCCCGGGGCAAGGGCATGAGCAAGGGATCGTTCGTGCTGGGCCTGGAGGACACCGGCTCGCGGATGAGCCGGCTGGCCAAGGGGGAGCTGCTCTACGGCGACCTGATGCCGGTGGACGAGCTGCTCGCCCGGGTCGACGCGGTCACCCTGGCGGACGTGAACGCCCTCGCCGCCGAGCTGCTGAGCCGGCCGATGTCCCTGGCCGTGGTCGGCCCGTTCGGCGAGCACGACTTCTCCGCCTGACCGCCCGACCCGCCCGCCCGGACGGGACGGTCGTGGGATGCGGCGTGTCGCGGTGTCCGCGCCGCCGGAAGGTGCGACATGCCGCATTTGGAGTGGATCACCGGCGTCCCGTGGGACGTGGGTGGTCCCGGCGGGTGAGGGCGTCCCGATTGGGATAGGTTGTGCCCCGTGACTGACGAGCAGGAGAAGGGCCTGGACGAGCCGATCCGGGTCGGCGTGCTGGGTGCCCGGGGCCGGATGGGCGTCGAGGTGTGCAAGGCGGTTGACGCGGCCTCCGACATGGACCTGGTGGCGATGGTCGACCAGGGCGACTGGCTGTTCAACGCCTCCGACGCGGGCGCCGAGGTGGTCGTCGACTTCACCACCCCGGACGTCGTCATGGACAACCTGCACTGGTGCATCGACCAGGGCATCAGCGCGGTGGTCGGCACCACCGGCTTCACCGAGCAGCGGATCGAGCGGGTGCGCGGTTGGCTGGAGCGCAAGCCGGGCGTCGGCGTGGTGATCGCCCCGAACTTCGGCATCGGCGCGGTGCTGATGATGCAGTTCGCCGCGCGGGCCGCCCGGCACTTCGAGTCCGTCGAGATCATCGAACAGCATCACCCGCGCAAGCTCGACGCCCCCAGCGGCACCGCCACCCACACCGCCCGCCGGATCGCGCAGGCGCGCGCCGACGCCGGTCTCGGCCCGTCGCCGGACGCCACCTCGGACGAGGTGCCGGGTGCGCGCGGCGCCGACATCGACGGGGTACGCGTGCACGCCGTGCGGGCCACCGGGCTGGTCGCCCACCAGGAGGTGCTCTTCGGCACCATCGGCGAGACGCTGACCATCCGGCACGACTCGTACGACCGGGCCTCGTTCATGCCGGGCGTGCTGCTGGCCGTCCGCGCGGTGCGTACCCGCCCGGGCCTGACCATCGGCCTGGACTCGCTGCTCGACTGAGCGTCCGCCCGGCCGGCCCGTGCCGCGGGCCGGCCGTGGCGCCGGCAGGTGCGCAACGGCGGTCAAGCGCGCCGGCCACCCTCGGGTGCAGGCTGTTCGCATGACGACGACGGACGAACTGGCCCGCATCCTGCACTGGGTGCAGGTGGGCGTGGAGGATCCCGCCGTCAGCCCGGCCGCGCTGGCGGCCCGGGCGCACCTGTCCCGGTTCCACTTCGACCGGCTGGTCGCGGCGGCCACCGGGGAACCACCCGGCGCGCTGCGCCGCCGGCTGCTGCTGGAGCGCGCGGCGCACCGGCTCACCACCACCGACCGGACCGTCCTCGACGTCGCCGTCGAGGCCGGGTACGGCTCGCACGAGGCGTTCAGCCGCGCCTTCCTGCGCTCCTACGGCGCGTCGCCGACACTCATCCGGCGGCGCCGGCCACTCACCTTCCGCGAGCTGGAACTGCCCTGCCCCAGCGGCGTGCACTTCCAGCCCCCCGGTGGCCTGCGGCTGCCGGGCACCCACGAGGAGACCGCCATGGACGTGTTGCAACATCTCGTCGACCACCACGTCGCCACCCTGTCCGCCGTCATCGAGCGGGCCGCCACCCTCGACGACGAGGTGCTCGACCGGCCCGTCACCGTCTCGGTGGAGACCATCGACGACCGACCGACCCTCCGTTCCCTGATCAACGCCATGGTGACCCAGGAGGAGCACTGGCTGTCGGCGTTGCGCGGGGGCGACTGGCCCGACGAGAGCGACCGGTCGATCGCCGGGCTGTCCGCGCGGCACGAGGCGGCCGGGCGGGACTGGCGGGCCTTCGTCGCCCGGACGCTCGCCGACGGCACGCTGGCCGACACCTTCGTCGACACCACCTGCTCGCCGCCGACCACGCACACCCTGGGCGGCGCCATCGGACACGTGATCACCTTCGCCGCGGTGCGCCGCACCCTCGCCATCGGGGCCCTGCGCACCGCCGGCATCACCGACCTCGGGGCCGGTGACCCGCGGCCGTACCTGGACGCCCGGGCGAACTGAGCCGGACGGTCGACGGCTCACCCGGCCGTGCCCTGGGCGCCGGGCCGGGTGAGCACGACCGGCCGGGTGAAACAGCTCGTCACCCGGTCGGCCCGGACCTAGGCTCACCGTCATGATCGATTCTGGGCTGCGCGACTCGGCCGGACGCCACATCACGCTGCGGCCGGTCGACGACGACAACTGGCGGGACGTCGCCGACGTGGCGCCCCGCGACGACCAGCGCGCCTGGGTACCCGCCCTGGCCGCCCGTTACCTGGTGCTGACCATGCGCTCCGACGGGTGGACCTCGCTGGCCGTCTACGCCGACGAAACGGTGGTCGGACACGCCATGTGGGGCGTCGACGAGGACGGCTCCCGCTGGATCGGCGGCATGGTGATCGCCGCCGACGAACAGGACCGGGGCGTCGGTCGGGCCACCGTCCGTACCCTGGCCGACTGGCTCGCCGCACAGGACGGCGGCAGCGTGGTCCGCCTCTCGTACCACCCCGACAACGCCCCGGCGGCCCGCCTCTACACCTCCCTCGGCTTCGCCCCGACCGGTGCCGTGGAGGACGACGAACTCGTCGCCGAGCTCGCCTCCTGACCCCGTCGGCCACGAGGCGCCGACGACGCGCAGGCCCACCGGGGTCAGCCCTGCGCGAGCACCGACAGGATGTTGCCGGCCGGGTCGGTGAACCAGGCGATCGTCGGCCCGTTGCCGCGCATCACGCCCTTCTCGTCCTGCCCCAGCCCCTCGTAGCGGACGAACCGCACGCCCCGCGCGGTCAGCTCGTCCACGGCCCGGTCGACGTCCGGCACCGGGAAGTTCAGCACGGTGTGCCGGGCCGGCTCGTGGTCCGCCTTCGGGTACACGAGCACCGGCCGGTCCCCGGCGATGTGCAGGGTCAGCAGGCCGCCCATCTCGTCGTCGCGCGACACCCGCAGGCCGAGGGTGTCGGCGTAGAACTGCTGGGCGCGGCCGATGTCGTCCACCGAGAAGGAACTGAACGCCAAGGTGTCCGTGAACATGCTGGTCTCCGTTCCTGCGTGGCCGGCGGCACGATCGTCGCCGGGTGGCTGCCGTCCCGGTCATGGTCCTCCGCCGACGGGGCGCTGTCCTGGGATGGACTCCGGCGCCGGCCGGAATTCATCGGTCCGGACACCGGCCCCGTCGGCGGCGTACCGCTCAGGGCAGCCGGTCGGGCAGGCCGAACAGCGGGAAGAGCTGCGGCTGGAGGAAATGGGTGAGCCGGGTGATCCGACCGCCGGAGGACTCCACCAGCTGGATCGAGAACGCGCGGTGGCCGCCGGCCGGGTCGGGCCGGAACTGCGCGAGGGCCGGCCCGCCGTTGGCGGCCACCGGCAGCAGCCGGGAACCCCGGCAACCGGCGCCCGGCCCGCTCAGCCACCGGCCGATGTCGGTCGGCCCCCGCAGCCACAGCGGATACGGCGGCATGGTCTGCACCGCGTCCTCGCGCAGCAGCGCCACCAGGGCGTCGATGTCGTACCGCTCGAAGACCTGGACGTAGCGGTCGAGCAGCTCCCGGTGCTCCCGGTTGAGCGCGGGGGCCGGCGCGGTCGCCGCCCGGTCGGCCATCGTGGCCCGGGCCCGCTGCACCGCGCTGGTCACCGCGGCGACGGTGGTGTCGAGCAGCTCGGCGACCTCGCCGGCCCGCCAGCGCAGCACGTCCCGCAGGATCAGCACTGCGCGCTGCCGCGGCGGCAGGTGCTGCAACGCGGCGACGAAGGCCAGCCGGACCGACTCGCGGGTCACCGCCAGCTCGGCCGGGTCCGCCGGCAGCACGACGGCGTCCGGCGCCGGGTCCAGCCACTCCCGGCCCGAGCCGGGCGTGCCGAGCGACGCCGCCACCGGCGCGGACGGCACCCCGAGATCCATCGGCAGGGCCCGCCGGCCCTGGCCCCGCAGCAGGTCCAGGCAGACGTTGGTGGCGATCCGGTAGAGCCAGGTGCGCAGGCTGGACCGCCCGTCGTAGCGGTCGAGGCCGCGCCAGGCCCGCAGCATCGTCTCCTGCACCGCGTCCTCGGCGTCGAAGACCGAGCCGAGCATCCGGTAGGCGTAGCCGGTCAGCTCGACGCGGAACCCCTCCAGGCCGCCGGGGTCGGCCGTCGGGCGCCCGCCGGGCACCGGGTCGGCCGGGTTCGAGCCCGCGTCGGGTCTCGCCGTCGCTGCGGTCATACGGCCACCGTAGGCGAGGCCCCCGACACCGGTGACCGACGGCGCGCGCCGGCCGCCGCTCAGTCGGTGGGAACCGGCTCGGTCGGGACCGCGACGTGCAGCCGGAGCTGGGGTACCAGCATGTCGTCGACGTCCAGCGCCCGCGCCGCGCCGTCCGGCTCCCAGCCGGTGGAGGTGAGGAACTTCCGGGTCGCCTCGTCGCCCTCGAACGCCCAGGCCACCGCCCGGTCGAAGCCGTCGGTACGCCACAGGTCCACGGTGGCCGCGAGCAGCCGGCTGCCGTGCCCGCGCCGGCCCCAGCGGGGCTCGACCAGCAGGTCGGTCACCGCCGCCACGCCCTCGGCCAGCGCGTCGGCCGGCTCACCGGGGGCGAGCGCCTCGGCGTCCGCCGGACCGGAGGCGGCGAACCCCACCAGATAGGATTGCTCGGCCTGTTCGACGGCGACCAGCACCCGGTGTGCGCCGGAGGGCGGCTCCTGCACCGCCGCGCTCCACCGCCGGGCGAGCCATGCCTCGTCGAGGTTGTCGAGCACGTGCCGGGGCAGGATCCGGCGATAGGCGACCCGCCAGGTCGCGAGCTGGATGCGTGCGATCTCGCCGGCGTCCTCGGGACGCGCCGGGCGGACGTACCCCATGGCCATGGGCGAAAGCCTACGCAGGGCGGGAGTGACGATGGTGGCGCAGGGTGCCAGGCGGACGGCCGCGCAGGTCGTCGGGGTGGTCGCGCTCGCCGTCGTGGTGACGGCCTTCCTCTCCGTGGCGGCCGTCCGGCACGGCTTCTTCGACCTCAAGGTCTACTACGGCGCGCTGACCTTCTGGGCGCACGACCACGGCGAGATCTACGACTACCTCAAGCCCGGCACCCAGTACGGCTTCACCTACCCGCCGTTCGCCGCCCTGGTGATGCTGCCGATGGCGTACCTGCCGTGGCCGGCGGCGATCACCGTCAGCGTGGCCGCCAGCGTGGTGGTCAGCGCGGTGTTCATCTGGTGGCTGCTCGACCCGGTCTCCCGCCGGGCCGGCTGGTCCCGCTGGTTCACCCTGGCCGTCGCGCTCTGCCTGGCCGTCGCGTACGAGCCGATGCGCGAGACGATCAACTTCGGCCAGGTCAACATGCTGCTGCTCTTCCTGGTCGGCCTGGACCTGCTGCGGCTGCTGCCGGCCCGCAGCCGGTGGGCGGGCGTGGGCATCGGGCTGGCCACCGCGATCAAGCTGACCCCGGGCGTCTTCATCGTCTACCTGCTGATCACCCGGCGCTGGCGGGCCGCGTTCACCTCGATGGTCGCCGCGGTGGTGGCGACCCTGCTCGCCGCCGCGCTCTTCCCCGACGCCTCCCGGGAGTTCTGGACCGCGTCGCTGTGGAACACCAGCCGGGTGGGGGAGTTGGCGTTCGTCTCCAACCAGTCGTTGCGCGGGGTGGTGGCCCGGCTGGACCCCGACCACCCGAGCACCCTGGCCTGGCTGCTGCTGGTCCTGGCCACCCTGGGAATCTGGGCCTGGCGGTCCCGGGCGGCGGTGGCCGTCGGCGACGAGGCCACCGGGCTGGCGCTGACCGGCGCGCTGATGTGCCTGGTCAGCCCGGTCACCTGGGTGCACCACCTGGTCTGGCTGATCCCGGCGCTGATCCTGCTGGTCGACAACGCGGTGGCCGCGCCCGCGCACGGTCCGCGGCGGCGCGCCCTGCTGGCCTTCGCGATCATCGCGTACGGGCTGCTGATCAGCCGGATCGTCTGGGCCTGGGAGAAGGACTTCACCGGCCTGGACGGCTTCCTGGGCAGCAACACCTACGTCTGGATCAGCCTGGCGCTGCTGGTGCTGCTGCCGATCCGGCGCTGGGCCGTCCCGGCCGCCGCCGGTCCGGCCGCCGGGCGTCCGGAGCCCGCCGGGTCAGCCGTCGAGCCGACCGGCGTACCGCAGCTCGTCGAGCCGGACCGGGGGAAGCCCACCGGCGAGCGGCACCGGGTAGGTGGACCGCTCGCCGTCCGCTGACAGCCCGGCCCGCTCGTAGAAGCGCCGGGCCCGGGTGTTCTCGGCCAGCACCCAGAGCCGGTACTCCCGCCAGCCCCTGCTCGCCAGGCCGTCGCGGGCCGCGGCCAGCAGCGCCCGCGCGGTGCCGTCGCCCCAGTGCGCCGGCTCCACGTACGTCGCCAGCACCTCGCCGTACGCCGGGTCCAGGTTGTCCCGGTCCTGGTTGTTGCGGTACGGCCCGAAGGTGACGAACCCGGCGGGCACCCCGTCGACCTCGGCGAGCAGCGTGGTGAACGGGTGCTCCGGGTCGGCGGTGCCGAGGTCCCGACGCCGTTGCGCCCAGGCCACCGGGTTGAGCCGGCGCAGCACCTCGTCGGGCATGATCCCGGCGTAGCCGGCCTGCCAGCCGTGGATGTGCACCCGGGCGATCGCCTCGGCGTCCTCGGGCTCTTCGGGGCGGATGGTGAGCATGTGTCCGTTCTATGCCTCGCCGGGCGTCCGGTCCAGCGTCCGCTCCGGCGTCGTACCGCTGGTTTAGGGTGCCCGACGATGGCCGTACCGGAATCACTCTCCCTCGCCCAGGCCCGGCGGGTGGCGCTGGCCGCCCAGGGCTTCGCCGACCCGGCGCCCACCGGCGTGCCCACCCGGCGACACCTGCGCCGGGTGCTGGACCGGGTCGCATTGATCCAGATGGACTCGGTCAACGTGCTGCAGCGGGCGCACTACCTGCCGCTCTACAGCCGGCTCGGGCCCTACCCGACGGCCCTGCTCGACACCGCCGCCTACCGCCGCCCCCGCGAACTCTTCGAATACTGGGGCCACGAGGCGTCGCTGGTGCCGGTGGGGCTGCACGCGGCGCTGCGCTGGCGGATGGCCAAGGCCCACTCCGACGCCTGGGGCGGCATGCGGCGCATCGCGCAGGAGCAGCCCGAACTCGTCGCCTGGGTGCGCGACGAGGTGGCCGCCCGGGGGCCGCTGACCGCCGCCGAGATCGAGCACGACGCGCCCCGGGAGACCGGCAACTGGGGGTGGAACTGGTCGGCGGTGAAGCGGGCCCTGGAGTTCCTCTTCTGGGCCGGCGAGGTGAGCGCCGCCGACCGGACGACCTCCTTCGCCCGCCGCTACGACCTGCCCGAGCGGGTGCTGCCGGCGGCTTCCCTGGCCGCGCCCACCCCCACCGACCCCGAGGCGTACCGCACGTTGGTGTCGGTGGCCGCGCGGTCGCTCGGGGTGGCCGCCGAGCCGGAGCTGCGCGACTACTTCCGGCTCCCGCTGGCCGGTGCCCGGCAGGCGATCGCCGAGCTGGTCGAGGCCGGTGAGCTGCGGCCGGTGACGGTACAGGGCTGGCGGCAGCCGGCCTGGCTGCACGCGACCGCCCGGCTGCCCCGGTGGGTGCGCGGCAACACCCTGGTCAGCCCCTTCGACCCGCTGGTCTGGGAGCGGGCCCGCACCGAGCGGCTCTTCGACTTCAGCTACCGGATCGAGATCTACGTACCCGCGCCGCAGCGGGTGTACGGCTACTACGTGCTGCCGTTCCTGCAGGGGGAGCGGTTCACCGCGCGAGTGGACCTCAAGGCCGACCGGCAGGCGGGGGTGCTGCTGGTGCCGGCCGCCTGGATCGAGCCGGGCGCCGACCCGGGAGAGACCGCCGTCGCGCTCGCGGCCGAGCTGTACCGACTCGCCGGCTGGCTCGGTCTGGACGCGGTGGCCCCGCCGGTCGCCGGGGATCTCGCCGATCCGCTGGCCGCCGCGTTGAAGGGCGTGGCCGGTGTACCGTGAGCGCGTGACGAGCGTGGACGGGTCGGCGGGTCAGCCGGGTCAGCAGGTGTCCGACACCAGCGCGCCGCAGGCAGCACCGCCCGGCGCGGTGGCCGCCCCGCACGCCGACGCCGCCCCACCCGCCGAAGCCCCTCGGGGTGCGGGTGTCGCGCACGGCGCGGGCGACCCGCACGGGCACGCCGAGGGCGCCTGGGCGCACGACGGCCCGTCCGCCGCCTGGCCGCCCGGCGCCTACCAGCAGGTCGAGCCGGACCGGCTCACCCGGTTCGTGCTCCGGGTGCACGCGCGCTCGCCGCGCTGGGCCGCGCCGCTGGCCGCGCTCGGCTGCGTCGGCATCGGGATGGCGTACGCGCTGGTCAGCGACCCCACCCGCAGCGACCCGGACGCCGCCCCGAGCTGCCTGCTCAAGCTGACCACCGGCCTGGACTGCCCGGGCTGCGGCGGCACCCGCGCCCTCTGGTACGTGCTGCACGGCGACCTGCCCGCCGCCGCCCGGCACCAGTTCCTCTTCGTGTTCGCGCTGCCCTTCCTGGCGTACCTCTTCGTGGCGTGGGCCGGGAAGCAGGCCTTCGGCTGGCGCCTGCCCGAGCTGCGGATCAGCTCGCCGGTGATCGCCGGGTTCCTCGCCGTCTGGCTGGCCTTCTCGGTGGCGAGAAACCTGCCCTGGGCCCCGTTCACCGCGCTCTACGTCTGACCTTCCCGCACCCCGCCGCACGGTGCGGTCTGCGAGATCTTGGACACTTGTCGTTCCCCCGGACCGGAAACTGTCCAAGATTCGCAGCTCACGGCCGGTGTCGAAGGCGGGAGGTCAACTTTCGCGCACCGGTGCGGGGCAACTACAGTCCCAGGAATGCCGGAGATGGTGCAGCCCCAGGTCAAGCTGATCGCATGGACCCAGTTCCAGGCCCCGGACGACGTGCCGTGGTCGACCGACGCCGACGGCGGTCAGGCCCTGGCGGAGTTCGCCGGCCGGGCCTGCTACCAGAGCTGGAAGAAGCCGAACCCGGCGACCGCCACCAACGCCGGCTACCTGGCGCACATCCTCGAGGTGGGCCACCTGAGCGTGCTGGAGCACGGCTCGGTGAGCTTCTACTTCACCGGGGTCTCCCGCTCCTTCACCCACGAGCTGATCCGGCACCGGCACTTCTCGTACTCCCAGCTGTCCCAGCGCTACGTCCCGGAGCGGGACGCGGCGATGGTCGAGCCCCGGGCGATCGCCGAGGACCCGGAGCTGCACAAGAAGTTCGTCGAGGCCGCCGAGGCGAGCGTCCGGGCGTACACCGAGCTGCTGGAGGGGCTGGAGCAGCGCTTCGTCGACGAGCCGAACCCGACGCTGCGGCGCAAGCAGGCCCGGCAGGCGGCCCGGGCGGTGCTGCCCAACGCCACCGAGACCCGGATCGTGGTCACCGGCAACTACCGGGCCTGGCGGCACTTCGTCGCCATGCGCGCCACCGAGCACGCCGACGTGGAGATCCGCGAGCTGGCCGTGGAGTGCCTGCGCCAGCTCCAGCAGGTCGCCCCGAACGTCTTCGCCGACTTCGTCATCTCCACCCTGCCCGACGGCACCGAGGTGGCGACCAGCCCGCACGCCGAGTGAGTCCTGAGCCCTTCCCCACCGGTGCTCCGGTGGTCGTCCGCTAGGTTGTGAACATGACGCACGACCACCCTGCCGCCCCCGATCGGGGCGCGTCCCGTCCGTTCGGGCGACTGCTCACGGCCATGGTGACCCCGTTCACCGACGACGGATCGCTGGACCTGGACGGTGCCGTACGGCTCGCCGCCCACCTCGTCGACGAGCAGGGCAACGACGCGTTGGTGCTCAACGGCACCACGGGTGAGTCGCCGACCACCACCGACGCGGAGAAGGAGACCCTGATCCGGGCGGTGGTGGAGGCGGTCGGCGACCGGGCCAAAATCGTCGCCGGGGTGGGCACCAACGACACCCGGCACACCATCGAGCTGGCCGCGTCGGCCGAGAAGGCGGGCGCGCACGGCCTGCTGGTGGTGACCCCGTACTACAACAAGCCGCCGCAGAGCGGGCTGCTGCGCCACTTCACCGCCGTCGCCGACGCCACCGGGCTGCCGATCATGCTCTACGACATCCCGCACCGGGCCGGGGTGGCCATCGCCACCGACACGCTGGTGCGCCTCGCCGAGCACGGCCGGATCGTCGCGGTCAAGGACGCCAAGGGCGACCTGACCGCCACCAGCTGGGTGCTCAGCCGCAGCGACCTCGCCTTCTACAGCGGGGAGGACGCGCTCACCCTGCCGACGCTGGCCGTCGGCGGGGTCGGCCTGGTCGGCACGTCCACGCACTTCATCGGCGTGCCCGCCAAGCAGATGATCGAGGCGTTCGACGCGGGGGACACGGCGAGCGCGCTCGCCCTGCACCGGCGGCTGCTGCCGCTGCTCACCGGGATCTTCCGTACCCAGGGCGTGATCCTGGTGAAGGCCGGCCTGGCGGCCAAGGGCCTGCCGGCCGGTCCGGTGCGGCCGCCGCTGGCGGACGCCACCGCCGACGAACTCGCCCAGCTGCGCGCCGACTGCGCCGCGGTGGGCCTGGAACTGCCCAAATGATCGAACGACACGACGGACGCCGGGTAACGGCGTCGCAGAATGAGGTGGACGCGTGACCGAGGCGCACATCGAGGGTGAGCTGCCCCCGCCGCTGCCGGAGGGCGGCCTGCGGATCATCCCGCTCGGCGGGCTCGGCGCCATCGGTCGGAACATGACCGTCTTCGAGTACGACGGCAAGCTGCTCGTCGTCGACTGCGGGGTGCTCTTCCCCGACGTCGAGCAGCCGGGCGTCGACCTGATCCTGCCGGACTTCGGCCCGATCCTGGACCGGCTGGACGACGTCCAGGCGATCGTCCTCACCCACGGTCACGAGGACCACATCGGCGCGGTGCCGTACCTGCTCGCCCACAAGCCGGACATCCCGCTGGTCGGCTCCCAGTTCACCCTGGCCCTGGTCGAGGCGAAGCTGGCCGAGCGGCGGATCCAGCCGTACACGCTGACCGTGCGGGAGGGCGGCCGGGAGCGGCTGGGCCCGTTCGAGTGCGAGTTCTTCGCGGTCAACCACTCGATCCCGGACGCGCTCGCGGTGGCCATCCGCACCCCGGCCGGGCTGGTGCTGCACACCGGCGACTTCAAGATGGACCAGCTCCCGCTGGACGGCCGGATCACCGACCTGGCCGGCTTCGCCCGGCTCGGCGCGGAGGGCGTCGACCTGCTGCTGTCGGACTCCACCAACGCGG
This sequence comes from Micromonospora purpureochromogenes, assembly GCF_900091515.1. Classification (NCBI taxonomy): domain Bacteria; kingdom Bacillati; phylum Actinomycetota; class Actinomycetes; order Micromonosporales; family Micromonosporaceae; genus Micromonospora; species Micromonospora purpureochromogenes. The sequence goes on along the minus strand of NZ_LT607410.1, from coordinate 5,565,118 downwards.
AGATCCCCGGCTTCGTCACCCCCGAGCGGGAGATCGGGCCGGTGCTCGACTCGATCTTCGCCAAGGCGCGGGGGCGGATCATCGTCGCCTCGTTCGCCTCGCACGTGCACCGGGTGCAGCAGGTCTTCGACTCGGCGATCGAGCACGGCCGCAAGGTGGCGCTGATCGGCCGGTCGATGGTGCGCAACATGGGCATCGCCCGCGACCTCGGCCTGCTCAACATCCCGCCCGGCCTGGTGGTCGGGCTGGAGGAGGCCACCACGCTGCCGCCCGAGCAGATCCTGCTGATGTCCACCGGCTCCCAGGGCGAGCCGATGAGCGCCCTCGGCCGGATGGCCAGCGGCGACCACCGGCACATCACCATCGCCCCCGGCGACACGGTGGTGCTGGCCAGCTCGCTGGTGCCGGGCAACGAGACCTCCGTCTACCGGGTGATCAACCGGCTGGCCCGCGCCGGCGCGGTGGTCGTGCACAAGGACGTGGCCAAGGTGCACGTCTCCGGCCACGCCCCCGCCGGTGAGCTGCTCTACCTGCTCAACATGGTCCGCCCGAGCAACCTGATGCCGGTGCACGGCGAGTGGCGGCACCTGCGGGCGCACGCCCGCCTCGGCGTCGAGTCCGGCGTTGCCGCCGACCGGGTGGTGCTCTGCGAGGACGGCGACGTGGTCGACCTGGTCGAGGGCCGGGCCAGCCTGGTCGGGCACGTGAAGAGCCGCTACGTCTACGTCGACGGGCTCGCCGTCGGCGATGTCAGCGAGTCGCTGCTCACCGAGCGGCGGATCCTCGGCGACGGCGGCTTCATCGCCACCACCGTGGTGGTCGACTCGGTCACCGGCAAGGTGGTCGGCGGCCCCACCCTCTCGGCGAAGGGCTTCTCCGAGGACCCGGAGGCGTTCAACCCGGTCGTCCCGCTGGTCACCGAGGCGCTCAACCGGGCCGCGGCGGACGGCATCACCGACCCGCACCAGCTCCAGCAGATCGTCCGGCGCACCGTCGGGCGCTGGGTCAACGACAAGTACCGGCGCCGTCCGATGATCGTCCCGACGGTCGTCGAGGTCTGACCCACCGGCTCCGCACGCCGGTCCACCGTCCGCGGTGGGCCGGCGTCGTCGTGTCCGGGTACGCCCCGGCGAGTGACCGCCCGGACACGCTGCGCTGAAAGGTCCGGTTCCGAGTCAACCGATCGGCCGTCGTCTCCGTACTCCGTTCCGGCAGGCGTACCCCGCGCCGGCCGGGAGGAGCTTGGCGGATGGACCGCAGACGGATGACAGCCATCGGTGTCGTGGTGGCGGCGGCGGGATTGACGGCGGCGGTGACCCTGCCGTCGTTCGCCGGTGAGAACGCCGCCCCGCGAGCCGGTGGACCGGCCGGGGCGAGCGCCACCGGCGGGGTGGCCCCCGAGGTGCTGGACGCGATGAGCCGCGACCTCTCGCTCAGCCGGGAGCAGGCGGTACGGCGGTTGGCGGCCGAGCGGCGGGCCACCGGCACCCTCGGCCGGCTGCGCGCCGAGCTGGGCCGGGCGTACGGCGGCAGCTGGCTCAGCGCGGACGGCGCCACGCTGACCGTGGCGGTCGCCGACCCGGCGCAGGCGGCCCGGGTCCGCGCCGCCGGCGCGGTGCCGAAGGAGGTCGACCGCGGCGTGCGGGAGCTGGACGCGGTCAAGGGCCGGCTCGACTCGGCCGGTGGCCGGGCCACCCCGGACATCGCCGGCTGGTACGTCGACGTCGCCACCAACTCCGTGGTGGTGCTCGCCAAGCCGGGCGCGGAGGAGGCCGGACGCCGGTTCGCGGCGGCGACCGGGGCGCCGGCCGGGGCGGTACGGGTGACCGCCTCCACCGAGTCGCCCCGGCCGCTGTTCGACGTGCGGGGCGGTGACGCGTACTTCATCAACAACGCCGGCCGCTGCTCGGTCGGCTTCTCCGTGGCCGGCGGCTTCGTCACCGCCGGGCACTGCGGCCGGCCGGGCGACCGCACCACCGGCGCGAACCGGGTCGCCCAGGGCACCTTCGCCGCCTCCTCTTTCCCGGGCGACGACTGGGCGTTCGTCCAGGTCAACAACCAGTGGACGCCGCAGGGCGTGGTGAACGACTTCAACGGCGGCACGGTGCCGGTCAACGGCTCCACCGAGGCCCCGGTCGGCGCCTCGATCTGCCGCTCCGGCTCCACCACCGGCACCCGCTGCGGGGTGGTCCAGGCCAAGAACGCCACCGTGAACTACCCGGAGGGCACGGTCACCGGGCTCACCCGGACCGACGTCTGCGCCGAGCCCGGCGACTCGGGCGGGGCGTGGCTCTCCGGCGACCAGGCGCAGGGTGTCACGTCCGGCGGGTCCGGCGACTGCACCGCCGGCGGCATCACGTTCTTCCAGCCGGTCAACGAGATCCTCCAGCGCAACAACCTGACCCTGGTCACCGCGGACAGCCGGTCGGCCCCCGCCGAGCCGCCCGCCGGCGGCGAGGCCACCGCCCCGCCGGCGACCGCCGCCCCCGCCGCCCCGCCGGCGACCGCCGCCCCTACCGCCCCGCCGGCCGGCGGCTCCCCGGTCTGCACCGGTGACGTCAGCCGCTCCGGCGCCATCGCCGCCGGCCGTTCCCAGGCGCAGCCCGACGGCCGCTGGTTCGTCGCCGACGGCGGCGCGCAGAGCGCCTGCCTGGACGCCCCCGACGGCGCCCAGCTGGTGCTGGAACTCCAGCGCTGGACCGGCACCAGCTTCCGGACCGTCGCCCGCACCGCCACCGCCGACGGCGTCGCGCGGCTGGAGGCCGAGGGCTCGCCCGGCGCCTACCGCTACCGGGTCACCGCGCTGAGCGGCTCCGGCCAGTACACCCTCGCCTTCTCAGCGACCTGACCCACCCCCGACCGCGGCCCCCGACCCCCACCGCCCGGTGGTCGGGGGCCGCCCCGCGTCCCGCCCCCATGGCCGCACTTTCCGAGAAAGCGTGGCTATGGCGCGCGGAATAGCCACGCCTTCTCGGAAAGTGCGCGCCGGGGTGGGGCCGGACGGTGCGTCGGGCGGGTGGCTCCGCCCGTGTCGCCGTGCTTCGAGATGGCCGCTTTTTCCGAGAAAGAGTGGCTGTGGCGCGCGGAATGGCCACGCTTTCTCGGAAAGTGCGCGCTGGGTGGGGGGGTGGGGGGCTCAGCGGAGCAGGGCGTTCAGTTCGCCGTAGGAGGTGGCGGGGGTGAGGGCGGTGTAGGTGCCGCCGGTGAGCGCCTCGGTGGCGGCGCGCCGGACCAGGCCGTACGCGGCCTCGGCCAGCGACGAGCCGAGGCTGACCCGGGCCACGCCCAGCTCGGCCAGGGTGGCCACGGTGGTTGCGCCCGGGCCGGCGAGCACGTTCACCGGTCCGTCCACCCCGGACACCAGCGCGGCGATGCTCTCCACGTCGACCACCCCCGGCACGAAGACGCCGTCCGCCCCGGCCGTCAGGAACGCCTCGGCCCGGCGCAGGGTCTCGGCGAGTCGCTGCGCCGGGTCGCCGACCGCCCGCAGGTAGGTGTCGATCCGGGCGTTCACGAAGAGCGCCACCCCGGCGGCCTCGGCGGCCTGGCGGGCGGCGGCGATCCGGGCGCACTGCTCCGTCGTGGGGCGCAGCCGGGTCGGGTTGGCCGGGTCGGCGTCCTCGATGTTGATCCCCACCGCGCCGGCGGCCAGCACCTCGGTGACGGTCCGGGCGACGCCGGCCGGATCGGCGGCGTACCCGTCCTCGATGTCGGCGGTGACCGGCACCGTCACCGCCGCGGCGATCCGGGCCAGTGGCGCGAGCGCCCGGCTGCGGTCCAGCGCCCCGCCGTCGGCGACACCCAGGGCCCAGGCGATGCCGGCGCTGGTGGTCGCCACCGCCGCGGCCCCGCACTCCTCGACCAGGCGGGCGCTGGCCACGTCCCACGCGTTGGGCAGGACGAGCGGTGTACCGGGCCGGTGCAGGGCGCGCAGGCGGGCGGCCCGCTGCTGTGGTGTCGTCATGCGGCAAGTCCACCAGCGCGGCGCGTCGGCGTCCGGCGGCTTTCGGACCTCACCCGCGCCGGTCAGGGCAGCGCGGCGACCGCGTCCGCGTACGCGACGCCGGTGGCGACCGCCGCGTCGACCAGGACGCCGAGCTGCGCCGGGGCCACCCCGTGCTCCAGGTCGGTGGTCACGTCGCCGGCCAGCACCAGCTCGCCCTCGCCCAGGTCGTGCACGTACGCCTTCGGCAGCAGCCGGTCGTGGTTCCAGGCGTTGCAGAACTCGTACGCTTCGGTGAGGCGGGACGCCGGCAGTCGCCGCGCCGCCACCACCCGGGCGTGCAGGATCTCGCCGCGCCGCCCGACCTGCCGGAACTGGATCACCGCCTCGTGCCAGCGCCCGACCACCACCCCGCCGGCGTCCACGGCGTAGACGTCACCCCGGCGGTCGAGCACCGAGATGATCATCGACAGGCTCAGCGGGGCCAGCTCGTCGGCCGCCGGGGTGAAGGGCGCGTCGGTAGCCGGGTCGTCGCCGGTCTCCTCGTCGGGCAGCGGCACCGGCGTGGCCAGCGGCCGGTCCGCCAGCCAGGAGGCGATCCGGCCGGACTGGTGCCCGGTGCCGTTGCGCGCGTCGAAGCTGCCGGCCAGCCCGGTGGCCAGGGTCAGCAGGTCGGTACCGAGGGTCTCCACGTCCACCTCGGCCGCCGGCCGGCCGCCGTGCGCCGGGCGGTGCACCCGCCGCCCGACCAGCCCTGCCTCGGCGGCGAGGGCGCAGACCAGCGCCCCGGCGGCGGCGAACTCCATGGCGGACAGGTCGTCGTACGGGTGGTCCAGCCGGGGCAGTTGCTCGGCGAGGATGTCCAGCCCCCGGCCGGGGTGCCCGGCCAGTGCGCAGAAGCGCAGGTGCGCGGCGAGGTACGGGAAGGCCCCCCGCTCCCGCCGGTGCCGCCGGTACGCCCGCAGGTGCGCCTGCCCGGCCCGCTCCGCCCCGCCGGTGCGCAGCCACGGCAGCAGCGCCACGGCCAGCGCCCGCTCGGGCGAGTCGGTGCAGTCCACCGCGCCGTCGAGGACGGGACGCAACGTGGCCAGCGCCGCCTCGTCGTCGCCCCACCCGGCGAGCAGCTCCGCGCGGCGGGCCGGCAGGCAGCCGGGACAACCGGCGGTCGGGTCGGGCTCGGCGGCGGCCCAGTCGTCGTACCGGCGGCGGGCGGTGGGCTCGTCGCCGAGGTGGTCGGCGAGCCGGCAGCGCAGCTGGGCGACGAGCCCGCTCCGCTCACCGGCCCGCCGCGCCAGGTCGTCGAGGAGGGCGCGGGCCTGGTCCAGGCCGACCCGCGGGGTGCCGACCGCCGCCTCGACCGCGTAGCGCTGGTGCCGGCGCAGCAGCTCGGCGTCGCCGAGGCGTTCGGTCAGCAGGCCGGGAGACCGGTCGACGGCGGCCAGGCAGCGCCGCACCGGCTCGGCCAGCCGCCACCGCTCCCCGTGCAGCAGGTACGCCTCGACCAGCGCGAACCGGGCGTCCAGCCCGGAGTGCGCGTCGCCCAGCGCGTCGGCCCGGGCGGCGATCCGGTCCAGCTCGGCGAAGCGGGCCTCGCCGTCGGGCATGTCCCGGGCGTCGGCCAGCGCCGCGACCAGCTCCGGGACGCGGCCGGTCAGCCCCCGCCCGACGGGCTCGCCCCGGCCGGTCACCGGGTCGTCCCGCCGGGAAGCTGGGCGACGGCGGCGGCCAGTTGGCAGCCGGTGGAGATGCCGCAGTCGAGGAGCTGGTCGAGCTGGTGCGGGGTCACCCCCCGTTCCAGGTCGGTGATCACCTCGCCGCAGACCCGGGCCACCCCCTCGTCGTCGACGTGCACGAACGCCTTGGGCCAGAGCCGGTCGTGGTTCCAGGAGTTGCAGAAGGCGTAGAGCGTCGGGACGTACTCGATGCCGAAGGCCGGGGCGGCCATGGTGCGGACCTGGAGCAGCTCGCCGGCCTCGCCGGGGCGCAGGAACCAGATGAGGTTGTCGTCCCAGCGGCCGACCAGGTCGCCGTCGGCGTCGGCGGAGAACGCGTACCCGCGGTTGCCGAGCACCGCGGCGATCAGTTCGCCGGTCAGCGGCCGCAGGGCCTGCGGGTGCCCGGCCAGGGGGTCGTCCGGACCGTCCTCGAAAGCAGGCGACGCCATCGGGCATCCCTTCCTGAGGCAAATAACACGTCTGGGGGCGTGGTCCGTGCTGCGACGCGCGGACACGACCCGGAAAAGCGGCGATCTCCCGGGTCACGCCGTTACGGTGACTGTATGGCGGGCCGTACCTCTCAGGCGAGCCGGCGACGCGGCGCGTCGCCGCGCGGTACCACGAACAGCCGTGCCCGCCAACCGGCGAAGAAGACCACCCGGGCGACCGCCCGGCGGCGAACGGCGGCCCGGCCCGGCCCGGCGGTCTATCTCGGACGCGCGGTCGGTGCACTGTGGATGGGGCTGGCGCACGGCGTGGGCTGGGCGGTCCGTGCCGCCGGCCGGCAGGCCGCCTCCGCCCGCGACCTCGACCCGGAGCACCGCCGCGACGGCGCCGGGCTGCTGCTGTTCGGCCTGGCCATCCTGAGCGGGGTGGGGATCTGGTTCTCCGGCGCGGGCCCGCTCGGCGCCCGGCTGGCCGACACCGTCCGGCTCTTCCTCGGCGCGATCGCCATCGTGGTGCCGGTGCTGCTGATGATCGGCGCCTGGCGGCTGATGCGCACGCCCGCCGACCCGGAACACCGGGGCCGTGGCCTGGTGGGCTGGGGTTCGATGCTGGTGGCCACCGCGGCGATGCTGCACATCGGACAGAACCCGGTCGACCCGGTGCAGCGCGACTACGCCGGCGGGCTGATCGGCGCCGGGGTCGGCGACCTGCTGGAGGCGGGGGTCACCGCCTGGGTGGCGGTGCCGCTGCTCATCCTGCTGCTCGTCTTCGGTCTGCTGGTGGTTACCGCGACCCCGATCAACAAGATCCCCGAGCGGCTCGGCCTGCTCGCCGGCACGCTGGTCGCGCCGCCGGCCGACCCGGAGGCGGAGGGAGACCCGGCCGCGAAGCCGGCCCGCCGCCGGCCGACGAAGCGGACCGCGCCGCCGCCGCTGGACCCGGACGACCTCGACGACTCCGACGGGGTCAACCTCCAGGACACCCTGGTGCTGCCGCGCAAGCCGCCGGCGAAGGTGCCCGCCAGCCGCAAGCCGGTCGAGCCGCCGGAGCACTCGCCCGCGCCCACCCGCGCCGAGCAGCTCGCGCTCACCGGCCTGGCCGGCGACTACACGCTGCCGCCGGCGAACATGCTCAGCGGCGGCGCCGCGCCGAAGACCCGCAGCAAGGCCAACGACGAGGTGATCGCGGCGCTGACCGGCGTCTTCGAGCAGTTCGACGTGGACGCCGCCGTCACCGGCTTCACCCGGGGCCCGACGGTCACCCGCTACGAGGTGGAGCTCGGGCACGGGGTCAAGGTCGAGCGGATCACCCAGCTCTCCCGCAACATCGCGTACGCGGTGAAGTCGCCGGACGTGCGGATCCTCAGCCCGATCCCGGGCAAGAGCGCGGTCGGCGTGGAGATCCCGAACACCGACCCGGAGAACGTCGCCCTCGGCGACGTGCTGCGCTCGCGGGCCGCCACCAGCGACCACCACCCGATGGTGGTGGCGCTCGGCAAGGACATCGAGGGCGGCTACGTGGTGGCCAACCTGGCCAAGATGCCGCACATCCTGATCGCCGGCGCGACCGGCGCGGGCAAGTCGTCCTGCCTGAACTCGCTGCTGGTGTCGATCCTCACCCGGGCCACCCCGGACGAGGTGCGGCTGCTGCTGATCGACCCGAAGCGGGTCGAGATGACCGGGTACGGGGGCATCCCGCACCTGGTCACGCCGATCGTGACCAACGCGAAGAAGGCGGCCGACTCCCTGGACTGGGTCGTCCGCGAGATGGACATGCGCTACGACGACCTCGCCGCCAACGGGGTCCGGCACATCGACGACTTCAACCGCAAGGTGCGCAACGGCGAGATCAAGGCCCCGCCGGGCAGCGAGCGGGAGATGCGCCCGTACCCGTACCTGCTGGTGATCGTCGACGAGTTGGCCGACCTGATGATGGTCGCCCCGCGCGACGTGGAGGACTCGGTAGTCCGGATCACCCAGCTGGCCCGCGCGGCCGGCATCCACCTGGTGCTGGCCACCCAGCGCCCCTCGGTCGACGTGGTCACCGGTCTGATCAAGGCGAACGTGCCGTCCCGGCTGGCGTTCGCCACCTCCTCGCTGGCCGACTCGCGGGTCATCCTCGACCAGCCGGGCGCGGAGAAGCTGCTCGGCCGGGGCGACGGGCTCTTCCTGCCGATGGGCGCCTCGAAGCCGGTGCGGATCCAGGGCGCCTGGGTGACCGAGCGTGAGATCGCCGACGTGGTGAAGTTCTGCAAGGACCAGCGCGAGCCCGAGTTCCGCCCGGACGTGCTGGCCCCCGCGCAGGACAGCAGGAAGAAGATCGACGAGGACATCGGCGACGACCTGGACCTGCTGGTGCAGGCGGTCGAGCTGGTGGTCACCTCGCAGTTCGGCTCGACCTCGATGCTCCAGCGCAAGCTGCGGGTCGGCTTCGCCAAGGCGGGCCGGCTGATGGACCTGATGGAGACCCGGGGCGTGGTCGGCCCGTCCGAGGGTTCCAAGGCCCGCGACGTGCTGGTCAAGCCGGACGAGCTGGAAGAGGTCCTGGTCGGCCTGCGCGGCGCCGAGGACTGACGGTACCGGCCCGGTGGCCGGCGCCCCGCGTGCCGACGCGGCGGCGTCCCCGCAGCCGGCAGAACCGCCAGGCGTGCGCAACGGCGGTCGGGACACGACGAGGCCCGCCGGAACGCCGGCGGGCCTCGGGTGGAGAGTCTGCGGTGGTCAGTTGTTGATGATCGCGGCGACCAGGGCGACACCGATGACGGCGCCCACGACGCTGGCGGCGGCGGCGTACCAGCCGAGCGGCTTGTCGCCGAGCACCGCGCCGACGATGCCGAGCACCAGGCCGGCGATACCGAAGATCACCGGCGCCACGAAGATGGCGACGACGGCGAAGACGAAGGCCAGGATCGTGCAGATCCGGGCGGCGTTGCTGCGCGGGCGGGCGGTCGCGTGCATGTCGGCCATGACGTCCTCCGTGGTGAGAGCCTCTAGGGTGTCCGGCCGCTGTCTACCCACTCCGGCCTCGGACTACTCATCAGGGCCGATACCGCTCGTCCCGGCGCGCCCCGTCGGGGGCTCAGTGGAAGAGCTTGAGCCCCACCACGCCGGCGACCACCAGCAGCAGGCAGGCGATCCGGGCGAGGCTGGCCGACTCGCCGAGGGCCACCATCCCGTACCCGGCGGTGCCGACCGCGCCGATGCCGACCCAGACCGCGTAGCCGGTGCCGACCGGGATCTCGCGCAGCGCGTACGCCAGCCCCAGCATGCTGAGCACCAGGGTGACCAGGAAGACGACGGAGGGGAGGGGGCGGCTGAAGCCAGCGCTGCGGTCGAGCGACACCGCCCACGCGGTCTCCAGCAGGCCGGAGAGCACCAGCACGATCCAGGCCACGGGTCATCACCTCGCGAAGCGGGTCCGGACCCTCGGGGCCGGGACGAGTCGGTCTGCCTGTCGCGGGGCGTCTTGGCCTGACCGGGTACGCCACCACTCGTCCGGGACGGCCGGAGCCGCCACCGCCGACGCTAACACCGCCCCGTCCGGGCGGGTGGTGATCTCGGACACCACCGGTTGAGCTGAACCTGACTTCAGGTTGCAGGATGGCAAGCATGACGCTGATCTTCACCGACCGGGAGGTCGCCGCCGCCCTGGACGCTTCGGCGACCGTCGCGGCGATGCGGGACGCGCTGCTGGCCGCCCACGCCGGCCGGCTCGTCGCCCCGCCCCGGGCGGCCGCCCCGCTGGCCGGCGGGCGGATGGTGCTCACCGCCGGCCACCTCACCGGCGAGTGGTACGGCTTCCGGTCGTACGACACCTTCGGGTTGCCGGAGTCAGAGCAACTGGTGGTGCTGCACGACGGGCGCACCGGGGCGGTGCGGGCGGTGGCGGTCGGCGAGGAGTTGGGCTCCCGGCGTACCGGGGGGTTGGGCGGGGTCGCGGTGGACGCGCTGGCGCGGCCGGACGCGGCCACCCTCGGGGTGATCGGCTCCGGCCGGCAGGCCTGGACGCAGGTCTGGGCCGCCGCGGCGGTACGCCCGCTGCGCGAGGTGACGGTGCACAGCCGCTCGGCCGCCCGCCGGGAGGCGTTCGCGGCCCGGGTCCGCGCCGAGCTGGGGGTGCCGGCCCGCGCGGTGGACTCGCCCCGGGCGGCGGTACGGAACCGGGACGTGGTGGTGCTCGCCACCACCAGCACCACGCCGGTGCTCGACGCCGCCGACCTCGCCCCGGGCACCCATGTCAACGCCGTCGGCTTCAAGCAGGCCGACCGGCACGAGTTCGGCCCCGACCTGCTGGACCGCGCGGACCTGCTGGTCACCGACTCGCCGGCCCAGGCGGGCGCCTACTCCCCGCCGATGCTCGCCGCCGTCGAGCCGTACGCGGGCCGGCTCCGCGACCTGGGCGCGGTGCTGGCCGGCGCGGTCCCCGGCCGGACCGGCGCGGACCAGGTCTCCGTCTTCTGCTCCACCGGCCTGGCCGGCACGGAGGTCTTCCTCCTCGACCGGCTGGTGCGGGTGGGCGCGGCGGCGGTCTGACCGGTCGCGGGTGTGAGCCCCCCGATGCCGGCGGCCCGCCGTTGCCGGCCCCCGCCCCACCGCCCGGTACCCTCGGATGGTGTCTGCCACCTCCTCCCCCTCCGCCGCCGACGGCCGCCGTGTCGCCCTGCTGACCCTGGGCTGTGCCCGCAACGAGGTCGACTCGGAGGAGCTGGCCGCCCGGCTGCACGCCGACGGCTGGCAGGTCACCACCGACGGCGAGGGCGCCGACGTGGTGGTCGTCAACACCTGCGGCTTCGTGGAGAAGGCCAAGCAGGACTCCATCCAGACCCTGCTCGCCGCCGCCGACACCGGCGCCAAGGTGGTCGCGGCCGGCTGCATGGCCGAGCGGTACGGGCGTGAGCTGGCCGACAGCCTCCCCGAGGCGCAGGCGGTGCTCAGCTTCGACGACTACCCGGAGATCTCCGCCCGGCTGAACGCGGTCGTCGCCGGCGAGGCGGTCGCCGCGCACACCCCGCGCGACCGGCGCGAGCTGCTGCCGCTCACCCCGGTCTCCCGCCGGGACAGCGGGGTCTCGCTGCCCGGGCACGGCACCCCCGCCCGGGGCGTCACCGAGACCGACGAGCACACCCCGGCCCACCTGCGCCAGGTGCTGCGCCGCCGGCTCGACACCGGCCCGGTCGCCTCGCTGAAGCTGGCCAGCGGCTGCGACCGGCGCTGCGCGTTCTGCGCGATCCCCGCCTTCCGTGGCGCCTTCGTCTCGCGTACGCCGGACGAGCTGCTGGCCGAGGCGGAGTGGCTGGCCAAGACCGGCGTCCGTGAGCTGGTGCTGGTCAGCGAGAACTCCACCTCGTACGGCAAGGACCTGGGCGACCCCCGGGCACTGGAGAAGTTGCTGCCGCAGCTGGCCGCCATCGACGGCATCGTCCGGGTGCGGGCGAGCTACCTGCAGCCCGCCGAGACCCGGCCCGGCCTGGTCGAGGCGATCGCCACCACGCCCGGCGTGGCGCCCTACTTCGACCTGTCCTTCCAGCACTCGAGCGAGTCGGTGCTGCGCCGGATGCGCCGTTTCGGCTCCACCGACCGGTTCCTGGAGCTGCTGGCGGGGGCCCGGGCCCTGGCGCCGGAGGCCGGCGCGCGGAGCAACTTCATCGTCGGCTTCCCCGGGGAGACCCGCGCCGACGTCGACGAGCTGGTCCGGTTCCTGACCGAGGCGCGCCTCGACGCGATCGGCATGTTCGACTACAGCGACGAGGACGGCACCGAGGCCGCCGGCCTGCCCGGCAAGGTCGCCGCCGCCACCGTCAAGCGCCGCTACGACAAGCTCAGCGCGCTCGCGGACGAGCTCTGCTCGCAGCGGGCCGAGGAGCGGCTCTCCTCGACCGTCGAGGTGCTCGTCGACTCGGTCGAAGACGGCGTGGTCGAGGGGCGGGCGGCCCACCAGGCCCCCGAGGTCGACGGCTCGACCACGCTGGTCGCGCCGGTCGGCGGCGGGGTCGACCTGGCCGCGTTGCGCCCCGGCGACCTGGTCCGGGCGACGGTCACCGCGACCGAGGGTGTGGACCTGATCGCCGTGCCGGATGAGATGATCTCGGCGGCGCCCGGCGCGGAACGGTGACGGCGGGTCCGGAGGAAGCGGGGGAGCCACGTGGTGCGGTGCCTGGTACGCCCCGGCGGCCCGAGCGGGGTGCGGCCGTGACCGGGGCGACGGAGTCGGCGCCGGTGGTCGCCCGGGTGCCGGTGCTCAACGCGGCCAACGCGCTGACCGCCCTGCGGCTGGTGCTGGTGCCGGTCTTCGCGGGGTCGGTGATCGTCTCGGGGACGACCCACGCCGGCTGGCAGATGGCCGCCTGTCTGATCTTCGCGGTGGCCTCGGCGACCGACCTGGTCGACGGTTGGATCGCCCGTCGGTTCAAGCTCGTCACCTCGGTCGGCAAGGTCGCCGACCCGATCGCCGACAAGGCGCTCACCGGCGCCGCCCTGGTGCTGCTCTCCTGGTACGACCGGCTGCCCTGGTGGGTGACGGCGGTGATCCTGGTGCGGGAGTGGGGCGTCACCGCGCTGCGCTTCTGGGTGATCCGGCGCGGGGTGATCGCGGCCAGCCGGGGCGGCAAGATCAAGACGGCGCTCCAGATCCTCGCGATCACCTGGTACCTCTGGCCGATGCCGGCCGACCTCGCCGCCGTCGGCCCGTGGATCATGGCCGCCGCCGTGGTGGTGACCGTGGTCACCGGCTTCGACTACGTCGCCCAGGCGCTGCGCTTGCGCCGTCCCGCCCGCTGACCGCACCCCGGCCGACCTCGCGGTCGCCGGGGCGGGGTCCGGCGGGTCGGCGCAACAGCGCCGTGACCAGCGCCGCCGGGCGGGGGATGAGTAGGCGTCGGCAGGCGGGGAAGGGATGCGGGACATGGGGACGGATGCGAACAACGAGCGGCCCGCCGGCAGTCCGGCGGCGGCCGTGGTGCACAGCCTGCACGAGCGGCACGAGACGCTGGCCACCGTCGAGTCCCTGACCGGTGGGCTGCTCTCCGCCTCGATCGTGGAGATCGCCGGGGTCAGCGGGGTCTACCGGGGCGGCCTGGTCACGTACGCCACCGAGCTGAAGTCGGAGCTGGCCGGCGTACCGGCGGAGCTGCTGGCGGAGCGCGGGCCGGTCGATCCGGACGTGGCGCGGGCGCTCGCCGAGGGCGGGCGGCGGCGCTGTGGGGCCGACTGGGGGCTGGCCACCACCGGCGTGGCCGGGCCGGAGCCGCAGGACGGCAAGCCGGTCGGGCTGGTCTACGTCGCGGTGGCCGGGCCGGCCGGCACGGTCGTCCGCCAACTGGACCTCGACGGCGGCCGGGACCACATCCGCTCGGCCGCGGTGATCGAGGCGCTGCGGCTGCTGGTCGAGCGGATCCAGGCCGCCGAGGAACCGGCCGAAGCGGGCGTGGACGACGAGGCCACCGCCGCGGCGGCCGGCCGGCGGTGACCGGTGATCGGATTTGACGGGCGGGGTGGGATGTCGGCGGGGCGGGCAACGGGTACGGTTGCGGGAAGGCTCCGGCGCGCGACGCCGGCGACGGCGCGGGTGACCGCGTGCGGCGTGGGCGGATGCCCGGGCGAGAGGGATTCCCGTCAGGGGGAGGTGCGATGGTCCTGCTACGCCGCGTGATCGGCGACGCTCTGCGGGCGCGCCGGCAGGGTCAGCAACGCACCCTGCGTGAGGTCTCGACCGCCGCCAACGTCAGCCTCGGCTACCTGTCCGAGATCGAACGCGGCCAGAAGGAGCCCTCCAGCGAGCTGCTGGCCGCGATCTGCGACGCCCTCGGCGCCCGGCTCTCCGAGCTGCTGCGCGAGGTCAGCGACACGGTGGCCCTCGCCGAGCAGCTGCCGGGCGTGCTGGTGCCGATGCAGGACGAGCCCGCCGAGCCGACGCCGGCCCAGGTGGCCGTGCGCAAGGCCACCAACCGGGGCGTCCGCCAGGTCACCTCGGACGGCAAGGTGGCCGTCTCGGTCCGCCAGGACTCGCCGCTGAAGGCCACCCTGCGCAGCACCCGGGTCCGTCCCGCCGAGCGGGACGTGGTCTGCGCCGCCTGACCTCCCGCCCGCCGCGACGCATGGCCGGGTTCGCCCCCGCCGCGTAGGGTTGATCGCAGGCCGTACGGCGCACTCCCGAGGTGCGGATGCCCGACTGGCGTCCGGCTGCGACGATGGGAGCACACCGCGTGGCCGGTCGGCCGGTTCGGCTCCGGTCGAGGCGCAGCGACGCTACTGAGGGGATACCGCGGAGATGGCGAACCCGTTCGTCAAGGGCTGGCACTACCTGATGGCGCTCTTCGGTGCCAAGATCGACGAGCACGCCGATCCGAAGGTGCAGATCCAGCAGGCCATCGAGGAGGCGCAGCGCCAGCACCAGGCGCTGGTCCAGCAGGCGGCCGCGGTGATCGGCAACCAGCGCCAGCTGGAGATGAAGCTCTCCCGGCAGATGTCCGAGGTCGAACGGCTGCAGGCCAACGCCCGGCAGGCGCTGGTCCTCGCCGACCAGGCCCGCGCCCGGGGCGACGAGACCGAGGCCGGCCGCTACGAGCAGTCCGCCCAGGTGCTGGCCACCCAGCTGGTCTCCGCCGAGCAGGCCACCGAGGACCTGAAGACCCTGCACGACCAGGCGCTCGGCGCCGCCGCCCAGGCCCGCCGCGCGGTCGAGAACAACTCGATGATCCTCCAGCAGAAGCTCGCCGAGCGCACCAAGCTGCTCAGCCAGCTGGAGCAGGCCAAGATGCAGGAGAGCGTGGCCCGCTCGCTGGAGTCGATGTCCGCGGTCACCGCCCCCGGCAACACCCCCTCGCTGGACGAGGTGCGCGACCGTATCGAGCGCCGCTACGCCAACGCGATGGGCCGCGCCGAGCTGGCCGGCAACTCCGTCGAGGGGCGGATGCTGGAGATCCAGAAGTCGACGCTGGACAGCGCCGGTTCGTCCCGGCTGGAGCAGATCCGCGCCAGCATGGCCGGTGACCAGCTCGGCAAGCAGGAACGACCGGCCGTGCAGCAGCAGACCCAGCCGGCCGCCCCGGCGGCCGACCCGGCCGCCGCCGCCCGGCTGGACGAGATCCGGGCGAACATGACCCGCGACCGCGGCACAGGGGACACCACCGCCGCCGGCTGAGCGGACGGCACGAGGAGGTACGGGTGGCGGACGAGCGAGCACGACACTTCCGTCGGCTGCGCCGGTTGCGGCGTTCCGCCCGACGGTGGAGCGTCCTGGCCGGTGGGCTCGGCGGCGCGGCGGCGGTGCTGACCCCGTACGCGGGGCTCGGGCTGCCCGACGCGGCCTGGGCCGGCGCCGCGGGCAGCGCGGTGGCGCTGGCCGCCTGGCGCTGGGTCGACCTGCGGGCGCTCGCCGCCCGGCCGGCGCCGCCCGCCCTCGACCCGGCCGAGGCCGCCGCCCGCTCGCGGGCCCGGCTGGTCGCCGCCGTGGAACGCCTTCCGGTCGGCCCGGGGGTGCTGGCCGAGGTGCGCCGGGTCCGGTCCCGGTTGGCGCTGCGCGGCACCACCGCCGCGCAGGCGTGGGCCCGGCTGGACCGGGCGGCGCTCACCCTCGCCGGGATGGCGCCCCGGCTGACCGGGCCGGCCGAGCCGGCGGTGCTGGAGGCCGCCGCGGCCGACCGCTCGCTGCGTGACCTGGCCGGCCGGGCGGCCAGCGTGGAACGCGCCCTCAAGCTGGCCCCGGCCGAGGCCCGGCCCCGCCTCGCCGAGGCGCACCGGACGCTGATCGGCCAGCTCGACAGCGGGGTGGCCGCGTACGAGGGGCTGGTGGCGGCGGCGGCCGGCTACGTCGCGGAGGACGCCCGCCCCAGCACCGAGCACCCGGCCGCCTCCCGGCTGACCGAGGCGACCGACCTGCTGCACGGCGTGGCGTCGGCGCTGGCCGAGCTGCGCGCCGTCGGCGAGCCGCTGCGCGCCCCCACCCGCTGACCGGCCCGCCCGGCACACCGGGCGTTCAGTCCGGCGTGGTGACCGGGATCGGCCCGGTGAACGGCGAGCTGCCCACCACGTTGAACGAGCGGATCCGGTAGTGGTACGTCACGCCCCGGGCCAGCCCGGTGTTGGTGAAGCCCCGGCCGGTGACGGTGAAGGTGGCCACCTCCCGGGTGAACGACGGGTCGAGCGCCCGCTGCACGGTGACGCCCGCGCCCGGCCCGTTCGGCGTACCCGCCGCCCAGTTCAGCACCACCGTGGCCGTGTCCGGCGCGGGGGCGCTCGGGGTGGCGGTCACCCCGGTCGGCACCGTCGGAGCGGGCGGGGTGGTCACCGTGGCCACCGTCGACCACGGCGACGCCGCGCCGAGGTACGTGGTGCGCACCCGGTAGTAGTACGTGGTGTCCGGGGCGACGGCCGGGTCGAGGTGGTTGTCAGCCACGCCGACGGCGGTGGTGGCCGGCCCGCTGGTGAAGGTGGGGTTGGTGGCCCGCTGCACGTCGATCCCGGTGGCGAAGGAGCGGTTCGTCCAGCGCAACGCGATCCGCAGCGGCGCGGCCGGCGGGACGGCGGCGGCGACCCCGGTCGGTGCGCTGAGCCGTACCGACGCGGGGACGCTGTTGGACCAGGCCGAGCAGCTCACCGCGTTCTCCGCCCGGATCCGGTAGTGGTAGGTGACGCCGGGGGTCACCGTCGCGTCGGTGTACCGGGTGGCGGTGGCCGCCACGGTGATCGTGGTCAGCCCCTCGGTGAACGCCGGGTCGGTGGCCCGCTGGAGCAGGTGGCTGCTGGCCGGCGGGCGGCTGCCGTTGCCGGTCCAGGCCAGGGCGATCGCCGGCAGCGCCGTCGCCGAGCCGGGCAGCGGCGTCGCGGTGAGCCCGCTCGGCCCCCGGGGGGAGACCCGCAGCACCAGCGGCCGGCTCATCCCCAGGTCGCGGTGGCCGGCGGCGCCGCTGGACCAGCGGTACTCCCAGCCCAGGTTGACCAGCTGGTTGACCACCGTCGCCGGGCGCCCGTCGAGCGGGCTGACCGGGGTGGAGCCGACCCGGGCGCCGGCCGGCCGGGTCGGGTCCAGCAGCCGGAGACTGTCGCCGATCTTGAACGGCAACGGGGGCACCACCGGGCGCAGCGCCACCAACACGTCCTCGGCGGGGTTCACCCGGATGGTCTCCTTCCAGCCCAGCTCCCCACCGTCCGGGGGTCGGACGGTCCCGTCCCAGCCCACCCGGTTGACCAGCTGCACGTCGCAGCCGCTGAACCGCACCACGTGCGTCTGCCGGCCGGTGCCGCTGATCCGCCACACCTGGGTGCCGTCGGCCGCCGCGCCCGGCGGCCCGTCCGGCTCGGCGGTGACCAGCACCTCGGTCGCCGGGTCGGCCGGGGCCAGCGGCAGGGACGCCGGGCCGAGCGGCCCCGCGTGCGGGTGGGCGACGCCGAGCCGTCCGGCCTGCCGGCCGTGCCCCGGCTCGAAGACCTGCCCGACCGTTTTCACCTGGATCGGCAGGGTCACCGGGGCGGTGGCGCCGGCCGGGGTGAAGCTGACCGTGGTGGCGTGCACCGGCACCAGGGTCCGGACGGCGGTACGGGTGCCGAAGGCCGCATCGTACTCGGGCTGCGGCACGATCGGCGGTCGCTGGCTGGCCGCGTACGCCCCAGGCAGCCGCTCGACCAGCCGGCCCAGGTCGTACGGCTCGGCCGGGGTGCCGGCCACCCGGAACTGGAGCAGGGTGCGGGTGTTCGGGCCGTACCCGGGGCGGGTGCCGACGACGCCGCCCTCGGCGCTGCGGTCCGGCGCTTCGGTGTGCTGGTCGTAGCGGGGGTCGAAGGGCGGTAGCGGGGCCGGGGCGTCGTTGTAGAGGATCAGCGTGCCGCCGGGCGGGACGGTGGAGAAGTCCACCACCACGTCGGCCCGTTCGCCGGGGGCGAGCAGCAGCGCGTGGGTGTCCACGTTGAGCACGGTCGGGTCGCGCCGGTCGTAGCGGTAGCCGACCGGCCGGTTCGGCACCACCACCGGCGCGGGGAGCAGGCCGCACTCGTTGCCGACCCGGATCATGCGGGGCCCGGCCGCCCGGGGGTCGGGCACGCCACCGTCGCGCCCGTCGGTGGGCCAGTCGAGGGGCCGGCCCGAGGCGCGCATCGCCTCCACCATCGGCACCTCGCCGGCCCCGGCGTCGGCCAGCGCGCCGTCCGGGTGCCACATCGCGGCGTCCGAGCGGGCCCGGTAGAGCGCCAGGTTGAGGCTGCGGTCGGCGCAGGCGTTGAGGATCCGGAACCGGTACGCCTTCGGCTGCACCTTCAGGTACGGGTACGCGACCCCGTTGACCAGCGCGGTGTCCCCGTACGCCTCGGGCACCGCGCTCGGGTGCGGCAGGCCCGGCGCGCGGGGCGGCTCCTCCGGGGCGGCGACGGGATCGTGGTGCGGGTTGTCCACCGGGCCGACCCAGAGCGGGTCGTCGCCGCCCGAACCGGGCACCCAGGGGCCGTAGTCCCACCGCCCGGTCGGGTTGCGCCCGGAGGCGACGTACGGGTTCTGCCGGGGCTGGTAGACGTGCGGGTGCCAGAGGTTGCCCCGGGTGCCCCACCGGTCCCGGTCCCAGGTCGGGTCCTCGGCGGCGAGCTGGGCGTCGTCGGGGACGAAGGTCTTGTCCTGGATCACCAGCGGGAACTGCTCGGCGGGGAGCACCCCGTCGGCCGCCAGCCGCTCCTCGGCCGGGTCGGTGAGCAGGTAGGGGGCCAGTTGCCCGGAGTAGACGGTCAGCCGGGACAGCCCGAGGGCGTTGTCGTGCAGCCACATCAGCCGCCCGCTCTGCTCGTTCGGGAAGTAGAGCGTGGTGGCGCCCAGGCCGGGGGGCGGCATGTCCGGCACGTGGCTCAGCCCTGGCCCGTTCGGGTACGGCGTGATCTCGCCCGCCGGCGTCACCCACTGCCACGGGTTCCCGGCGCTGGTCCAGCCGGTCTGTGCGCCGGCCAGGTGCGGCACGGCCCGGTTCTGCGGGTACGGCGCCGGCCCGTCCAGCGGCCCGATGCCGGCACCGTCCAGGGTGGTGTCGACCGGGAGGAAGAGCTCGCCGGCCCGCCCGGTGGGCAGCTGGTTGATGAACTTGACCCGCACCGGCCGCCCCCGCCGCGCGACGATCATCGGCCCCAGGTGGTACGGCCGTTCCGGCGGGGCGACCGTGTTGTGCCCGTCGGGGTCGGTGCCGAGGTTGAGCTGCCGGTAGCCGCGCAGCCGGGTGGTGGGCAGGTCGCGGTGCAGCCGCTGGGTGTACTCGCAGAGCCCGATCTCGTAGTAGTCGCAGCCCGGGTAGCTGATGGTGTCCGGCACGGCCACGGGCAGGTGCGCGCCCAGCCCGTTGCGCCCGAGCGGGCCGGGCAGCGGCAGCGCGTCGACGAACTTGCGGATGCCGGTGCCCGGCACCACCCGGCCGTGCCCGTCGAGCGCCGGCAGTGGGCTGTGCGCGAAATTGGGTACCGGCCCGAAGCAGCGTGGGACGGCGGCCGGGTCCAGGCTGGCCGGCGTCGGTCCGGCCGGCTCGCCGGTACGCGCCACCGGCACCGTCGGTCCACCGGCGCGGTCGGTGCGGACCGCGCGGACCGGCCAGCTGGAGCGCAGTCTGCGGAACAGGGCCATGGCTCTCCCCGGGGCCTGGGGGCACGACGGCCGCCACCTCGACGTGGCGGGTGGTCGCGCCCGGCAGTGACGAGCGGTGAGCACTCAACCGCAGCATGCGACCTCAGCGCCCGGTTAGGAACTACCCAATCGTCCCAATCCGGTACGTGTCCCGTCGGACCGGCGTGTCGGGTCAGGGCCGGGTCGGGTCAGGGCAGGGCCGGGTCGGGTCAGGGCTGTGTCGGGTCAGGTGCCGGCTGGCACCTCGGGCACCAGTAGGTGACCCGTTCGCCCAGCTCCTCCTTGCGGATCGCGGTGCCGCAGCGCCGGCAGGGCTGCGCGCGCCGGCCGTAGACGTAGCTGGTCCCGCCCCGGTGCAGCGAGCCGGTGGTGCTCTGCGTCCAGCGGCCCCGGTTGGCCGCGAGCAGCCGCTGGGCCAGCGCCACCGTGCCGGCCAGGTCGGGCACCGCCTTGACCGGGGTCCACGGCGAGACGCCGCGCAGGAAGAGCACCTCGCACTTGTAGAGGTTGCCGACCCCGGCGAGGTTGCGCTGGTCGAGCAGCGCCTCGCCGATGGTGGCCTCCGGCTGGGCGGCGAGCCGGCGGACCGCCTCGGCCGCGTCCCAGTCCGGGCCGAGCAGGTCGGGGCCGAGGTGCCCCACCAGGGACTCCTCCTCGGCCGTCGGCAGCAGGGCCAGCTCGTGCAGGTGGTAGCCGACGGCCACCGCGCTCGGGGCGCGCAGCACCACCCGGATCAGGTGCGCGGGCCGTGCCCCCCAGCGTTCCCCCGGCGCGTACGCCCGCCAGGCGCCGTCCATCCGCAGGTGCGAGTGCAGCGTCCAGTGTCGGACGTCCGACCGCCCCTCGGGCGCGACCAGGCGCAGCAGCAGGTGCTTGCCCCGGCTGGCGGACTCGCGCACCGTCCATCCGGTGAGGTCGGTGGTGGCCAGTTGCGGCACCCGGAAGTCGCTGCCGGTCAGGGCAGCGCCGGCCAGCGCCCGGTGCAGGACGCGGGCGGTGTTCCAGACGGTGTCGCCTTCGGGCACCCCACCATCCTCCCTCGCCCGAGCTGAATTCGCATGTGTCGCTATTTGTACGGTGCTTCCCCTTCTTGTCTTGACAACGCACTATCAGGGGGTTCTGAGGAGAATGCCGTGGGCTGTCCCCCATTTCGTACCCTGTCCGCCCTGCTCGCGGGCGCGCTGACCGCCACCGCCGCCGCGAGTCTCGTCCCCGCCGCCGCGCTCGCCGCTCCAGCGGACGTTCCCGCCGCCACCACCGCCGCCGCGCCGGGTGTCGAGCGCTGGTCCGCGGACCTCGCCGTCGCCGGTGGCGACGACGTCAACGTCCGCTGGAGCGCCGGCCGGCTCCGGCTCGCCGACACCCGGCCGGCCGCCCGCACCCGCCCCGCCGCCGTCGGCGGGCCGGTCGCCGAGGGCGCCCTGCTGGCCGCGCCGCGCACCCTGGCCCGCCCGGCCACCCGGGTACGCGCGCAGGTCACCGTCGAGGTGGCGGGGGGCGGCGGAGTGCAGGCCCAGGTGCGGGGCTGGCGGGCCGCCGGCTGGACCGAGTGGCGGGAGGCCGCCGGCGTCGGCGCCGTCTTCGACCGGCCGGTCACCCGGGTCCAGACCCGGGTGCTGCTCACCGCCCGCGACCCGCGCGCCACCGCTTCGGTACGCACCGTCGAGCTCACCGCCGACACCGTCGCCACCGTCTCGGCCGCCACCGCCGGCCTCGCCTACCGGGTCTTCGCCACCCGGCAGGGGTCGGTCGGCGGGCAGACCGCCAACGGGCGGATCATCCAGGCCCGGGACCACTTCGTGGCGCTGCCCAGCCGGCGCGGGCTCTCCCCGCTGAACACCGGCGACTACACGGTGCGGGTCTGCACCACCAGCGGCAGCCGCTGCGAGTACGCCCCGGTCTGGGACGTCGGACCGTGGAACACCCGGGACGACCACTGGAACCCCAGCGCGGTCCGGGAGAACTGGAAGGACCTGCCGCAGGGGCGGCCGGAGGCGCAGGCGGCGTACCAGTCCGGCTACCACGGCGGGCGGGACCAGTTCGGGCGGACCGTGCGCAACGCGGCCGGCATCGACCTGGCCGACGGCACGTTCGCCGACGGGCTGCGGCTGACCGACAACGCCTGGGTCGACGTGGCGTACCTGTGGACCGGGGCCGGACCCCGGGGCGTGGTCGGCGACGGGCCGCTCAACGTCCGTACCGGCCCCGGCACCGGGTACGGCGTGCGCGGGCTGGCCGCCAGGTACGCCAACGTGCCGATCCAGTGCTACGTCGTCGGGCAGACGGTGACCGGGCCGTACCGCACCACCAACCGGTGGAACCGGCTGGCCGGCGGCCAGTACGTCAGCCACGCGTACATCTCCGCCGTCTACGGCGGGACCGTGTCGCTCTGCTGACCCGGCTCGGGACCGGCGGGGCGGGCACGTCCCGCCGGTCCGCACGTTCCACGCGGCCCGGTGCGGGTCAGAGCCGCGCGGTCAGAGCCGCGCGGTCAGCGCCGTTCCGTCAGCGCCGCGCGGTCAGGCCGTTCGCCAGAGCCGTGCGATCAGTGCCGTCCCGTCAGGGCCGCTCGTCCGGGCGGGGGGCGCGGACCATGTCCTGGTAGCGGGGGTGACTGGCGCCGTAGACGGCGAAGTTCAGCCGGGCGTGGCTGAGGCTGAGGTCGCCGTTCGGGCCGCCGCGCACCACGTCGGCGTCCGCGTCGGCCTGACCGTCGTCGGTCCAGAAGCAGATCGGACAGGTGCCCCCGCCGGTCCGCGCGGCACAACAGGGACAGACGACCGGTACCCAGAGCTCACCCACGCCGAGCAGCATTCCACACCGGAACGCGTGGCGGCAGGGTCAGCGCTGCCCGCACACCGTGACCACGTCGCCCGGCGCCACCCCGAGCAGGTCCGCCGCCCGGCCGCCGTTCACCGCCACCGCCAGCAGGCCGGCGGAGTCCACGAAGAGCACCAGCGCCCCGGCCGGCGCGTCGGCGAACGTCCGCCCGCGTACCGCGGCCCGCCCGGCCACCCGCGCGGTGGGGGGTACCGTGGCCAGCAGGTCGGCCCCGGCGGCGAGCTGGACGTTGCCGAAGTGGTCGACGGTCAACACCTCGGCGGTGAACCCGTCGGCGTCCCGCCGCAGCACCGGTTCGGGCAGGCGGACCAGGGTGGCCGGGTCCACCGGCGGCCCCGCGTCGGCGGGCGGGGCGCCGAGGGCGAGCCGGGCCGCGACCGGGGCGAAGACGTCCCGACCGTGGAAGGTGCGGGACACCTCCGGGGCCAGCCACTCCGGATTGGTCAGCTCGACGGCCGCGGTGAGCCCGCCCAGGGCCTCGGCGGCGGCCAGCAGCAGGCCGTTGTCCGGCCCGACCAGCAGCCCGCCCGGGGTGACCAGCGCGATCCCGCGCCGGGCCGTGCCGACACCCGGATCGACCACGGCGACGTGCACCGCGTACGGCAGGGACGGCACCGTCTGCGCCAGCACCGCCGACCCGCGCCGTACGTCGGCCGCCGGCACCAGGTGGGTCACGTCGACGACCCGCACCGCCGGGGCGATCCGGGCGATCACCCCGTGGCAGGCGGCCACGAACCCGTCGGCGAGGCCGTAGTCGGTGGTCAGCGAGATCCAGGCGGTCGGGGCCATGGTCAGCAGGCTAGCCGGTGCGGGGGCGGCGCTGACCGGAGAACCTCGGTCGGCCGACCGGCCGGTGCCATCCGGTCACCGCGTTCGGCAGACTGCCGGGGTGACGAAACGCGCTCGTGTCCTCCCGGCCGCCGTGACGATCCTGCTCGCCCTCGCGCTCGCCGCCTGTGGCAGCGACCCCGAGCCCGGTGACCCCTCCTGGGCCAACGGTTCACCGAAGGCCATCGCCACCAGCGAGGCGCCGTCGCCCGAGGACCCGGCCGCCCCGACGAACGGCAAGGCGCCCCGTACCCCGTCGGAGAGCCCGTCCACCCCGGCGTTCCGGATGCCGACGAAGGCCGCCGGCACCCCGGGCGCCCGGAAGGTCGTCGACGCCTTCAAGGCGGCCGGCCTGAAGGTGACCAACCTGCGCAACCAGACGGTCGACTGTGGACCGGACGGCGCCGGCATCGGCTGCGCCGAGCTGCTGACCACCGACGCCGTCAAGGTGTACGTCTTCCCCACCGAGGCGAACGCGACCAACCAGATGGACGTCTGGGGTGCCGACGCCTTCCGCGAGGGTGCTGTCGTGCTCAGCTATCTGGGCACGAAGACCGGGGCGGCGGAGCGCAAGCGGTACAACGACGTCCTCGCCAAGCTGGGCTGACCGCCGCGCCGGGTGCCGTCCCGGTGCCGGATGCCCGGTGCCGGACGCCCGGTGCCGGCGAGATCCGCGCCCTGCTTCTGGCGATCGGTCCGCGTTGGACGCCGGTGAGTGGTTCCGAGGCTGCGGCGGCGGGCCTGCTCCTGGCGGTCGGTCCGATCCGGACGCCGGTGAGCGGTTCGAGACTGCGCCGGCAGCGGACCTGCTCTTGGCCGTCGGGCCGCCCCCGGTTACCGGTCACCGGCCACCGATCGAGCGCGCGCTGGCGGCGGACCTCCCCGTGAGCGTGATACCTCAGAGGTATCGATATGCCTGTGGGGTATCACGGTTGCCGTGCCGACCGCCGCCGGCCCCGGAGCGGCCGAGGGGTGCCGCGGTGCCGGTGTCGCCCAGCTGTGTCGGCCGCCGGCGCGGGCGGGCGTGCCGCGGCGGTGCGGTCGCGCCTGTCGCGCCGCCCCGGGCGGGCATGCCAGCGGTGGTGCGGCCGCGCCCGTCGCGCCGCCCCGGGCGGGCATGCCAGCGGTGGTGCGGCCGCGCCCGTCGCACCGCGGTGGCTGGCAGGGAGGAACAGCGCTGGCGGCGCCCCGCCCGTCGCACCGCGATGGCAGGGGAGGAACAGCGGTGGCCGGGAGGAACAGCCCCGGGTCAGCCGCGCAGCCGCAGCCCGCGCGGGGTGGCGCGGAAGCCGGCGGCGGTCAGCGCGTCGCGCAGCGGCGAGGACCGCACCGCCTCGCCGTCGGCCCGCTCCACCGACATCGCCCCCAGCGCGCCGGAGTGCACCGCGTCGGCGAGCGCCTTGCCGGCCGCAGCCAGTGCCTCGGCGTCGTCGGTGAACGACAGGATCGTCCGGCCGCCCCGCTCCACGTAGAGCACCAGGTCCCCGTCCACCAGCACCACCAGCGCGCCGGCCTTGCGCCCGGCCCGGTGCCCGGTCGCCGGGGCGGCCCCGTCCCCGGAGTCCACCACCCGTTCCGGCCAGGGCAGCGCCGCCCCGTACGGGTTGGCGGGGTCGGTGGCGGCGAGCACCACGGCCGGCCCGCCCCGGCCCCGTGCCCCGTCGACCGGGTCGGCCAGGGCCCGGATCCGGTCCACCGCCCCGGGCACCGCGAACTGGGCCGCGCCCAGCCCCTCCACGAAGTAGCCACGCCGGGCGGCGCCGCGCTCCTCCAGGGCGGAGAGCACCGGGTAGACCGCGGCGAAGCCGCCGACCACCTGCTCGGCCATCACCGCACCCCGGGTCACCACCCCGTGCCGTTCGAGCAGCAGGTCGGCCAGCGCGGCGGAGCGTCGGGTCGGGTCGGTGTCCCGCTCCGGCAGCCGGGACCAGCGCCCGGCCACGGTCGGCGGGCCGCCCCGGGTGGGCAGCGCGACCCGGCCCGGCCGGCGGTAGCGGGTGCGCGGCGCGGACGGCCGGGACCGGTGCGCCCCGCCGCCGCCGAGCACGGCCCGCAGTGGGGCGAGGGTGTCGTTGGTGAGGTGACCGGCCCAGACCAGGTCCCAGATCACTGCGGTCAGCGCCGCGTCGTCGGTGGCGCCGACCCGGTCGGACAGCGAGCGGAAGAAGAGCGCCTGCCCCTCGCCGAGGGCGTCGAGGGCCGCCTCGTGCAGCGGGGTGAGGGTCAGCGCCTCGTCCGGTGGCGGCAGCAGCAGCGGCGCGGTGTCCGCGTACGCGAGGGTGATCCAGCCGTCCCCGCCGGAGATCGCCCCGGAGCCGGCCCAGAGCACCTCGCCGCTGGCGCAGAGCTCGTCGAGCTGGGCGGGGGAGTAGTCGGCGACCCGGGCGGGCAGCACCAGCCGTTCCAGCGCGGACGCCGGCACCGCCGCCCCCTGCACCTGTTCGATGGTGGCGGCCAGCGCCTCCACGCCCCGCGCCGACGAGCCGACCTGCTGCCAGCGGGGCAGGAACGCCGCGAGGGCCCGGGGCGGCACCGGCTCGATCTCCCGGCGCAGCGCGGCCAGGCTGCGCCGGCGCAGCATCCGCAGCACCTCGGCGTCGCACCACTGGGTGCCGACGGTGTCCGGCGCGAACTCCCCGGAGACCACCCGCCCGGTGGCGGCCAGCCGGCGCAGCGCCTGCTCCACCACGAACACCCCGAGCCCGAACCGGGCGGCGCAGGTCGTCGCCGCGAACGGCCCGTGGGTGCGGGCGTACCGGGCGACCAGGTCGCCGAGCGGGTCGGCCACCGGCGCCAGGTACGCCTCGGCCACCCCGACCGGCAGCGCCACGCCGAGCGCGTCGCGCAGCCGGGCGGCGTCCTCGACGACCACCCAGCGTTCCTCGCCGGCGACCCGGACCCGCAGCACCCGGCGGGCGGCCTCCAGCTCGGTCAGCCAGGGCAGCGGTGCGCCCCGCTCGGCCAACTCCGCCTCGGAGAGGTCGCCGACCACCCGGAGCAGCTCGACGACGTCCTCCGCGTCGCGGGGCCGGCGCTGCTCGGTGAGCCAACGCAACTGCCGTTCGGTCTCGGCGAGCACCGCCGGGTCCAGCAGCTCGCGCAGGTCGACCCGGCCGAGCAGTTCGCCGAGCAGGGCCGAGTCGAGCGCGAGCGCGGCGGCGCGGCGTTCGGCGAGCGGGGCGTCCCCCTCGTAGAGGAAGGCGCCGACGTAGCCGAAGAGAAGTGAGCGGGCGAACGGCGACGGTCGGTCGGTCTCCACCTCGACCAGCCGCACCTTGCGGGCGGTCAGGTCGCGCATCAGCTCCGCCAGGGCCGGCTGGTCGAAGACGTCCTGGAGGCATTCCCGGGCGGCCTCCAGGGTGACCGGGAAGTCGGCGTACTCGCGGGCGACGTCGAGCAGTTGCGCGGCGCGCTGCCGCTGCTGCCAGAGCGGCTGGCGGCGGCGCGGGTCGCGGCGGGGCAGCAGCAGCGACCGGGCGGCGCACTCGCGGAACCGGGACGCGAAGAGTGCGGAGGTGCCGACCGACTCCTCGACCAGCTGGGCGATCTCGTCGGGCTCGAAGACCACCACGTCGGCGCCGGGCGGCTCCTCGGCGGTGTCGGGCAGCCGCACCACGATGCCGTCGTCCGAGGGCATGACCTGGGCGTCCACCCCGTACCGCTCGGCCAGCCGGCGGCCGATGGCCAGCGCCCACGGCCCGTTGACCCGGGCGCCGAGCACGCTGTGCACGGCGAGCCGCCAGTCGCCCAGCTCGTCGCGGAACCGTTCGACCACCACCGTGCGGTCGTCCGGCAGCGAGCGGGTCGCGGCCTTCTGCTCGCGCAGGTACGCCATCAGGTTGCCGGCGGCCCAGTCGTCCAGCCCGCCGGCGCGCAGCGCGGCGACCGCGGTCTCGTCGCTCTGCCGCAGCAGGGCCCGGACCCGGGCGCCGATGGCCCGACCCAGCTCCACCGGCCGGCCGAGCTGGTCGCCCTTCCAGAACGGCATCCGGGCGGCCTGGCCGGGCGCGGGGGAGACCAGCACCCGGTCGGGGGTGATCTCCTCGATCCGCCAGGAGGAGGAGCCGAGCAGGAAGACGTCGCCGACCCGCGACTCGTAGACCATCTCCTCGTCCAGCTCGCCGACCCGGGCGGCGCGCTCCGCGCCGGCCAGGAAGACCCCGAACAGCCCCCGGTCGGGGATGGTGCCGCCGCTGGTCACAGCCAGCCGCTGGGCCCCGGGCCGGCCGGTGAGTACGTCGGCGGCGCGGTCCCAGACCAGCCGGGGGCGCAGCTCGGCGAAGGCGGTGGACGGGTAGCGCCCGGAGAGCATGTCGAGCACGGCGTGCAGCGCGGAGTCGGGCAGCTCGGCGAAGGGGGCGGCCCGGCGGACCAGCACGGCCAGGTCGCCGACCCGCCACGGCTCCAGGGCCACCATCGCGACGATCTGCTGGGCCAGCACGTCGAGCGGGTTGCGCGGGTAGTGCAGCTCCTCGATGGCACCCTCGGCCATCCGTTCGGCGACGACCGTGCAGGAGAGCAGGTCGCCCCGGTGCTTGGGGAAGACCACGCCCCGGGAGACCGCGCCGACCTGGTGCCCGGCCCGGCCGACCCGTTGCAGGCCGGCCGCGACGCTGGGCGGCGCCTCGATCTGCACCACCAGGTCGACCGCGCCCATGTCGATGCCGAGCTCCAGGCTGGAGGTGGCCACCACGGCGGGGAGTTGACCGGACTTGAGCGCCTCCTCGATGTGCTTGCGCTCCTCGCGCGACACGCTGCCATGGTGGGCGCGGGCGATCACCGGCGGCGCCCCGACCGCCGCGCCCGACTGGGCCATCACCTCGGCCGGCGGCCGGTTGGCCCGCAGCGGCCCGACCGGCCCGGCCCACGCCTCGGACCCCGCCTCTGGCGTGCCGTCGGGGGCGCTCGCGGCGGCCAGTTCGTCCGCGGCGAGCTCGTTGAGGCGGGCGCAGAGCCGTTCGGCGCTGCGCCGGGAGTTGGTGAACACGATGGTCGAGCGGTGCGCCCGGATCAGCGCGAAGACCCGTTCCTCGACGGCCGGCCAGATGGACGCCCGGCGCGGCCCCGGGCCGCCCAGGTTGTCCTCCGGCGGCTCCTGCTCGTCGAGGCGGGTCATGTCCTCCACCGGCACCTGGACGCTCACCTCGATGGTCTTGGCGCTGGCCGGCTGCACCACGTCGACCGGGCGGGCGCCGCCGAGGAACCGGGCGCACGCGTCGATCGGCCGGACGGTGGCGGAGAGGCCGATCCGCTGGGCGGGGGTCGCCAACAGCTCGTCGAGGCGTTCCAGGGAGAGCGCCAGGTGCGCGCCGCGCTTGGTGCCGGCGACCGCGTGCACCTCGTCGACGATCACCGTCTCGACGCCGCGCAGCGAATCCCGGGCGGCGGAGGTGAGCAGCAGGAACAGCGACTCCGGCGTGGTGATGAGGATGTCCGGCGGGGTGCGGGCGAAGGCCCGCCGCTCGTCGGCGGGAGTGTCGCCGGTGCGCATCCCGACGGTGATCTCCGGGGGTGCGACGCCGAGTCGGGCGGCCGCCTGGCGGATGCCGGCGAGCGGGGCGCGCAGGTTGCGCTCGACGTCGACCGCGAGCGCCTTGAGCGGGCTGACGTAGAGCACCCGGCAGCGCTGCCGCGCCTCGGTGGGCGGTGGCTCCTTGGCCAGCCGGTCCAGCGACCAGAGGAAGGCGGCGAGCGTCTTGCCGGAACCGGTCGGCGCGACCACCAGCGCGTTGCGCCCGGCGGCCACCGACCGCCAGGCGCCGGTCTGCGCCGGGGTGGGCGCGGCGAAGGCGGCCGTGAACCACTCCCGGGTCGCCGCGCCGAAGCCGGCCATCACCCGTGCGCCGTCGGCCCCGCTCACCTGCTCTGTCACGCCTTCCATCCTGCCTGGTCGGTGTGACATCCGGCCGAGCAGCGGACGCGGTCTGTCCGGCTGCGACTGCTTACGGGTCGGATGAGCGCCTTGCGTGTTACGTCTTAACTAACTGCTTGCTTGTAACGCGCAACATAAAGTAACTTCACTCGCAACGCAGCGTCGGGTGGAGGGGATCGGATGACCGTCGAGGAGCCCGGCTTCGCGCCCGCCACCGACGTGCTCATCCGGAAGGTCGACAGTCACCTCGCCGCCGTCCGGGGCAGCCTGCGCGGCCCCGAGCTGGAGCTCGCCGAGCGACTCGCCCGTTCCCTGCGCGAGCTGGTGGTTTCCACCGCCCAGGCCAGCGCCGCCGACCGGGGTCAGGTGCGGGCCGCCGTGCACTACTTCGTGCTGCGCCGGGAGAGCCGGGGCAACCTGCTCTCGGTCCGTTCGCTCGCCGCCGCCCAGCGCGTGGTCAACAAGGTCGTCGTCCAGCTCGGCCGCCCCGACCTGCTGGTGGAGACCCGGCGGGACCGGCCGTCCCGGGAGGCCGCCGTGCCGGCCGGCGACGTCGCGCTGCGCTGACGGCCCGGGCGGGTCAGCCGCGCGGCTGAGTCGTTCACGACATCAGTTCCACAGGAGTCTGTGGGCAACTGCCACCCCTCGCCCCGGAGCGCCGCCACGGCGGGCGATTTCCCCAAAACCCCCCAGCGATCGGCGATCTGGCGTCTGATCGGTGCAGACCGGGACATCCCTCCCGGCGCGCGCCGCCAGCTCGACCGGGGAGGACGCGTGCTCGTACTGCTGCTCCTCCACCTGGCGGCGGCCCTCGCCGCGCCGCTGCTGGTCCGCCGGTGGGGTCCGCGCGCCTGCTACCCGCTCGCGCTGGCGCCGGCCGCCGCGTTCGGCTGGGCGCTGACCCGTACCCCGACGGTCCGCGACGGCGGCGCGGTCGTCGAGACGTACCGCTGGATCGACCAGCTCGACATCGACGTGGCGCTGCGGCTGACGGCGCTGTCCTGGCTGATGACCCTGCTGGTCAGCGGCGTCGGCGCGCTGGTGCTGGTCTACTGCGGCCGGTACTTCGCCCCCGACTCCGCCGGCCTGGTCCGGTTCGTCGCGGTACTGGTCGCCTTCGCCGGCGCGATGCTCGGCCTGGTCCTCGCCGACGACCTGCTGCTGCTGTACGTCTTCTGGGAGCTGACCACGGTCTTCTCCTACCTGCTGATCGGCCACAGCACCGAGCGGCGGGCCAGCCGCTGGGCGGCGGCCCAGGCGCTGACCGTCACCACCCTGGGCGGCCTGGCCATGCTGGTCGGCTTCCTGATCCTCGGCGAGCACGCGGGCAGCTACCGCTGGTCGGAGATCGCCGGCGCGCCGTTACCCGGCGGAGCCGGGCTGGTCGTCGCGGTACTGCTGATCCTGACCGGCGCGCTCGCCAAGTCGGCGATCGTGCCGTTCAACGCCTGGCTGCCGGTGGCGATGGCCGCGCCCACGCCGGTCAGCGCGTACCTGCACGCGGCGGCCATGGTCAAGGCGGGGATCTACCTGATCGGAATGCTCGCCCCGGTGCTGGCCGACGTCGGGCCGTGGCGACCGGTGGTGCTCACCCTCGGCCTGGTCACGATGATCGCCGGCGGCTGGGCGGCGCTGCGGCAGTGCGACCTGAAGCTGCTGCTGGCGTACGGCACGGTCAGCCAGCTCGGGCTGCTGGCGGTGGTGCTCGGCGCCGGCAGCCCGGACGCCGCACTCGCCGGGGTGGTGATGCTGCTGGCGCACGCCCTGTTCAAGGCGGCGCTCTTCCTCGTCGTCGGCATCATCGACCACGAGGTCGGCACCCGTGACCTGCGGGAGCTGTCCGGCCTGGGACGACGGGCGCCGGTGCTCGCCGTGGTGGCCGCGCTCGCCGCCGCCTCCATGGCCGGGGTGCCGCCGCTGCTCGGCTTCGTCGGCAAGGAGGCGGTCTTCGCCGCGCTCGCCGAGCGGCCGGTCGTCCTCGCCGGGCTGGCCGTCGGCACCATTCTCACCGTCGCGTACAGCATCCGGTTCCTCTGGGGCGCCTTCGCCACCCGGCCGGACGTCGAGCTGACCGAGCCCGACCCGGTGCCCGTACCGATGCTGCTGCCGCCGGCCCTGCTCGCCGTGGGCGGGCTCGTCGCCGGCCCCGCCGTGGCCGGGCTGGAGGGGCCGCTGCGCCCGTACGCGGAGCTGTTCGGCGCACCGCACGAGCACCTGGCGCTCTGGCACGGCCTGACCCCCGCGCTCGGCCTGTCGGCGGTGGCGCTGGCCGGCGGCTACCTGCTGCACGCCGTGCGCGGCCCGCTCGCGCCCGCGCTGGTCCGGCTGCGCTCGCCGGTCGGCGGCAACCAGGGGTACGAGTGGATCATTCACCGCTTCGACCGGTTCGCCATCGAGGTCACCGGCGCCACCCAGCGCGGTTCCCTGCCGCAGTACCTGGGCGCGGTGCTGCTCGCCCTGGTGCTGGTGCCCGGCGCGACGCTGCTGTCCGCCCGCCCCTGGCGCGAGCGGATCGCCCTCTGGGACAGCCCGTTGCAGCTGGTGGTCACCCTCGTCGTCGCGGTCGCGGCGCTGCTGGCGGTCCGCGCCCGCCGGCGGCTGACCGCGATGCTGCTGGTCGGGGTGACCGGCTACGGCACCGCGATGCTCTTCGTGCTCTACGGCGCGCCCGACCTGGCGCTGACCCAGTTCCTGGTGGAGACCGCGACCATCGCCGTCTTCGTGCTGGTGCTGCGCCGGTTGCCGGAGCGCTTCTCCGCCCGGCCGCTGCGCCGCAGCCGGTGGGCACGGCGGCTGGTCGGCGTCGGCGTCGGAGTGGTCCTCGCCGGCCTCGCCCTGGTCGCCGCCGGCTCCCGGACCGCCGCGCCGATCTCGCTGGCCTTCCCCGACCTCGCGGTGGCCGAGGGGTACGGCCGCAACGTGGTCAACGTGACCCTCGTGGACATCCGGGCCTGGGACACCATGGGCGAGCTAGCGGTGCTGGTGGTGGCCGCGACCGGGGTGGCCAGCCTGATCTTCGAGCGGTCCCGCACCGGCCCTCGACCGCGGCGGGGCGAACCGTCGCGGGCGCCCCGGCGGGACACCGGGCCGGTCTGGCTCAGCGGTGGCCCGACGCTGCAGGAGCGGCGCCGCTCGATCGTCTTCGAGGTGGTCACCCGGCTGATCTTCCACACCATGGTGCTCTTCTCGCTCTTCCTGCTCTTCTCCGGTCACAACGCCCCCGGCGGCGGCTTCGCCGGCGGCCTGGTGGCGAGCCTCGCGCTGACCCTGCGCTACCTCGCCGGCGGCCGGTACGAGCTGGCCGAGGGCGCCCCGGTCGGCGCGGGCACGGTGCTCGGCGCCGGGCTGGCGATCTCCGTCGGTGGCGGCGTGGTGTCCCTGCTGACCACCGGCGACGTGCTGGAGAGCGCCAAGGTGAACCTGCCGCTGCCCTGGCTGGGCGAGCCGTACCTGGTCACCTCGCTCTTCTTCGACGTCGGCGTCTACCTGGTCGTGGTCGGGCTGGTGCTGGACATCCTGCGCAGCCTCGGCGCCGAGGTGGACCGGCACATCGAGGCGGCCGGCAGGTCCGAGCGGGGGCTCGTCGTCGAGCGGGAGGGAGAGTCGGGGTGAGGGAGGGCGGCGCGGGGCCGACCCTGGTGCTGGTGCTCGCCGTCGGCGTGCTCGCGGCCACCGGGGTGACCCTGCTGCTGGAGCGCAGCCTGACCCGGATCCTGCTCGGCGTCATCCTGCTCGGCAACGGGGTGAACCTGCTCATCCTGCTCGGCGGCCGGTCCGGCGCGGCGCCGGTGGTCGGCACCGCCGAGGCGGCGGAGTTCAGCGACCCGCTGGTCCAGGCCATGGTGCTCACCGCCATCGTGATCACCTTCGGGCTGACCGCGTTCCTCGCGGCGGTCGCCTACCGGAGCTGGTATCTCGGCGGCGACGACGAGGTGCAGGACGACCTGGAGGACCGCCAGATCGTGCAGCTCGCCGAGCGCAACGAGGTGCTCGACACCGACCTCGGCGGGGAGGGGCCGGACGACGACCCGGAGCAGGTGGACCCGGAGCCGGCCCGACGCCGGTTGCGCGGACGGGGTCGGCGGCAGTGAACCGGCTCGTGCCGCTGCCGGTGGTGGTGCCGCTGCTCGGCGCCGCGCTGACCCTGATCCTGGCCAACCTGCCCCGGGTGCAGCGCACGGTCAGCGTGGTCGCGCTCACCGGCAACCTGGTCGTCGCGGTGGCGCTGCTGGTGCAGGCGTACCGGCACGGGCCGGTGGTGACGCAGGTCGGCGGGTGGCCGGCGCCGGTGGGGATCGTGCTGGTCGCCGACCAGTTGGCCGCGCTGATGCTGGTGGTCTCCTCGGCGGTCACCCTCTGCGTGCTGATCTACTCCATCGGCCAGGGCCGCAGCGAGACCAGCGAATCCGCGCCGGTGAGCATCTACCACCCGACCTACCTGGTGCTGACCGCCGGCATCACCAACGCCTTCCTCGCCGGGGACCTGTTCAACCTCTTCGTCGGCTTCGAGATGCTGCTGGCGGCCAGCTTCGTGCTGATCACGCTGGGCGGCACCGAGGCCCGGATCCGGACCGGCTCGACGTACGTCGTGGTCGGCATCCTCGCCTCGATGATCTTCCTGATCGCGGTCGGCCTGGTGTACGCCGCCACCGGCACCCTCAACCTGGCCCAGCTCGCCACCCGCCTCGACGCGCTGCCGGACGGCGTACGGCTGGGGTTGCAGCTGATGCTGCTGCTCGCCTTCGGGATCAAGGCGGCGGTCTTCCCGGTCTCCGCCTGGCTGCCGGACAGCTACCCGACCGCGCCGGCCCCGGTGACCGCGGTCTTCGCCGGCCTGCTCACCAAGGTCGGCGTCTACGCGATCATCCGGACCGAGACGCTGCTCTTCCCCGGCGGGCAGGTCTCCGGCCTGCTCATGGTGGTGGCCGGGCTGACCATGGTGGTCGGCGTGCTCGGCGCGGTGGCGCAGTCGGACATGAAGCGGCTCTTCTCGTTCACGCTGGTCAGCCACATCGGCTACATGATCTACGGGGTGGCGCTGAGCACCGCCGCCGCGCTCTCCGGCGCGATCTTCTACGTGGTGCACCACATCACCATCCAGACCACGCTCTTCCTCGTCGCCGGGCTGGTCGAGGAGCGTGCCGGCAGCACCGACCTGCGGCGGCTCGGCGGCCTGGCCCGGATCGCCCCGCTGCTGGCGGTGCTCTTCTTCGTCCCGGCGATGAACCTCGCCGGCGTTCCGCCGTTCTCCGGCTTCCTCGGCAAGGTCGGCCTGCTCCAGGCCGGCGTGGCGGTCGGCGGGCCGCTGCCCTGGGTGCTGGTCGCCGCCGGCACGGCGACCAGCCTGCTCACCCTCTACACCGCCTCCCGGGTGTGGAACATCGCGTTCTGGCGGGCGCCCCGGCTGGCCACCGACGAACCGGTGGTCCGGCTGCCGCAGCTGATGGTGGGCGCCACCGCCGCCCTGGTGGTGCTGGGCCTGACGTTCACGCTCGCCGCCGGTCCGCTGTTCCGCGTCACCGCCGACGCCGCGGCCGACCTGCGGCTGCGCACCCCGTACGTGCGGGCCGTGCTGCCCGGCGGTGCCCCATGACCACCCCGGACGCCGGCGGATCGCCGCCCACGAGGCGCGCCGGTCGCCGCCGCGACCAGGCGATCGCCCTGGGCTGGCTGATCGCGGTCTGGAACCTGCTCTGGGGTGAGATCTCCTGGGGCAACCTGCTCGGCGGGGCGCTGGTCGGCGTCGCGGTGCTGCTGTTCTTCCCGCTGCCGCCGGTCTCCTTCGGCGGCCGGCTGCGGCCCCGGGCACTGCTGGTGCTGCTGGCGACGTTCGTCGCCGAGTTGGTCGACGCCAGCGTGCGCGTCGCCGCGATCGCCGTCCGCCCCGGCTACCGGCCGCGCGGAGCGATCATCGGCGTACGCCTGCGGGTGGGCACCGACCTCAACCTGGCGCTCACCGCCGAGCTGCTCTCGCTGGTCCCCGGCACCCTGATCCTCGAGGTCGACCGGGAAGCGGCCATCCTCTACGTGCACGTCCTGGACGTCCGGCGTCCGGAGGACCTGTCCGACAGCCGGGCCCGGGTCCTCACCGTCGAGGAACGCGTCGTCCGGGCGGTCGGTTCCGACGCCGAGGTGCGCCTGCTCGCCACCGATCCCGTCGACCGGAGGTCCACATGACCGTCGTCCTCACCGTCGTCCTGACCGTGCTGCTCTCGGTCACCGCGCTGCTGGCGCTGGCCCGGATCTACCGGGGCCCGTCACTGCTGGACCGGGTGATCGCCGCCGACCTGCTGCTCGCGGTCATGCTCGGCGCGGTCGGGGCGGAGGCCGCGGTCAACCGGCACGCCACCACGCTGCCGGTGCTGGTGGTGCTCTCGCTGCTCGGCTTCGTCGGCTCGGTGGCCCTGGTCCGCTTCGCCGTCCGGGAGGAGACGTGACGCGCCGGCCCCCGGCCCGGCTGCCCGCAGTCGCGAACGAAAGGGTGGCCCGGTGAGCGCGGGGACGGTCGCCGACTGGCTGGGAGCGGTCGCCCTGGTGGCGGGGGCGCTGCTCAGCCTCGCCGCCGGGATCGGGGTGCTGCGCTTCCCGGACGTGCTGGACCGGATGCACGCCGCCACCAAGCCGCAGGTGCTCGGGGCGTTGCTCCTGCTGCTCGGGCTGGCGCTGCGGCTGCGCAGCCCCGCCGATCTCGGCATGATCGCGCTGGTCGCCGTCTTCCAACTGGCCACCGCGCCGGTGGCCGCGCAGATGATCGGGCGGGCCGCGTACCGGTCGGGGCGGGTGGACCGGACCCTGCTGGACCGGGATGAACTTGCCGAGCACCGGAAATAGGGGATGAGCGGCGGCTTTGTCCCCACCTTCAGCGGGCTTTCAGCGACCGCAGATAGAATTGCCGCATGATCGACTCCTCTGCCCAGGAGGGCAGCAGTAGCCAGCCGGGTTGTGCCCGGCATTCCATCGCCCCGACGTCCCCGGGAGCCCTGAGCGACCCGTGTTGATCGTCGTCGGTCTCGTACTCATCATCGTTCTCACCGCCGCCACCGGCTACTTCGTGGCCCAGGAGTTCGGCTACGTCGCGGTGGACCGCGGCCGGCTCAAGCAACAGGCCGAGGAGGGCGACCAGGCCGCCGCCCGGGCCCTGGAGGTCACCGGCCGGCTCTCGTTCATGCTCTCCGGCGCCCAGCTCGGCATCACCGTGACCGCCCTGCTGGTCGGTTACGTCGCCGAGCCGTACCTGGGTGCCGGGCTGGCCGAACTGCTCGGCGGCGCCGGTGTCTCCACCGGGGTCAGCCTCCCGCTGTCGGTGACGCTGGCCCTGCTCATCGCCACCGTGGTGCAGATGGTCCTCGGTGAACTCGCCCCGAAGAACCTGGCCATCGCCCGCGCCGAGCCGCTGGCCCGGGCGCTGAGCCGCTCCACCCTGATGTACCTGAAGGTCGCCGGCCCGCTGATCACGCTCTTCGACCGGGCGGCGGTGCGGCTGCTGCGCCGGATCGGCATCGAGCCGATCGAGGAGCTGCCCAGCGGCGCCACCCCGGAGGACCTGGAACAGATCATCGCCGAGTCCCGGGAGGAGGGGCACCTCGACGCCGAGATGTCCGACCTGCTCGACCGGGGCCTCGACTTCCGGGAGCTGACCGCCGGGGAGGCCATGGTGCCCCGGGTCGACGTGCACACCGTACGGGCGCACGAGCCGGTCAGCCGGGTGGTCGAGCTGCTCGACACCGGCCACTCCCGCTTCCCGGTTCGCGGCGCCGAGGGCGTGGACGACCTGGTCGGCGTGATCGGCATCGCCGACGTGCTCGGCGTACCCCCGGCGCGGCGCGCCACCACCCCGGTCAGCGCGGTGGCCGTACCCCCGTTGCTGGTGCCCGAGACGCTGCCGCTGCCGACGGTGCTGGACCGGCTGCGGTCCGGGCACCGGCAGCTGGCCTGCGTGGTCGACGAGTACGGCGGCTTCGCCGGCGTGATCACGCTGGAGGACATCGCCGAGGAGCTGGTCGGCCCGATCCGGGACGAGGACGACCCGCCGGAGCGCGCCCCCGCCCGCCAGGCGGACGGCTCCTGGGTGGTGCCGGCCCGCTGGCGGATCGACGAGGTCGCCGACAGCACCGGCATCGCGCTGCCCGAGGCCCCCGAGTACGACACCCTCTCCGGGCTGGTCATGCGGGAGCTGGGCCGGGTGCCCGAGGTGGGCGACCGGCTGGAGATCAGCCTGCCCGCCGACGGCGAGGAGCCACGCGAGCGCGCCCTGGTCGAGGTGCTCGTGGTGGACCGGCACGTGGCCGACTCGGTGCGGCTGCGGATGGCCGGCGAGGCGCCCGGCGGGGAGGTGGCGGCATGAGCCCCGGCGCCGCCCTGCTGGTCTCAGTGCTGCTGCTGGCGCTCAACGGCTTCTTCGTGGCCGCCGAGTTCGCGCTGTTGGCGAGCAAGCGCTACCGCCTGGAACAGGCCGCCGCCGGTGGCGGTCGGGCGGCCCGGGCGGCGCTGGACGGCGTCCGCGAACTGTCGCTGATGCTGGCCGGCGCGCAGCTCGGCATCACGCTCTGCACCCTGGGGCTCGGCGCGCTCGCCGAGCCGGCGATCGAACACCTGCTCAGCCCGCTGCTGCACACGGTGGGGCTGCCCGACGCGGCCAGCCACGCCGTCGCGCTGGTCTTCGCGCTGGGGCTGGTGACCTTCC
Organism: Micromonospora purpureochromogenes; assembly: GCF_900091515.1. Classification (NCBI taxonomy): domain Bacteria; kingdom Bacillati; phylum Actinomycetota; class Actinomycetes; order Micromonosporales; family Micromonosporaceae; genus Micromonospora; species Micromonospora purpureochromogenes. The sequence continues at coordinate 5,527,208 of NZ_LT607410.1, read as the reverse complement.
TGCACCTGGTTGTCGGGGAGATGGCCCCGAAGTCGTGGGCGATCACCGACGCCGAGCGGTCGGCGCTGCTGCTGGCGCTGCCGTTCCGGGCCTTCGCCCGGGTGGCCCGGCCGGTGCTGTCGGCGCTCAACGCGCTGGCCAACGTGGTGCTCCGGCTGGTCGGGGTGCAGCAGCAGGACCAGCTCGCCCAGGTGCACGGCCCGGACGAGCTGCGCATCCTGCTGGAGCAGTCCCGCGAGCACGGGCTGCTCGGCGCCGAGCAGCACCACCTGCTGACCAGCATGCTGGAGTTGCAGGGCACCACCGTCCGGGACGTGATGGAGCCCTTCGACGAGATCGTCACGGTCCGCCGGGACGACACCGCGGACCGGATCGAGCAGGTCAGCCGAAACAGCGGTCGGTCCCGGCTCGCCGTGCTGGACCCGGGCGGCGAGGTCTGCGGCCTGGTCCATGTGCGGGAGGCGGTGCGGGCGGTCACCACCGGCCGGTCGGCGACGGCCGGCGAGCTGATGACCCGGGCGTTCACGCTGCCGGCGGCCTCCTCGGTCACCGAGGCGGTGGCCGCGATGCGCGCCGACCAGGCCCAGCTCGCGCTGGTCCGCAACGGTGGCGGCCCGACCCGGCCGATCGGCTTCGTGGCCCTCGAGGACCTGCTGGAGGAGGTCATCGGCGAGTTCGACGACGAGACCGACCCGGTCCCGCGCGGCCGCCGCCTCCGCTGACGCCCCACCCCACCCCACCCCACCCACCCCAACCGCCTCTCGCCCGGCCGCCGGCTCCCCGTGACCCGGCGGCCGGCCTCGTCCCCCTCCCACCCCCCCCGCCGCCGCCCCAAGGTCCGCGCACTTTCCGAGAAAGCGTGGCCATCGGGCGGGAAATAGCCACTCTTTCCCCGAAAGTGCGCGGCGGACCGGGGCCCGGGGCGCCCGGAAAGTGCGCGGTGGGGGTCCGAGAGGGCGCGGCCGCCTGCCGCGCGGGCGGGGAGTGTCGGGACGGGGGGTGGGAAAGCCCCGGGAGGGGCGAGGGGGGGCGCGGGCGTGCGGGTGACCGGGGTGGCGCGGGAGTCCGGGTGGACCGGGCTCTCGGTGAGCACCACGCTGACCAATCCGAGCACCCGGCCGGGACTGCGGCTGCCGGGGCGGGTGACGCTCGCCGCCGGGCCGGACGACGTGCCGATCCGGCACGTACGGCTGGGCCTGGTCGCCACCGCGGAATCGGACGATCCGTACAGTCCACCGCGGCTGGTGCAGTACCACCAGGTGCCTATCGGCGGCCGGTTCGTGGTGCCGGCGGGGCGACGCCGGGCGATCGACTTCGCCCTGCCGTTGCCCTGGGAGACCCCGGTGACGATCTTCGGTGGGGTGCCCCTGATGAGCATGCGCACCGGGCTACGGACCGAGGTGTCGGTCGACCCCGAGCTGGACCAGGGGGCGATGGTGCCGGTCTTCGTCCATCCCCTCCCCACCCAGCAGCACATCCTCGCCGCGCTGGACACGCTCGGCTTCCTGATCCGGCAGGCCGGCCTGTCGCACGCCCGGCTGCCCGGCGTCGAGCAGGCGCTGCCGGTGCACCAGCGACTCGGCTACTGGGTGGGACCGCTCTACGCCGGTCCGATCACCGAGCTGGAGGTGATCTTCGTGGCGAACTCGGCCGGCCTGGAGGTGGTCCTCTGGCTGGACCGCCGGCTGTCGCTGACCGGGATCAGCCACCAGAGCATCAGCCGCTTCCGGATCTGGCACACCGGTGCCGACCAGCGGGACTGGGTGGCCGTCGTGGACGGCTGGCTGCGCGCGGCGATCAACCGGCACGCGGCCGCTGCCTCGCATGCCGACTGGTCCGCCAAGATCACCGAGTCCGCCCACGTCAGCCGCCATCCCGACGAACCGGTCGCGCCCGGCTACGGCCTCGGCGGCACCGCCGGGGGCGGCGGCATCGGCGGCGGTGGCGGCGACGGCACCTGATCGCCCTGCGCCGGCGCCCGACCGAGGCGGGGGCGATGGCACCTGATCGCCCTGCGCCGGTGCCAGACCCCGGCGGGGGCGACGGCACCCGGGGGCGACGGCCCCGCCGCGGTCAGACCGAGGCGGTGGCGAGCTTGAGGCTGAAGCCGAGGAAGAGCACCGCGACGCCGGTGGTCGCGCTCGCGGCCAGCCGCCGGCGGCGCCGGAACTGGGCGGCCAGGAAGGTCCCCATGAAGATCAACGCGGTCAGGTAGAGCGCGCTGGTGACCTGGGCGATCAGCCCGAGCAGCAGGAACGACAGCGCCGGCCAGGCGTACCCGGGGTCGACGAACTGGATGAAGAACGAGATGAAGAAGAGGATCGCCTTCGGGTTGAGCAGGCTGATCACCAACGCCTTGCGGAACGGGCTGCGCATCGCCGCCGGCTCCGCGGCGTCGATCAGGCGCGGCGCCGCCGGGTCGTTGCGGTCGCGCCAGCGCCGCCAGGCGCCGCGCAGCATCGTCAAACCGACATACCCGAGGTACGCCGCACCCGCGTACTTGATCACCAGGAAGAGCGGCGGGTACGCCTTGAGCAGCGACGCCACCCCGGCGGCGGAGAGGAACATCAGCACCCCGTCGCCGACGAACACCCCACCCGCCGCCCGGTAGCCGGCCCCCACACCGCGCTTGGCGGCGGTGGAGAGTACGAAGAGCGAGTTCGGCCCCGGCAGCAGAATGATCGCCACGGTCCCCAGCACGTACGTCCAGATGTCGGTGATGCCCAGCACGCCCGCCATCATCACGCCACGGGTGCCGTACGGCGAAGTCTTTCCCGGAGCCTGGCCTGTGCGTTCGGCCACTCGTCGACGGTCATCGCGTACTGCACGGTGTCCCGCCAGGAGCCGTCCGGGCGCTGCCGGTGCATCCGCAGCACGCCCTCCCGGGTGGCGCCCAGGCGCTCGATCGCCGCCTGCGATCGGGTGTTGCGGATGTCGGTGTGCCAGGCCACCCGAACCGCGCCGAGCTCGTCGAAGGCGCGGCCGAGCAGCAGCAGCTTGGCCTCGGTGTTGATCCCGCTGCGCCACCAGGGCCGGCCGAGCCAGGTGTGGCCGATGGCGACCGCCCGCCGCTCGGGGTCGATGTCGTGGTACGAGGTGGTGCCGACCACCGCGCCCGTCCGCGCGCAGCGCTGCACCCAGGGCACCCGTTCGCCCCGGTGCCCGGCGGCCAGCGCGCCCGCGACGATCTCCCTCATGGCGGCCACGTCGGTGGACAGCGGGTGGCCGAGGTGCGCCCAGACCGCCGGTTCGGCGGTGGTGGTGAAGAGTTCGTCGGCGTGGGCCAGGTCAAGCGGCTCCAGCAGCACGTGCTCGCCCCGCAGGGCCGCCGCCTCCCGCCAGGGCGACCCGGCGCTCCGCAGTCCCGCCGGCACCGGCGCGGTGACGCCCGCGTCCGGTTCCGGCAGGCCGGCGGTCAGCCGCAGCGGCACCACCCCGGCCCAGTACGGCAGGTCGAGGTCGGCGGGGTCGTCGCGGACCCCACCGGTGCGGGAGCGCAGCGACACCTCGCGCAGCGGCAGCGCCAGCACGGCCGTCTCGGCCAGCTCCCGGCGGCTCGGCGGGCGGCTGTCCGCGCTGCGACCGGCGGCGACCTTCTCCACCAGGGCGGTCAGCATCCGTGACTTCTCGGCGTCGTCGGTGACCAGGTGGGCGGTGCCGTGCGCGACCACCGACCGGTAGTTGGCGCTGTGGTGGAACTGCGAGCGGGCGTAGACCAGGCCGTCGAGCAGGGTGACGGTGACGCAGATCCGCAGCCCGTCGTCGCCGCGGGCGGCGAGCAGCGGCCGGCTGCCGGTGGAGCCGTGCAGGTAGAGGGTGTCGCCGATGCGCACGTGCAGGGTGGGCAGCAGCCGGGGCTCGCCGTCGACGGTGAACCCGAGCACGCAGTGGTACGCCTCGTCGAGGACCGCGTGCACGGCGGCGGGGTCGTAGCTCATCCGGTCGCGGGAGCGGCTGGCCGTGGTGCGCGGAGTCGGGGCGTACATGCGACATCCCACCTTTGTTCTAGTACAATCTCCGAACTGTGGCAGTACGTTATCAGATCAGTGGGAGCACGTCGGCCGCCATTTCGGCGAGCGTGGAAACCGGCATCCGGGCCGACGCGCTGGCCCCGGGCAGTCCGCTGCCCGCCGTCCGGGCGCTCGCCACCGAGCTGGGGGTCAGCCCGGCCACCGTCGCCCGGGCCTACCAGGAGCTGCGCCAGCGGGGCCTGGTCGACACCGCCGGCCGGCACGGCACCCGGGTGCGCCCCCGACCCCCGGTCGCCGGCCGGCGCGCCGCGCTGCAGCCGCCGCCCGCCCCCGGCACCCGCGACCTCTCCCAGGGGCACCCCGACCCCCGGCTGCTGCCCCCGCTCGGCCCGCACCTGGCCGCGCTCGCCGCCGAGATCGGCCCACCCGTCGGGTACGCCTCGACCGCCCTGCTCCCCGCGTTCGCCGAGGCGGCCCGGGACCGGCTTGCCGCCGACGGCGTACCGGCCGAGGAGATCACCGTGACCGGGGGCGCGCTGGACGGCATCGAGCGGCTGCTCGCCGCGCACCTGCGGCCCGGTGACGCGGTGGCGGTGGAGGACCCGAGCTGGGCCAACCTGCTCGACCTGGTCGCCGCGCTCGGGCTGCGTCCGATCGGCGTACCGGTGGACGACGACGGGCCCACCGAGGCCGGCGTGCGCGACGCCGTGGCCCTCGGCGCCCGAGCGCTGGTGGTGACCAGCCGCGCGCAGAACCCGACCGGCGCCGCGGTCTCCGCCGAGCGGGCCGGGGCCCTGCGCGAGCTGCTCGCCGGCCGCTCCGACCTGCTGCTGATCGAGGACGACCACGCCGCCGAGTTGGCCCGGGTGCCGCTGCACCCGCTCGCCGGGGCCACCCCGGCGTGGGCCTTCGTCCGGTCGGTGAGCAAGCCGTTCGGGCCCGACCTGCGGCTGGCGGTGCTGGCCGGCGACGAGGCCACCGTGTCCCGGGTCGCCGGCCGGGCCCGGGTCGGTGCCGGCTGGGTCTCCACCGTGCTGCAACGGCTGGTGCTGTCGCTCTGGCGCGATCCGGCCACCGCGGAACTGGTCCGCCGCTCCGGCGAGGAGTACGAGCGGCGGCGCACCGGGCTGCTGGCGGCGCTCGCCGCCCGGGGCCTGGCCGGGCGCGGTCGCAGCGGCATCAACATCTGGCTGCCGGTGCCGGACGAGACCAGTGCGGTCACCGCGCTGCGCGACGCCGGCTGGTCGGTGGCGCCCGGCGCGCTCTACCGGATCGGCGCCGAGCCCGGGATCCGGATCACCGTCAGCGCGCTCGACGATGCCGACCTGGTGCCGGTCGCCGACGCGGTCGCCCGGGCGCTCCGGCCGGCCCCGCCGGGTCGGTTCACCGCGTGACCCGGCTGGTCCTCGACGCGCATGGTCGGCATTTTGGAGGGTAAGCGCGCGGCCGGAGGTGACCGGTCATGGCTGCACCGAAATCGAGGACGGGGCTCTGGATCGCCATCGCGATCGCGGTGATCGTGCTGATCGTGGTGATCGTGCTCGCCATGCGCGGGGGTGGTGACGGCGGTGGGGGATACTGACGCGGCCGGCGCGAGCTGGCGCGGCCGCGCCAGACCCGGCGTCGTCGGCGAATCCGGTATATAAAGTTCGCCATGGCCGAGACCGACGCCGCGCCCGGTGCCCAGCAGTTCATTCCGCCGCAGGCCGACACGATCGACGAGCTGCGCGCCGCCGCCACCGGTTGCCGGGGCTGCGAGCTCTACCGCGACGCCTCGCAGACCGTGTTCGGCCGGGGTGACGAGAGCGCCCGGGTGGTCCTGGTCGGCGAGCAGCCCGGCGACATGGAGGACCAGAAGGGGCTGCCCTTCGTCGGGCCGGCCGGTCGGCTGCTCCGCAAGGCCGTCGATGACGCCGGAATCGATCCGCAGCACATCTACCTCACAAACGCCGTGAAGCACTTCCGCTTCGAGCTGCGCGGGAAGCGCCGCATCCACCAGACGCCGGACCGGGTGCACATCACCGCCTGCCGGCCCTGGCTGGTCGCGGAGTTCGCCCGGCTGCACCCGGAGGTGGTGGTCGTCCTCGGCGCCACCGCCGCCAAGGCGCTGCTTGGCCCGACCTTCCGGGTCACCCGGCAGCGGGGCGAGCTGCTGCCGTGGCCGGCTTCCGCCCAGCGCCCGGAGGACTTCGCCCGGGTGCCGGTGGACAACGCCGGAAAGGTGGCCGACGCGCCGGCCGCGCAGCTGCTGGCCACCATCCACCCGTCCGCCGTGCTGCGCGCCGACGACCAGGACAAGGCGTACGAGGGGCTGGTCGCCGACCTCACCGTGGCCGCCCGCGCCCTGGTCACCTGACGCCGACCCCGGCCGGCGGGCTGGCCGCTGTACGACTCGCCCGGCTTCGCCGGAGTCGCCGGCCCCGCTGAACGACCTCCACAACGGAACAACCCTCCACACCGGAGTGCCGCGGTGCTCGGGTGGGTAACGGGCCGGGCATGGCTGACGACCGCCCCCGGCGCCGTACCCCGCTGATCCGGCTCGGCGCGCCGGGCCCGTACGTGCTCGCGGCGACCTTCGCCACCGCGCTCTGGTTCCCCGCGCGCTGGTACGACGACCCCGACGGCCCGCTGCCGGTCGCGCTCGTCCGGGCCGGCCTCTGGGGCGTGATCTGGGCGCTGTTCATCTTCCTGGTGGCTGTCATGCCGAGGGGCCGCCGCACCCGGGCGGAGGAGGAGCGGGACGAGGCGTGGCGGACGACCCGTAGCGCACTCCGGCGCGGCGCGGTGTCGGACGACGAGGCGGAGCGCGCCGCCGTGCTCGATCACCTGCCGGTCGCCCGCCGGGGTGCGCTGGTCGGCGCGGTCGGCGGCACGCTGCTGTTCGGAGCCCTGGCCTGGGTCGCGCTGACCGTGGGCCGGCCGGCCTCGGCGCTCCTGTTCGGACTGGTGCTCGGCGCGGTGCTCGCGGTCGCCGCCCGTACCCTGTTCCGGGTCCGCCGCCTCACCGCCGCCCTCGCCGGGACGACGCGGTGACCGCCGAGGGCGGAGAGACCGGTGGACCGGCTCCGGTGGCAACCGAGCGGACTGGCCCGTCCGCCGTCCGCCGTCCGCCGGATCCCGCCGCTGCTGCGGTTCGTGCTGGTCTGGGCGGCCGGCATCCCGGCCGCCTGGGCCGCCCGGCTGCTCTTCGATCCCGCCGAGCCGTGGGCGGAGAAGCTGCTCGGAGCCGCCATGTTCAGCCTCGCGATGACACCGGCGTTCAGCGGTGGCCCGCACCTGTGGCAACGGCAGACCGACGACGAGCGGGCGCTGCGTCGGGCCGTACGCGTCCGGTACGCCGACCACCCGGCCTACCCGTCTTCTTCGTCCTGGTCGCCGCCGTGCTGGTCGCCCTCGCCGCGCGCACCCTGGTCGGGGTGCGGCGGTTGGCGCGGGCGGCGCCCTCTGGGCAGGGCGGGTGAGCGGTGCCACACTTGCCGCCATGCAGCAGCATCTCTATGAACCCGTCCACGAGGAGTTCCGCGACCTGTGCCGGGAGTTCCTGGCCCGCGAGGCGGTGCCGCACCACCCCCGGTGGGAGGCCGACGGCATCGTCGACCGCGAGGTGTGGCGCAAGGCCGGTGCGGCCGGACTGCTCGGCATGGACGTCGACACCGACCACGGCGGCGGCGGGCAGCGCGACTTCCGGTTCAACGCGGTGCTGGACGAGGAGATCGTCGCGTCGGGCTGCTCGGGGCTCGGCTTCGGTCTGCACAACGACGTGGTGGCGCCGTACCTGACCGAGCTGACCACCGACGAGCAGCGCAAGCGCTGGCTGCCCGGGTTCTGCTCCGGCGACCTGGTCACCGCCATCGCGATGAGCGAGCCGGGCGCGGGCAGCGACCTGGCGGGGATCCGCACCAACGCGGTCCGCGACGGCGACGGGTGGGTGCTCAACGGCCAGAAGACGTTCATCACCAACGGCGAGATGGCCGACCTGGTGATCGTGGTGGTGCGTACCGCGCCGGACCAGGGCGCGCACGGGGTCAGCCTGGTCGCGGTGGAGACCGGTACCCCCGGCTTCACCCGGGGCCGGCGGCTGGCGAAGGTGGGCCTGAAGGCCAACGACACCGCCGAGCTCTTCTTCGACGACTGCCGGGTGCCGGCGGAGAACCTGATCGGCACCGAGAACCACGGCTTCTACCACCTGATGGCCAACCTGCCCCGGGAGCGGCTCAGCATCGCCGTCGCGGCGGTGGCGGCGGCGGAGAAGCTGCTCGCGGTGACCCTCGACTACGCCCGCTCGCGGGAGGCGTTCGGCCGGCCGATCGGCAGGTTCCAGCACAACCGGTTCCTGCTGGCGGAGCTGGACACCGAGGTCACCATCGCGCGCACCTTCGTCAACCACTGCGTGGCCGAGTTCAACGCCGGCCGGCTCTCGGTCACCGACGCCGCGAAGGCCAAGTGGTGGACCACCGAGCTGCAGAACAAGGTCGCCGACCGCTGCGTGCAGCTGCACGGCGGCTACGGGTTCATGCTGGAGTACCCGGTGGCGAAGGCCTGGCTGGACGGGCGGGTGCAGACCATCTACGGCGGCACCACGGAGATCATGAAGGAGATCATCGGGCGCGGGCTCGGCCTGTAGCGAAACCGGGTCCCCCGGGGCGGGGCCGGTTTGCAAGGATGGGGCCGCGTCTGACCCCTTACCGAGGAGGCCGCATGGCCACCGACCTGACCGCGCCGGCCCGTACCCGGCCGGACGTCGCGCCCATCCAGCGACGGACCCTGCGCCTGCTGTTCACCACCCAGATCATCGGCGGGATCGGCGTCACCATCGGCATCTCGGTGGGGGCGCTGCTCGCCGCCCGGGTCGCCGGCACCGCCGTCGCCGGCCTGGCGCAGAGCGCCGCCGTGGTCGGCGGGGCGCTGCTCGCCGTCCCGGTCACCCGGATCATGAACGGGCACGGCCGGCGACCCGGACTGGCCGTCGCCTACCTGTCCGGCGCCGTCGGCGCCGTGCTGGTGGTGCTCGCCACGGTCACCCGCTCCGTACCGCTGCTCTTCCTCGGCATGCTGTTCTTCGGTGGCGGCACCGCGGCGAACCTCCAGGCCCGCTACGCCGCGGTGGACCTCGCCGAGCCGGCCCGCCGGGGCCGCCAGCTGTCGCTGATCGTCTGGGCCACCACCATCGGCGCGGTGGCCGCGCCGAACTTCGCCGCGCTCGCCGATCGCACCACCAGCGGGTGGGGACTGCCACCGCTGGCCGGTCCGTTCGCGTTCAGCGCCGCCGCGTTCGTGCTCGCCGCCGTCGTACTCCTGGTGCTGCTGCGGCCCGACCCGCTGCTCACCGCGCGCCGGCTGGCGGCGGCCGACGCCCCGGTCGCGGCCGCCGTCGCGGACGTCACCCCGCCGGCCGAGGCCGTCGCCGCGCCGGCGCGGACCGCCCGGCGCGGTGCGGGGATGCGCGCGGCCTGGCAGGTGGTACGCGGCCGCCCGGCGGCCCGGCTCGGCATCGCGGCGGTGGCGGTCGGCCACGTGGTGATGGTCGCGGTGATGTCGATGACGCCGGTACGCCTCGGCGAGTCGCACGGCGACGCCGACGTGCTGCGGGTGGTCGGCATCGTGCTGAGCCTGCACATCGCCGGCATGTACGCGCTCAGCCCGCTGGTGGGCTGGCTCACCGACCGGCTGGGGCGGCGCGCGGTCGTCCTCGGCGGCGTCGGGCTGCTGCTGGCCGCGTGCGCGGTCGCCGGCACCGCCGGGCACCACACGCCCCGGCTCTCGCTCGGCCTGGCGCTGCTCGGGCTGGGCTGGTCCGGCACCATGGTGGCCGGCTCCACCCTGCTGTCGGAGTCGGTGCCGGCGGCGATCCGGCCGAGCGTGCAGGGTCTCTCCGACCTGACGATGGGGCTGGCCGGCGCCGGTGCCGCCGCCCTGAGCGGGTTTGTCATGCGGGCGGCGGGTTATCCGGTGCTGACCCTGCTGGCGGCGATCGCGGTGGTGCCCCTGGTGGCGCTAGCGTTGCGTCCGGTGCCGGTGGGGGCACCGGACGAGGAGGACTGATCACGTGCGGCTGACCGACTTCTGGGCCCGGCTGGACGAGGCCTTCGGGCCGGGCTACGCGGCCAGCATCGCCCGCGACCAGGTGTTGTCCCAGCTGGGCGGGCGGACCATCGAGCAGGCGCTCGCCTCGGGTGAGCAGACCCACGTGGTGTGGCGGGCCGTCGTCGCCGCCTATCCCGACCGGGTGCCCGCCCGGCTGCGCTGAGCGGCGTTTTCGTCGCTCCCGCGTGTCGCTTGCCGACTCGTACACCTGTTCGGCTATTGTCCACAGCGGGGTGCTCGTCCACAGCTCACGGCCCGTCGGCTGGTTTTCTGTCGGACCCAGCGCCTAGCGTGTCCCGCGTGACGCGAAGCTCAGGAAAGACGCCGGCGAAGGCAGGGGTGGCAAACATGGCCGCAGGGCCCGACCGGGAGAAGGCACTCGACCTTGCTCTCGCTCAGATCGACAAGCAGTTCGGCAAGGGTTCGGTGATGCGGCTGGGGGAGCGGCCGGTCATCCAGACCTCGGTGATCCCCACCGGCTCGATCGCGCTCGACGTGGCGCTCGGCGTGGGCGGTCTGCCCCGCGGCCGGGTCGTCGAGATCTACGGCCCGGAGTCCAGCGGTAAGACCACGGTCGCCCTGCACGCGGTGGCCAACGCCCAGCGGGCCGGCGGCATCGCCGCCTTCATCGACGCCGAGCACGCGCTCGACCCGGATTACGCGAAGGCCCTCGGCGTCGACACCGACGCCCTGCTGGTCTCCCAGCCGGACACCGGCGAGCAGGCGCTGGAGATCACCGACATGCTGGTCCGCTCCGGCGCGATCGACATCGTCGTGATCGACTCGGTGGCGGCCCTGGTGCCGCGCGCCGAGATCGAGGGCGAGATGGGCGACAGCCACGTGGGTCTGCAGGCCCGGCTGATGAGCCAGGCGCTGCGGAAGATCACCGGTGTGCTCAACAACACCGGCACCACGGCGATCTTCATCAACCAGCTCCGCGAGAAGATCGGCGTGATGTTCGGCAGCCCGGAGACCACCACCGGTGGTCGGGCGTTGAAGTTCTACGCTTCGGTCCGGCTCGACGTGCGCCGCATCGAGAGCCTCAAGGACGGCACCGACGTGGTCGGTAACCGCACCCGGGTCAAGGTCGTGAAGAACAAGGTCGCCGCGCCGTTCAAGCAGGCCGAGTTCGACATCATGTACGGCAAGGGCATCTCCCGCGAGGGCTCGCTGATCGACGTCGGTGTCGAGCAGGCGATCATCCGCAAGTCCGGCGCCTGGTACACCTACGACGGTGACCAGCTCGGCCAGGGCAAGGAGAAGGCCCGGGAGTTCCTCAAGGAGAACCCGGACGTGGCCGCCGAGATCGAGAAGAAGATCCTGGAGAAGCTCGGCGTCGGGGTCGGCGCGGGCGACGCCGCCGGTGGCCCGGAGCTGCCGCCGGTCGACTTCTGATCGGCCGCCGGCTAAGTGGCAGGACGACGCGCCCGCACGGGGCGGGGCTGGGATGCCAGCCCGTCCCGGGCGGGTGACGGCACCACCCCACGGCCCCGTCGGGGTCGTCGTGGCCGGTCCGACGAGACCGAGCCGGAGGCGACCCCGACCCCACCGCGCGACGAGGCCGAGGTGGCCCGGGAGCTCGGCCAGCGAGGCGCGGATCCGGCGGATCGTGGTCAGGGAGTGGCCGGCGTCCGCCGCGCCCGAGTTGAGCCGGGCCTCGGTCAGGTCCACCTCGGTCACCAGGTCGGCGAAGCGTCGGGCGAAGTGGGCCAGCCCCTCCTCGGGGGCACCCGCCTGCCAGGATCCGACCACCCGCTCGCCCTCGGCGGTCTTGACGTACACGGTGCCGTCCGCGTCCACCCGTCCGAAGGCAGTCCAGTCGCTCATGTGCCCATCCTCGTTCTCCCGGCGTCGAGGGGACGGACCCCGCGAACGCCGCCACGGCGCAGCCAAGTTACTCCCGGCATTGTCACAGGTCCGCCCCCGTGAGTGTGAAGCGCCTGTCGTCGACCGTGACCATACGGTGTCCTACCGCTGCAATGACCGGATCGGCGCGGGGACGCACCGGCGCGTCCGGCTACCGTGAACCCGTGCCTCTGGTCGCCGCCGCCGTCTGCCCCCACCCGCCCCTGATCGTGCCCGAGCTGGCCGGCGCCGCCGCCGCTGAGCTGGACGACCTCCGCGCCGCCTGTGACGCCGCCGTCACCGGACTGCTCGCCGCCGCGCCGGACGTGGTCCTGCTGGTCGGCGCCGGGCCGGAGACCACCACGTTCGACACGGCGGACTTCGGCTCGCTGCGGGCGTACGGGCTGGACCGTTCCGTCCCGCTCTGGAAGACCAACTGCGCCGGCGGCGAGCGGCTGCCGCTGAGCCTGACGGTCGGTGCCTGGCTGATCGGCCGGTCGGGAACCCCGCTGCCCCGGCTGGCCCGGTCGGTGGCCACCGACGCCTCGCCGGCGACCTGCGCCGAGCTGGGGGCGGCACTGGTCGGCGAGCCCGATCGCCGGATCGCGCTGCTGGTGCTCGGGGACGGGTCGGCGTGCCGGGGCCGGCAGGCGCCCGGCTACGACGACCCGCGCGCCGAGGCGTACGACGACGGGGTCGCCCGAGCCCTGGCCGACGCGGACGCCGACGCCCTGCTCGGCCTGGATCCGGTGCTGTCGGCGCAGCTGCGGGTGGCCGGGCGGGCGCCCTGGCAGGTGCTGGCCGGCGCGGTCCGCGCGGCCGGCGGCGACTGGCGGGGCGAGTTGCGCCACTACTCGGCGCCCTACGGGGTTGCCTACGTCGTGGCGTCCTGGGAGCCGGCGTGACCGGCACGGTGGTGGCGGTGGTCGGTCCGACCGCCGCCGGCAAGTCCGCGCTGAGCATCGCCCTGGCGCACGCGCTCGACGGTGAGGTGGTCAACGCCGACTCGATGCAGCTCTACCGGGGCATGGACATCGCCACGGCCAAGCTGACCCCGGCCGAGCGGGAGGGCGTGCCGCACCACCTGCTGGACATCTGGGACGTCACCGAGCCGGCCAGCGTCGCGGAGTACCAGCGGCTGGCCCGCGCGGCGGTCGACGACATCCTGGCCCGGGGCCGGGTGCCGCTGCTGGTCGGCGGCTCCGGGCTGTACGTGCGGGCGGTGCTGGAGCAGTTCGAGTTCCCCGGCACCGACCCGGCGGTGCGGCAGCGGCTGGAGGCCGAGCTGGCGGCGGTGGGACCGGCCCCGCTGCACGCCCGGCTGGCCGAGGCCGACCCGGCCGCCGCGGCCGGCATCCTGCCCGGCAACGGCCGGCGGATCGTCCGGGCCCTGGAGGTGATCGAGCTGACCGGGGCGCCGTTCACCGCCTCGCTGCCCGAACCGACCCCGTACTACCCGTCGGTGCAGCTCGGCGTCGACCTGGACACCGCGCTGCTGGACGAGCGGATCGCGCTGCGAGTGGACCGGATGTGGGCCGACGGGCTGGTCGCCGAGACCCGTGAACTGGTCGGCCAGGGCCTGCCCGAGGGGCGCACGGCCAGCCGCGCGCTCGGCTACCAGCAGGTGCTGCGCTTTTTAGCTGGGGAGCTGACCGAGACCGAGGCGCACGACGAGACGATCCGGGCCACCCGGCGCTTCGTGCGCCGGCAGCGCTCCTGGTTCCGCCGCGACCCGCGGATCCACTGGCTCGACTCGGCCTCGCCGGCGTTTGTCGACACTGCGCTGCGGATGGTCGCCGACCATCGGGGATGATGGGGGCGTGGAGTTCACCAAGGGCCACGGCACCGGCAACGACTTCGTCATCCTGCCCGACCCGGACGGGGCGCTCGACCTGACGCCCGGGCTGGTCGCCGCGATCTGCGACCGGCGGCGCGGCGTCGGTGGCGACGGCGTGCTGCGGGTGGTCCGGGCGGCGAAGCACCCGGAGGGCGCCGCCCTGGCGGCCGAGGCCGAGTGGTTCATGGACTACTGGAACTCCGACGGGTCGTTCGCGGAGATGTGCGGCAACGGCGCCCGGGTCTTCGTCCGCTACCTGCTGGAGAACGGGCTGGCCACCCCCGCCGGCGCGGCGCTGCCGGTGGCCACCCGGGCCGGCGTCGTGCGCGCCCGCATCGAGGCCGACGCCATCGCCGTCGAGATGCGCCGCCCCCGGGTGTACGACGCCTCGGCCGCCACCCTGGGCGGGCTGACCCTGCCCGGCGCGGCGGTGGACGTCGGCAACCCGCACCTGGTCTGCGCGCTGCCGGCCGGGCTGGAGCTGGGCTCCCTCGATCTCACCCACGCGCCCGAGTACGACGCCGCGGTCTTCCCGGCCGGGGTCAACGTCGAGTTCATCGCGTCGGGGGAGCCGGTCGCCGGCACCGACGGGCACGTGCTGATGCGGGTCTACGAGCGGGGCTCGGCCGAGACGCTCTCCTGCGGCACCGGCGCCTGCGCGGTGGCCGCGGTGGCCCTGCGCGACGCCGCCCGGGACACCGGCACGGTCGCGGTCGACGTCCCCGGCGGCCGTCTGACGATCACCGTCACCGACGACTCCTGCTGGCTGGCCGGCCCGGCCGTCCTGGTGGCCACCGGCACCATCACCCCGGCCACCCTGCTCCCCTGAGGCACCCGCCGACCCTTAGGGCGTGGCGCTGAGCCGACTCGTCCGTCCGGGGTCAGCAGGCGGGCGTCAGGGGGTCGCGGAGGCGTTGGCGGCGATCTCGGGGAGGTCGGCCGGGCCGGAGTCGGCGGCCGGTCGCGGCGCGGTGGCGGCCGGGTTCTGGGCGGCGGCCCGGACGGCGGCGGCGACGGCCGGGGCGACCCGGGAGTCGAAGACGCTCGGCACGATCACCGTCGGGTTGATCTTTTCCTCGCCGACCACGTCCGCGATGGCCCGGGCCGCCGCGAGCGCCATCTCCTCGGTGAACTCCTCGGCGTGCGCGTCGAGCATGCCCCGGAACACACCGGGGAAGGCGAGCACGTTGTTGATCTGGTTCGGCTGGTCCGAACGGCCGGTGGCGACGACCGCGGCGTGCTTGCGCGCCTCCCGGGGGTCGACCTCCGGGTCCGGGTTGGCCAGCGCGAAGACGATCGCGCCCTTCGCCATGGTGGCGATGTCGTCGCCGGTCAGCAGGTTCGGCGCGCTCACCCCGATGAAGACGTCCGCGCCGCGGACCGCCCCGGGCAGGTCGCCGGCGTAGTTGTCCTTGTTGGTGTTCTCCGCCAGCCACTGCCAGGCCGGGTTGAGCCCGGTCAGGCCGCGGTGCAGGGCGCCCTGCCGGTCGTACGCGATGATGTCGCCCACGCCCTGACGCAGCAGCAGCTTCATGATCGCGGTGCCGGCCGCGCCGGCGCCGGAGACGACCACCCGGACGTCCGAGAGCTGCTTGCCCACCACGCGCAGGGCGTTGGTCAGCGCGGCCAGCACGCAGATCGCGGTGCCGTGCTGGTCGTCGTGGAAGACCGGGATGTCCAGCGCCTCGCGCAGCCGGGCCTCGATCTCGAAGCAGCGCGGCGCGGCGATGTCCTCCAGGTTGATCCCGCCGTACGCGGGGGCGATCGCCTTGACGATCTGCACGATCTCGTCGGTGTCCTGGGTGTCCAGCACCACCGGCCAGGCGTCCACCCCGCCGAAGCGCTTGAACAGCGCCGCCTTGCCCTCCATCACCGGCAGCGACGCGGCCGGCCCGAGGTTGCCCAGGCCCAGCACGGCCGAGCCGTCGCTGACCACCGCGACGGTGTTGCGCTTGATGGTCAGCCGGCGGGCGTCCGCCGGGTTCTCGGCGATCGCCATGCAGACCCGGGCCACCCCCGGGGTGTACGCGCGGGACAACTCGTCCCGGGTGCGCAGCGCCACCTTCGGGGTGACCTCGATCTTGCCGCCGAGGTGCAGCAGGAACGTCCGGTCGGAGACCTTGCGCACGTCCACGCCGTCCAGCGCGGTCAGCGCGTCGACCACCTGGTCGGCGTGGCTGGCGTCGGCGGTGTCGCAGGTGAGGTCGACGATGACGCTGGTCGGGTCGGAGTCGACCACGTCGAGGGCGGTGACGATCGCGCCGGCCTCGCCGACCGCGGTGGTCAGCCGGCCGATCGAGGAGGCGTCCGCGGGCACCGCGATCCGGATCGTGATCGAGAATCCGGCACTCGGTAGTCGGGTGATTGCCACGGGGTCCCTCCGTCGACGCTGAGCGGCTCGCCAGGCATTTCTACCCGCCTGCCGCGGTCGCCCGGCATCCGCCCCCGACTTTTGCCACCTCAGGGCGGGCATATAGCAGGTGCGTCCGGCGTTGCCACATGTCAGGATTACTTTCCTTAGCGGCAAAAAACGGACAGGAGACCGGTTTGCGGAACCAGGAGAGCTTCGTGCCCTTCGAGGACGAGGAGCTCGATGTCACCACCGGCGAGATGGAACTGTCGGAGCGTCAGTCGCTGCGGCGCGTCCCCGGCCTCAGCACCGAACTCACCGACATCACCGAGGTCGAGTACCGGCAGCTGCGCCTGGAGCGGGTGGTCCTGGTGGGCGTCTGGACCGAGGGCACGCAGAACGACGCCGAGAACTCGCTGACCGAGCTGGCGGCGCTGGCCGAGACGGCCGGCTCGCAGGTGCTCGAAGGGCTGATCCAGCGGCGCAACCGCCCGGACCCGGCGACGTACATCGGCCGGGGCAAGGTCGACGACCTCGGCGCGGTGGTCCTCTCCACCGGCGCCGACACCGTCATCTGCGACGGTGAGCTGTCCCCGTCCCAGCTGCGCAACCTGGAGCAGCGCACCAAGGTCAAGGTCGTCGACCGGACCGCGCTGATCCTCGACATCTTCGCCCAGCACGCCAAGAGCAAGGAGGGCAAGGCGCAGGTCGAGCTGGCCCAGCTCGAATACCTGCTGCCGCGCCTGCGCGGTTGGGGTGAGACGCTGTCCCGGCAGACCGGTGGTTCCGGTCGCGGCGGCGGCGCCGGTGGCGGCGTGGGTCTGCGTGGTCCCGGTGAGACCAAGCTGGAGACCGACCGGCGCCGGATCCGCACCCGCATCTCCCGGCTGCGCCGCGAGATCAAGGGCATGAAGACGGTACGCCAGACCAAGCGCGCCCGGCGCTCCCGTAACGCCGTGCCCGCGGTCGCCATCGCCGGCTACACCAACGCCGGCAAGTCGAGCCTGCTCAACCGGCTGACCGGCGCGGGCGTGCTGGTCGAGAACGCGCTCTTCGCCACCCTCGACCCGACCACCCGCAAGGCGACCACCTCCGACGGCCGGCTCTACACCCTCTCCGACACGGTCGGCTTCGTCCGGCACCTGCCGCACCAGATCGTCGAGGCGTTCCGCTCGACCCTGGAGGAGGTCGCCGAGGCGGACCTGGTGGTGCACGTCGTCGACGGCGCCCACCCGGACCCGGAGGAGCAGGTCCGCGCGGTCCGCGAGGTGCTCTCCGAGGTCGGCGCCGACCGGCTGCCCGAGCTGCTGGTGGTGAACAAGACCGACGCGGCCGACGAGGACACCCTGCTGCGGCTCAAGCGGCGCTGGCCGGACGCGATCTTCGTCTCCGCGCACAGCGGGCGTGGCATCGACGGGCTGCGACAGGCCGTCGAGGAGCGGCTGCCCCGCCCGGCGGTGGAGATCCGCGCGGTGCTCCCGTACGACCGGGGTGACCTGGTGGCCCGGGTACACCGGCAGGGCGAGGTGCTGAGCACCTCCCACCTGCCCGAGGGCACCCTGCTGCACGTGCGCGTCGGTACGGCGCTCGCCGCCGAGCTGGCGCCGTACACCGCGGTGGAGGCGGTCGCCGGGGCGCGGTAGCGCTCCCGGCGTGACACGTCCGTTCACCGCGGCATGCGACACTGGCGCAATGCGCCGTGCTGTTTCCTCGGTCACGGTTGCCCTCGGTCTGCTGGGGGCCACCGTGGCGTCCGCCGGTGTCGCCCTGGCGGCACCGGCGACCTCCGCTCCCGCCCCGAAGAAGCGCTGTACCGTCACCGACCCGCGGCTGGACGAGCTCTCCGGGCTGGTGACCACGAAGACCGGCTACATCGTGGTCAACGACAGCTCGCTGCAGGACAACCGCAAGCGGGTCTTCTACCTGGACACGAAGTGCCGGGTCAGCAAGGAGGTCCGCTACTCCGGGGCGGGCCCCTTCGACACCGAGGACCTGGCCGTCTCGCCGGACCGCAAGACGCTCTGGATCGCCGACATCGGCGACAACCCGGGTAAGGACCGGCGGCCCCGGATCGCGGTGTGGAGCATGCCGATCGGCGGCGGCAAGGAGCCGGTGCTGCACCGGATGTCGTACCCGGAGCAGAAGCCGCACGACGCCGAGGCGCTGCTCATCGGCGCCGACGGCCTGCCGTTGGTGATCACCAAGGTGCCCAGCGGCAAGGCGGAGATCTACACCCCGACGGGGAAGCTGCGCACCGGTGACACCGACCCGGTGCCGATGAAGAAGGTCGGCGAGATCGACCTTCCGGAGACGACCACCGACAACCCGATGAACATCTTCGGTCGGGTGGCGATCACCGGGGCGGCCAGCTCGCCCGACGGCTCCAAGGTCGTGCTGCGCACCTACGCGGACGCCTTCGAGTACGACGTGACCGGTGGCGACATCGTGGCGGCGCTGACCACCGGCAAGCCACGGGTCACCCCGCTGGCCGACCCGTTCGGCGAGGCGATCGCCTACACCTCGGACGGGAAGACCTTCCTGACCGTCTCCGACGGCGGCACCCTCAACGACGACGACCCGATCGACATCCTCGCGTACACGCCGTCGACGACCGGGGCCGAGGCGCTCGCCGGTGCCGACGGCGCCAAGACGCCGGTGGCCGAGAAGTCCTGGTACGACTCGCTCAGCCTGGACCAGATCACGTACCTGATCGGCGCGATCGGCGTGCTCGGCGCGCTGCTGGTCGGCGCGGGCATCGTCGGCATCCTGCGGTCCCGGCGCCGGCCCGCCCCGGCCGACGACAGCCGGGACGGCGACGATCCGTTCTCCTCCGGGGCGATCGACCGGGGCCCCGACGACGGCTTCGGCCCCGGTGACCGGGACGGTCCGCGCGGTGGCGTCTACGGCGGCGCTCCGGCCGCCGGCGTCTACGGCGGCCCCGCGCCGGCCGGTGGCGCCCCGAGCCGGGCGCCCGGGGGCGGCGTCTACGGCGGTGGCCGTCCCGACGGACCCGGCGTGCCGGCCGGCGGGCGGCCGGCCGGGCCGGGCGGGGGCCGTCCCGGTGGCGGCGTCTACGGCGGCGGTCCGCCGGCGGGCGGCGCTGTCTACGGTGGCGCTCCCCAGGGCGGCGGTGGCCCGCGTGGCGGTGGCCCGGGTGGCCCGCCCGGCGGCGCGCCCAACGGCGGCGTACCGCGCGGCGGCGGCGACCCACGCGGTGGGGGCGGCGTCTACGGCGGCGGCGGACGCGCGGAACCTCCGCGTCGCCACCCCCGGGACCCGCGCTCCGGCCCGCGCCAGGACGACGGGTACGACGACCGGCGGGGCGGCCAGTACGGGTACGGACAGCCGCCCGGCCGGGGCGAACGCTACTGAGCCGAGCAGCACCCGCGCCGACCTGGCTGGCCACGTCGGCAGGTGGCCGGACGCGACGACGGGTGGCAGCCCCTGGGGGCGGCCACCCGTCGGGTGCGTGTGGGGGTCAGATCCGGCGCAGCACCGCGACGACCCGGCCCATGATGGTGGCGTCGTCGCCGGGGATCGGATCGAAGGCCGGGTTCTGCGGCATCAGCCAGACGTGCCCGTCCCGCCGCCGGTAGGTCTTGACGGTCGCCTCGCCGTCGAGCATGGCGGCCACGATCTCACCGGAGTCGGCGGTCGGCTGCTGCCGGACCACCACCCAGTCGCCGTCGCAGATCGCCGCGTCGAGCATCGAGTCGCCCTTGACCTGGAGCATGAAGACCTCGCCCTCGCCGACCAGCTCGCGGGGGAGGGGGAAGATGTCCTCCACCGCCTGCTCGGCCAGGATGGGCCCACCGGCGGCGATCCGGCCCAGCATCGGCACGTACGCCGGGGTGGGCCGCTGGGAGCGGCTCAGCTCGTCGTCGACAGCGTCGCTGGGGGCCCGGACGTCCACCGCGCGCGGCCGGTTGGGGTCGCGGCGCAGGAAGCCCTTCTTCTCCAGCTCCTTGAGCTGGTAGGCGACGCTCGACGGGGAGACCAGGCCGACCGCCTCGCCGATCTCGCGCACGCTCGGCGGGTAGCCCTGCCGCTCGACCCAGCTGCGGATGAACTCCAGGATCCGGCGCTGCCGGGCGGTGAGGTCGACCGTGGCCGGGTCGGGGAAGCTGCTGACCACCGGGGTGACCGGGCGCACGCCCGGCTGCCCCGTCCGACTGCGGGCGGGGCGGGGGCGCCGAATGGCCGGCGGACCCGCCTCGGCGATCTGCTGCGGGTTCTTCGGCCGGCTGGCCCGGTCCTCGGTCACGTCCGTCCTCCCTGGTCGGCGCTGGGTGCCTTGGCGGCTCGTGGTGCGTGCGGGGTGCTGCGGGGCCGGGCCCGACGTCGTGCGACGCGCCCGGTTGTTCATGACCGTATAGGTGGGATCGGTCATTTTCAAACATCTGTACGACCTGCCGTCGGCGTGTCGGCGCGGCATTGCTGGAAAGTCGAACGCGCGTTCTGATAAATGGTACGTCGTCGTCGAACTCCTGTTCGACTCGCCAGGTGCTTTCGTGGTGGCCGTCCGTTTCCCGCGTCCCGCCCGGACGGGCGGTAACCTCCCGCGCGCCGTGCCGTTGGGGATGTCGGCGGGCGGCGCGCGGGCGGTTTTCCAGGTGACGCGCCGGACACGCCGCCAACTTGACCACACCTCGTCAGCGGCATACCGTCGACCCCTAGATGTAGTAGTCACACGGGCGTAAGTTGCCTACAGGTTGGGTTCGACTACCGACCGCACTCCCGTACCGTCGACGACGGCGACGGCCATCGACGGTGGCCCCGCCGGGCCGACGCGTGCCCGGAGACGGTCGGCGGGCGCCCACGGTCGATCAAGGAGGTCAGGCTATGCGGTGTCCGTACTGCCGACACGCCGACTCCCGGGTGGTCGACTCGCGGGAGGCCGACGACGGGCAGCTGATCCGTCGTCGCCGCTCCTGCCCGGAGTGCGGTAAGCGGTTCACCACGGTCGAGGAGGCCGTGCTCGCGGTGGTCAAGCGCAGCGGGGTGACCGAGCCGTTCAGCCGGACGAAGATCATCGGCGGGGTGCGCAAGGCGTGCCAGGGCCGGCCGGTCGACGAGGACTCGATCGCGCTGCTGGCGCAGAAGGTCGAGGAGACCGTGCGGGCGAAGGGGGCCGCCGAGATCCCGAGCCACGAGGTGGGGTTGGCGATCCTGGGCCCGCTGCGGGACCTGGACGAGGTGGCCTACCTCCGCTTCGCCAGCGTCTACCGGTCCTTCGACTCGCTCGCCGACTTCGAGCGCGAGATCGAGACGCTGCGGGCCGCCGCGCGTGCCCGGGTCGACGCCGGCGCGGTCGAGGCCGCCGGCCGGACCAGTTGATTTTCGAGTTTCTGACAGATGACGACGCGCGGTGGGTGACCGCGCAGACGAGGGGGCGGATGAGATGGCGGGGGACGGCGTGACAACCAGCCGGTCGCGGGCAGCGAAGAACGGCGCGGTGACCGGGCTCAAGGTGCAGCGGGTCTGGACCACCGAGGGCGTGCACCCCTACGACGAGGTGGCGTGGGAGCGCCGCGACGTCGTGATGACGAACTGGCGGGACGGCTCGATCAACTTCGAGCAGCGCGGGGTGGAGTTTCCCGAGCCCTGGAGCGTCAACGCGGCCAACATCGTGACCACCAAGTACTTCCGGGGCGCGGTGGGGACCCCGGAGCGCGAGTGGTCGCTCAAGCAGTTGATCGACCGGGTGGTCACCACCTACCGCAAGGCCGGTGAGGAGAACGGCTACTTCGCCACCGCGGCGGACGCCGAGGTCTTCGCGCACGAGCTGACCTGGATGCTGCTGCACCAGGTGTTCAGCTTCAACTCGCCGGTCTGGTTCAACGTCGGCACCCCGTCGCCGCAGCAGGTCAGCGCCTGCTTCATCCTCGCGGTCGACGACTCGATGGACTCCATCCTGGACTGGTACAAGGAGGAGGGGCTGATCTTCAAGGGCGGCTCCGGCTCCGGCGTCAACCTGTCCCGGATCCGTTCCTCCCGCGAGCTGCTCTCCTCCGGCGGCACCGCCTCCGGCCCGGTCAGCTTCATGCGCGGTGCCGACGCCTCCGCCGGGACCATAAAGTCCGGCGGCGCCACCCGGCGCGCGGCCAAGATGGTCATCCTCGACGTGGACCACCCGGACATCGAGGAGTTCGTGATCACCAAGGCGCGCGAGGAGGACAAGATCCGCGCGCTGCGGGACGCCGGCTTCGACATGGACCTGGGCGGCGCCGACATCGTCAGCGTGCAGTACCAGAACGCCAACAACTCGGTCCGGGTCTCCGACGAGTTCATGACCGCGGTGGAGAACGGCGGCGGCTTCGACCTCCGCGGCCGGCTCGACGGGCAGACCATCGAGACGATCGACGCCAAGAAGCTGTTCCGCACCATCTCCCAGGCCGCCTGGGAGTGCGCCGACCCCGGCCTGCAGTACGACGACACCATCAACGACTGGCACACCTGCCCGGAGACCGGGCGGATCACCGCGTCGAACCCGTGCTCGGAGTACCTGCACCTGGACAACTCCTCGTGCAACCTGGCCTCGCTCAACCTGATGAAGTTCCTCCGCGCCGACGGCGGCTTCGAGGTGGAGAAGTTCGTCCGCTCGGTCGAGTTCGTCATCACCGCGATGGACATCTCGATCTGCTTCGCCGACTTCCCGACCGAGAAGATCGGCGAGACCACCCGCGCCTACCGGCAGCTCGGCATCGGGTACGCCAACCTGGGCGCGCTGCTGATGGCGTCCGGCCTGCCGTACGACTCGGAGCAGGGCCGCTCGGTCGCCGCGGCGATCACCTCGCTGATGACCGGCACCGCGTACCGCCGCTCGGCCGAGCTGGCCGGCATCGTCGGCCCGTACGAGGGCTACGCCCGCAACGCCGAGCCGCACAAGCGGGTCATGCGCAAGCACGCCGCCGCCAACGACGCGATCAAGCCGGCCGGCACGGTCGCCACCGCCATCCAGCGGGAGGCCACCAAGCAGTGGACCGAGGGCAACAAGGTCGGTGACAAGTTCGGCTGGCGCAACTCGCAGGCCAGCGTGCTCGCCCCCACCGGCACCATCGGCCTGATGATGGACTGCGACACCACCGGCGTCGAGCCGGACCTGGCGCTGGTCAAGTTCAAGAAGCTGGTCGGCGGCGGCTCCATGCAGATCGTCAACCAGACCGTGCCGCGCGCCCTGCGCAGCCTCGGGTACCCCGAGGAGCAGGTCGAGGCGATCGTCGAGCACATCGCCGACCACGGCCACGTGGTGGACGCCCCCGGCCTCAAGCCGGAGCACTACCCGGTCTTCGACTGCGCGATGGGCGAGCGTTCCATCGCGCCGATGGGGCACGTGCGGATGATGGCGGCGGTCCAGCCGTTCATCTCCGGCGCCATCTCCAAGACGGTCAACATGCCGGAGCAGGCCACCGTCGAGGACGTCGAGAAGATCTACTTCGAGGGCTGGAAGCTCGGCCTGAAGGCCCTGGCGATCTACCGGGACAACTGCAAGGTCGGCCAGCCGCTGTCGGTGGCGAAGCCGAACAAGGCCGCCGCGTCGGCCCCGGCCGCCGTCGAGACCGCCGCCCCGGCGGTGGAGAAGGTCGTCGAGTACCGGCCGGTGCGCAAGCGGCTGCCGAAGAAGCGCCCGTCGGAGACGGTCAGCTTCTCCGTCGGCGGGGCCGAGGGTTACCTCACCGCGTCGTCCTACCCGGACGACGGCCTCGGTGAGGTCTTCCTCAAGATGTCCAAGCAGGGCTCGACCCTGGCCGGCGTGATGGACGCCTTCTCGGTGGCCATCTCGATCGGCCTCCAGTACGGCGTGCCGCTGGAGACGTTCGTCAGCAAGTTCACCAACATGCGCTTCGAGCCGGCCGGCATGACCGACGACCCGGACGTGCGGATGGCCGCCTCGGTGATGGACTACATCTTCCGTCGCCTGGCCCTGGACTTCCTGCCGTACGAGCGCCGCGCAGAGCTGGGCATCTTCACCGCGCAGGAGCGGGCCGCCCAGCTGCGGGCCGAGGCCGAGGCGGAGAGCGCCGGCACCGACCTCACCGCCATGGCGTCCTCCGCGCCGGTGGAGTCGCCGGAGACGAAGACGGGTCCGGTCGCCCAGCCGGCCCAGGAGGTCGCCGACGTCGCCGCCGCCAAGCCGGCGCCGGCGGTGGGCTCCTCCACCGAGCTGCTGGAGGCCGTGATCGGCAAGGCGGCCGACGCGCCGCTCTGCTTCACCTGCGGCACCAAGATGCGCCCCGCCGGTAGCTGCTACGTCTGCGAGGGCTGCGGCTCCACCAGCGGCTGCAGTTGACCTGACCAGGTGGGCGGCAGGGTCGGTCGACCTGCCGCCGGCCCGACCCTCGGAATGTCCCCCGCACCGTCCCGGTGCGGGGGACATTCCGCATGGTGCGGAGCCGGTCGGCAGCCCGCCGATGGCACTGCGCCACGCGTCCGGGGATCACTGCGATGATCGGAACATGACCATCGCCGCGAGCTACGCCGAGTTCGCCGCGCGCGAGGCGCGCGGGGTGTCGCCCGGGTACGAGCGCCTGTCCCTCGCCGTCTCGCGCGACGAGGAACTGCTCGCCCGGCTCGGCACGCTGCCGCCGGGCAAGCGACAGCCGAATCTGCTGTTCGGCGTCGTCCGGTGGCTCGGCGGGCCGGTCGCCGACCCGGCGGGGTTCCGCGAGTTCACGGTGGCGAACTGGTCGGCGGTCGAGGCGGAGCTGCGCACCCGGGCCACCCAGACGAACGAGCCGGGGCGGTGCGCCGTACTGCTGCCGGTGCTCGCCGCGTTGCCGCAGCCGCTCGCGCTGCTGGAGGTCGGCGCGTCCGCCGGGCTCTGTCTCTACCCCGACCGGTACGCCTACCGCTACGGCGAGCACCTGCTCGGCGCGGGCGAACCGGTCTGCGAGTGCGCGGCCACCGGATTGGCGCCGCCGAGCCGCCTACCCGAAGTGGTGTGGCGGGCCGGCCTGGACCTGCATCCGCTCGACGTGACCGATCCCGCCGACGTCGACTGGCTCGACGCCCTCATCTGGCCGGAGCACGAGCACCGCCGTGCCCGCCTCCGGGCGGCGGCGGCCGTCGCCGCGGCCGAGCCGCCGCTGCTGGTCCGCGGCGATCTGGTGGACGACCTGCCGGCACTGGCCGCGCGGGCGCCGTCCGGGGCGACGCTGGTGGTGTTCCACACCTCCGTGCTCTACCAGGTGCCGGCTCCGCGCCGGGAGGCGTTCGCCGAGCAGGTACGCGGGCTGCCCGGACACTGGATCTCGAACGAGGCCCCGGAGGTGCTGACCCACGACGGGCTGCCGGAGCCGCCGGGCGAGGCGCTGTACAACGTGCTGGCGCTCGACGGACGGCCGCTCGCCTGGACCCGCTCGCACGGGCAGGCGATGACCTGGTTCGGCTGACCGGGGCTCTCTGGCCGGATCCGGACGAGCGTGGGCTGCCGCGTCGGTGCGGCAGCCCCCGCCCCGTACGTCAGCGCTGCTTCTGCTGGCAGGGCACGCAGAAGCGGGCGTGCGGCAGCACCTCCAGGCGTTCCTGGGGGATCGGCCCGGTGCACCGCTCGCAGATCCCGTACCGGCCCTCGGCGATGCGCCGCAGCGCCCCGGTGATCTGTTCCAGGCTCTGCCGGGTCGCGGCGAGCAGCGCGGCCCGGGTGTGGGCCTCGGCCGGATCACCGGTGTCGGCGGTGAGTTCGGTCAGCCGGGCGGTGTGCATCTCGAAGTCGGACGTCAGGGTCGACCGCAGTTCGTCGATCCAGGTCTGCTGGCCCGGCTGGGTGTGCGTGGTCATGGCGTAGCTCCCTCGGAAAAAGAAAAAGGGCCGAAGCTGTGGAAGCTTCGCCCTGGTGGCCGTTCACATGGTGTGCACCGGTCCAGGAGGGCTACGTCCGGCGGGGCTCGGCAGTCCGGGGGCGACCGAGCCGGCGCGCGACGGCGCGACAGCGACTCGCACGACGCGGGTCGCCACGGTGACCGGCAGGGCCGGCCGGCGGACAGCAGCGGGCGCCGCCGTCGTGCTGACGGCGGTCCTCTCCTGCTGCCCGGACAGACGCATCCGGCAACCATAGGCCGGGCCGACCGGAAAGCCAACGCCCTTAGCGCCCGCGGTCACGCCTCCCGCCGGTGGGCGTGTGCTCACCGGGCCCTGGTCCTCGTCAGTCCCGGGCGCGCTCGTGCCGCAGCAGGACGACGCCGTTGCCGAAGGTGCGGGTCCCGGTCAGGCGCAGCGGCTGCCGATCGCCCGACGCGGGGAAGAGCTGGCGGCCCTCGCCGAGCACGACCGGGTGGACGTAGAGCCGGTACTCGTCGACCAGGTCGTGCCGCAGGAAGGTGGCTAGCAGGTCCGCCCCGCCGAGGACCAGGTCGCCGCCCGGCTCGGCCTTGAGCCGCCGGACCTCCTCGGGTGCGACCTCCCGGACCACGGTGGCGTTCCAGTCGACCGCGTCCAGCGTCCGGGAGTAGACGATCTTCGGCATGTCCCGCCAGATGCCGGCGAACTCCACCATCGGGGCGGTGCTGGCCGGGTCGCGGTCGGCGGTCGGCCAGAACTCGGCCATCAGCTCGTAGGAGCGGCGCCCGTTGAGGAACCCGCCCATGGTGCGCAGCTCCGCGTTGAAGTGCCGGTGCAGCTCGTCGTCGACCAGGTGCCAACCGAGGTCGCCACCGGGGCCCTCGAAGAACCCGTCCAGCGACACGCTCATGTGTACGACGATCTTCCGCATCTGCCGTCCTTCCACAGTCGAACCCCCCTCGACGTCCAGCATTCCGCAGCCCTACGACACGACCGGTCAGGTCGGCGGGTATGTCCCGAGTCCACCCCCTCCGGACGCGGGCGCCGCAGGGTGCGCGGCGGGTCACCACGACGGGCCAGTGGTGATCCTGATCGTCACCGGTCCAGCCGCCCGGCCCGTTCGTCGACCTGCTCCACCGGGTACGCGCCGAGACCGGCCCACCGGGCGTGTGACGGCGGTGACCCCGACGGGTGGCGGGAAACGGCGGGCGGCTTCGTAGACTGCGCCGGTGGGTGCAGAGCGGCGACCGTTGGCGGACCGACCGTTGACCGAGCCGCACCCGTCCCGGCTGCCGCCGGAGCACCCCGACCGGGAGCGGACACTCGCGGCTCACGCCGCCGCGCTCGCCGCCGGTGAGGCCGGCTACCTCGACCCGGCCAGCGGGCTCTTCGTGCTCAGCGCCGGCTTCCTGGCCCGGCGGGGCACCTGCTGCGGGCGCGGCTGCCGGCACTGCCCGTACGTCGACGACTGACCGCCGGCCTGGCGTTATTCGGGTGCCCGGACCGGTGGTGCCGCCTAAGGGACGTCTCGTAACTGGGTGAAGGCGTTGTCCAGCGCCGGCCCGGCGGTCAGCCGGCCAGGATGATGTTGTGGAGGTTGGCGATGCCGGAAGCGGCGTCGGTCAATGTGTGGGCGGCGCGGCGGTAGTCGCGCAGGATCTTGAAGCACTTCATCCTGGCCAGGGCGTGTTCGACTCCGGCGCGGACGGTGCGGTGGTGGGTGTTCATCTCTTCTTTCCAGGCGGGCAGGGCGCTGCCGTCGGCGGGCTTGCGGTACGGGATGATCACCTCGGGGTTGCCGCGGTAGCCGCCGTCGGCCATCACGGGCCGCCCGTCCAGCTTCTCCTCGATGCCGCTGGTGCGGTAGACGATCGTGTCGTTGCGGTTGCCGGGCTGCGGGTCGCCGACGGCGATGACCAGGCGGGTGCTGGCGTCGATGGCGACCTGCAGGTTGGTCGAGTAGCGGTAGTTCTTGCTCTTGGCGGCCAGGCGGTGATCGCGGGTGGGGATCAGAGTGCCGTCGACGATGGCGATCTGGTCGACCGGCCGCCGGCGCACCGGCGCGAGGGCGAGCAGCGGGCCGAGGGTGTCGATGACCCGGTGCGCTGCGGAGTGGGACACACCGAACAGCGGGCCGATCTGCCGCATGGTCAGGTTCGTGCGCCAATAGGTGGCCACCAGCAGCACCCGATCCGGCAGGTCGAGGGCCCACTGCCGGCCCGGCCGGCCGTCTGCGATGGCGTCACCGCCACGCTCGGCGACCAGGCGGACCAGCCTGCGGAACTGGGCGGGCTGCAGCCCCGTGAACGGGAAGATCCACTCAGAGTGGGTCGCGGTGATCACCTGCACCCAGGCATCCTGACCGATCGTCCTCAGCAGACAGACACCGGGGTTACGAGACATCCCTTAGGTTGGGTCGGCCGAGCCGCCGGTTCGGTGCCGGCCGTCGTCGGCCGTCCTGCCGTTCGAAAGTAGAGACCCGTGACCCGGCATCTGGAGGCCGCCGCGCCGGTGCGGCCCCGCCCCGGGCCGCTCTGGCGCAGCCGCGACTTCGCCCTGCTCTGGGGCGGTCAGACGGTGAGCGAGGTCGGCACCCGGATCTCCGGGGTGGCCGTACCGCTGCTCGCCGCCGACACCCTGCGCGCGACCGTGTTCCAGGTCTCCCTGCTGGCCGTCCTGGCCTGGCTGCCGTACCTGCTCTTCTCGCTCCCCGCCGGCCTGCTCGCCGACCGGGTCGACCCGCGGCGGCTGATGGTCACCTGCGACCTCGGCCGCGCCGCGCTGCTGCTGTCACTGCCGGTGGTCGCCCTGGTCGGTCGCCTCACCCTGCCCTTCCTGTACGTCGTGGTCGGGCTCTCCGGCGTGCTGACGGTGCTCTTCACCGTGGCGTACAAGGGCACCCTGCCCCGGCTGGTGCCGGCGGACCAACTCGTCGAGGGCAACGCCCGGCTCGCCGTCAGCCAGGACGCCGCCCAACTGGTCGGGCCGATGGTCGGCGGGGCGCTGACCGGGCTCGTCGGCGCGGCGCGGACCTTCCTCGGCACGGCGTTCGCCTTCGTGGTCAGCGCGGTGACGCTGCTGCTGATCCGACAGTCGACCGCCGCCCGACCCGCCATCGGCGATCGGGTGCCGGCGCGGATCGCGCTCACCGAAGGGCTCGGTTTCATCCGCCGGCAGCCGATCCTGGTACGGATCCTGGCCTGCGTCACCGTGTCCAACTTCTTCGCCATGGCCACGAGTTCGCTGGAGGTCACCTACCTGGTGCGGGAGCTGCACGCCTCCCCGGCGGTGGTCGGGGTGGTCTTCTCCCTCGGCGCGGTGGGCGGACTGGTCAGCGGCGCGTTGGCCGACCGGCTCTCCCGGTGGATCGGCTCGGCCCGGGTGATCTGGGTCGCGATGGCCGCTCCGGGGCCGCTCTACCTGCTGGTGCCGCTGGCCCGGCCCGGCTGGGGCCTGGCCCTCTACGCGGTCGGCCTCGCCGCGTTCTCCGCCAACGCGGTGCTGTTCAACGTCGCCATCCTGTCGTACCGGCAGCGCATCACCCCGCCGGAACTGCTCGGCCGGGTCAACGCCTCGTTCCTGTGGATCTGCTTCGGGGTGGTGCCGCTCGGCGCGCTCTTCGGCGGGACGCTGGGCAGCCAGTGGGGGCTGCGGCCGGCGCTGGTCCTGACCGCGTTGGGGACGTGGAGCGCCGCGCTGTTCGTGGTGTGCTCGCCGCTGCGCCGGATGCGCGACCTGCCGCCGGCCTGAAGCGGCCGGAGTGACGCGGCGGTCGCGGACCGCGACCCTCGAGAAGGATTCGCCTCGGGCGCCCGCCGAAGGACTTTCGCGTCGGCACGGGTTGCCCGTACGGTGTCCGACGGACATCCGGCGGGCCCCCGCCGACGACTGCGGAGGTTCCCGTGCACGCGCGGATCTGGCTCACCGCCTCAGCCGTCCTGCTGACCACCGGCTGCGGCGCCCAGCCCCGACCGGTGGCCGTGCCGGCGGTGGACCCGGTGACGGTGGAGGTGGCCGCCGCCTCCTCGGGTGGCGCGTGCCGGCTGCTGGACTTCGCGGTGATCGAGGAACACCTCGGCGTCCGGTTCGACGTGGCCGCCGCCAGCGACAAGGGCGACACCCACACCTGTGTGGTCCGCGCCGCGCGGGCCACCCTGCCCGAGCTGACCCTGACCGTCACCGACACCTCGATCGACGTGCCGACCTTCAACGCCGACGTGCTGCCCGACGGGGCGGCCAAGGTGTCGAAGCTGGGTCAGGTCGCCTACCGCCGT
The DNA here is from genome assembly GCF_900091515.1 of Micromonospora purpureochromogenes. Taxonomy (NCBI): domain Bacteria; kingdom Bacillati; phylum Actinomycetota; class Actinomycetes; order Micromonosporales; family Micromonosporaceae; genus Micromonospora; species Micromonospora purpureochromogenes. The sequence goes on along the minus strand of NZ_LT607410.1, from coordinate 5,497,067 downwards.
ACCGTCGCCAAGACGGCGAAGCACGGTCCGGTCGCCGAGGTCGGCTGGCTGGCCACCGAGGACCGGCTGGCCACCCTGCACTGGACGTGTGACCGTGGCGCACCGAAGGCCGAGGCCGATCAGCTGTCCGGCAAGCTGGTCGGCCTGGCGAAGAAAATCAACACCCGGGCCATGTGAGGCTCGCAGCCGGGGCGTGCCGACGGAAGTGGGCCGCCCGCGCGGACCGAGGCGATGGCCCCGGCGAGCAGGCGGCCCGAGCCGTCAGTGGGCGGCGACGAAGACCCGCGAGGCGACCTCGCGGGGCAGCCGGATCCGCTCGCCCGAGCGGTCGATGAACACCCCGTCCCGCTCCTGCGCGACGGTGACCGTGGCGCCCGGGTCGACCCCGGCGGCGTGCAGCTGGCGCAGCACGTCGGCGTCGGTCTGCACGCTCTCGCAGATCCGCCGGACCACGACCGTCCCGGAGAGGCCGGGGAAGGCCAGGTTGCGCTCACCCTCGGCCGTGTCGGCCTCGGGCTCCGGCGAGCCCAGCTCCTCCAGCCCCGGGATCGGGTTGCCGTACGGCGAGCGGGTGGGTCGGTTGAGCAGGTCGTAGACCCGCTTCTCGACGGCGTCGCTCATCACGTGCTCCCACCGGCAGGCCTCCTCGTGGGCCTCCTCGTAGGGCATCCCGATGACGTTGACCAGCAGCAGCTCGGCGAGGCGGTGCTTGCGCATCACGGAGACGGCGCTGTTGCGACCCTGCGGGGTCAGCGTCAGGTGCCGGTCGCCCTCGACGGTGAGCAGCCCGTCGCGCTCCATCCGGGCGACGGTCTGGCTGACGGTGGGCCCGCTCTGGCGCAGCCGCTCGGCGATCCGCGCGCGCAGCGGCGGCACACCCTCCTCTTCGAGCTCGAGGATGGTGCGAAGGTACATCTCGGTCGTGTCGACCAAATCGTGTTTCACGTCAGCCCTCCGGTGCACGATGCTACCCCGCAGCCCCGACAACGGCCGGTGCCGAACCGCCAGGTCGCTGCCCGGATGGTGTTGACTGGTCGCCATGTCCGGAACTCAGGAGCCGCTGATCGAGGTCGAGCAGCTCGCCGCCGCGCTCGCCGAGCCCGACCCGCCCACCCTGCTCGACGTGCGCTGGCGGCTGACCGGTCCGCCCGGCCGCGAGGACTACGCCGCAGGTCACCTGCCCGGCGCGGTCTTCGTCGACCTGGACACCGCGCTCTGCGGCCCGCCCGGCGCCGCCGGCCGGCACCCGCTGCCCGACCCGGCCGCCCTGCAGGCCGTGCTGCGGGCCGCCGGCGTCCGCGCCGGTCACCCCGTCGTCGTGTACGACGGCGGCGACGGCATGGCCGCCGCCCGCGCCTGGTGGACCCTGCGCTGGGCCGGTCACCGACCGGTACGGCTGCTGCACGGTGGGTGGCCGGCCTGGCTCGCCGCCGGCCTGCCCACCTCCACCGGGGTGCCCGCCCCGTCCCCGGGTGACGTGACCGTCCGCCCCGGCGCCCTGCCGGTGCTGGACACCGGCGCCGCGGCGGCGCTCGCCGCCGCCGACGAAGGCGTCCTCCTCGACGTCCGGGCCGCGCCCCGCTACCGGGGCGAGACCGAGCCGATCGACCCCGTCGCCGGGCACGTGCCGGGCGCGGTGAACCTGCCCGCCCCCGAGTACGTCACCGACGGCCGCTTCCCGGCCGCCGAGGCGCTGCGCGAGCGGTTCGCCGCCGCCGGGGTGACCGAGGGCACACCGGTCGGGGCGTACTGCGGATCGGGGGTGACCGCCGCGCAGGCGGTGCTCGCCCTGCACCTGGCGGGGCGGCCGGACGCCGCGCTCTACGTCGGTTCGTGGAGCAACTGGGTGGCCGACCCGGACCGGCCGGTGGCCACCGGGGAGGTACCACGCCGCTGAGCAGCGCGTGCGGTGGGCGGCCGGCGGCGCTCGTGCGACGATGACCTCATGTCGGACGACACGGTGGTGGTGTGGGACGAGGCCCTGCTCGCCTACGACATGGGGGAGCACCCGCTCGACCCGGTGCGGGTCGAGCTGACCATGGCGCTGGCCCGGGAGCTGCGTGTCCTCGACCGGCCCGGGGTCCGCCTGGTCCGGCCGACGCCGGCCGACGACGCGCTGCTCACCCGGGTGCACCAGCCGGACTACCTGGACGCCGTCCGGGCCGCGCCGCGCGACCCGCTCTTCGCCGGCTACGGGCTGGGCACCTCCGACAATCCCGTCTTCCAGGGGATGCACGAGTCCAGCGCGCTGATCGCCGGGGCCAGCGCCACCGCCGCCGAGGCGGTCTGGCGGGGCGAGGCCCGCCGCGCGGTGAACGTGGCCGGTGGGCTGCACCACGCCATGCCGGACCGGGCCGCCGGCTTCTGCGTCTACAACGACCCGGCGGTGGCCATCGCCCGCCTGCTCGACCTGGGCGCCGAGCGGGTCGCGTACGTGGACGTGGACGTGCACCACGGCGACGGCGTGCAGGAGATGTTCTACCGGGACCCGCGGGTGCTCACGGTCAGCCTGCACGAGACCCCGCTGGCGCTCTTCCCCGGCACCGGTTTCCCCGACGAGACCGGCGGCCCGGGCGCGGAGGGCAGCGCGGTCAACGTGCCGCTGCCGCCCGGCGTCGACGACGCCGGCTGGCAGCGCGCCTTCCACGCGATCGTGCCGTCGGTGCTGCGCGCGTTCCGGCCGCAGATCCTGGTGACCCAGTGCGGCGCGGACGGGCACCGGATGGACCCGCTGGCCGACCTGCACCTCACCGTCGACGGGCAGCGCGCCACCTACCTGGCCCTGCGGGCGCTCGCCGACGAGCTCTGCGAGGGTCGCTGGGTCGCCACCGGCGGCGGCGGGTACGCGCTGGCCGAGGTGGTGCCCCGGGCGTGGACCCACCTGCTGGCGATCGCCAGCGGCGACCCGATCGCGCCGGCCACCCTGACCCCGCCGGCCTGGCGGGAGCTGGTCGCCAAGCGGCTGCCCGGCCGGGAGATCCCGCTGCGGATGACCGACGACGCCGACCCGGGGTACGAGCCGTGGCAGCCGACCGGCGAGCCGACCTCCGTGGACCGGGCGATCGCCGCCACCCGCAAGGCGGTCTTCCCGCTGCTCGGGCTCGATCCGCACGACCCGCGCGACTGAGCCGGTGGCCTGGGGAGGGGACCGACCGGTGACCACTGTCGACCAACCGGTGGACGTGCTGCTCAGCGACGGCAGCACCGGCCAGCTGCGCCCGATCCGGCCCGAGGACGGGCCGGAGATCGTGGCGATGCACTCGCGCTTCTCCGAGCGCACCCGCTACCTGCGCTACTTCTCCCCGTACCCGCGCATCCCCGACCGCGACCTGCACCGCTTCGTCAACGTCGACCACCGCGACCGGGAGGCCTTCGTGGTGCTCGCCGGGGACCGGATCGTCGCCGTCGGCCGGTACGAGCGGCTCGGCCCGGAAGTCCCGGAGGCCGAGGTGGCGTTCGTGGTCGAGGACGCCTACCAGGGGCGGGGGATCGGCTCGGTGCTGCTGGAGCACCTCGCTGACGCGGCCCGGCGGGCCGGCATCGTGCACTTCGTCGCCGAGGTGCTCCCGGCCAACGGCGCGATGCTGCGGGTCTTCTCCGACTTCGGCTACCAGGTGCAGCGCCAGTTCGCCGACGGCGTGGTGCACCTGAGCTTCCCGATCGCCCCCACCGAGTCGACGCTGGAGGTGCAGCGCGGCCGGGAGCACCGCACCGAGGCCCGCTCGATCGCCCGGCTGCTCGCCCCGCGCGGCATCGCCGTCTACGGCGCCAGCGCCACCGGGCAGGGCGTCGGCGCGGCCGTGCTCGGGCACCTGCGCGACGGTGGCTACCCCGGCGCGATCGTGCCGGTGCACCCCAGCGCGGCCACCGTGGCCGGGCTGCCCGCGTACCCGTCGGCGGCCGACGCCGGTCTCGACATCGACCTGGCGGTCGTGGCCGTGGCCCCCGACGCGGCGCCCCTGGTGGTCGCGGACGCCGCCGCCGCCGGCGCGCACGGCCTGGTGGTCATCTCCGCCGGCTTCGCCGAGGCCGGGAAGGAGGGCGCGGCGGCGCAGCGCGCGCTGGTCCGCGCCGCGCACGCCGCCGGCATGCGGGTGGTCGGGCCGAACTGCCTGGGCGTGGCCAACACCGACGAGAAGGTACGCCTCAACGCCACCCTCGCCCCCGTCCTGCCGGCTCCCGGCCGGGTCGGCCTGTTCAGCCAGTCCGGTGTGTTCGGCGTGGCGCTGCTCGCCGAGGCGCAGCGGCGCGGCCTCGGCCTGTCCAGCTTCGTCTCGGCCGGCAACCGGGCCGACGTCTCCGGCAACGACCTGCTCCAGTACTGGCAGGACGACCCGGGTACCGATGTGATCCTGCTCTACCTGGAGACCTTCGGGAACCCGCGCAAGTTCGCCCGGCTGGCCCGGCGGATCGGCCGGGACAAGCCGGTGGTCGCGCTCGCCTCGCTGGCCCGCCCGGCCGGTCTTGGCGCCCGGCCGGCGCTGGACGCCGCCGCGGTGAGCGCGCTCTTCGCCCAGTCCGGGGTGATCCGGGTGGACACCGTCGCCGAGCTGCTCGACGTCGGTCTGCTGCTGGCCCGCCAGCCGCTGCCCGCCGGGCACCGGGTCGGCGTGGTCGGCAACTCCTCGGCGTTGACCGGGCTCGCCGCCACCGCCTGCGCCGCCCAGGGGCTCACCGTCGCCGACGGGTATCCGCGCGACGTCGGCCCGCACGCGGGCACCGCCGAGTTCAGCACGGCGCTGGCCGAGGCGACCGCGGACCCGGGGGTGGACGCGCTGGTCGCCGTCTTCGCCCCGCCGCTGCCCGGTCAGGTCACCATGGAGGAGGCGGACTTCACCGCCGCCCTGCCGACCGCGCTCGCCGCCGGCAAGCCCACCGTGGCGACCTTCCTGGCCGGGCGGGTGCCGGCCGGCGTGCCGGCGTACCCGAGCGTGGAGGAGGCGGTGCGGGCCCTGGCCCGGGTCACCACGTACGCGGCCTGGCTGCGCCGGGACCCGGGCACGCTGCCCGACCTACCCCGGGTGGACCCCGTCGCCGGGCAGGCCGCGCTGCGCGCCGACGCCACCGACCCGGCCGGGCTGCTCGCCGCGTACGGGATCGACGTGGTCGGCTCCGCGCCCGCCGCCACCGCCGACGAGGCGGTGGCCGCCGCCGACCGGCTCGGCTGGCCGGTGGCGCTCAAGGCCGCCGCCGCCGGCCTGCGGCACCGGCTCGACCTCGGCGCGGTACGCCTCGACCTGGCCGACCCGGTCGCGCTGCGCCGCGCGTACGCCGAGATGGCCCCGGTCTTCGGCCCGGACGTGCTGGTCCAGCCGATGGTCCCGCCCGGCGTGGCCTGTGTGGTGGAGCTGATGGAGGACCCGGCGTTCGGGCCGGTGGTCGGCTTCGGTCTGGGCGGCGTCGCCACCGAACTGCTCGGCGACCGGGCCTGGCGCGCGGTGCCGCTGACCGACCGGGACGCCGCCGAGCTGGTCGACGAGCCGCGGGCCGCGCCGCTGCTGCGCGGGCACCGGGGCGCGGCGCCGGTGGACCGGGCGGCCCTGGCCGACCTGCTGCTGCGGGTCGGCCGGCTCGCCGACGAGCAGCCCCGGGTCCGGTCGCTGACGTTGAACCCGGTGCTGGCCCGGCCGGACGGCATCTCGGTGCTGCACGCCAGCGTCCGGATCGGCTCGGCGGGCGCCCGCCCGGACACCGGCCCCCGGCGCCTCTGAGTGGCGGCTCAGCCGCGGCTGGAGATCTGCTGCACGCCCCAGGCGTTGCCGTCCGGGTCGGTGAAGAAGACGAAGCCCACGTTGTCCAGCGGCTGCGGTACCGGCCGGGGATTCTGGCCCAGCACCTGGATCTCGCTGACCTCCACGCCCCGTGCGACCAGCTCCGCGCGCGCCTTCTCTACGTCGGGCACCACCAGTTGGAGGCCCTTGAGCGAGCCCGGCGGCATGTCGGGCACCGCGCCGCGGCCGATCACGATCGAGCAGCCGGAACCCGGGGGAGTGAGCTGCACGATGCGTACGTCGTCGCCGATACGGGTGTCGTGGTCGACGACGAAGCCGAGCCGGTCGGCGTAGAACTCCTTGGCCCGGTCGATGTCGCTGACCGGCACCACCACCACTTCCAGCGTCCAGTTCATACGCCGAGGCTGCCCGACCGGTACGACATCCCCCAAGCGCCACACGCCGCAGGCCCCGGCGAACCGCCGGGGCCTGCCGATCGAAGGTGGGTCAGCAGGCGTACGCCTCCAGCCGCTGCGCCCGCTCCGGCGCGCGCAGTTTGAGCAGCGTCACCTTCTCGATCTGCCGGATCCGCTCCCGGGACAGGCCGAACTCCTTGCCCACCTCGTCCAGGGTGCGCTGCCGGCCGTCGTCCAGGCCGAACCGCAGCCGGATCACCGCCTGCTCCCGCTGGGAGAGGGTGGCCAGCACGATGCTCACCTCGTTGCGCAGCTCACCGTTGGCGGCCGCGTCACCCGGCTCCTGCCGCGGGTCCACCGCGGCGACGAAGTCACCCAGCGCGCTCTCGCCGTCCTCGCCGACGGCCTGGTCCAGGCTGACCGGCTCCCGGTCGTACGAGATCAGCTCGATCACCTGGTACTCGGGGATCTCCAGGGCGACGGCCACCTCGGCCACGGTGGGCTCCCGGCCCAGCGAGACCGACAGCTCGCGGCGGACCCGGACCATCCGGTTGACCTGCTCGACCATGTGCACCGGGATGCGGATGGTGCGGGCCTGGTCGGCCATCGCCCGGGTGATCGCCTGCCGGATCCACCAGGTGGCGTACGTGGAGAACTTGTAGCCCTTGGCGTAGTCGAACTTCTCCACCGCGCGGATCAGGCCGAGGTTGCCCTCCTGGATCAGGTCCAGGAACGCCATCCCGCGCCCGGTGTAGCGCTTGGCGATGCTCACCACCAGCCGGAGGTTGGCCTCCAGCAGGTGGTCCTTGGCGGCGCGGCCCTGCGCCCCGATCAGCTCCAGGTCACTCTTCAGCTCGGCGGAGACCGGGGTGCAGGCGGAGAGCTTCTCCTCGGCGAACAGCCCCGCCTCGATCCGCTTCGCCAGCTCGACCTCCTGCGCGGCGGTCAGCAGCTTCGTCCGGCCGATCCCGTTGAGGTACGCCCGGACGAGGTCGGTGGAGATGCCGCGCTCGTCGGTCGCGTCCAGGTCGGTCAGGGTCTCCGTGCCGTGCTCGGCGTCGATGGTGGCGGCCGGGCGCGTCTGGTTCTCGATCATCTGCAGGGCCATCTCAGTCTCTCCCCGTGTCCGCTTCTGTGCCGCGTACCGGCCCCAGTGGTGCCGGTGACAGACAGCTTTCCAACCGGGGCGTGAAACGGGAGTGAGGCGATCGGGGACCCGACAGCAATCCGGTCGGTTGCCGGGTGTCGTCGCCGGGTCCGCTTGCCGGCGACGGTTACCGTGCCAGCGGTCGGCCACCGGGGCCGGCCGGAACAGGCGACGGAGGACGTGGTGGTCTTCAAGCGGCTCATGCAGGCGATGGGTGTGGGTGGTCCCTCGGTGGAAACCGTGCTGGCCAACCCCAACTGCCGTCCGGGCGGTCAACTGGAGGGACGGATCCAGGTGGCCGGCGGGGACCACCAGGTGGACGTCTCCTATGTGGCCCTCGGCCTGGTCACCCGGGTCGAGGTGGAGGGCGCCGACTCCGAGTACGACACCACGCAGGAGTTCGGCCGCCGCCAGGTCACCGGTTCGTTCCGGCTGGAGCCCGGCCAGCGGTATGACATCCCGTTCCGCTTCGACGTGCCCTGGGAGACCCCGCTGACCGACCTGTACGGGCAGCACCTGCACGGGATGACGATGGGTCTGCGTACCGAGCTGGAGGTGGCGCGCGCCGTCGACAAGGGTGACCTGGACCCGGTGGCGGTGCACCCGCTGCCGGCGCAGGAGCGGCTGCTGGAGGCGCTGCTGCGGCTGGGCTTCCGGTTCGCCCGGGCCGACGTCGAGCGGGGGCACATCTACGGCGTACGGCAGAGCCTGCCGTTCTACCAGGAGATCGAGTTCCACCCGGCGCCGCAGTACGCCCGCGCGATCAACCAGCTGGAGCTGACCTTCGTCACCGAGCCGCAGCAGACCCAGGTGGTGCTGGAGATCGACAAGCGGGGCGGCATCCTCACCGAGGGCCGCGACGCCTTCGGCCGCTTCACCGTCGACCACGCCACCCTGGACCGCACCGACTGGGCCGCCCAGCTCGACGGCTGGCTCCGCCAGTCCATCCAACGCCGCGGCCTCTTCTTCTGACCGCCCACCCCATCCCACCCCACCCCACCCCACCCCACCCCACCCCACCCCACCCCGGCCCCGCGCCCGCCCGCCCGCCCCTCGACGGTGATCAAGAAGTTTGCGTCCGAAAAGCGGGCTCGGCTGACGCAAACTTCTTGATCAACGAGGCGGGGGCGGGGGCGGGAGGGGGTCAGAGGTCGAGGAGGAGGGTGCGGGGGCCGATGTTGACGCTCTCCACCAGCATGTGGGCGCGGAAGCGGCCCGTCTCGACCTTGGCGCCGCGGTCGCGGAGCTCCGCCACCACCGCCGTCACCAGGGGTTCGGCGACCTCCGCGGGGGCGGCGGCGGTCCAGCTCGGACGCCTGCCCTTGCGGGCGTCACCGTAGAGGGTGAACTGGCTGACCACCAGGATCGGGGCGCCGGTGTCGGCGGCGCTGCGGTCGTCATCGAGGATGCGCAGCTCGTGGATCTTGCGGGCCATCGTCCGGGCCACCTGCGGCGTGTCGGCGTGTGTCACGCCGAGCAGCACCAGCAGGCCGTCGTCGATCTCGCCGACCACCGCGCCGTCGACCGTCACGCTCGCCCGGCCGACCGTCTGCACCACCGCCCGCATCAGCGGACCCCCCTCCGGCCGCCTTCCGGCACCGCCGGCGCGACCCGGGTCACGCCGTCACCGGCTCGATGATGCCGCGTTCGATCAGGTGCGCCACGATCGGGCCGGCCGCCTCGGCCAGCTCCTGCGGCGTGACGTCGTGCGCGGCGGCCAGCAGGGCGAGCTGGTCGCGCAGGGCCAGCCGGCCGTCGCAGCCGCCGACCAGCGCCAGTACCAGCGGGTCGACCTCCTCGCTCCAGCGCAGTCCGTGCGGCATCGTGAGGACCTGCCGGTCCACCGCCCACCCCTCGTCGCCCATGGTGGCCTCCTGCCGCAGCTGGAGCCCCTCGGCGGCCCGGTAGCGCTCGGCGAGCAGCGCGTCGGTGTCGCGTACCCGGAGGAAGTCCTGGCGGTCGAACCAGGTGGCGATCCGGTCGCCCATCGGGGGTTCCACCCGCTGGCGAAGGTCCTCGATCCGGACAACCGGGTCGGCGTGCCCGGACCGGCGCAGCGTGACGATGCCGAAGCCGATCGCCTCCACCTTGTGCGCGTCGAACCAGTCCAGCCAGGCCGCCATCCGCTGCGGGTCGGTCGCCTCGCCGACGTCGGTGAGCCAGAGGTTGACGTACGCCATCGGGTCGGCCACCTCGCGCTGGATCACCCAGGCGTCCAGGCCGGTACCCGCGAACCAGCCGGCCACCCGCTCGTGCCACTCCTCGCCGGCCACGTGCACCCAGTTCGCCAGGTACTGCATGGTGCCGCCCTCGGTGAGCAGGCCCGGCGCGGCGGCGGCCAGCTCGGCGCCGATCGCGTCGCCGACCCGCCCGGAGTCGCGGTAGACGTGGGTGGTGGTGCCCGGGCCGACCACGAACGGCGGATTGCTCACCACCAGGTCGAAGCGGCGTCCGGCGACCGGGGCGACCAGGTCGCCACGGAGCAGCTCCCAGTCCTGGCCGTTGAGCGCGGCAGTGGTGGCGGCGAAGCGCAGCGCCCGCTCGGAGACGTCGGTGGCGGTGACCCGGTCAGCGTGGGTGGCCAGGTGCAGCGCCTGGACGCCGGAGCCGGTGCCCAGGTCCAGCGCGGTCCGCACCGGCCGGCGGACGGTGGCGCCGATCAGGGTCTGGGTGGCGCCGCCGATGCCGAGCACGTGTTCGCTGTGCAGCGGCCGGCCGGGGCGGGCGCTGGCCGGTACGTCGGCGAGGACCCACCAGTCGTCCCCGTACGGCTCCAGGTCGACGCCGGCGCGCAGGCCGTCGCCGTGCCGTTCGACCAGTCCGCCGGCGAGCGCCTCGGCGAGGTCCAGCGGGGCGAGCGCGGCGGCGACCGCCGCCTCGGGCTCGGTCTGGTCGCAGATGAAGACCCGGATCAGCGTGGCGAGCGGGTCGCGGTCCTCGGTGGCGCGCAGGGCGGCGCGGAAGTCGTTGCGGGCGACCCCGCCGGTGGCCTGCGCGCCGAGCCGGCCGGCGATCCCGTTCGAGGTGAAGCCCGCCCGACTCAGCGCGGTGCGCAGCGCCTCGACGCCGGCGGGGGAGAGCAGCATGTCGTGTCGTTCCACGTGGCCATCCTGCCCCCCGACGGCGGTCGATCGGCCGGCACCCGCGACATCCATACCGCGAGCTGTATTGATTGGTCGTTATCTCTTTTATGGGCATCGATGTATGGCTAGCATCTGCCCCAACATCCGTCGATGGGCGTCCCGGTGGTCACCAGCCCGCCCGGGGCGTACCGGTAGGGAGTCAGACGATGTCAGCTCTGCCCGTCCCCCGGCGCCGCGCGATCCGCGCCCTCGCCGTCACGGCCGCCGCGGCGGCGCTCTCCGTCGCCGCGTCCACCCCCGCCCTCGCCGCCCCCACCGGGGAGGTCCGCGGCGCGTCCGCGCCCGGCGCGATCACCGGCAGCTACCTGGTCGTGCTGCGGACCGACGCGGTCGGCGCGGCGAACACCCTCGCCGCCCGCACCGCCGTGCCGGACCGCGCCGCCACCCTCGCCAAGCGGTACGGCGGCAGCGTCGCCGACGTCTACAGCGCCGCCCTCACCGGCTTCAGCGCGAAGATGAGCGCCGGCCAGGCCCGCCGGCTCGCCGCCGACCCGGCCGTCGCCTACGTCGAGCAGGACCGGGTGGTCACCGTCCAGGGCACCCAGGCCAACCCGCCGTGGGGCCTGGACCGGATCGACCAGCGCAGCCTGCCGCTCAACGCCAGCTACACGTACCCGAACACCGCCTCCAACGTCCGGGCGTACATCATCGACACCGGGATCCGGACCACCCACACCGACTTCGGTGGCCGGGCCAGCTGGGGCACCAACACCGTCGACAGCAACAACACCGACTGCAACGGCCACGGCACCCACGTCGCCGGCACCGTCGGCGGCAACCGGTACGGCGTGGCGAAAGCCGTCCGCCTGATCGCGGTCAAGGTGCTCAACTGCTCGGGCAGCGGCAGCACCACCGGCGTGGTGAGCGGCATCAACTGGGTGACCGCCAACGCGGTCAAGCCGGCGGTGGCCAACATGAGCCTCGGCGGCGGTGCCAGCACCTCCATCGACAACGCGGTGACCAACTCGGTCAACTCGGGCGTCACGTACGCGGTGGCGGCCGGCAACTCCAGCGCCAACGCCTGCAGCTACTCACCCGCCCGGGCCGCCGCCGCGATCACCGTCGGCGCCACCACCAGCAGCGACGCCCGCGCGTCCTACTCCAACTACGGCTCCTGCGTGGACATCTTCGCGCCGGGGTCGAGCATCCTGTCCGCCTGGCGGACCAGCGACACCGCCTCCAACACCATCAGCGGCACGTCGATGGCCTCGCCGCACGTGGCCGGCGCCGCGGCGCTGGTGCTCTCGACCAACCCGTCGTACACCCCGGCGTTGGTGGCCAGCTACCTGACCACCAACGCCACCACCGGCAAGGTGACCAACCCGGGCACGGGCTCGCCGAACCGGCTGCTCTTCGTCGTCAACTGACGGCACCGTCCGGCGCGGCCCGGTGGACCCCACCCCTGTCCACCGGGCCGCGTCCAGTGCCCTAGGCGACCGGATGGACCGGGCGTGGGTTCGCGGCGCCGGCCGGCGCGGGGACCGGCGTCGCCGGCCAGGCGCGGACAGGCCCGTCGACGCGGACCGCCACCTCGGCGCCGACCTCGACGGGGTCGGTCGAGTCCCAGACCCGGGCGGTGACCCGGGTGTCGTCGGCCAGCCGGAGGGCGAGCAGCGCGTCGTGGCCGTGGAAGTCGTGCCGCAGCACGGTGGCGGTCGCCGCGTCGGTGCCCGACGCGGGAGCCAGGCGCAACTGCTCCGGACGGACCAGCACGGTGACCGGGCCGTCGACCGTCGGACCGGCGATCGGGAGGGTGCCCAGCGGCGTGCGGGCGGCCCCGGCGGACGCGACCGCCGGCAGCAGCACCGCGTCGCCGACGAACCCGGCCACCCACGGGTCGGCCGGCTCCCGGTAGAGCGTGCTCGGCGTGGCGGACTGCACCACCCGCCCGGACCGCAGCACCACCACCCGGTCCGCCACCGACAGGGCCTCGCCCTGGTCGTGGGTGACCAGCACGGCGGTCGCCCCGTCGGCCCGCAGCGCCTCCCGGACGTCGTGCCGCAGCCCGGCGCGCAGCCCGGCGTCGAGCGCGCTGAACGGCTCGTCGAGCAGGACCAGCGACGGGCGCGGCGCCAGCGCCCGGGCCACCGCGACCCGCTGCTGCTGGCCGCCGGAGAGCTGGTGCGGCATCCGGTCGCCGTACCCGGCGAGCCCGACCAGGGCCAGCACCTCGTCGACCCGGTCGCCCCGCCGGTCGGCGCGGTCCAGCCCGTACGAGATGTTCGCCGCGACGGTGAGGTGCGGGAAGAGGGCGCCCTCCTGCGGCACCACGGCGATCCGGCGGCGGTGTGCCGGCAGGTGCCGACCGGGGCCGGCCACCTCGCGTCCGTCCACCCGGATCGCTCCGGCGTCGAGGCGTTCGAAGCCGGCCAGGCAGCGCAGCAGGGTGGTCTTGCCGCAGCCGGACGGGCCGAGGACGGCGGTCAGCGCGCCCGCCGGGACGGTCAGGTCCACGCCGTCCAGGGCGGTCACCGGGCCGTAGCGCTTGACGACGCCGGTCAGCACCACCTCGCTCATCGGTCCTCCTTGTCGAGCAGGCCGCCCCGGGCGACCAGCCACCAGGTGGGCAGCGCCGAGATGACGACCAGCAGCGCCGCGTAGGGAGCGGCGGCCGCGTACGCCCCGACGGAGGTCGCCGTCCACAGCTCGGTGGCCAGGGTGTCGGTGCCGGTGGGGCGCAGCAGCAGGGTGGCCGGAAGTTCCTTCATGCCGGTGAGGAAGACCAGCGCCGCCCCCGCCCCGATCCCGGGCAGGGTCAGCGGCAGGGTGACCGTGCGCAGCACGGCCAGCGGCCCGCGCCCCAGCGAGCGGGCCACCTCCTCCAGGCCGGGTGGGGCCTGGGCGGCGGCGCCGGCCACCGCGCCCACGGCCAGCGGCAGGAAGAGCGTCGCGTAGGCAAGCGCCAGCAGCCACGGCGTCTGGTACAGCGGATACGCGACGCTGATGCCGAAGAAGATCAGCGACAGCCCGATCACCACCCCGGGCAGGGCGTGGGCCAGGTAGGCGAGCCGGTCCAGCGCGGTGGCCAGCGGGCCGGGGGCGCGTGCGGTGAGCAGTCCCAGCGGCAGGGCCAGCAGCATGGTCAGCGCGGCGCCGGCCAGCGACAGCCAGAGCGAGTTGCCGGCGGCCGTGGCGACCTCGCCGAGCGCGCCGGGCCGGGACACCCCGTCGGCCAACCGACGGGCCAGGCTGAGCGCCGGCACGCCGAGCGCCAGCGCGGCCACCGCGAGCAGCGCGGCGAGCGCGGGCCAGCGGGCCGGACCGAGGCGCAGCCGGGCGGCGGGGCGGCGGGCGCCGCCGAGCCGGGCGTAGCGGGCGCCGCGCCGCCGGGTGGCGGTCTCCCCGGCCAGCAGCAGCACGGTCAGCGCCACCAGCACGCTGGAGAGCACCAGCGCGCCGGTGCGGTCGAAGCCCAGGTCGAAGGCGACGAAGATGGCCCGGGTGAAGGTGTCGGCGCGCAGAATCGACACCGCGCCGAAGTCGGCCAGCACGTAGAGCGCGACGAGCAGCGCCCCGGCGGCGGTCGCCGGCCGGATCTGGCGCAGCGTGACGTCGGTGAAGGTGCGCCAGCCGCCCCGGCCCAGCGAGCGGGAGACCTCCTCCTGCGCCGGGTCCGCGCCGCGCAGCGCCGCCGCGACCGGCAGGAAGACGTACGGGTACGAGCAGAGGGTCAGCACCAGCGCGGCCGGCCAGAAGCCCTCCAGCCGGTCGAACAGCGAGACCCAGGCGAAGGCGGCGATGTAGGTGGGCACGGCCAGCGGCAGCGCGGCGAGCACCGCGAAGGCGCGTCGGCCGGGCAGGTCGGTCCGGGTCACCAGCCAGGCGGCGGCCACGCCGAGCAGCACGCAGGCGGTGGTGACCACGGCGGCCAGCGCGAGGCTGCGGACCGCCAGCAGCCCGACCCGCTCGGTCCACAGTTCGGCGACGACCCGGTCGACACCCGCCTCGGCGGTGCGTACCGCGAGGTAGACCAGCGGGATCAGGGCCACGGCGACCGCGGCGGCCGAGGCCGCGAGCAGCGCCGGGCGCGGCGCCAGCCGGCGCAACGACCCCGGTACGCCGAAGCGGGCCGGCCCGGAACGGGCCGGCCCTGCCTCGGGCGTGGTGGTCGGGGCGGTCAGGGTACGAGCCCCGAGTCCTTGATCAGGCCGATCGTGGCGTCCAGCGTGTCCAGGTCGTTGAGGTCGATCTCCGGGCTGTCCAGCTCGGCCAGCGGCGGGACGCCCGCCGGGGCGGCGGCCCCGGGCACCACCGGGTACTCGAAGGTCTGCTCGGCGAAGTACCGCTGCGACTCGGTGTTGAGCAGGAAGTCGACGAAGGCCTTCGTGTCCGGGTCCGTGGCGGAGCGCTTCAGCACGCCGACGCCCGCGACGTTCACCAGCGCGCCGGTGTCCCCACCCGGGAAGAAGTGCAGCTTCGCCTTCAGCGCGTCCGGCGTGGTGCCCTTCTCCTTGGCCACCTCGCCGAGGTAGTAGTGGTTGACCAGGCCGACCGCGATGGTGCCCTTGTCGACCTCTTCCACGATCTTGACGTTGTTGTCCCGGATCTGCGGCTCGTTCGCCTTGAGCCCGGCGAGGAAGTCCTTGGCCTTCTGGTCGCCGTGCTGCACCCGGATCGCGGTGACGAACGCCTGGAACGAGGCGTTGGTCGGGGCGACGCCGATGCGGCCCTTCCACTTCGGATCGGTCAGCGCGAAGACCGACGTCGGCAGCTCGGCGGCGGGCACGGCGTCGACGTTGTAGGCGAGCACCCGGGAGCGGGCGCTGACGCCGACCCACTGGCCGGTGCGCGACCGGTAGGACTGCGGCACCTTCTCCAGGTCGGCGGCGGGCAGCGGGGCGAACATGTCCCGCTTGGCGACCGCGCCCAGGGCGCCGGCGTCCTGGGCGAAGAAGGCGTCGGCCGGGGACCTGCCGCCCTCCTCGACCAGCTGGGCGGCGAGCTGGGCGGTGGTGGCGTACCGGGTCTTCACGGTGATGCCGGTCTGCGCGGTGAACCGGTCCAGCAGCGGCTTCACCAGCTGCTCGTTGCGGCCGCTGTAGACGGTGATGGTCTTGTCGCCGGGCTTGCCGGGATCGGCGGCGTCGTCCTCGCCGGATCCGCAGGCGACCAGGCCGAACGAGAGCAGGCCGGCGGCGACGGCGACCGCGAGGGACCTGCGGGCGGGAACGGGCACGGCGGCACTCCTTCGGCTCCGGCCGGCGGGCCCTCCGCCGACGCGGAGAAGTTAGCACAGGCTAACCTTGGTGTTCCTGTGGGTCCGGCGCCCGCTCGGGGAGTCGGCGACCCGTCCGTCGCGCCGACCGGCAGGATGGGCGCATGACGCTCTCGCTGCCCATCGACCCCGAGGCCAACCGGCTGCTGGAGCGCAGCCCGCTGGCCCTGCTGACCGGCATGGTCCTCGACCAGCAGATCCCCTTGGAGAAGGCGTTCACCTCGCCGTACGTGCTGGTGCAGCGGCTGGGGCACGAGCCGGACGCCCGGGAGTTGGCCGGGTACGACCCCGAGGCGCTGGTCGAGATCTTCGCCCGCCCACCGGCGCTGCACCGCTTCCCGAAGGCGATGGCGGCCCGGGTCCAGCAGGTGTGCCAGGTGCTCGTCGACCGGTACGACGGCGACGCCGCCCGGCTCTGGTCGGACGCCGCCGACGGGCGGGAGCTGCTGCGCCGCATCGGCGAGCTGCCCGGCTTCGGCAAGCAGAAGGCGCAGATCTTCGTCGCCCTGCTCGGCAAGCGGTACGACGTGCACCCGGACGGCTGGCGGGAGGCCGCCGGCGGGTACGGCGAACCGGACGCGTACCGGTCGGTGGCCGACATCACCGACCCGGAGTCGCTGCGCCGGGTGCGCGAGTTCAAGCAGGCGGCGAAGGCGGCGGCCCGGGCGGCGAAGGGCTGACGCAACCGGCCCGCCGGCCGGCTCGTTGAGATCCGGGACGGCGGCGACGGGTGGGCCATGGCGGACGGGCAGGGTACGGCGCTGCTGCGCGGCGTGACGAGTTCGCCCCGCGCCACCTTCCTGGAGCTCTTCTTCGACCTGGTCTTCGTCTTCGCCCTGACCCGCGTCTCGAAGCGCCTGATCGACGACGTGTCGGTCGACCCCCCGGACGTGCTCCGTCAGGTCGCCCAGACCGTGGTGCTGTTCCTCGCGCTGTGGATGGTCTGGATCCTGACCGCCCGGGTGACCAGCCGGTACGAGCCGGAGCGGAACCCGATCCAGTTCGTGGTGGTCGCCTCCATGTTCGCCAGCATGGTGATGGCCGTGGCGCTGCCCCGGGCGTTCGCCGAGCGGGCGCTGCCGTTCGCGCTGGCCTACGTGGCGATCCAGGTCGGCCGGCCGCTGCTGCTCACGCTGGCCCTGCGCGGGCATCCGCGCCGGTCGGTCACCCGCCGGATCCTGCTCTGGTTCGTGGTCGGGGCGGTGCCCTGGCTCCTCGGCGCCCTGCTGCCGTCGGCCCAGGAGGTGCTGTGGACGCTCGCCCTGGCCTGGGACTACGCCGGGCTGGCGCTCGGCTGGCCGATGCCCCGGCGCGGGGCGACGCGCACCTCGGGCTGGGCGGTGGCGGGGGAGCACCTGGCCGAGCGGTACCAGCAGTTCTTCCTGATCGCTCTCGGCGAGACGGTCCTGATCATCGGATTGACCTTCAGCGGAGCCGTCTACTCCGCGCGTGCGGCGCTCGCCTTCGCCCTGTCCTTCCTCACCACCGCGCTGCTGTGGCGGATCTACTTCCACCGGGCGGGACACGTGCTGGCCGAGGCGATCAGAGTGGCCCGCTCGCCGGGAGTGCTGGGCGAGTCGGCGAGCTGGACGCACCTGGTGATCGTGGCCGGTGTGCTGCTCACCGGGGTCGGCTACGAGTTGGTGATCTCCCACCCGCAGGGGCGTACGCCGATGGGCTGGGCGGTGTTCGTGACGGGCGGCCCGGCGCTCTTCCTGGCCGCCCGGGCCCGCTTCGAGTACGAGATCTTCGCCCGGGTGTCGCGCAGCCGGGTGATCGGCGTGGTGCTCCTGCTCGGCCTGCTCCCGCTCGCGCCGCTGCTGCCGCCGGTCGGGCTGCTCGGGCTGAGCGCGGCGGTGCTGATCGGGATCGCCGCCGCCGACACCGCGCGGGCACACGGCCGCCCCCTGGAACGACCCGCGTCGCCCCTGTAGCCGTCGCCACGGGCGGGAGTCGACCGGCTCAGGCGGCGGTCGGGCGGGACAGCGAGGCCAGTGCCCGCCGTACGTCGGCGAGGGAGACGGTGGCGGAGTCGTCCAGGTCGGCCAGCCCGGCCTCGATCCACTGCCGCATCAGCGTGGTGACGCCGATGCCCCGGGCCTCGGCGGCCGCCCGGACCCGCTCGTAGGTCTCCAGCGGCAGGCGTACCGAGCGGCTGACCATCGGCACGTCACTGTCGGGGGTGGGCAGCTCCACCGGCTGGCTGTCGTCGATCAGCTCGGCGAACGCTTCGTCGCCACCGTGGAACCGCTTGGTCGCGTCGTCACGGTTCATC
The DNA here is from genome assembly GCF_900091515.1 of Micromonospora purpureochromogenes. NCBI lineage: Bacteria > Bacillati > Actinomycetota > Actinomycetes > Micromonosporales > Micromonosporaceae > Micromonospora > Micromonospora purpureochromogenes. The sequence goes on along the minus strand of NZ_LT607410.1, from coordinate 5,479,160 downwards.
GTGACCGCCTCCTCGTCGGCGATCCCTCCGCACGGCCTCGTCGTAGCGCTTGGCCTCGACGTCGCTCAGGTCGCGGGCGGAGAGGATGTCCCAGTCGTTGTCGGTGCCGTCGGCCTCGGCGAGCAGCACGGCCAGCCGCCTGCCGCGGCCGTTCGCCGCGTAGACGACCATGACGTCGTCGCCCAGGTGCCGGATCACCCGGCGGGTGCTGTGCAGGGCCTCCCAGACTTCCCCGGGTGTGACGTCGTAGACCCGCAGGTTGGTCAACGCCTCGTCGGTGAAGCTGAAGCGGTTGCCCACGGGCGGAGCGTACCACGGGCGTAACACGCACTGGGACGAGCCGATTTTCGCTGATCACGGCCCGGGAGTGACAGGATGGGTCGTAATCCCCTCGAGGAGGCCGTGGTGAAGCGTCAGGCGTACCAGCCGATTCTGATCACCGACGCCTCGCGCAGCCAGGACGACCAGCTCACCAGTCGGCAGAAGCGCTACGTGCTGATGATGGGCATCCGGGTGGCCTGCGTGATCGTCGGTGCGATCCTGGTCGGCGCGAAGGCCCCGCTGCTCTGGCTCTGGCTGCCGCTGTGCGCCGTCGGGATGGTGCTCATCCCGTGGCTGGCGGTGCTGCTGGCCAACGACCGCCCGCCGAAGGAGCAGCACCGGCTGGCGGGGAAGTTCCAGCCCAGGATGCGCGACGAGACGCCGCCGATGAGCCTGACCGCCGAGGAGCGGCCGCACAAGATCATCGACGTCGAACCCTGACCGCCGGGCGCCGGACCCTGCGGATCCGGTGCCCTTGCACGTGCGTACCGGGTCAGCCCGTCGGCCGGGCGCCCACCGTCGAGACGGCCAGCGCCCCGAGATCGCCGGCCCGGCCCAGCGCCGCCCGCGGCTCCGCGCCACCCAGCCAGGCGGTCAGCAGGCCCGCCGCGAAGGCGTCCCCGGCGCCGGTGACGTCGACCACCGCGACCCGCCGGGCGGGCGCCACGCTCACCGTCGCGCTCCGGTCGACCCAGACCGCGCCGGCCTCGCCCCGCTTCACCACCACCCGCCGGGCCGACACCGACAGCGCCCGCGCCTGCGCCCCCGGGTCCAGCCCGCCGGCGAGCACCCCGGCCTCGTCCGCGTTGACCAGGAGCAGGTCGACGTCGCGTACCCAGGACAGGAAGGCCGCCGCGCCGACCCGCCGCAGCGGCGCCGCGGACGCCGCGTCGACGCTGGTGGTGAGCCCGCGGGCGCGGGCGGCGGCCAGCGCCGCCAGCCCGGCCGGCCGCGACGCGGCGTCCAGCAGGCAGTACCCGGACAGGTGCAGGTGCGCGGCGTCCGGCGCCGCGGCCAGCGCCCGCTCGACGTGCTCGACGGTCAGCCGCAGGTTCGCGCCGCGTTCGGTGACCATCGTGCGTTCCCCGGCGGTGGCCAGCACGATCACCGTGCCGCTGGCGCAGCCCGGATGCACCTCGACGGCGCACTCCACGCCGACCCGCTCCAGCTCGGCCACCCGGTCCCGCCCGGCGCTGTCGTCGCCGACCGCGCCCACCAACGTCACCGGCACCCCCTGCGCCGCGATCCACGCCGCGGTGTTGGCCGCCTGGCCACCCCCGCTGACCTGGATCGTCGCGGGGGTGTCCGAGCCGGTGGCCAGCGGCCCGGCCAGCACCGCCACCACATCGGTGATCAGGTCACCGACCACGACCACCCGGGACGGGCCGGTCATGCCGGCGCGTCGGTGCGCAGGGCGGCTGCGGCGACGGCGATCCGGGCGGCCAGGTCGGCGTTACGCAGGATGATCCGCACGTTCACCGCCAGGCTGGCGCCCTCGGTGGCCGAGTGGAAGTGGGCCAGCAGGAACGGGGTCACCGCCTTGCCGGTCACCCCCTCGCGGGCCAGCCGGGCGAGGCCCTCGGCGAGGGTCCGGTCGTGCAGCGCCGGGTCGAGCTGCTCGTCGGTCGGCAGCGGGTTGGCCACGATCAGCCCGCCGCCGTGCACCCCCTGCTGCTCCCGGGCGGCCAGCACGTCCGCCACCTGCTCCGGGGAGTCCACCGACCAGTCCAGGTCGAAGCCGGCGTCGGTCAGGTAGAAGCCGGGGAACCGCCGGGTCCGGTAGCCGACCACGCCGACGCCGAGGGTCTCCAGCCGCTCCAGCGTCGCGCCCACGTCGAGGATCGACTTCACCCCGGCGCAGACCACCGCGATCGGCGTCCGGGCCAGGGTGACCAGGTCGGCGGACTCGTCGAAGGTCTGCGCCGCCTCCCGGTGCACGCCGCCCAGCCCGCCGGTGGCGAAGACACCGATCCCGGCCGCCGCGGCGACCGCGCTGGTGGCGGCCACCGTGGTGGCACCGTGCGCGCCGGTCGCGGCGGCCACCGCCAGATCACGTACGGAGAGTTTGCTCACTCCGTCGACCGTGGCGAGCCGGGTGAGCTGGGCGTCGTCGAGCCCCACCACCAGCTCGCCGCCGACCATTCCGATGGTGGCCGGGACCGCGCCGGCCTCCCGTACGGCCCGCTCGATCTGGCGGGCCACTCGCAGGTTGTCCGGTCGGGGCAGACCGTGCGAGACGATGGTGCTCTCCAGGGCGACGACCGGTCGGCCGTCACGCAGGGCGTCGGCGACCTCAGCGCCGAGACGGATGTGAAAGTTGGTCACCTCGGTTACCGTACGGGCCGCCGTCGGATGGGCTGCGGTGGACCGGCCCCCACCGACCTGCCAAACTGCAAAGTTGGAGGTGTCAACAGTGAGCACACAGATTCTCGAACGGCCGGAGCTGAAGGACGCGGACACCGGTCCGGAGATGTTCCACTACGTCCGCAAGGAGAAGATCGCCGAAAGCGCCGTCATGGGCACCTTCGTCGTGGCGCTCTGCGGCGAGACGTTCCCGGTGACCAAGGCGGCCAAGCCCGGCTCGCCGGTCTGCCCGAAGTGCAAGGAGATCTACGACTCGTACGGCGAGTGATCCGGGGCGGCCGGTCCGGCCGTCCCCGTACTCTTCGGCGGTGTGACCACCTCCACCGCCCTGCTCTTCGCCGACCTGACCGGGGTGGCCGTCTTCGCCGCCTCCGGGGCCTCCGCGGCGGTGGCCAAACGGCTCGACCTCTTCGGCGTCGTCTTCGTCGGCTTCGTGGCCGCCCTCGGCGGCGGGATCTTCCGTGACCTGGCCATCGACGAGGTGCCCCCGCTGGCCTTCGCCGACTGGCGGTACGCCACCACCGCCGCGGTGACCGCCACCGCCGTCTTCTGGCTGCACCCGCAGCTGGCCCGGCTGCGCACCACCGTGCTGGTGCTGGACGCGGCGGGCCTGGCGCTGTTCACCGTCACCGGCACCCTCAAGGCGCTCGACGCCCACGTGCCGCCGGTCGGCGCCTGCGTGATCGGCATGCTCACCGCCATCGGCGGCGGGCTGGGCCGGGACCTGCTCACCGCCGAGATCCCGGTGGTGCTGCGCCGGGAGATCTACGCGGTGGCCGCGCTGGCCGGTGCGGTCGCGGTGGCCCTGCTCGACGCCGCCGGACGCGCCGGCACGGCGCCGCTGACCGCCGCCGCCCTGCTGGTCTTCGCGCTGCGGCTGGTGGCGCTACGTCGGCGCTGGTCGGCCCCGGTGGCCACGCTGCGGCCCCCGAAGACCGGGGTCCGCGGCCCCCAGACCTGACCACTCAGTCGCTTCCTACCGCGCCGCGCGCTTTGCCCGGGGTCGCGGGGTGTCCCCGGGGGCGCGACACGCCGCAGAGCGGATCGGGCGGGGCGCGGGCGGGGGTGGCGGATGTGACCAGCGTGGCGTCGAGTGGGGCGAGCGGCCTGTGCTGGTTATGCTGAGTCGGCCTTCGCGGCATCTTCTGCGCGGAGGCGTTTTCATGGGCGGCGGTACCCGTGGCCCTCGGCCGGGGTCCGCCATGGTGCGGTCGGAGAGGAGCCTCGCGTGGCAGCCCGGTTGCCGGCGCTAGAGACGTTCCCGCCCCTGCGTGCCTGGCAACGCAAGGCGATGGTGGAGTACCTGCGCCGCCGCACCGACGACTTCACCGCGGTCGCCACCCCCGGCGCCGGTAAGACCACCTTCGCCCTGCGGATCGCCGCCGAGCTGCTCGTGGACGGCACCGTCGAGGCGGTCACCGTGGTCGCCCCGACCGAGCACCTGAAGACCCAGTGGGCGAGCGCCGCCGCCCGGGTCGGCATCCAGCTCGACGCCGCGTTCCGCAACGCCGACGTGCACTCCGCCGCCGACTTCCACGGCGCGGTCGTCACCTACGCCCAGGTCGGCATGGCCCCGCAGGTGCACCGACGGCGCACCATGACCCGGCGCACGCTGGTCATCCTCGACGAGATCCACCACGCCGGCGACTCCCGGTCCTGGGGCGACGGGGTCAAGGCCGCCTTCGAGCCCGCGGTACGCCGGCTGATGCTCACCGGTACGCCGTTCCGCTCCGACGACAACCCCATCCCGTTCGTCACCTATGAGCGCGGCGGTGACGGGCTGCTGCGCTCCCGCGCCGACTCGGTCTACGGCTACTCCGACGCGCTGCGCGACGGCGTGGTGCGGCCGGTGCTGTTCCTGGCGTACTCGGGGGAGACCCGGTGGCGCACCAACGCCGGCGACGAGCTGGCGGCGCGGCTGGGTGAGCCGATGACGCAGGACCTGGTGGCGCAGGCCTGGCGTACCGCCCTGGACCCGGCCGGGGACTGGATGCCCCAGGTGCTGCGGGCCGCCGACGCCCGGCTGACCGTGCTGCGCAACGCCGGCATGCCGGACGCGGGTGGCCTCGTCATCGCCAGCGACCAGCAGAACGCCCGCTCGTACGCGAAGCTGATCGAGCAGTTGACCGGCGAGAAGGCCGCGGTGGTGCTCTCCGACGACGTGGGGGCGTCCGCGCGGATCGCGACGTTCGCGGCGTCCGAGCAGCGCTGGCTGGTCGCGGTCCGGATGGTGTCCGAGGGCGTCGACCTTCCCCGACTGGCGGTGGGCGTCTACGCCACCAGCGCCAGCACCCCGCTCTACTTCGCCCAGGCGATCGGGCGTTTCGTGCGGGCCCGCCGGCCGGGGGAGACCGCCTCGGTCTTCGTGCCGAGCGTGCCGCACCTGCTCGGGCTGGCCAGCGAGATGGAGGCCGAGCGGGACCACGTGCTCGGCAAGCCCAAGGAGTCCAACGGCTTCGACGACGACCTGCTGGAGCGCGCCCAACGCGACGACCAGGCCAGCGGTGAGCTGGAGAAGCGCTTCACGGCGCTCTCGGCGACCGCCGAGCTGGACCAGGTCATCTTCGACGGCGCCTCCTTCGGCACCGCCGCCCAGGCCGGCACCCCCGAGGAGGAGGAATACCTCGGCCTGCCCGGTCTGCTCACCGCCGACCAGGTCTCCATGCTGCTCACCAAGCGGCAGGCCGAACAGCTCGCCGCGCAGCGCCGGCGGGCGTCCACGCAGACCGCTGAGCCGGCCGCTGAGGCCCCTGCGGCCCCGGCCGCACCGATGAGTGCCGCCCAGCGTCGGGTGGCCCTGCGCCGCCAGCTGAACGCCCTGGTGGCCGCCCGGCACCACCGCACCGGCCAGCCGCACGGCAAGATCCACGCCGAGCTGCGCCGACTCTGCGGCGGCCCGCCCAGCGCCCAGGCCACCATCGAGCAGCTCGAAGAGCGCATCGCCACCGTCCAGACCCTCTGACCCCATCCGCCCCGGCCACCCCATACGGCCCGGGTCAAGATCCCGGCACTTTCACGGAAAGTGTGGCTATTCGGCGCGTCGAGGCCACTCATTCCGTGAAAGTGCGCGGATCTTGGGCGCGGGGCGCGGGGCGCGGGGCGCGGGGCGCGGGGCGCGGGGCGCGGGGCGCGGGGCGCGGGGCGCGGGGCGCGGTGGGGGAGAGAGCGCAGACGAAGCCGGCCGGGAGCCCCTTGGGGCTCCCGGCCGGCTATGTCGTCGTTATGTGGTTGCGGATTCAGTTCGCCATCAGATCGGCGCCACGCCAGCTGAACTCCGGGTCCGTCGCGTACTTCACGGTGATCTTCACGAGATCCTCCGCGTACTTGTTCGCGTGGTGCCCACAGAACACCAGCTCGCTCCCACCCGCCAGAGTGATCCGGAGCTTGCCGGCAGCATTGCAGCGGTCGCACCGTTCATCGGCGGCTGGGGGAGCCACCGTCTCGGGCGGCGGCGTGAGGGTCGGGGTCATCGCCTTCCTCCTCTGGTCGTCACCGATGAACACTCTCTTCGGTCGTTGCTCACCCATCGTGCAACACCCTCGTCGGGCCCTGCCTTCCCTGTGTGCCCGCGGGCGACCGAGGTCACACATGGCAGGGAGACAGTGTGCCGTGTGTCAAGGGTGCCACGTCAACGATCACAAACAGGCAACCGACCGATCACCTTTGAGTGTTCTACGGCTAGTGGTCAAACCGACACGGCTGGTTGACGTGAAGGGGTCAGTCCAGGTAGTCGCGGAGCACCTGGGAACGGGACGGGTGACGCAGCTTGGACATCGTCTTGGACTCGATCTGCCGGATCCGCTCCCGGGTCACCCCGTACACCTGGCCGATCTCGTCCAGGGTGCGCGGCTGACCGTCGGTCAGGCCGAAGCGCAGGCGTACCACGCCCGCCTCACGCTCGGAGAGCGTCTGCAGCACCTGCTGGAGCTGGTCCTGCAGCAGCGAGAAGGAGACGGCGTCGACCGCGACGACGGCCTCGGAGTCCTCGATGAAGTCACCGAGCTGGCTGTCGCCCTCGTCGCCGATCGTCTGGTCCAGCGAGATGGGCTCCCGGGCGTACTGCTGGATCTCCAGCACCTTCTCCGGTGTGATGTCCATCTCCTTGGCCAGCTCCTCCGGGGTGGGCTCGCGGCCCAGGTCCTGGAGCAGCTCGCGCTGGATCCGGCCGAGCTTGTTGATCACCTCGACCATGTGCACCGGGATGCGGATGGTGCGGGCCTGGTCGGCCATCGCCCGGGTGATCGCCTGCCGGATCCACCAGGTGGCGTACGTGGAGAACTTGTAGCCCTTGGTGTAGTCGAACTTCTCGACCGCGCGGATCAGGCCGAGGTTGCCCTCCTGGATCAGGTCCAGGAAGGCCATGCCGCGGCCGGTGTAGCGCTTGGCGAGCGAGACGACCAGTCGGAGGTTGGCCTCCAGCAGGTGGTTCTTGGCGCGCTCGCCGTCGCGGGAGATCCAGCCCAGGTCCCGCTGCATGTCGCGGGTGAGCTTCTCCTCACCCTCCTCGGCCGCGCGCAGCCGCTCGGCGGCGTAGAGCCCGGCCTCGATCCGCTTGGCGAGCTCCACCTCCTGCTCCGCGTTGAGCAGCGGAACCTTGCCGATCTGCTTGAGGTACGCCCGGACGGAGTCGGCCGAGGCGGTGAGCTCGGCGTCGCGACGCGCCTGCTTGAGCGCCTCGGACTCCTCGTCGTCCCACTCGAAGTCGTTGTCCGTGGCGGAGCTGGCCGCGTCGGCCTCGGCGGCCTTGGTCAGCTCGGCCGGCTCCTCGACCACCACGTCCTCGATCGCGGCCGCGAGCTCCTCGGGGTCGATCTCGCCCTCGGCGCCCTCGCCCTTGGCCTTGCCGGCGGTGGCCTTGGTGGCCTTGCCGGCCGCGGCCACCGTCGCCTTGGTGGCGCGGGTGGACTTCGTCGCCTTGGCGGCCGGCGCGGCGGCCTTGGCGGCCACGTCGGCGGTGGTGGTGGTGGCCTTGCGCGGCGCCGCCTTGCGCGGGGCGGGCGCCGGGGCCTCGTCGGCGGCGGGCGCCTGCTTGGGGGCGGGCGCGGCGGCCTTCTTGGTGGTCTTGGCGGTGGTGGCACGCGAGGCCGGAGTGGCGGATCGGGCCGCGGCGACCCGGCGACGGGTGCTGGCCGAGCCGTCCACGACCACGGTCACCCCCGCATCGGAGAGTGCCCGCAGGATCTTCTTGGCCTGGGCCGGGGTCACCTCAGCGGACTCGACGGTGCGCGCGAGCTGGGCCGACGTCAGCTGGCCACCGGCGCTCTGCGCGTGGGCGATCAGGGTGTCGGTGAGCGAGCGAACGTCGGCGCCGGTCTGGCGGGGTTCTGTCACGAATGACCTTCCGGAGGCGAAGAGCGGGCACGGCCGGGTCGTCCGGCGCAGCGTGGGGCACCGTGCCGGGCGATGTCGTTGAGGGACCCCCGTGTCCCGGGCCGGCCGTCCGGCGGCGGTCCGTGGCGCGTGGGCAGGGTGAATTGTAACGCCGTCTGCGGCGATCATCCTGCGGCGCACGGGGTACCGGCGGCGGGGACCGCCGATTCGGCGCAGATGTGGACTTTGTAAGGATGATACCCGCGCGCACGGCGGGGCGTCCCGATCGTGCGGGAAGGGGACGAACCATGACTCGTTCGGCGCCGGAACCGGCCGAACTGCTCGCGATCGCGATCGATGTCGCCCGGCAGGCCGCGGCCACCGCGCACCGGATGCGCGCCGAGGGGGTGTCGGTCGCCGCCACCAAGAGCACCGTCACGGACGTGGTCACCGCCGCGGACCGCGCCGTCGAGCGCCAGGTCCTCGACGCGCTGCACCGGGTACGCCCCGACGACGCCGTCCTCGGCGAGGAGTACGGGGCCGGCGCGGCCGACGGTGCGGCCAGCGGCGTGCGCTGGATCGTCGACCCGATCGACGGCACGGTGAACTACCTCTACGGGTTGCCGTACTGCGCGGTGTCGCTGGCCGCCGAGGTCGACGGCGAGGTGGTCGCCGGGGTGGTGCGCAACGTGTTCACCGGCGAGGAGTGGACCGCCACCGCGGGCGGCGGGGCCTGGCGCGACGGGCAGCGGCTGAGCTGCTCGATCGAGGTCGACCTGGGCCAGGCGCTGGTCGCCACCGGATTCGGCTACGACCCGGCGCGCCGTTCGCACCAGGCCCGGGTGATCGCCGAGCTGATCCCGCACGTCCGCGACATCCGCCGGCTCGGCGCCGCCGCGCTGGACCTCTGCCTGGCCGCCGAGGGGCGGGTGGACGCCTACTACGAGAAGGGGCTGGCCGCCTGGGACCAGGCGGCCGGCGGCCTGGTGGCCGCCGAGGCGGGACTGCGGGTCGCCGGGCTGGGTGGCCGGCCGGCCGGCCCGGACCTGGTGATCGCCGCGCCGCCGGCGCTCTTCGCGCCGCTGCACGACCGGCTCGCCGACCTCGACGCCTCCGGCGGCCCCTGACCGCCCGGACCCGGCCCACGCGCGCCGTCCGTTCTCCGACAGCGAAACGGCGGTGTCCCGGGGGACACCGCCGTTTCGGTCAGATCAGTCCGGTCGGCCCGCCTTCCCGGCTGGCCGAACGGTCACTTCTCGATCGGCATCGGGCAGGAGCCGGCCGGCGCCTCGGGCGCGCCCAGGTCGCCCAGGGACTGGTTCACCTCGGTGGTGGTGGCCAGCTGCTGAAAGCCGTTGCCGAGCACGACGTCGACAATGTCGTCCTTGCGCTTGGCGTCGTACACGGGCTCGGCGTTGTTCAGGAAGTAGGCCCGCAGCAGGTGCGCGGAGCCGACGCCCTTGGGGCCATAGCGCAGCACCGCCACCTCGTCGACGCCCTTCGGCGCGGTGGCCGTCTTCTTCACCTGGAACTTCCGGTTGCGGAAGTCGTCGGCGATGTTGCCGGCCAGGCCGATCTGGTCGGTGGCGTTGAAGACGTTGATCTTCACGTCCTTCGGCTCGCGCAGGGTGATGTCGGCGAGCGGCCAGCCCTCGGGGCAGCCCCCGGCCGCGCCCGCCTTGCCCTGCGTGTCCCGCACCATGGCGACGACGACGAAGACCAGGGCGACCACCGCCAGCAGACCGACGACAACGAGTGCTCGCACTCGCGCAAAACTCATCTGGGCGCTCCCCGGACAGTGATGGGTGGCGGCGGCCAGCCGGTGGTCGGGCCGCCCCGCCGGCCGTCGAGTACGCCGCTGAGGTTAACGGTTGTCCGACCGTCGCGTGGAAACAGTCCGACATGCCGGCGCGCCATCCGGGAAGCGGGTACTACTACCCCTATCTTCGTGTCGCCTGAGTCACATTGGGAACAACTCGGGGGGCTGGGGCGTACATCTCAGCCACGAGGGCGGTATACATGCCTCGCCCGAGGGGGGTAAGGTTCCGCGCTCGCTGGGGGAGGCCCCTGTCGGCCCCCGGCCCGAGCGGCCGGTGGGTCGGGTGACCGACACAAAGGGTGGCCGGCCAGTGGGAACCGAAACAACGTCGTCCGGCGTTACAACCGGAAGCGACAATATCGATATGGGAGAGTGAACCGATGGCCACCGACTACGACGCCCCGCGTCGCGACGAGGTCGACCTCGGCGAGGACAGCCTGGAAGAGCTCAAGGCCCGGCGGGTCGACTCACAGTCGGGCGCCGTGGACGTCGACGAGGCCGAGGTGGCCGAGAGCTTCGAGCTGCCCGGCGCCGACCTGGCCGACGAGGAGCTGACCGTCAAGGTCCTGCCGATGCAGCAGGACGAGTTCCGTTGCGGCCGCTGCTTCCTGGTCCACCACCGGAGCCAGCTGGCGGTGGAGCGCAACGGCGAGTTGATCTGCCGCGAGTGCGTCTGACCCTGAACCGCACATCGGCGGCGGCCGCCACGACGGGGCCGCCGCTGCCCGAGCTGCCGTGCGGGGGCGGCGGGGAGCTGCTTGACTCGTAACGGGCGGTGACCACGCCGACGGGAGCACGGGAGGTCGGGCGGTATGAGCGAACGCGACGAGCGGGCCGGTGGGCCGGCGGGGGGTACGCCGACCGGGCCGCGCCCCGGCGCCGCGGCGGACGCCCCGGCGCAGCCGGGAGCCACCACGCGCCCGGAGTCGGGTGCCACCCACCGCCCGGACGGCACCGGCGGCCCGCGCACCGGGGCCACCGGTGACCGGGAGGCGGCACCGTCCGGCGCCGACCCGACGTCCGGTGGCGCGGCCGGAGCGGCCGGCGGCACCCTCGACGCGCCGTTCGACACGCCGGAATCGGCGGACCGGGCCGCTGAGGAGCTCGGTGCCACCGTCGCCGCGCTGACCGCCGACGACATCGAGCCGGCCCGCCGCCGTCAACTGCTGGCGCGCGCCCGCGGGCTGGCCGACCTGTCCAAGCCGAAGGCCGCGCTGCGCTGGATGACCGACACGGTCTCCAACGTGGCGCCGCACATCCCGGTCCGGGACCTGGCCACGCTGCGCAGGCACCTCCCGGGCGCCGGGGCCACCGGTGCGCGGCAGGCGGCACCGTCCGGCGCCGGCCCGACGTCCGGCACGCCGGAATCGGCCGATCGGGCCGCTGAGGAGCTCGGTGCCACCGTCGCCGCGCTGACCGCCGACGACATCGAGCCGGCCCGCCGCCGCCAACTGCTCACCCGGCTGGTCGGGCTGGCGCGGGCCCGCGGGCTGGCCGACCTGTTCAAGCCGAAGGCCGCGCTGCGCTGGATGACCGACACGGTCGCCGACGTGGCGCCGCACATCCCCGTCCGGGACCTGGCCACGCTGCGCCGCCACTTCCCCGGACTCGACGACGAGGCACTGGCCGAGCGCCTCATCCGCAACGCCGCCCGGGCCACCGCCGGGGTGGGTGCGGCCGGCGGCGGCATCGCCGCCGTGGAGTGGGTGGCCACCCCGACCCTGCTCTCGGCGCCCGTGCTGCTGGCCGCCGAGACCGTCGCCGTGGTGGCGATCGAGCTGAAGCTCATCGGCGAGCTGCACGAGGTCTACCACGTGCCGCTGCCCACCGGCGGCAGCCAGCGGGCGATCGCCCTGATGCAGTCCTGGGCCAACCAACGCGGGATCAACCCGATGACGCCCGGGGTCGGCGTCGGCGCGGTACTCGGCACCGCGGCCCGCAAGGAGCTGCGCGACACGATGCTCAAGCGGTTCGGGCGCAACCTGACCACGCTGGGGCCGTTCCTCACCGGCGCGGCCGTGGCCAGCTACCTCAACCGGCGGGCCACCAGGACCCTCGCCGACGAGATCCGCTGGGACCTGCGTCGCAAGGGCGGGGCACTGCCCGGCGGCCGGCGGGCCCTGCCCTGAGGAGTCAGGCCGGGTCGCGAGCGGCCATGACCGCGCGGGCCAGCTCGACCGGATGACGGGTGCTGACCACCCAGAACGGGGTCGGGTCGGCGGGGTCGTCCAGCACCACCTGCACCGCGCCGCCGATCCAGGGCCGCTGCACCACGAAGGCCAGCGGATCCGCGCCCACGCCGAGGACCTCGCGGCGCCCGGCGGCGTCCAACGGGACCACGTCCGCCACGTACCGCACCGGCAGGTGGGCGTCGTCCACGAACAGCTCGCCGTCGCGCACCGCCACCCGGACCCGGCCCAGCCACCACAGCGCGACCGCCGTCGCCGGCGGGAGGACCACGAAGGGCAGCCAGGCCCGCACCCCGGGGGCGCCCATCCACAGCTCGGCGGCCAGTAGCCCGGACAGGGCCAGCCCGGCCACCCAGAGCCACCAGGGCAGACTCAGCCGTTCGGAGTGCTCCGCGGCCGCCGCGGTGCGCGGGGCCGGCGAGGACGGGGAAGGCGACACGCTCACACCTGCGAGGGTACGGCGCGCGGTGGCAGTCCGACCCGGCAGGATGGCAGGGCCACCCCCAGAACTCGACGGAAGAGGGAGCACCGTGACCCACGTCGTACCCGTGCCCGTGCGGCAGCTCGACCCGGAGCTGCCGCTGCCCGCGTACGCCCATCCCGGTGACGCCGGCGCCGACCTGGTGGCCGCCGCGGACGTCGAGCTGCCTCCCGGCGGCCGGGCTCTGGTCCCGACCGGGGTGGCGCTGGCGCTGCCGGAGGGGTACGTCGGCCTGGTGCACCCGCGCTCCGGCCTGGCCGCCAGGCTCGGCGTGACGGTGCTCAACGCGCCCGGTACGGTCGACGCCGGCTACCGGGGTGAGATCCTGGTCAACCTGATCAACCATGATCGGGACAGGCCGGCGAAGATCTCCCGTGGCGATCGCATCGCGCAGCTCGTTGTCCAGCGGGTGGAGCGGGCGGATTTCCAGCCGGTGGCCGAGCTGCCCGGGTCACGGCGCGGGGCCGGTGGACACGGCTCGACTGGCGGACACGCCGGTCTGGTGCCGCCGCCCTCGACCGGCCGACGGGAAGATCCCGACCGGGCGGGCGGACAGACGGAAGAGGTGGCAGGGTGAGTGCGAACAGCGGAGGGTGGGCGCAGTGATCTTCAGCCGGAAGCGGGCCGACGGCGGGCGGGGTGCCCGTGACGAGCGGGCCGCCGAGGTCCTCGACTCGTACGACGCCGAGCCGACGGGTCCGTCGCGCGGCCCGTACGACAGCTCGGAGGCGCCGGACGGCGTGCAGCGGCTCGACCTGGGCAGCCTGCACATCCCGGCGGTGCCCGGCGTCGAGGTGCGCGTGCAGGCCGACCCGCAGGGCGTGATCCAGCAGGTCGTGCTGGTGCACGGGGAGAACGCCCTCCAGCTCGGCGTCTTCGCCGCGCCCCGGTCCGAGGGAATCTGGGACGAGGTGCGCGAGGAGATCCGCCAGTCCCTCTTCGCCGACGGCGCCGCCGGCCAGGAGGTCGAGGGCGAGTACGGCACCGAGCTGCACGCCCGGGTACGCACCCCGGACGGCCTGACCGACCTGCGCTTCGTCGGCATCGACGGGCCGCGCTGGATGGTCCGCGGTGTCTACCAGGGCGCCGCCGCCACCAACCCGGCCGCGGCCGGGCCGCTGGCCGAGTGCCTGGACGGCCTGGTCGTCGACCGGGGGCAGGAGGCGAAGCCGGTCCGCGAGCCGCTGCCGCTGCGGCTGCCCCGCGAGGTCGCCGAGCAGGCCGAGGGGGGCGAGGGCGGCGAGGGTGGCGCTCCGGCACCCGCCCCGCGCGAGGCCTGACCGGCACGGCAACGACCACGCACCGGGCCCGGCACCGTCCACCGACGGAGCCGGGCCCGGCGCCGTGTCCGGCCGGTCCCACCCGGCCCCGCCCGCCCCGGGCCCACCCGTCACCGGGGGGCCGGTGGACCGGGTCCGGCCAGCTCCGCCCGCCCGCCCGCTGTCGCGGGTACGCCCGACCGGTCCGGCGGGCGGGATCGGCGTACGCTGGCGGGACGGTTCCGGCATCGGCGGGGCCGGGCCAGTGCCGGCGCGGGCCGGTCAGCGTGGAGAGGGTGGCGCGGAGGTCATGACGACCGACGAGGGCCGGGTGTCGCTGCGGCGCATCCTGCGGCGGCTCACCGCGAGCGAGGCCGAGATCGAGGCGCAGGAGCTGCAACGGGAGAGTGCCGAGTGCGGCGGGGTGCCGGCCCGGCAGTGCATGCGCGGCCAGGTGGTCTCGGTCACCGGCCGGCTCCGCACCGTGGTCTACACCCCGCGGACCAACCTGCCCACCCTGGAGGCGGACCTCTACGACGGCAGCGACGTGGTGACCCTGGTCTGGCTGGGCCGGCGGCACATCGCCGGCATCGAGCCGGGGCGGCACCTCACCGCCCGGGGTCGGGTGGCCGTCCGGGACGACCGCAAGGTCATCTACAACCCGTACTACGAGCTGGAGTCGCCGAAGTGACGACGGGACAGCATCCGGCCGCCGCGCCGCAGACGCCCCCGGAGGACGACGGGCAGCTGCCCAGCCTGGCCGAGCAGATGGCCGACCAGCTCGGCGGCTGGCGGGGGATGGTCGAGTCCAGCATCCCCGTGGTGGTCTTCGTGCTCGCCAACGTCGTGGGTGACCTGCGGCCGGCCGTGATCGCCTCGGTCGGCGTGGCGGTGCTGATCGCCGTCGCGCGGCTGGCCCAGCGGCGGCCGGTCCGGCACGCGGTCAACGGGCTCGTCGGCATCGCCGTCGGCGCGTTCATCGCCTGGCGCACCGGCGACGAGCGGGACTTCTACCTCCCCGGGATCCTCTACGGCATCGCCTACGGGGTGGCCCTGCTGATCTCGGCGGCGATCCGCCAGCCGCTGGTCGGCTGGATCTGGTCGGTGCTGGTCGCCAAGGGGCGCTCCGAGTGGCGCGACGATCCCCGGCTGGTGCGCACCTTCACCCAGCTCACCGTGCTCTGGGGTGTGGTCTGGCTGGCCAAGGTGGGCGTGCAGGCCGGGCTCTACCTGGCCCACCAGGACGCCGCGCTGGGCGTGGCCCGGCTGGCGCTGGGCTACCCGCCGTACGCGCTGCTGCTGCTGATCACCGTCTGGGCGGTGCGCCGGGTGACCCGGCAGGGCGCGCCGCAGCCGCTGCCCGGCGCCTGAGCCCGTCCGGCGCGCCCGGGCGCTGCGGCGCTCGGCCGGCTCAGCCGTTGCCGCGGGTCCGCTCGACGCTGTCGGGGCCGAGGATCACCGCGCGGACCTCGTCCTCCACCTCGGCGGTGCAGACGAAGATCAGCTCGTCGCCGGCCTCTATCGGGTCGTCCGGGCTGGGCACCAGCACCCGCTTGCCGCGCAGGATCGCCACCAGCGCGGCGTCCCGGGGGATCGGCACCGCGTGGATCGGCTGGCCGACGTAGGGCGCGGTCGGCGGCAGGGTGATCTCGACCAGGTTCGCCTCGCCCTGCCGGAAGGTCATCAGCCGGACCAGGTCGCCGACGGTGACCGCCTCCTCGACCAGCGCGGCCATCACCCGCGGCTTGCTGACCGCCACGTCGACGCCCCACTGCTCGGTGAAGAGCCACTCGTTCTCGGCCCGGTTGACCCGGGCGACCACCCGGGGCACCGCGAACTCGGTCTTGGCCAGCAGCGACACCACCAGGTTGACCTTGTCGTCACCGGTCGCCGCGACGACCACGTCGCAGCCGGCGACGTTGGCCTCCTCCAGGCTGGCCAGCTCGCACGCGTCGGCCAGCACCCAGTCGGCGGCCGGCACCCGGTCCGGGCGCAGCATCCGGGGCTGGCGCTCGATCAGCATCACCTGGTGGCCGTTGTCGATCAGCTCCTGGGCGATCGACCGGCCGACGTTGCCGGCGCCGGCGATGGCGATCCGCATGCTCAGAGCCCTCCTTCGGGCGGCGCCGCGGCCACCGCGGTGACCGAGGCGGCGATGTCGTCGGTGACCAGCACGTAGAGC
The DNA here is from genome assembly GCF_900091515.1 of Micromonospora purpureochromogenes. Taxonomy (NCBI): domain Bacteria; kingdom Bacillati; phylum Actinomycetota; class Actinomycetes; order Micromonosporales; family Micromonosporaceae; genus Micromonospora; species Micromonospora purpureochromogenes. The sequence goes on along the minus strand of NZ_LT607410.1, from coordinate 5,463,235 downwards.
TGGTCACCCTCCTGCACGACGGTGGAGGCGGTGGGCAGCGTGCCGATGCCGAAGCGGATCAGGTACGCCACCCGCGCCCCGGCCGCGTCCTCCAACTGGTGCAGCGGCCGCCCGACCCACTCCTTGTGCACCGGCACCTCGATGATCGAGACGGTGCTGGTGGGGTCGCGGAAGATCTCGATGTTGCCCTCGGGGACCAGGTGCCGCAGCATCCGGTCGGCCGTCCACCGGACGGTGGCCACGGTGGGGATGCCGAGCCGCTCGTAGACCTGCGCCCGGCGCTGGTCGTAGATGCGGGCGGCGACCCGGGAGACGCCGAACGTCTCGCGGGCCAGCCGGGCCGAGATGATGTTGGAGTTGTCGCCGCTGGAGACGGCGGCGAAGGCGTCCGCGCGCTCGATGCCGGCCTGGCGCAGCACCTCGCCGTCGAAGCCGGCGCCGGTGACGGTGATGCCGGCGAAGTCGGGCCCGAGGCGGCGGAACGCGTCGGCGTCCTGGTCGATCACCGCCACCGAGTGACCCCGGGACTCCAGGCTGTGGGCGAGGGTCGAGCCGACCCGGCCACAGCCCATGATCACGACATGCACTGGTGTCCCTCCCAAAGGTGCCGCCCGTTCGGCGGACGGCGGCGCTCTCTGCGAGCGTGCCACGTCCGCCGCGCCGACGGGGGACCGACCGTACCGCGCGGGCGCGCGGGGTGGTGATCAGGCACCCCCGACGGTCGGCGCGCGGTGGTCGTACCCTTAGCGCTTGTGGCCAGTCCCACCTCGCTGCTGAAGCGACTCCTCGTCGGTCGACCGTTCCGGTCCGACCGGCTCCAGCACACCCTCCTCCCCAAGCGCATCGCCCTGCCGGTCTTCGCCTCCGACGCCCTCTCCAGCGTGGCGTACGCGCCCGACGAGATCCTGCTCACGCTGTCGATCGCCGGGGCCTCGGCGTACTTCTTCTCACCGTGGATCGCCCTCGCGGTCGTCGTGGTGATGCTCACCGTGGTCGCCAGCTACCGGCAGAACGTGCACGCCTACCCGTCGGGCGGCGGCGACTACGAGGTGGCCACCGTCAACCTCGGGCCGCGGGCCGGCCTGGCCGTGGGCAGCGCGCTGATGGTCGACTACGTGCTCACCGTCGCGGTGTCGGTCTCCTCCGGGGTGGCGAACCTGGGCTCGGTGGTGCCCTTCGTGGCCACCCACAAGGTGCTCATCGCGGTCATCGCGGTGGCGCTGCTCACCGCGATGAACCTGCGTGGTCTTCGCGAGTCGGGCACCGCCTTCGCGATCCCCACCTACGGCTTCATCATCGTGATGGTCGGGATGATCCTCACCGGGCTGGTGCGGTACTTCGTGCTCGGCGACGACCTGCGCGCGCCGAGCGCCGACCTGGTGATCCAGGCCGAGCACAGCGTGTCCGGGTTCGCGCTGATCTTCCTGCTGCTGCGGACCTTCTCCTCGGGCTGCGCCGCGCTGACCGGTGTGGAGGCGATCTCCAACGGGGTGCCGGCGTTCAAGGCGCCGAAGAGCCGCAACGCGGCGACCACCCTGCTGCTGCTCGGCACGATCGCGGTCAGCATGCTGGTCGGCATCATCTGGCTGTCCCGGCTGACCGGCCTGCAGTTCGTCGAGGATCCGACCCGGCAGATCATCTCCGGCCCCGACGGGTACGTGCAGAAGACGGTCACCACCCAGCTCGGCGAGACGGTCTTCGGTTCCGGTTCGGCGCTGCTCTTCGTCGTGGCCGGGATGACCGCGCTGATCCTCTTCCTGGCTGCCAACACCGCGTTCAACGGCTTCCCGGTGCTCGGCTCGATCCTGGCTCAGGACCGCTACCTGCCCCGACAGTTCCACACCCGGGGCGACCGGCTGGCCTTCTCCAACGGCATCGTCTTCCTGGCCGTCTTCGCGATCGTGCTGATCGTCGGTTTCCAGGCCGAGGTGACCCGCCTGATCCAGCTCTACATCGTCGGGGTGTTCGTCTCGTTCACACTCTCCCAGGCCGGCATGATCCGGCACTGGAACCGGCACCTGCGCACCGAACGGGACCCGGAGGCCCGGGCCCGGATGGTCCGGTCCCGGGCGATCAACGCCTTCGGCATGGCGATGACCGGCACCGTCCTGATCATCGTGCTGCTCACCAAGTTCCTGCTCGGCGCCTGGATCGCGATCGCCGCGATGGCGCTGATCTACCTGGTGATGCTCGCCATCCGCCGGCACTACGACCGGGTCGCCGCCGAGCTGGAGCCGACCGAGATCCGGGGCGTGCTGCCCGCCCGCAACCACGCCATCGTGCTGGTCAGCAAGCTGCACCAGCCGACCCTGCGGGCCATCGCGTACGCCCGGGCCACCCGGCCGGACACGCTCACCGCCGTGACCGTGAACGTCGACGAGAAGGACACCCGGCAGCTCCAGGAAGAGTGGGAGCGGCGCGAGCTGCCCGTCCCGCTCACCGTGGTCGACTCGCCGTACCGGGAGATCACCCGGCCGATCCTCAACTTCGTCGCCTCCACCCGCCGGGCGTCGCCCCGCGACGTGGTCACCGTCTTCATCCCCGAGTACGTCGTCGGCCGCTGGTGGGAGAACCTGCTGCACAACCAGAGCGCGCTGCGCCTCAAGGGGCGGCTGCTCTTCGAGCCGGGGGTGATGGTGACCAGCGTGCCCTGGCAGCTCGCCTCGACCGCCAGCAAGAACCTGGACCGCCTCGACGCCACGCTGAGCCGGACCCCGGCGCGCGGGCCGCGGGTGGCCCCGCGCAGCACCCTGCCGCCGGTCGTCTCCGCCCCGCCGGGCGAGAGCGGCCCGTCGAACGGGGGCCGGCCGTGACCGGCCCGACCGGCGACGTGCCGGGCGCCGGGGAGCGGCGCGGGCTGGAGGAGGCCGAGCGGGTCGAGCTGACCGTCGGCGCGGTCGCCCCCGGCGGGCACTGCGTGGCCCGGGTCGACGGCCAGGTGGTCTTCGTCCGGCACGCGCTGCCCGGCGAGCGGGTGGTGGCCGAGATCACCGAGCTGCACAAGGGCTTCGCCCGCGCCGACGCGGTGGAGATCCTCGAGGCGTCGCCGGACCGGGTCGAGCAGCCCTGCCCGTGGGCGAAACCCGGCCGCTGCGGGGGCTGCGACCTGCAACACGTCACCCCGGCCGCCCAGCTCGACTGGAAGACCGCCGTGGTGCGCGAGCAGCTCCTCCGCCTGGGCGGCCTCACCGAGGCCGAGGTGGACGCGCTCGGGGTGGCCGTCGAGGCGCTGCCCGGCGGGCCGCTCGGCTGGCGCTCCCGGGTCCGGTACGCCGTCGACGCCGCCGGCCGGGCCGGGCTGCTCAAGCACCGCTCGCACGAGGTCGTGCCGATCGACTGGTGCCGGATCGCCCGCCCGGCGATCCGGGAGCTGCCGGTGCTCACCCCGTCCGGCGCGCGCTGGCCGGACGCCGAGGCGGTCGAGACCGTCGCCTCCACCGGCGGGGACGTCAGCGTCGCCGCCGTCACCGATGGGGTGGCCACCGGAGTGAGCGGGCCGCAGACCGTCCGCGAGGTGGCCGCCGGCCGGGAGTGGACGCTGCCCGCCGCCGGTTTCTGGCAGGTGCACCCGGCCGCCGCCGACACCCTCGTCGGGGCGGTGCTCGACCTGCTCGACCCGCGCCCCGGCGAGTCCGCCTGGGACCTGTACGGCGGGGCCGGCCTCTTCGCCGCCGCCCTCGCCGGCCGGGTCGGCCCGCAGGCCCGGATCACCCTCGTCGAGTCCTCCGCGCCGGGGGTCGCCGCCGCCCGGGAGAACCTGGCCGACCTGCCCCGGGTGGAGGTGGTCGCCGCCCGGGTGGAGACCGCGCTGGCCCGCCGCCGGATCACCGGCCCGGTCGACCTGGTGGTGCTCGACCCGCCCCGCTCCGGCGCCGGCGCGCCGGTGGTGCGGGACGTGGTCGCCGCCGGGCCGCGCGCCGTCGCGTACGTGGCGTGCGACCCGGCCGCCTTCGCCCGGGACGTGCGCACCTTCACCGGGCTCGGCTGGCGGCTCGCCGGGCTGCGCGGGTACGACCTGTTCCCGATGACCCAGCACGTCGAATGCGTGGGGTTGTTCCTGCCGCCCGCCGGGTGACTAGCCTGACCCGATGAAGATCGTCGGGTTGATGTCCGGCACCTCGTACGACGGGGTGGACGTGGTCGCCGCCGAGTTCACCACCGACGGCGACACCCTGCGGATGCGTCCGCTCGGGCACCGGGGGCTGGACTACGACGAGGCCCTGCGCGAGTCGATCGGCGCGCTGCTGCCCCCGGCGGCCACCACGATCGAGGCGGTCTGCCGGCTGGACAACGCCCTCGGCGAGGTCTTCGCCGCCGCCGCCGCGCTCGGGGTCGAGCTGGCCGGCGGGCGGGCCGACCTGGTGGTCTCGCCCGGCCAGACCGTCTTCCACTGGGTCGAGGGCGGCACCACCCGGGGCACCCTCCAGCTCGGCGCGCCGGCGCGGGTGGCCGCCCGGGTCGGCGTACCCGTGCTGGCGGACCTGCGCTCGGCGGACGTCGCCGCCGGCGGTCAGGGCGCGCCGCTGGTCCCGGCCTTCGACGCGCTGCTGCTCGACGCGGCCGGCGGGCCCCGGGCCGCGCTCAACCTGGGCGGCATCGCCAACCTCACCGTCGTCGCCGCGGGCGCGCCGGTCCTCGGGTACGACGTCGGCCCGGCCAACGCGCTGCTCGACGCGGCGGCCCGGCGGCTCCTCGGCCGCCCCTGCGACCTCGACGGCGCCCGCGCGGCCGCCGGCCGGGTGCACGGCGGCCTGCTGGCCGCGCTGCTCGCCGAGCCGTACTACGCCGCACCGCCCCCCAAGAGCACCGGCAAGGAGCTCTTCCACGCCGGCTACCTGGACGACCGGCTGGCCGCGCTGGGCGAGCCGGTGGCCCCGGACGACGTGCTGGCCACCCTGACCGAGCTGACCGCCCGCACGGTCGCCGCCGCGTGCGACCGGCACCGGGTCACCGAGGTGGTCGCCGCCGGCGGGGGAGTGCGCAACCGCACACTGCTGGGCCGGCTGGCCGCCCTCGGCGCCGGGCGCTGGCGGTTGCGCATCACCGACGAGCTGGGCGTGCCGGCGCAGGCCAAGGAGGCGTACGCGTTCGCCCTGCTCGGCTGGCTCTCCTGGCACGGCCTGCCCGGGGCGATCCCCTCGGTCACCGGCGCCCGCCGGGCGGCCGTGCTGGGCGCCTGGACGCCGGCCGGGCCGCCGCACGGCGCCACCCCGCCCGCGCCGCCGCGGCGGCTGGTCGTCGTGCCCTGAACCTGGGAACCAGCTGGGATGATCCACGGCCGAGCTGCGGTGCGGCGGGCGGCCGATAGACTCTTCGCTCATGAGTGTTGAAGAGGGCACGGCCAACCACGGTCGGCTGCTGGGCGCCGTCCGCGGTCCGCAGGACGTCAAGCGGATGACCGCCGAGCAGCTGGACATCCTCGCCGCCGAGATCCGTGACTTCCTGATCGCCAAGGTCTCCCGCACCGGCGGGCACGTCGGCCCCAACCTGGGCGTGGTGGAGCTCACCCTGGCGATGCACCGGGTTTTCGACTCTCCCCGCGACCGGCTCCTGTTCGACACCGGCCACCAGTCGTACGTGCACAAGATCCTCACCGGGCGGCAGGACGGCTTCGACAAGCTGCGCCAGCGCGGTGGGCTCTCCGGCTACCCCAGCCGGGCCGAGAGCGAGCACGACCTGATCGAGAACTCGCACGCCTCCACCGCCCTGTCGTACGCCGACGGGCTGGCCAAGGCGTACGCCCTGCGCGGCGAGCAGCGCAGCGTGGTCGCTGTCGTCGGTGACGGCGCGCTCACCGGCGGCATGTGCTGGGAGGCGCTGAACAACATCGCCACCGCCGGCAACCCCCTCGTCATCGTGGTCAACGACAACGGCCGGTCGTACTCGCCGACCATCGGCGGCCTCGCCGACCACCTCTCCTCGCTGCGGCTCAACCCCGGCTACGAGAAGGTCCTCGACACCGTCAAGGACGCCCTCGGCTCCACGCCGCTGGTCGGCAAGCCGATGTACGAGGTGCTGCACGCGGTCAAGAAGGGCATCAAGGACGCGGTGGCCCCGCAGGCGATGTTCGAGGACCTCGGCATCAAGTACGTCGGCCCGGTCGACGGGCACGACATCGCCGCCGTCGAGTCGTCGCTGCGCGCCGCGAAGAACTTCGGCGGCCCGGTGATCGTGCACGCGGTCACCCGCAAGGGCTACGGCTACCGCCCCGCCGAGGAGGACGAGGCGGACTGCCTGCACGGCCCGAGCGCCTTCGACGCCGAGACCGGCAAGCTGCTCGCCGCCCCCTCGGTGAAGTGGACCCAGGTCTTCGCCGACGAGCTGGTGGCCATCGCCGACGAGCGCCCCGACGTGGTCGGCATCACCGCCGCCATGGCCGAGCCCACCGGCATCGCCACCCTGGCCCGCAAGCACCCCGAGCGGGTGTACGACGTCGGCATCGCTGAGCAGCACGCCGCCACCTCGGCCGCCGGCCTGGCGATGGGCGGCCTGCACCCGGTGGTGGCGGTCTACGCGACCTTCCTCAACCGCGCCTTCGACCAAGTCCTGCTGGACGTGGCCATGCACAAGCTGCCGGTGACCTTCGTGCTCGACCGGGCCGGCATCACCGGGCCGGACGGGCCGAGCCACTACGGCATCTGGGACATGTCGGTCTTCGGCGTGGTGCCCGGCCTGCGCATCGCCGCGCCCCGCGACTCCGCCAGCCTCCGCGAGGAGCTGCGGGAGGCCGTCGCCGTCGACGACGGCCCGACCATCGTCCGCTTCCCGACCGGCACCGTCGCCGCCGACCTGCCGGCCGTACGCCGGATCGGCACCGTCGACGTGCTGGCCGAGTCGGCGCGTACCGACGTGCTGCTGGTCGCGGTCGGCTCCTTCGGTCAGCTGGGCATGGAGGTCGCCGCCCGCCTCGCCGAGCAGGGCTACGGCGTGACCGTGGTCGACCCGCGCTGGGTCCGCCCGGTCCCGGCCGAGCTGGTCGAGCTGGCCGCCGGGCACCGGCTCGTGGTCACCGTCGAGGACGGCGTCCGGGTCGGCGGCGTCGGCGACGCGCTCGCCCAGTCGATGCGGGACGCCGACGTCCGGGTGCCGCTGCGCGACCTCGGCGTGCCGGCCGGCTGGCACCCGCACGGCACCCGCGCGCAGATCCTCAGCGACCTGGGGCTCACCGCGCAGGACGTGGCGCGCAACGTCATCGGCTGGATCTCGGGCCTGGACGCGGAGCCGGTCGAGCCGGTCCGGCTGCGGGCCAGCGAGGCCAGCCCCAACTGAGGACAGGACCTCGCCGACGGGCGGTCCCGGTGCCCGGGGCCGCCCGTCGGCGCGTCCCGGTAGCGGCGGGAGCCGGGGAGCCGGCAGGGTCCCTCCGGCTTCCTGTCGAGCTGATGTCGTGGACGAATCGGCGACGCCCGGCGCCTGGGCAGGCTCGGCGCTGAGTCGTTGACGACATCAGCTCCACAGGAGGTGGGCGTCCCCCTGCTTATCGACGGCCCCCGCCTTGGGGTGCTTGCAGAGAGGCGCACCCCAGTGGGTCAGCGGCCGCCGACGGAGCGGTAGTAGGTCTTCTCCGCGCCGGCCAGGCTGAAGGTCTGCCTCGCCGCCGGCATCGGCACCACGGTCAGGCCGGGGCGGTCCACCAGCCGGGGCGTGCCCGGCGGCACCGACAGCGAGGCGTCGCGGGTGCCCCGCCAGGTCAGCACCACCAACGGCTGCCCGGGCACCGGCAGCACGTACGTCTGCAGGGGGTTGGACCGGTCCGCCGGGGAGACCACCGGGGTGCCGCCGTCGGCGGGCCGGTAGACCACCGCGGTCATCGTGCCGGCGTCCGTCTCCCAGGTGAGCTGCTCCAGGTCGCCCGGGTCACCGCCGCCCAGCGCCATCTCGCCGATCGCCCGGACGCTCACCTTCTCCATCGGCCACGACTCCGGGGCCGAGCGGGGTGCGTCCCGGTCGCCGATGCGGCGCGGGACGCTGCCGAACGGGCCCCGCTCGTCGGCGAGCACGCAGGTGTCCAGCCCGTCCAGGGCCCGGCGGCCGGAGCCGGTCTCGTCCCGGACCAGCGGGTAGCGCGGCTCGGCGGTGGCGGTGCCGAGGTCGAGCAGGCGCTCGGCGGCGCGACCGCGCGGCAGCGACTCGGTGGCCCGCAGCGTCGCGGTGACCGGCACGGCCGCGCAGGCCGGCACGCGCACCCGGCGGCTCAGCCCGTCGGAGAGCACCAGCGCCCGGCCGTCCGGCCCGAGCAGGCGCTCCACCCGTCCGGAGGCGAGATAGCGCCGGCCGTCGGCCAGCTGCACCGGCAGGACGTCGGCGTAGGCGAGGTAGCCGGGGTCGGAGTACTCGCTGGCCCGGGTCACCGTGTACCGGCCGCCGTCGCCGGTGAGCTGGAGCAGCCAGGACGCGCCCTCGCCGGGCACGTCGGCGGCGACCAGGGCCAGCCGGGTGCCGTCGACCTCGCCGGAGAAGAGGATGCCGGAGGAGGGCAGGTGGGCGCGGTCGTCGATCGGCGACCGCCAGGCGCGTACCGCCTCGGTGACCGCCCGCGTCGCGGCGGCGTCCCCGGCGAGCGAGCCGCGCGGCGGCCAGACCGGCAGCGTGCCGTCCAGGCTGTCGTAGCCGACCCGCAGCTCGCGGGCCCCCCGGTCGGCGACCGGGCCGCAGGCGGTCGCGGCCAGCACCAAGGTGAGCAGTGCGGTGGCCGTCGTGCCGCGGCGGCGGACTGAAGCCACCTGTACGCCTCCCGATCGCCTCGCCGTCGTTGCCGGAAGCCCACATGGTACGCAACGGTCGGGGAGCGCCTCGCGGCCGTGTCCGACGGCCACAAGGGACAGCAGTGTGAATTTCGGGCTATTCTCCGGCTCCGGTAGACTCCGCCGACTGTGACGTCTGTCGAGCCCCGTGGCGCCTCCGCACCGGACCCCGACGCCTCTCCGGGCTCCGCCCGCGGCGCCACGGCGACCGCGACCGCGTTCCCGGCACGGGTCCTCGACACACCGGTGGCGAAGGCACCCGCTGCCACCGCGCCGGCCGTGGAAGCGCCGGCCGGCCGGGCGCCGACCGTGGCCGCACCGGTCGTGGCCGCACCGGTCGTGGACGCGCCCGCCCTGACGGCACCGACCGTGGACGCGCCCGCCCCGACGGTGCCGACCGTAGACCCGCCCGTCCCGACGGCGCCGACCGTCGACGCGCCGGCGCGGGGCGTACCCGGGAAGCTGCCGGCGACGGCGGACGGCGACGGTGTGGCGGCGCCCGCGCGGCGCTGGCGCTGGACGGCCCGACGCAAGGACCTCGCCGTCTACGGGATCTTCCTGCTCGTCGCGCTCTGGGTGACCAGCCAGCTCTGGGTCGACCCGGCCGGCCGGGTCGCCTCGCTCTACAGCGGCGACCCCGCCCAGGTGCAGTTCTTCCTCGCCCACTCGGTACGCGTGGTGCTGCACGGCGAGTTCCCGTTCTTCACCGACCAGCTCAACTACCCCGACGGCGTCAACCTGATGGCCAACACGGCCGTGCTGGCGCTGGGCATCCCGATGGTGCCGGTCACCCTGCTCTTCGGACCGGCCGTGTCCTTCGTGGTGCTGGTCACCCTGGGCCTCGCCGGCACCGCCGCCGCCTGGTACCACGTGTTCTCCCGGCACCTGGTCCGGCGGCGGCTGGCCGCCGCCGTGGGCGCCTGGTTCTGCGGGTTCTCACCGGCGATGCTGTCGCACGCCAACTGGCACCCGAACATCATCTCGCAGTTCCTGCTGCCGTTCATCGTCTGGCGGGTGATGGTGCTGACCCGCTCCACCCGGCCGGTGCGCGACGGCGCGCTGCTGGCGCTGCTGGTCACCGCGCAGGCGTTCATCAACGAGGAGATCCTGCTCTTCACCGCGCTGGCCTGCGGCGTCTTCCTGACCGCGATGGTGGTGCAGCGCCCGGCGCTGTGGTCGGTGGCCTTGCGCCCGCTGGCCAAGGGGCTGCCGGTGTGCGCGGTGCTGGCCGGGGCGCTGCTGGCGTACCCGCTTTATATCCAGTTCGCCGGGCCGATGGCGTACCACGGGCTCAGCGACGCCGTCCGCGACTACGGCAACGACATCGCCGCCTTCTTCGCCCCCGGCTCGCCGACCTTCGGCGGCAACGAGCGGGCGAACGTCAACCTGGCCCCGAACTACTCCGAGGAGAACGCCTTCTTCGGCTGGAGCCTGTCGCTGCTCGCCGTCGGCATCGTGATCTGGCTGCGCCGCGAGGTGCTGGTCCGGGCGCTCGCCGCGACCGGGTTCTTCTTCGCCGTGCTCTCGCTCGGCGAGCGGGTGTCCTGGTGGGACCGGGACCTCTTCACCGGCCCGTGGGACCTGCTGGTCCGACTGCCGCTGCTCGACGCGGTGGTGCCGACCCGGTTCGCCCTGATCACCAGCGTGGTGATCGGCATGCTGCTGGCGCTGGCCGTGCAGCGGGCGTGGACGCTGCGCGGCATCGAGTGGCGGCACGCCAAGACCGTCACCGTCGGCGCCCTGGTGCTCGCGCTGCTGCCGATCGTGCCGATGCCGTTGAAGGTGACCTCCCGCCCGCCCGTGCCGACCTTCATCACCGCCGACCGCTGGCGGCATTACGTCGGCCCGGACCAGACGCTGGTGCCGGTGCCCGTGCCGAGCATGGGCAACACGCACGCGATGCGGTGGGCGGCCGACACCAACCTCGACTTCAAGATTCCCGGCGGCTACTTCCTCGCCCCGCGCAACGGCAACACCGGCGACCCGGGTCGCTTCGGCGGCCGGCCCAGCGGCATCGGCGAGCTGCTCGACGAGGTCGCCACCACCGGGCGTACGACCAAGCTGAACGACCGGCAGCGCCGCCGCTGCCTCGACGAGCTGCGGCACTGGAATGCGGCGGTCCTGGTGCTGCCGGTACGCCAGCAGCACGCCGAGCCGCTGCGGCGCACCGTCGAGCAGCTGGTCGGCCCGGCGAAGCGGGAGCTGGACGTCTGGGTCTGGGACGTCCGGCCGCTGACCGCCCGTACCGCCTGACCTCCCCGCCCCGAGCGGACCGGGTGGGCGGTCAGCCGACCAGCGGGCGCACGTCCCAGAGCCACACGTCGTCGACCCGCTGCGCCGGCCCGATCAGGCCGGTCATCAGCTCGCGCAGCACCGTCTCGCGCGGGTGTGCGCCGAGCACCACCACCGAGGCCTTCCAGTAGCGCAGGTCCTCGACCGCCTGGCGGCGGTTCTCCTCGGTCAGCGCCGGCACGGTGCCGGTGTCCATGCTGGAGTAGATCAGGGTGCTGGTGGGCCGGTTCGGCGCGCCGAAGACCCCCTCACCGTCGAGGTTGGGCCCGATGAAGTAGCCGCCCGGCACCGGGAACTCGTGCCCGGTCAGGGCGCTCCAGCGCAGCGTGGGCAGGCCGTGCACGTTGCTCGGGATCGGCACCGGCACCAGGGTCCGACCCGCCGGGACGTACGGGCGCCAGCCGCCGGCGGTGATGAAGTGCGGCGGCGGGTCGACCGGCTGCGCCGGCAGCGGGCGCGGGAACAGCGGCAGCACGGCGAGCGTGATCGCCGCGTACCCGACCGGCCGGACCCAGCGCCGCCGGGCCCGCCTGGCGGTCGCCGCCCGCGTGCCGGCGTCGTCGGCCGCCGCGCGGGGCGCGGGGATCCGGGAGCGGCCGTAACCCGCCGCCGCGTCCCAGGCGAGCGCGAGCAGGACGCCGACCGCCGCGGCCACCACCAGGGCCAGCCGGGTCGGCATCATCATCTCCACCAGCGGCAGGTCGTCCGGGATGTACGCCCACGGGCCGTCGACCGTCGTCTCCACGCCGTCGAAGCGCACCTTCGGACCGATCGCGGCGACGGTGAAGACCAGCACCAGCACCCCGGCGACCCGGGCCGGCAGCGAACGACGCCAGAGCAGCACCAGGGCGACCAGCGCCACCAGCACCAGCGGCCAGCCGAACCAGGTGTTCTGCTCGGTCAGGCCGATGGTCGTCTCCACCGCCTCGTCACCGGCCACGGTGTCCCGGGCGAAGGTGACGAAGGCCATCAGGTCCTCGCCCCAGTTGTGGAAGATCCCACCCTGCAACCCTCGGTACGACTGCGGGCCGTTGAACTGGTACCAGATCGGGTAGGCGGCCAGCAGCAGGGCCAGCCCGCCGCCGAGGCCGAGCGAGGCCAGGAAGCCGACCGCCCGGGCCCGCGCCGCGCGGGGCCGCTGCACCACGTACGCCAGCACCGCCACCAGGCAGGCCAGCGCGGTGAGCAGCAGCATCTCCTCGTTGATGAAGATCTGGTACGCCACCAGCAGCCCCAGCACGACCCCGTCGCGCCGCCACCGGCCCGGCTCGCCAAGCCGCAGTACCCGGGCCACGATCACCGGCAGCAGGAAGTTGGAGACGAAGTTCGGCTGCCCGTTGGCGTGGTGCACGATGCCCGGCGCGAAGCCCAGGAAGGCGCCGCCGACGAAGGCCGCCGCCCGCGAGCGCACCAGGTGGCGCGACAGCATCCAGTACGAGGTGCCCGCGGTCGCGGCGAGCGCGCCGCCCAGGTAGAGCGCGTACGTCACCTGCGGACCGAAGAGGAGGGTGACCGGCGCCAGCGGCAGGGTCATGCCCAGCAGCGAGGTGTTGGCCATCATGTTCACCCCGTCCGGGGCGTTCTGCCGGGCGCTGAACAGCGGGTTCTCCAGGTGGCGCACCGAGTACGCGCCGTGTTGGAAGAGCCACTCGAACCAGCTGTGGTCGGTCGGCAGGTGCGACGAGACCCGGTGCTGCACGTCCACCCAGTAGTTCAGGCACACGAGAACGCCGAGCAGCACATAGGCTCCGATGGCCAGCATGTCGGCCCGGCTCGGGCGTCGACGGGGCCGCCGTGCCGGATCGGCCGCGACGGGCTCGACCGCCTCGGGCGCGGACGTCTGGTTCAACGAGGGATCTACCACCGGCACAGCCACGACGGGCCATCGTACAGGCGGTGACCCGCCGCACCCGCCGGGCCGGTGGGGCGTCCCGCAGGGTGCGCTGCGGCCGGCAGCCGGCGGTCGGGGGAGGTCGGGCGTGGCGCTCATCGATCTGGGTGACGTCCGCGAGGAGTCGGCGCCGGAACCGCCGCGACGTCCGCCGCGCACGGTCGGGCGGCCGGCGCGGGTGGCGGCGACCCTCGTGCTCACCCTGGTCTCGCTGGCCGCAGCGGCCCCGGTGGCGGCGGCGACCAGCTTCACCGTCCCGGCCCGGTCCAGCACGACCGCCTTCCTGCAGGACGACCGGCTGTTCCTGCTGGAGCCGGCGGACGCGCCCGCCGGCCGGGGCGGGCAGTTGACCGCGTACGCCGTGCCGGCGGCGGGCGACGGTCCACTCGCGCCGCTGTGGCGTACGCCGCTGCCGGCCGCCGGCACCGACGGTGCGGTCTTCGTCCATCGGGACGTGGTGCTGGTCACCGGCGGCTCGTTGGACGGGCCGCGCCGCGCCTTCGCGTTCGACCTGGACACCGGGCGGCTCCGGTGGGAGCGGCCGGGCCACCTCGCACCGGCCGGGGACGCGCTGCTGGCGCTGGAGAACGGGAGTGCGGAGCCGGGGCGGGTCAGCTCCGTCGACCCGGCCACCGGGCGGGTCGGCTGGTCGGTGGCGACCCCGGCGGAGGCCACCACCTACCGGGTCCGGCCCGACGGCGTCGACCGGATCGTGGCCAGCCCGTCGTCCGGGCAGGTCGAGGTCTGGGACGCCCGCACCGGGGCGCGGCTGCGCAGCGCTGACATCCACCCCGGCGAACTCCCCGTCTACCAGCGGAGCCAGTCGGTCGACGAGCTGCTGCTGGTGCTCCGGGACAGCGCCGCCCTGGTGACGGCGTACGGCCTGGACGAGCTGGACCGGCGCTGGGAGATCCGGCTGGGACTGGTCGCCTACTTCGCCGCCTGCGGGCCGCTGCTCTGCGCGTACGGGCAGACCGGCGGGATGTGGGCGCTGGACCGGACCACCGGCAACGTCCGGTGGCGTGCCACCCGCTGGCACGAGACGCTCATCGAGCGGGAGGGCCGGATGCTGGTCCGGGGCCCGGGCAGCGGCGCGCAGGACTCCTTCGCGGTCCTCGACACGGCCACCGGGCGGACCGTTGCCGACCTGGGCACCTGGCAGGTGTCCGGCCGGTATCCGGCCGAGGACCGGCCGATCGGGGTACGGCCCGCCGACGGCGACCGGCTGTTCGTCGCCGAACTGGACGTCGCCGGCGGCCGGACCCGGGTCCTCGACGTGCTCGCCGGGGTGACCGGCGACTGCCAGGCCGACGCGCGACTGCTGCTGTGTCGCCGCAGCGGCGGTGGCTTCGGCATCTGGCGGCTGGACCGATGACCGTCATCGACCTGGGCGAGGTGGGCCGTGGCGTCGAACCGGTCCGACCGCCCCTATGATCACCAGTTCGGCTGGGCGGGCGGCGCGGGCAGCGGCACCGACGCCGGGTGCACCACGTACGTCGCCCCGCCGCTGCCGTCCTGCCAGGCCGCCTCGAAGCGCGCCCGGTCCACGATCCGGCGCACCGACTCGTCGTCCGGGGCGTACGGGTCGTTGAGCACCGGGTCGCCGGCCTCGGTGAAGCCGACCAGCACCATCAGGTGCCCCCGGGTGTCGTAGTTCAGCCCGGGCACCTGGCCGGCGCGGAAGGCCGCGGAGACCACCAGCGGCACGCCGGCGGCCACGAACGCCTCCGCCTCGGCCAGCGAGCGCAGCCGGGTGACGAACGCCTCCACCTCGTGCAGCCCGGCGTACGCGGTGTTGAACGCCCAGTTGCCGGCCCCGGCGTACGCGTGGTCGTAGCAGTGCCGGGCGGCGTGCACCACGACCGGGCGGGGGCCGGGCGGCTCGACCCAGGCGTACCGCGCGGGCGGCGGCCCGGCGCCCCAGAAGGCCAGCACCATCGACATGCAGGTGGGGCTGCACCAGGAGTCCCCGCCACCGCCCCAGCGCGACTCGCCCCCGGCGTGCCGGCGCTGCGAGTAGCGGGGCACGGCCAGCACGACGCCCCGCGCGCCCGACACAGCCACCGCGGGCTGGTCGGCGGGGTCGGTCGTCGGGCCGGAGGCGACCGCGCCGACCGTGCGCAGCACCGGTCCGGTCGTCGCGCCCACCGGGCGCAGCAGGGTCACCCGGACCTGCCAGCCGGTCACCGTGGCCTCGCCGACCACCAGCGTGTCGGTCTCCACCCGGGCGTCGGGGTCCCGCTGCCCCGGCGCCGAGGTGCGGCGTACCGGTTCCTCGCCCTCCGCCCAGCGGGCCAGCGTGTACCAGCCGGTGGTCGGCGCGTCGGCGTGCCAGCCGCGCAGCTGCACCTCGACCCAGCAGCCCGGCGGCGTCCGGGCCGTCCAGGACGGCACCACCTCCGCGACGGCGAAGCCGGCCGGCACCGGGGGAGAGGTCCAGGTCCCCACCTCGTACGTCGCGCCGTCGTGCGTGCGCCGGTCGACCGGGTCGGTCAGCTCCAGCCCGCCGGCGTGCGACCCGACGCCGACGCCGGTGCCGAGGCGGGCGTCGACGGCGAGGCGGAAGCCCCGGTAGGCGAGGTCCCGCCCGGTCGCTGTCGCGGTCACGGCCCGTCCTTCTGTAGGTCAGCGCCAGAAGCATCCCGTACCCCGGAGGTTTCTTGCAACGACCCGGGCGGGCGGTGACGCCGGTTTGGCGGCCGGCACTAGGTTGTCGGGCAGGTCGGCGAGGAGGTCGGGATGCGGGTGCTGGTGGTCGAGGACGAGCGGAATCTCGCCGACGCGATCGCGCGCGGGCTGCGCAAGCGCGGCATGGCGGTCGACGTGGCGTACGACGGCGACACCGGCCACGAGGCCGCCTTCGTCACCCGGTACGACGTGGTGGTCCTCGACCGGGACCTGCCCGGCGTGCACGGCGACCAGATCTGCGCCGACCTGGCCGCCTCCGGCACCCTGACCCGGGTGCTGATGCTGACCGCCAGCGACAGCGTCGCCGACCGGGTGGAGGGGCTCGGCCTCGGCGCCGACGACTACCTGCCCAAGCCGTTCGCCTTCGACGAACTGGTCGCCCGGGTGCAGGCGCTCGGCCGGCGGGCCACCCCGGCCGCCCCGCCGGTGCTGGAGGTCGGCGACGTGGTGATCGATCCGGCCCGCCGGGTGGTCACCCGGGGCGGGGCGCCGGTCGACCTGACCAACAAGGAGTTCGGCGTGCTCTGCGAGCTGGTCAAGGCGCGCGGCGCGGTGGTCTCCAGCGAGGAGCTGCTGGAACGGGTCTGGGACGCCAACACCGACCCGTTCACCACCATCGTCCGGGTCACCGTGATGACCCTGCGCAAGAAGCTCGGCGACCCGCCACTGATCGAGACGGTCGTCGGCGCCGGCTACCGCACGGCCGAGGTGAGCGCGTGACCCGGCGGCTGCGTCCGACCCTGCGGTTGCGGCTGACCCTGCTCAACGGGGTGCTGCTGGTCGGCGCCGGGGCGGTCCTGGTGGTGCTGGCCTGGCTGCTGGTCCGCGACGCGCTGCGCCCGAGCGACGAGCTGCGGCCGGGCACCACCGTGCTGCTGGCCGACGGCCGGTCGCTGGACGCCGCCGACTGGCAGCGCCAGCTGGTCGACGCCGCCTCGCAGGAGCTGCTGCTGAAGGGGCTCGTCGCGCTGCTGGCGATCAGCGTGGTCGGGGTGGCCGGGGCGTACCTGGTGGCCGGCCGCGCGCTGCGCCCGTTGCACCAGGTCACCGCCACCGCGCAGCGGCTCGGCGAGGCCACCCTCGACCAGCGGATCGGCTGGTCCGGGGCGGACGACGAGGTGGCCGAGCTGGCGCGCACCTTCGACGCGATGCTCGACCGGATCGCCGCCGCGTTCGAGTCGCAGAAACGCTTCGTGGCCAACGCCTCGCACGAGCTGCGCACGCCGCTGGCCGTGATGCGTACCGAGATCGACGTGACGCTCAGCGACGACGAGGCCGACATCGCCGAGTACCGCCGGATGGCCACCGTGGTGCGCGACGCCTCGGAGCGGGCCAACGGGCTGGTGGACGCGCTGCTGGTGCTGGCCCGCAGCGAGGCGCAGACCGGCCGCCGGCTGGCTCGGCGTACCGAGTGCGACCTGGCCACCGGCACCGGCAACGCGCTGTCCGCGATGGCCCGGGAGGTGGAGCGGATCGGGCTGCGCGTGCAGACCTCGCTCCGGCCGGCCCCGGTGGTCGGCGATCCCGGGCTGCTGGACCGGCTGGCCGGCAACCTGATCGAGAACGCGGTCCGCTACAACCACCTGCACGGGCGGCTCTGGGTGCGTACCGACACCGACGGGCGGACGTCCCGGCTGGTGGTGGGGAACACCGGGTTCGAGGTGGACCAGGCCGACGTGCCGGGGTTGTTCGAGCCGTTCCGGCGGGGCGGGCGGGAACGGACCGGGGCGCGCGGCTCCGGGCTGGGGCTCTCCATCGTCCGGGCGGTCTGCGACGCGCACGGCGGCACCGTGACGGTACTCGCCCGCTCCGGTGGCGGCCTGGAGGTGACCGTCGCGCTGCCGGCCGCCGACGTCGAGTGCCCCACGACCCCGGCCCGCTCCGGCGGTGCCGCGCCGGCCGGCCGGTCGGAGCCGCACCGGAGGCGGTGACGCCCGCCCGGCCGGGCGTCCGTACGCTGCCCAGGTGCTCGCCGCCTTCGTACCCATCTGGGTGCTCACCGGGCTCGGCTGGGTGACCGGACGACGCCGGCTGCTGGGCGGTGAGGCCGAGCGGGTGCTCGGCGGCTTCGTCTTCCACCTGGCGATGCCCGCCGCGCTGTTCACCGCGCTGTCCCGCACCCGGCTGGACGTGCGCCTGCCCGCACTCGGCGCCTTCGCGGCGAGCACCGCCGCCACCATGGCGCTGGCGTTCGTCCTCTGCGCGGTGGCTCGCCGCCGTGGGGGCGGCGCGGCGACGATCGGGGCGATGGCGGCCGGCTACGTCAACTCGGCGAACCTGGGCATCCCGGTGGCGCTGCAGGTGCTGGGCGACGCCACCTTCCTCACCGGGGTGCTGCTCTTCCAGGTGCTGGTGGTCACCCCGGCGGTGCTGGTCCTGCTGGACCGGTCCGCCGGGCGGGCGTGGCGGCCCGGGCGGCTGCTGACCCTGCCGCTGCGCAACCCGGTGATCGCGGGGCCGGCCCTCGGCGCGCTCTGCGCGGCCCTGCACTGGCGGCCGCCGGACCTGATCGGCGCTCCGCTCGCCCTGCTCGGCGCCGCGGCCGTGCCGACCGCGCTGGTCACACTCGGCCTCTCGCTCACCGCCGGCTCGCGCGCCGCCGCGCCGCCCACCGGCGACCGGCCGGTTCCCCACGCCGGACCGCCCGTCGGCACCGGACCGCACGCGGCCGGCCCCCCGGCCGCCGGCGGTGCCGCCGCCACCAGCGTGGCAGTCCGTGCGGTGCCGGCGGTCGACGGCGCGCCAGGCCTCACCGACGGCGAGTTCACCGCGGGCGTCCCGGCGACCCGCGGGGGCGGCGGGAAAATGGAGGTGGCCCTGCTGTCCGGCCTGAAGCTGCTGGTCCAACCGGTGATCGCCTGGTCGGTCGGGCGGCTCGTCGGGGTCACCGGCACGGATCTGCTGGCGCTGGTGGTCTGCGCCGCGCTGCCCACCGCCCAGAACACCTACATCTTCGCCCGCGAGTACGGGCGGGCCGAGGTGGTGGCCCGGGAGACGGTGGTGGTGACCACCGCGTGCGCGATGGGGACGCTGGCACTGATCGGCGCGCTGCTGGGCTGACCGGGGTTGTCAGCCCCCGACCGGGATGACAAGATCGTCGCGTCGGCCCGACGGGCGGAAGGGGGTGCGCGATGTCCATCACGATCAATGCCGCGCCCCACCCCGTTCACCGCTGACATCCCACGCACCCGGGGCGCGTCCAGCCAACGCGGAGGAACACCGTGAGTGCACGGATCCACAACATCGGCATCGACTGCCGCGACACGTACGCCCTGGCCGGATTCTGGGCCCAGGTCTTCGAGTGCCCCCGCCAGCCGGACGACTTCCCCGGCGACCTGGAGGCGATGCTGCTGCCGCCGGGCGGGCCGGAGGTGCTCTTCCTGGCCGTGCCGGACGAGAAGGTGGTGAAGAACCGCCTGCACCT
This sequence comes from Micromonospora purpureochromogenes, assembly GCF_900091515.1. Taxonomy (NCBI): domain Bacteria; kingdom Bacillati; phylum Actinomycetota; class Actinomycetes; order Micromonosporales; family Micromonosporaceae; genus Micromonospora; species Micromonospora purpureochromogenes. The sequence continues at coordinate 5,444,196 of NZ_LT607410.1, read as the reverse complement.
CGACCTCGAGCCCACCGACCGGACCCGGGACGAGGAGGTGCAGCGCCTGCTCGGCATCGGCGCGGTCCAGGTCGCCGACCAGCGCCGGCCGGACGGCTCCGGCTGGATGGTGCTGGCCGACCCGGAAGGTAACGAGTTCTGCGTGCTGCGCAGCGCCGCCGAGCGGGCCGCCACGGCCGGCTGAGCCGACGAAGGCCCCGTCCACCTCGGTGGACGGGGCCTTCCTCAGGTCGTACGGGTCAGGACTTCTGCTCGATCTGCCCGCGCATGGTGGGCAGTTCGGCGGCGGCCTCGTCACCCGACTTGAAGTAGACGATGATCATGCCCAGGCTGCCCTTGTCGCTCCACACGCAGACACCGAGCGGCACGTTGGCGGCCTCGGCGTCGCCGCACTTGGCCTCCCCGCCCAGCGGCCCGGCGTCGACCTTCTTCATCTCGCCGAGCTGCACGTCGCTCTGGCCCGCGCCCTTGATGGTGTCGTCCAGCGTCTTGGTCGGGTTGGTGTTCAGGCCGGAGGCGGCGGCGATCATCACCAGGTTCTTCTTGGCCGCCGAGCCGTAGAACCCGCCGACCGTGCTGGTGGCGTCCGGCAGGGACTTCTTCAGCTCCGTCTCGAGCTGCTTGGCGCCGTTGAGCAGGGCCGGGTCGGTCGACTTGGCCCGACCGGCGAGCGTCGCCGGGGCGACCACCCGGGTCTTGGTGGCGTCGACGGTCTCCTTGACCTCGTCCTTGACCGCGAAGAACGCGATCGCGGCGCCGCCCAGGCAGAGCACCAGCACCACGGCGAGCGAGATCAGCACGATCTTGCCGACGTTGGACTTCTTCTTGGCCGGCGGCAGGCTCGGGTCGCCGTACGGCTGGCCGCCCTGGCCCGGGAAGGCGCCCGGCTGCTGCGGCGGCGGGTAGCCCCCGGACTGCTGCTGCGGCGGGGGATAGCCGCCGGGCTGCTGCGGTGCCGGGTAACCGCCGGGCTGCTGCGGTGCCGGGTAACCGCCGGGCTGCTGCGGTGCCGGGTAACCGCCCGGCTGCTGCGGCGGCGGGTACGAGCCGTAGGGCGCGCCGCTTCCCGGCTGCGAATAATAGGGATCGGACGGCGGCTGCGACATGAGGTCAGCTCCAGATCGTCAGGTGAGGACGGGTGATATTAGCCAGCGCACCCGACACCCGCTGTCCCGTCCGCACCGGGCACGACGGGTCGGTCCGAGGTCGACGGTCGCGGTGGCCGGTGCCGCCCGAACGGGCGTCCGACCACCGCGACCTGCGTTTTCCGCCTCAGGAGCGCTTCTCGACCTGACCCCGGATGGCGGCGAACTCGGCCTTGGCCTTGGCCGCCGAAGAGAAGAACATCACGATCAGGCCGACGCTGCCCTCGTCGGCCCAGGTGCACACCCCGAGCGCGATGCCGGAGCTCTTGCCGGCGCCGCACTTGGCCACGCCCCCGAGCGGGCCGGGGTTGACCGTCGACATCTTCTTGACCGCCAGCGACGAGGACAGCCCGGCGACGGCGTCGTCCAGCTCCTTCTCGGGGAAGAGCACCGGGCCGGAGGCACCGGCCACCATCACCAGGTTGCGCTTGCCGGCGCTGCCGTAGAAGGCGCCGACCGCGCCGGTCTCGTTGCGTACCCCGGACTTCATGTCCCGGACCATCTGGTCGGCGATCCGGCGCAGCTGCGGCTCGGTGTTCTTCGGCCGGCCGCCCAGCGTCTTCGGCGTGACCAGCCGGATGTCCGGGGCCGGCTCGGCCTCCTCCTCCGACGGGCTCGGCTCGGGGGCCGCCGTGGTCGGGGCGGCGCCGGAGACGCCGGGGCTGGAGCTGGCCTTCGGGTCCGGGTCGTCGTCGGAGAGCGCGACGTAGGCCAGGCCGCCCCCACCGGCGCAGAGCACCAGCAGGCCGGCGAGGACCAGCGACAGGATCAGGCCGAGCCGGGACTTCTTCGCCGGCGGCGGCGCCGGCGGCAGGCCGTACGCCGGGGCGCCGGCGAAGCCGTCCGGCTGCACGCCCGGGTACCCGCCCGGCTGCGCCGGCGGGTGGACCCCCGCCTGCCCCGACTGGTACGCGGGGTACTGCTGGGTGGGCTGCGGGTCGGCCGGCGGGCCGTACGGCTGGGTGGGATCGGGGTGACCGCCCTGCTGCGGCACGTGCGGCCAGGCCTGGGTCGGCCCGGTGCCCGGGGGCGGCGGCTGGTGCGGAGGCGGGTACGAGCCGGGCTCCGGCTGCGTGGACCAGGGGTCGACCGGCGGTGTGGACATGCATCAGCTCCAGGCGAGGGTGAGAACGCGTGATGTTAGCGAGCCGTGGACCGGCCGCGCTGCCCCGTCCGAGTCTGACCGGGCCGGGCAAGTGCCGCGGGGCGGGCCCGCACCGGTGCCGCAGACGCGATCGCGGTGGCCGGCGACGCCCTGTGACGGGCGTGCCGACCACCGCGATCGTGGTGCAGCGGGAGGGATCAGCCGCGCAGGCTGGCGACCCCGCGCGGCAGGAACCGCTTGCCGGTGACCTGCTCGGAGGTGCCGGTCCGGTCCAGGTACGGCGTGACGCCGCCCAGGTGGAACGGCCAGCCGGCGCCGAGGATCATGCACAGGTCGATGTCCTGCGCCTCGGCGACGACCCCCTCGTCGAGCATCAGCCGGATCTCCTGCGCCAGCGCGTCCAGCGCGTTCTGGCGTACCTGCTCGGCGGTCAGCGGCTGGTCGCCGACCACGAGCAGCTTGGCGACCTCGTCGTTGATCTGGTCGTCCACCACGATCGGCTGGCCGGAGTCGGCGATCCGCTTGAGGTTCTCGCTGACCCCGAACCGCTCCGGGAAGGCGGCGTGCAGGGTGCCGCCCACGTGGTACGCCACGGCCGGCCCGACCAGCTGGAGCAGGGCGAGCGGACGCATCGGCAGACCCAGCGGGTCCAGCGCGCTGTTCGCCACGTCGAGCGGGGTGCCCGCGTCGACGGCGGCGAAGACCGTGCCGAGGAAGCGGGTGAGCAGCCGGTTGACCACGAACGCCGGGGCGTCGGAGACCAGCACGGAGGACTTCCGGAGCTGCTTGCCGACCGCGAACGCGGTGGCCAGCGTGGCGTCGTCGGTCCGCTCGCCGCGGACGATCTCCAGCAGCGGCAGCACCGCGACCGGGTTGAAGAAGTGGAAGCCGACGACCCGCTCGGGGTGCTCCAGCTCCTCGGCCATCGCGGTGATCGACAGCGACGAGGTGTTGGTGGCGAGCACCGCCTCCGGCTTGACGATCTTCTCCAGCTCGGCCCAGACCTGCTTCTTGACGTTCAGGTCCTCGAAGACCGCCTCGATGACGAAGTCGGCGTCGGCGAAGACGCCCTTGTCGACCGAGCCGCTGACCAGGCCGTACAGCCTGGCGGCGGTGCCCTTGTCCATCCGGCCCTTGCTGACGGCCTTCTCGATCTGGGTGTGCACGTAGCCGACGCCCTTGTCCACCCGGGCCTGGTCCAGGTCGGTCATGACGACCGGGACCTGCAGGCGGCGGGCGAAGAGCAGGGCGAGCTGGCTGGCCATCAGGCCGGCGCCGACGATGCCCACCTTGGTGACCGGCCGGGCCAGGCCCTTGTCCGGCGCGCCGGCCGGCCGCTTGGCCCGCCGCTGCACCAGGTCGAAGGCGTACAGGCCGCTGCGCAGCTCCTCGGAGAAGACCAGGTCCGCCAGCGCCTCGTCCTCGGCGGCGGTGCCGGTGGCGAAGTCGGCGTCCTTCGCCGTCTCCAGCAGGTCCAGCGCCTTGTACGCGGCCGGGACCGCACCGTGCAGCCGCTGGTCCAGGGTCTGCCGGGCGAAGTAGAGCACGCCGCCCCACATGTCCTTGTCGACCTCGGGCCGGGTCACGGTGACCTCGCCCCGGACCACGCCGGCGGCCCACTCCAGGGACCGCTCCAGGAAGTCGGCCGGCTCCAGCAGCAGGTCCGCGATGCCCATCTCGGCAGCCTGCTTCGGCTTGAGCATCTTGTTCTGCATCAGCGGGTTCTGGATGATCACCTGGGTCGCCGCCGGGATGCCGATCAGGTTCGGCAGCAGCTGGGTGCCGCCCCAGCCGGGCACCAGGCCGAGCGAGACCTCGGGCAGCGCCAGGGCCGCCGCGCCGCGGGACAGGGTCCGGTAGTGGCAGTGCAGGGCCAGCTCCAGGCCGCCGCCCATCGCCGCGCCGTTGACGAAGGCGAAGGTCGGGATCTCGCTGTCCTTGAGCCGGGCGAAGACCCGGTGGCCGAGCCGGCCGATCTCCAGCGCCTGCGCGCGGTCGGCCAGCGCCGGCAGGCCGACGATGTCGGCGCCGACGCAGAAGATGTACGGCTTGCCGGTGACCGCGATGAACGCCGGGTCGGCGGCCAGCGCGGCGGTGATCGCCTCGTCCAGGCTGGTCAGACCGGCCGGGCCGAAGGTGTTCGGCTTGGTGTGGTCGAAGCCGTTGTCCAGGGTGATCAGGGCGGCCGGCTTGTCCAGCCCCGGCACCCGTACCGCGCGCAGCAGCGCCTTGGTGACGACCTCGTTCGGTGCGGCGAGCGCGCTCACTTGTTGCCCTCCCAGTGCGGGTTCTCCCAGATCACGGTGCCGCCCATGCCGATGCCGATGCACATGGCGTTGAGGCCGTAGCGGACCTCGGGGTGCTCGGCGAACTGGCGGGCGAGCTGGGTCATCAGCCGTACGCCCGAGGAGGCGAGCGGGTGGCCGATGGCGATCGCCCCACCCCACGGGTTGACCCGCGGGTCGTCGTCGGCGATGCCGAAGTGGTCGAGGAAGGCGAGCACCTGGACGGCGAACGCCTCGTTCAGCTCGAACAGGCCGATGTCGTCGATGGTGAGGCCGGCGATGCGCAGCGCCTTCTCCGTCGAGGGGATCGGGCCGACGCCCATCACCTCGGGCTCGACGCCCACGAAGCCGTACGACACCAGGCGCATGGCGACCGGCAGGCCCAGCTCGCGGGCGGTGGCCTCGTCGGCGAGCAGGCTGGCGGTGGCGCCGTCGTTCAGGCCGGCCGCGTTGCCCGCGGTGACCCTGCCGTGCGGGCGGAACGGGGTCTTCAGGGTGGCGAGCTTCTCCAGCGAGGTCTCCCGGGGAGCCTCGTCGGTGGTGGCCAGGCCCCAGCCGCCGTCGGCGTCGCGGATCGCGACCGGCACCAGGTCGTCCTGGAGCTTGCCGTTGGCGTACGCCTTGGCGGTCTTCTGCTGCGAGGCGAGCCCGAACGCGTCGGTGCGCTCCTTGGTGATCTGCGGGGCCCGGTCGTGCAGGTTCTCCGCGGTGGCGCCCATGACCAGGGCGGACGGGTCGACCAGCTTCTCCGCGATGATCCGCGGGTTGGGGTCGACGCCCTCGCCCATCGGGTGCCGGCCCATGTGCTCGACGCCGCCGGCGATGGCGATGTCGTACGCGCCCATGGCGATGCCGCCGGCGACGGAGGTGACGGCGGTCATCGCGCCGGCGCACATCCGGTCGATGGAGAAGCCGGGCACGGTCTTGGGCAGCCCGGACAGCAGGGCGGCGGTGCGGCCGATGGTCAGGCCCTGGTCGCCGATCTGGGTCGTGGCGGCGATGGCGACTTCCTCGACCCGCTCCGGCGGCAGCTGCGGGTTCCGGCGCAGCAGCTCACGGATGCAGCGGATCACCAGGTCGTCGGCGCGGGTGTTGGCGTACATGCCACCCGCCTTGCCGAACGGGGTACGGACGCCGTCGACGAAGACGACATCCCGAACTTCACGGGGCACTTGAGCCTCCTAGCCGGCACGGGCATGTTCCCCCGGATGCTACTCGCCAGTAACCAACCCCGACAGCACCCCCCATGTGGCCCACCCCACACCCGGGCACCCGCGCCCCGCCCACCGTCGATCATGAAGTTGTCGCCCCTGCACTCGGCGTGTCGGGCGACAACTTAATGATCAACGAAGGGGAGCGGTGGGTCAGGAGGTGGAGAGGGCCTCGGTGAGGGCGGGGACCAGGAGGGTGAGCTGCCACTCGCGGGCGCCGTAGCCGCGCAGGGTCTCGGCGACGGTGGCCTCGGTGATCTCGTCCGGGGGCAGCCAGGCCAGGCGGCGTACGGAGTCCGGGGCGATCAGGTTCTCCGCGGGCAGGTTGTGCTCCGCGGCCACCCGGACCACCACCTCCCGGCAGCGGGCCAGCCGGCCGGCGGCCACCGGGTCCCGCTCCGCCCAGCGGTGCGGTGGCGGCGGACCCTCGACCGCCGGGGCGACCGGCAGCGCGTCCTCCGGCAGCTGCCGGGCGTCGTCCAGCGCCGCCAGCCAGGTGCGGGCCAGCCGGCGCACCGAACGGCCACCGAACCCGGGCAGGGTCAGCAGCGTCCTCTCGTCCTTCGGGTCCAGCTCGGCGGCGGCGACGATCGCCGAATCCGGCAGCACCCGACCCGGCGCGGCGTCCCGCCGAGCGGCGATCTGGTCCCGGGCGTACCACAGGGAGCGGACCCGGGCCTGGGCGCGCGCTCCGCGTACCCGGTGGATGCCCGAGGTGCGCCGCCACGGCTCGGCGCGGACCCGGGGCGGGCGGGCGCCGTTGCGGATCAGCGCGGCGAACTCCTCCGCCGCCCACTCCGACTTGCCCTGCCGGGCCAGCTCCTCGTCCAGGGCGTCGCGCAGGTCGACCAGCATCTCGACGTCCAGGGCGGCGTACGTCAGCCACGACTCGGGCAGCGGCCGGCTGGACCAGTCGGCCGCCGAATGGTGCTTTTCGAGGGTGTAGCCGAGCAGCTGCTCGGTGAGGGCGGCCAGGCCGACCCGCTCGAAGTTGGCCAGCCGGGCGGCCAGCTCGGTGTCGAAGAGCCGGCGCGGGCGCAGCCCCACCTCGGCCAGGCAGGCCAGGTCCTGGCTGGCGGCGTGCAGCACCCACTCCGCCCCGCCGATCGCCTCGTCGAGCGCGGTCAGGTCGGGCAGCGGCAGCGGGTCGATCAACGCCGTCCCGGCGCCCTCCCGGCGTAGCTGCACCAGGTAGGCGCGCTGGCTGTAGCGGTAGCCGGAGGCGCGTTCGGCGTCCAGGGCCACCGGGCCGTCGCCCGCGGCGAAGCGGGCCACGACCTCGTCGAGTTCGCTCGGGGTGGCCACCGGCTGGGGCGTGCCGTCGCGGGGAGCGGTCAGCGGAACGGGGCCGCCGCTGGGCTGGTCGGTCCCCACGTCCTCCGGCTCCGGCGCGGCCGAGGGCTGGTCGTCTCCCGTACGGCTTTCGGCGGCCCGACGGCGCAGGGGTGGTTCGTCGGTCACCTGACAACCCTAGTGCGCCGCGCGATCCGGTGTGTGCAGCCGGTCCGGCGTGTGTCGGCGAAGCGGCCGGCAGGTGTCCCGGCGCAGTTGGACAACAGGGTGAACAGCGCCCGTTCGCGCAGGTACGTTCGGCGGCCGGCGCGCCGGGGGCGATCAGTGACGGCGCCGCCCGGGTTCAGGCGGCGCCGGCCGAGCGGCGCTCGGAGAGCGCGGTCACCCCGGGCGGCGGCAGCCCCGCGGTCGAGGCGAGCAGCGCGCACCACGCCTGAAGGTGCGGGGCGAGGTCGTCGCCGAGCGGCGTCCAGGAGGCGCGGATCTCGATGTCGCCGGCGGTGGGCGGGCCGGCCAGCTCGCCGAACCGGGTCGACATGGTCTGGGTGACGGTGCCGCCGGCCGCCCCGTAGCGCGCGTCGTGCGCCTCCAGGGCGTCGACCAGCCAGGTCCAGCCCACCCCGGGCAGCAGCGGATCGGCGGCCAGGTCGACCTCCAGCTCCGCGGTGACGTAGGTGACCAGCCGCAGGGTGCCCTGCCACGCCTCGTGGCCGGCCGGGTCGTGCAGCAGGATCAGCCGCCCGGTGGCCACCTCGTCCTCCTCGCGCAGCACGGCGGCGGAGAGTGCGAAGGCGTACGGGGCGAGCCGCTGGGGAGCGCCGACCTCCTCCAGCGCGATCTCCGCCCGAGGGGTCACCGACCGCAGCCCGGCGACCGCGCGGGCGAAGGTCTCCGGGAGCGCGATCGGGGGGGCCATGACCGGCAGCCTATGCCGCGCTCCGCCCGCCCGCGCGGACGGCGCGCCGAGCGCCGGGACCGCGGTGGGGGGCCGCAGCCGCGCGGCGCGGCGGACCGGCGGCATGGTTCCGCCCGTCCGCACCAGGGCCGGACGGCCCGGTGGGCGCGGGTCACAAAAGCCGGCGCTGCCGGCTGAGGTCCTCCCCGCGCGTGGCACGATTGCCGCGATGACCACCGACACCACGGGCACTGCCGCCCGAGACGGAGAAACCCGCCCCGGCGGACCGGCCGACTCGCCCTTCGTCCGGGCCTGCCGCCGCGAGCCCGTCCCGCACACCCCGGTCTGGTTCATGCGCCAGGCCGGCCGGTCGCTGCCGGAGTACCGGGAGATCCGGGCCAACGTCGGGATGCTGGACTCCTGCCGCCGCCCGGAGCTGGTCGCCGAGATCACCCTCCAGCCGGTGCGCCGGCACGGGGTGGACGCGGCGATCCTGTTCAGCGACATCGTGGTGCCGGTCGCCGCGGCCGGGGTCGACCTGGACATCGTCGCGGGAACCGGGCCGGTGGTGGCCGAATCGGTGCGCACGGCCGAGGACGTCGAGCGGATCCGCCCGATCGGCCGCGACGACGTGTCCTACGTGGACGAGGCGGTCCGGCTGCTCGTGGCCGAGCTGGGCGCGACCCCGCTGATCGGGTTCGCCGGCGCCCCGTTCACCCTCGCCAGCTACCTGGTGGAGGGCGGCCCGTCGCGGACCCACGCGAAGACCAAGGCCCTGATGTACGGCCAGCCGGAGCTCTGGCACGCGCTCTGCGCCCGCCTGGCCGAGGTGACCCTGTCCTTCCTGCGGGTGCAGATCGACGCCGGGGTCTCCGCGGTGCAGCTCTTCGACTCCTGGGCCGGCGCGCTCTCCGAGGCCGACTACCGCCGCTACGTGCTGCCGCACTCGGCGACCGTGCTGTCCGGGCTGGCCGACGCCGGTGTGCCCCGGATCCACTTCGGGGTGGGCACCGGCGAACTGCTCGGCGCGATGGGCGAGGCCGGCGCCGACGTGGTCGGCGTGGACTGGCGTACCCCGCTGGACGTCGCCACCCGCCGGATCGGCCCGGACCGGGCGGTGCAGGGCAACCTCGACCCCACCGTGCTGCTCGCTCCCTGGTCGGTGGTGGAGACGGAGGTCCGGCGGATCGTGGAGCAGGGCCGCGCGGCCCCCGGCCACGTGTTCAACCTCGGCCACGGCGTCCTGCCGGAGACCGACCCCGAGGTGCTGACCCGGGTGGTGGCGCTGGTGCACGAGGTGTCCGCGCGCCGGGCCGAGCAGGGCTGAGGCGTCATGTCGCGGCCGTGGCGGGTGGCGGTGGTGGGCGGCGGGATCGCCGGGCTGGCCGCCGCGGTCCGGTTGCGCGACCGCGCCCCCGCCGGCACCGAGATCACCGTGTACGAGCAGTCCGGCGCGCTCGGCGGCAAGCTGCGCACCGGTGAACTCGCCGGGCAGCCCGTCGAGTTCGGCGCCGAGTCGTTCCTGATGCGTGACCCGGCCGGCGGGGAGTCCGCCGCCGTCACGCTGATCCGCCGGCTCGGCCTGGCCGAGAAGATCGTCCACCCCACCGTCGGGCAGGCCGCGCTCGCCGTCGACGGCGGGCTGCACCCGGTGCCGGGCGGCACGCTGGTGGGCGTACCGGGGGATCTGGAGCGGGTGGCGGCGGTCGCACAGCCGGCGGCGGACGCCGACCGCGACGGTGGCCGGCCGCTGCTCGGGCCGGACGAGGACGTCGCGGTCGGGAAACTGGTCCGGGCCCGCCTCGGCGACCAGGTGGTGGACCGGCTGGTCGACCCGATGCTCGGCGGGGTCTACGCCGGCCGGGCCGACGACCTGTCGCTGGCCACCACGATGCCGGGGCTGGCCCGCGCGGCCCGCGTCGAGCACACCCTCACCGGGGCGGTCCGCGCCGCCCAGGCCGCCGCGCCGCGCGCCCCGGGCGCCCCGGTCTTCGGCACCCTGGCCGGCGGGCTCTCCACGCTGGTCGAGGCCGCGGCGACGGCCAGCGGCGCGACCATCCGCCACAACGCCGCGGTGCGCGAGCTGACGCCCACCGCGGCAGGCTGGCGGCTGACCGTCGGCCCGACCCGCGAGCCGGAGCTGGTCGAGGCGGACGCGGTGGTGCTCGCCCTGCCGGCCCGGCCCGCCGCCCGGCTGCTCGCCGCCGTCATCCCCGAGGTGGCCACGACGATCGGCGGGCTCGACTACGCCAGCGTCGCGCTGGTCACCCTGGCCCTGCCCGACCCGGAGCTGCCGGCGCTCTCCGGGTTCCTGGTGCCGGCCTCCGAGGGCCTGCTGATCAAGGCGTCCACGTTCTTCACCACCAAGTGGGGGCACCTGGCCCGGCCGGACGGCATCGCCCTGGTCCGCGCCTCCGTCGGCCGGTACGGCGACGAGGCGTCCCTGCACCTGGCGGACCCCGACCTGGTCGCCACCGTGCACCGGGAGCTGTCCGGCGTGCTCGGGGTGGCGCTGCCCGCGCCGCTCGCCAGTCACGTGCAGCGCTGGGGCGGGTCCCTGCCGCAGTACGCCCCGGGTCACGGCGACCGGGTCGCCAGCGCCCGGACGGCGCTGCGCGCGGCTCACCCGACGCTGGTCCTGGCCGGCGCCGGCCTCGACGGGGTCGGCATCCCGGTCTGCGTCCGCTCCGGCGAGACGGCGGCCGGAGAGATCATCGAAGCACTGGGAGGATCGGGTTCATGACCGAGCAGACCAACGCGGCGCGGCTCAAGGAGCTCAACGCGAGCATCCGCTACACCATGTGGTCGGTGTTCCGGGCCACCAGCCCGCTGCCGGCCCTGCGGGAGAACGTCACCGGCGAGGTCGAGGCGCTCTTCGAGGAACTGGCCGGCAAGGACGTCGTGGTCCGCGGCCTGTACGACGTGGCCGGCCTGCGCGCCGACGCCGACCTGATGATCTGGTGGCACTCCTCCTCCAGCGACGCCCTGCAGGACGCCTACCTGCGGTTCCGCCGGACCACCCTGGGCCGGGCGATGACCCCGGTCTGGTCGCAGATGGCCCTGCACCGGCCGGCGGAGTTCAACAAGAGCCACGTCCCGGCGTTCCTCGCCAACGAGGAGCCCCGCCCCTACCTCTGCGTCTACCCGTTCGTCCGCTCGTACGAGTGGTACCTGCTGCCCGACGCCGAGCGGCGCGAGCTGCTGGCCGAGCACGGCAAGATGGCGCGCGGCTACCCGGACGTACGGGCCAACACGGTCGCCTCGTTCGCCCTCGGCGACTACGAGTGGATGCTCGCCTTCGAGGCCGACGAGCTGCACCGGATCGTCGACCTGATGCGCGACCTGCGCGGCTCCGGCGCCCGTCGGCACGTCCGTGAGGAGATCCCGTTCTACACCGGTCGGCACCGCTCGGTCGCCGACATCGTCAACTGCCTGGTGTGACGGGCTTACCGGGATTGCGTACCCCCGGTAACGTGTCAGATCCATCACGGTAACTGTCGCTGCCGTGCGGATCCGTCTGGAGGCCCGGTGTCGCAGCTCGTCGAGTTCCCGCTGGACGGCGGTGGCGCGATCCGGGTCGAGATCGGCGACGAGGAGGGCGTGGTCCCGGTCGGCCGGGCCGGCGAGGTGGTGGCGCGGGCGCAGCAGACGCTGGAGTCCGCCCTGGCCCAGCTGCGGCCGGTGACCGACGCCGTCCTGCGCAACCTGCGCGACGCCGCCGAGCCGCCGGACCGGGTCTGCGTGGAGTTCGGCGTGAAGCTGGCGGCCAAGGGCGGGCTCGTCGTGGCCAGCGGCACCTCGGAAGCCAACCTCAAGGTGCAGCTCGAATGGAACCGCGCCGATCCCGCCGCCTGAGCCGGTGGCGCCGGACCACCGCGTGATGCCCGGCGCGACGGGGCGTCCACCGCAGCGGCCCACGCGCCCGGTGTCCGGCGAGGCGACGCTCGCGGTGGCGGCCGTGCACGACCGGGCCGGGACCGTCGTCGGCGCGGCCTTCCTGATCGACTCCGCCCGCCTGCTGACCTGCGCCCACGTCGTGCAGGCGGCACTGGGCCCGGAGGCGGTGGCGCCCGGGCCGGCCGACGCCGTCGTGGTGTCGGTGAGCTTTCCCCTGGTGGCGTCAGGTCGCCGCCTCGCCGCGCTGGTCCTGCCGCAGCACTGGCAGCCGGGGCGGCCGGACGGGTCGGGCGACTACGCCGTCCTCCAGCTCGTCGCGCCGGCGCCGGTCGGGGCCCGGCCGGTCCGGCTGGCCCGCCCCGGCCAGGCCGGCACCCGGGACCGGGTCTGCCGGGTCTTCGGCTTCCCCCGCGCGCTGCCCGAGGGCCGCTGGTTCGAGGGGTGGGTGGTCGGGCCGATCGGCGGCGGCTGGATCCAGCTCGCCAACCGCAGCGACTCCGGCTACCAGATCGAGCCCGGTTTCTCCGGCGCGCCGGTGTGGGACAGCCGGCTGCGCTGCGTCATCGGCATGATCGTCGCGGTCGATCAGGTGGTCCGGCCGCAACCGGCCCGCCCGGCCGCCTTCATGATCCCGATCCGCCGACTGCCGGTGGCCGACCAGTACGGCCGGCCCCGGGTGCTGCCCCGCTGGCGGCAGCCGTTCAGCCGGTGGCGCACCGGTCCCGCCCCGGCCGCCGCCCGCTGGTCGCCGCGGGTCCGGGCCCGGGTGGCGGCGCTGCTGGTGGCGCTGCTGGCGGTGGGTCTCGCCGCCGTGCCCGAGCCGCTGGGCGGCTGCGCCGGGCCGGTCGAGCTGCGGGTCGCCGCCGCCCCGGACGACCTGGTGACCTACCAGGCGGTGGCCGCCGCGTACGAGTCGTGGACCACGGCCCGGGCCGGCGGCTGCCGGACGACCAACATCTTCGTCTACCCCGCCGCGCCGCGCGAGGTGGCGCAGGGTCTCCAGCTCGGCTGGTCGGAGTCCGCCGGGCGGCCGGCGACCGAGGGGGACCCGGGGACGCCTGGCTGGTACCCGGCCGACGTCGGCCCGCGCCCGGACGTGTGGTTGCCGGGCGCCGAGATGCCGTCCCAGCAGGTGCTGAACCTGACCACCGTCCGGGACTACCTGACGGTGGCCCGCTCGCCGCTGGTGCTGGCGGTGCCGCGGGCCCGCGTCGACCCCGCCCGCGACGACGCGGACCGGCAGCGTTCGCTGTCCTGGCCCGAGCTGTTCGCCAAGGCCAGCCGGGGCCCGGGGGAGGCCCTGACGGTCACCGCCTCGGGCCGGCGGGTGTCCGGCACCGGGTGGCAGGTCGTCCGCCCCGATCCGGCGGTGTCCCCCGAGGCCCGGATGGTCGACGTGGCGTTGTACGACGGCGCGCCCGACACGGCGTGGATCCGCCAGCAGGTCGAACAGCGCCTGGAGGCCGCCCAGGACGAGCGCGGCTTCCCGCTGGGCAGTCTCGCCGCCGTGCTGTGCCGGCAGCGGCAGCTCGCCGTCGATCCGGCCGCTCCGGCGCCGCCCGCGGTGGTCACCACCGAACAGGCGCTGGTCCAGTTCAACCTCGGTGAGCGGCTCGGCGACGGCTGCGTCGAGCGGGGCCGTCCCGCGCCGGGCCGGGCGCTGGTGGCCTTCTATCCGGAGCTGACCCCGGGGGTGGACCACCGCCTGGTCCTGCTGCGCTGGCCGGACTCCGTGCAGAGCCCCGCCGCCCGGGCCGCCGCGGACGACCTGCGCCGCTGGTTGACCGGGCCGGGGCGGGACGAGTTGCTGGCCCGGGGCTTTCGGGTGCCCGGCCGGGACGGGACCGGGCCGGCGCTGATCGAGGAGAACGGCGTGCTGCCGGGCTGGCTGCTGGACAACCCGCAGTGGGAACTCGTCGACGGCTCCGACACGCTTGCCCTGAACACCGCCGACCAGCGCTACCGGGAGGCCCGGCGGCCGGCCCGGGTGCTGCTGGCGCTGGACACGTCCGGCTCGATGCTGGCGGAGGCGGGCCGGGGCACCCGGTTCGACGTGGCGGTGGACGGCATCGCCGCCTCGCTGCGCCGCCTCGGCGGCCGGGACGAGGTCGGGGTGTGGGCGTTCTCCACCGCCTACCGGGACAACGCCGGGCGGCTGCGGGAGGTCGGGCGGGCCGACCGGGCGCGGGACGAGGCGCTGGTCGCCCGCCTGCGGCGGACCGTGCCGGCGGGGGACACGCCGCTGTACCGGACCATCGACGCCGCGATCGGCGAGGTGCGCCGGCGGGGCGGCGGGGACGACCACCTGCGGGCCGTCGTGGTCCTCACCGACGGGCGGGACACCGCCAGCGGCGGCCTGGTGCCCCGGGTCGAGGGGGACCCCCCGGTACGCCTCTACGTGATCGCCGTCGGCGAGGCGAGCTGCGACGACCGGGTGCGGACCCGCACCCTGCGACAGACCGCCCGGGCCAGCGGCGGGCAGTGCCTGCAGGCCGAGGCGAGCACCGTGGACCGCGCCCTGACCGGGCTGTTCCGTCAACTCTGGGAGAAGGAGGCCGGCCAGTGACCGACCGGAAGCCGCGCGCTGCGTCCGGGAATCCTCGTCGCCGGCGCCGGGTGCCGGCGTCGTTCCTGTTCGGGGTGGCCGTCGGCACGGTGGTCGGTGTCGTCGCCACGCTGGGCTGGTACGTCGCCACCCGGGAGGAGCCGCTGGAGCGCGGCGAGCTGGTGATCCTCAGCGGCAAGGACACCAGCTCCGGCGGGCCGCGGAAGGAGCTGGTCAAGCTCTGGAACGTGCTGCACCCGCAGAGCCCGGCCCGGATCCGGGAGGCGCCGGTCACCACCGACCAGCAGCACAGCGAGATGGTGGGGATCGCCCAGGCGCAGGCGGCGGGCGCCGGCGACGACCCGGACGACGCGGTGGACATCTACAACCTCGACGTCACCTTCACCGCGGAGTTCGCCGCCGCCGGCCACCTGCGCCCGATCGACGAGGCGCGGCTGGCCCCCGGGCACCTCGACGCGTTCGTGCCGGAGGTGCTGGACAGCTGCCGCTACCGGGGCTCGCTCTGGGCGCTGCCCTTCAACACCGACGCCGGCCTGCTCTTCTACCGGTCGGACCTGGTGACCGGCGGGGCGCCGGCCGCCCCGGGCGGGGCGCCCCGCTTCGACTGGGACGCCATCATCGACCGCAGCGCGGCGCTGACCGGCGCGGGCGGCGCGACGCCACGGCCCGCCGCCGGGTACGTCGGGCAGTTCGGCCCGTACGAGGGGCTGACCGTCAACGGGATGGAACTGCTCTGGGCCGGCGGCGTCGACCGGCTCGTCGACGAGACCGAGAACCGGGTGGTCTTCCAGCGGGAGCGGTGGGAGCGCCGGCTGCGCGACGTCGCCGCGGCCCGGCGCGCCGGCCTGCTGGTGGGCGACGCCTTCACGGTCCCCGGCGACGAGGCGCGCAGCCTGCGGGACTTCCAGGAGGGCCGGGCGCTGTTCATGCGCAACTGGCCGGTCAACTACCGGTCGCTGGCCGCCACCGACGCGCCGGGGCCCCGGGTGCCGTTCGAGGTGACCCGGCTGCCCGGCCCGTCGGCGCTGGGCGGCCAGAACCTCGCCATCGCCAAGCAGAGCCGGCAGCCGCGCGCCGCCCAGGCGCTGATCGAGTTCCTGACCCGGGAGGAGGCCCAGCGCACGCTGTTCACGGTGGGCGGCTTCGCCCCGACCCGTACGGACGTCTACGCCGACGCGGCGCTGCGGGAGCGGTTCCCGTACCTCGCGCTGCTCGGCGAGGCGGTCCGGGAGGCCCGGGTACGGCCCCGGGTGCCGCACTACTTCCAGTTCAGCCGGGTGTTCCGGGAGGGCGTCCGGACCGCCCTGGAGGGGGACGGCACACTGCCGGAGGACTTCGAGGCCCGGCTCAATCGGGCGTTGCAAGGTGGCTGACGGCGGCCGGGTTCGCGACCCTGCGCGGCGGCCGGGTTCGCAACCCTGCGCGGCCCTTCGACGTTCGACGTCGACGCGATCGGTGACCGGGCGGCCGTGACCCGGCTGGCAGCCGGGTCACGGCCTCTTGCGGATCAGAGCGTCGCGGTGCAGGTCGGGGTCGGGTTCGCCCCGCTGCCTGAGCCGAGGAAGCCGAAGGACGTCTTCGCCCCGGCGGCCAGTGACCCGTTGTAGCTGACGTTCCGGGCGGTGACGGTGGACCCGCTGCTCGTCACCGTCGCGTTCCACGCCTGGCTGACCTGCTGGCCGCCGGCGAACGTCCAGGTCACGGTCCAGCCCTTGACCGCGGTGGCGCCGGCGGTCACCTCCACCTCACCTTGGAAGCCGCCGGACCACTGCGCGGTGACCCGGTAGGCGGCGGTGCAGCCCCCGGCCGTCGGCGGCGGGGTGGTGGGCGGCGGGGTGGTGGGCGGCGGGGTGGTGGGCGGCGGGCTGGTGGGCGGCGGCGTCGTGGTGGGCGGCGTGCCGGGCCCGCCGCCGAAGTCGACGTCGCTGCACAGGTAGTACGACTGGTCCAGGTGGCTGGCCTGCCAGATCGTGTAGACGATGTGCCGGCCGGTGCGCCCCGGCGCGTTCGCCGGCACCTGGATCGACACTCCCTGGGCTTCCGGGTTCCACTGGGTCGCCGGGGTGTTGCCGATCTGGCCGACCAGTTCGAGGTCGCTCCAGGCCAGCGGCTTGGTCAGGGCGTTGAAGCCCTGCTTCGTCACGTACACCCGGATGTAGTCGGCGCCGTGGCTGGCCTGGTCGTACAGCTTGATCCTGAAGTTGGTCGTGGTCGGCACGGTCTTCCAGGCACCGACCATGTCGAGCGCGTTGTAGCGGCCGCTGGCGGTGTGCCCGGCGCTGCACAACTGGCCGTCCGGGACGGCGCCCTGGTGGTTGCCGGCGACGCCCTCACGGAACAGGCCGTTCCAGTTCCACATGGCGTTCGGGTCGGCCTGCCAGGCCTGCCAGCACATCGGGTCCTCGGTGGCCATCTTCGGGTTCTGGAAGTCGCTGCCCCAGCGTTGCCAGCAGCCGTAGTTGCGCGACGCCGGGTCCACCACCGATCCGTGGGCGGAGGCGGACCGGGCCAGGGCGGTGGTGAGCAGCAGCGCGACGATCGCGCCGACGGTGAGCAGCGCCGCCACCAGCGGGGTGGGGCGTCTGCGCAGCAGGACGGACATGGAGCCTCCGGGGTCTGGAGTGTCGGTCGACGACGCCCGGACGGCCGGGAGTTGCCCCCTCCCGAACCCCTGCGTGGCTCCCGCGACGGCTCTGCCCCGCAGGCTCCCACGGAAAATGCTATCCGTCAATGTCTCCCAGGTGGCCGGGTCGGCTCTGCCGCCGCATCGGGACGTGCGGGATGCCGTCCTCGACGTACTCGGGGCCGGTCACCGCGAAGCCGTGCCGGGCGTAGAAGTCGACCAGGTAGGACTGCGCCTCCAGCACGCACGGCCGGTCGCCGACCAGCCGCAGCGCCTCGGTCATCAGCCGGCCGGCGTGCCCGCCGCCGCGCGCCGCCGGCGCCACCACCACCCGGCCGATCCGCGCCGCGCCGCCCGGGTCGGCCAGCATCCGCAGGTACGCCAGCACGGCGCCGTCGCGCTCCACCCAGAGGTGCCGGGTGCCGGGCTCGACGTCCCGGCCGTCCAGTTCCGGGTACGGGCAGTGCTGTTCGACCACGAACACGTCGATGCGCAGCCGGAGCAGGTCGTGGAAGGTGCGGGCGTCCAGGTCGGCGAAGGCGGCGACCCGGACCTGGGTGGTCTGCGGCGGCATCCCGCGATGGTAGGCCGGGCGGTGGCGCGTACCCCGGAGAGCCCCGGCCCGGTGCGGGCCGGGGCGCGCGGTCAGGCCGGGCGGGCGCCGACCGCGTCGCGGATCTCGGCGCCCTGGGCCTCCACGGCACGGGCGCAGTGCGCGCAGCAGAAGAACCGGCCGCCGACCTCCACGCCGTGGCCGAGGATCTTGACCTCGCAGTGCTCGCAGATCGGCGCCAGCTTCTGCGCCGCGCACTCGAAACAGTCGAAGGTGTGCGTGTCACCGCTGACCGTGCGCACCTCGAACGTCATCCAGTACTCGTTGCCGCAGACCTCACAGGTAGCCACGATCAAAACCCCCCGAATCAGAACATGTCACTTCAGGGTGCGCCAGGGCGGGGCCGTTGGGGGCGAAATGCCGTGAGTGGATCCGGCCGGACGGCGTTTCGCCCCCGGCGTGTCGCGCGTTGGGCCTGGTGAACCGCCTCGACCCCGGAGGACCACGTGATCAAGCGCAACAAGCTCTTCGGCAACCAGACCCGGGTCACCTTCTGCCTGCCCCGGGACACCCCGCCCGGCCCGGTCAGCGTCGTCGGCTGCTTCAACGGATGGGAGCCCGGCCGGCACGAGCTGGTCGCCCGCCGGGACGGCACCCGGACGGTGACCGTGAAGCTCGGCCCCGGCGAGTACCGCTTCCGGTACCTCGCCAGCGGAGGCGTCTGGCTGGACGACGACTCCGCCGACCGGGTCGACGAGAAGGGCGGCCTGCTGCTGCTCTGAGCGGAGACAGGCTCACGAGCGTCGATGTTTTTATCGACAGGAGTCTTTACTGTTAACAAAGTTTAATTTATGTTGATGGCACCTTCAGCAGGCCGAAGCCGAGGAGTTGCCATCATGCGTCGAAGAGTCACCGTCCCGGTCCTGGCGGCGGGCGCCGTCGTGTCCTCGCTCGCCGTCGCCGCCCCCGCCCAGGCGCACGGCTACGTCTCCGGACCGCCCAGCCGCCAGGCGCTCTGCGCGCAGAACCGGGTGCCCGACTGCGGGCAGATCAAGTACGAGCCGCAGAGCGTCGAGGGCCCGAAGGGGCTGCGCAACTGCCACGCCAACATCGCCCAGTTCGCCGTCCTGAACGACGACAGCCGGGGTTGGCCGGCCACCTCGGTCGGCAGCTCGGTGACGTTCACCTGGACCAACACCGCCCGGCACGCCACCAGCAACTGGGAGTACTTCATCGGCGGCACCCGGGTGGGCGTCTTCAACGGGGGCGGCCAGCAGCCCGGCGCCACCGTGTCGCACACGGTGAACCTCGGCGGCTTCTCCGGCCGGCAGAAGATCCTCGCGGTGTGGAACATCGCGGACACCGCCAACGCGTTCTACTCCTGCGTGGACGTGCAGATCGGCGGCGGCGGTCCGACCCCCAGCCCGACGCCGACCCCCACCAGCTCGCCCACCCCGACGCCGCCGGCTCCCACCACCCCGCCCGCCCCGAGCGGCAGCTGGACCGCTGGTCGCGCCTACCAGGTCGGTGACCAGGTCACCTACAACGGGCTGACCTACCGGTGCCGGCAGGCGCACACCGCGATCCCGGGCTGGGAACCGCCGAACGTGCCGGCGCTGTGGTCGCAGGTCTGACCGGACGGGTACGGCCCGTGCCGGTGCGGGCCGCATCCGCCCCTCGGCGCGACCCGGCCAGGCGTGGCGCGGCGCGGGCGCTGCTGCTCGTCGTGCTCGCCGCCCTGCTGCCGGCTGCCGGCTGCGCCGACGCCCCGACCCCGCAGGCGACCCGCCCCGCGACCGCGGGCCCGACGGACACCGCACTCGGCACCCTCGACGTGGTGTACCTGACCATGATGGTGGCCCACACCGAGCAGACGATGGAGATCGTCCGGCTGGGGCGCGACCGGGTGACC